>CAKUXR010000016.1 GCA_934700615.1 uncultured Bacteroidales bacterium
CTGAGGGACAGGATATTCACGAAACTCTTCGATGTTGCGGAGCTCGCCCAACTTGACGACAAGGACAGAACCAATTACATTAAAGCCATGAATACGGAACGGGACACATACAATCAGATTGAGTACGCACGTGAGACCGGGCGTGAAGAAGGGCGAGAAGAAGGGCTCAAAGAGGGACACAAGAAAGGACATAAAGAAGGCAAAGAGGAAGGTCTCAAGGTAGGACGTGAGGAAGGACATAAAGAAGGTAAAGAGGAGGGCCTCAAAGAGGGACGTGCTGAAGGACGTGCTGAGGGACGTGCTGAAGGCGCAAGACAGAAGAGTTTCGACATTGCCAAAAGAATGTTGGAGAACGGAATTGACATTGAGACAATTTCAGAACTGACAGGTCTGACGGCAGAAGAGGTTTCCAGGATAAAGGAAAGGTCGGATTCCATCAGGCGGGACGACGCCACGGCCCCCTCTGTAACGCATTGATAATCAAGTATAGTTTATTTCAAGCGTGGATTTCCGATGATTTTTTGGCCACTAATCCACATCCAATTTCATAACTCTATATGAATCAAACCATTGCAAAAACTGATGTGGCACCGTCCCGACAGAAGACATAACGCCGGAGACGATTGAAGATAACAATAGTCCGTCAAGACGTAACTCTGGAGACGCTTATCAACAAAAGCACGGAACCGCAGAACACAGTGGTCTCCCCATTACCATGCAAAATTTGCGTTCCGCTCCCGGAAAAGGGAACGGAACGCAAATAATATAAGGTAATTTCTACGCCGGGCAATATGCGCCGGCGGACAAAATTATTTCACGGAGAATTTATAGACTGTATGCTGGGTATAGACGTCTCCTGTACGAAGAACGGTATCAGTAAACTCAGGATGATTGATGGAATCCGGCCATTTCTGGGTTTCCAATGCCAATGCCTCACGGTGACCTATCGGCTGGCCTTCGACCTTTCCGCAGTAAGAACCGTCGAAAAAGTTTCCGCTATAGAACTGAAGTCCAGGCTGGTCGGTCAGTATTTCCATGAGACGTCCGGTAGAAGGGTCATATACTGAACATACGCTATACAGATTTCCATCCGACGGGACATTGAGCTCCCAGTTGTGGTCATATCCGCCTCCCGTGAGCAGTTGAGGGTGATTTTCAGCGATTCTTTCCCCGATTGCATGCGGCTCACGGAAATCGAATGGGGTTCCGGCCACAGGCATATGCTCGCCTGTTGGAATGAGCACCTTATCGACAGGAGTGATGGAATCGGCATTGATAGTCACCACATGATCCAGGATAGAACCGCCCCTGCTGCCATGCAAGTTATAGAACGCATGATTTGAGAGATTGACCGGCGTCGCCTTGTCGGTTTCAGCACTATATCTTATATCGAGACCATTGTCATGAGTAATGGTATAGGTAAGGTCAATGCTGAGGTTACCCGGGAAACCGTCCTGACCGTCAGGCGCTGTGTATGTGAGAGTTACCGAAGAGTCTGTCCTCTCCTTCAGAGACCACATAACCATATCCACTCCGAGAAGTCCACCGTGCAGAGTCTGCCCGTTGTTGTTCTTCGGAAGATTATATGTAACACCATCAAGAGTGAATCTGCCGCCGCCGATACGATTGGCAACCCTGCCTACTGTGGCACCAAGGAAACGCTCACCGGAATTGTGGACATATCTTTCACCATCACCATAGCCTACAATAATATCGTCAATGTTGCCGTCCCTGTCAGGAGCGAAAAGACTGATGACACGGGCACCGAAATCAGTAACCTGCATCGTGATATCACCATTCCTCAAGGTATATAGATTCATATGGTTCCGAACACCCGCCGACTCATCCTTATAATGGAATGCCGACGGCCGTACTATCGGCACAGGAGCCTCCAGAGGAGCATTGATGACAGCAGCATTGGCTTCTCTCACACGAGACGCGTCCACTTTCAGGACTTCACGGTCGTATGTATACAAACCATTAACCTCTCCCTCAACGTCAGTCGTCTGAGTATAGACTGCAGCCGCACACATATCCCTCTGCTTGATGTAGATAAGGTCACGGGCATACAGACAATATGTATCAGTAACCTTCTTTTCCGTATCATACTGGATATAACCCCATTTGCGGCCGATATCCCACGTATGGCCATCAATTGGACGACCTATGCCGCCATATTCGCCGAGTACATTGACCATAGCGGTGTCAAGGATACGCATCGCCGGATTCGGGTAGGTATGTGAGTCCAGGATATCGCCTGCACCCTGTATCCAGTTTCCGCCCGAGGCAGCATTGACAAGACGGGAAGGATCCATTTTTCTGGTGAAATCGACCACTTCCTTAGTGTCGAACTGGCCCCATGCTTCATTGAAAGGAACCCAAACGACAATGGACTGAAACTTCTTAAGTTGGGTAATGATTTCAGCCCACTCCTTATAATAGTTGGTCATATTCGACTCATTACGTGCCCAGTAATCAGTTCCGGCGCCATAGCAGTCTTCCCCCTGCCCCCACTGTTCACTGCTATTGTAGCATCCGATACTTGGCATATCCTGCCATACCAGCATTCCGAGACGGTCACATGCATAGTACCACTGCGCCGGCTCGACTTTGATATGCTTACGTATCATATTGAAGCCCAAATCTTTAGTCGCCTTGATATCCCACGCAAGCGCCTCAACACCCGGAGCGGTATAGAGTCCGTCCGGCCACCATCCCTGGTCGAGCGGGCCGAACTGGAAAAGAACCTCGTCATTCAGCGCCAGCCTCTTGACTCCGTCGGAGCCGAGCTGCTCCGAAATCTTGCGCAAAGCGGTATATCCCTGAACTTTGTCAATGACTTTTCCGTTTCTTATCAATGATATTTTGACGCCATAGAGATACGGCTTGTCAGGGCTCCACAATTTAGGGTTCCGGACCTTTATCGTAGCAGTCTCGCCTGCAGCAACTGTCTGACGTCCCTTGCGGAAGATGCTCCAGCCTGGTTTTTCAGTATCGTAGCCTATCTTTGGGCGGAGGATATCTACCCGAACCCTGTCTCCCTCTACAGCACCATGACACACCGCGGTAACGGAGATTTCTCCTGTAGCAATATCAGTTTCGACATTGTAGTCTTCGATATGTGCATCAGCATTGACAGGTTCCATCCATACACTCTGCCAGATACCGGTAACAGGTGTGTACCATATGCCGCTCGGATCAGAAACCTGTTTTCCACGCGGAATCGAATATTCAGGGTCATCAGTCGGATCCCATACCTTCACTACCAGTTCAGCAGGGGTATCACTCAGATAATCAGTAACATCTACAGCAAAAGCAGTATAGCCTCCGGTGTGGGACGCTATCTGTTTCCCGTCAATGAATATATCTGCACGCCAATCGACCGCATCGAAGTGAAGAAGGATTCTCTTTCCATCCCACTTAGCAGGCTTCACGAGCTTTGTCCTGTACCACAGGATCTGGTCCTCACCAATGCGTTTGCAGACACCTGAAAGTGAAGATTCTATGCAAAACGGCACCAAGATCTGACCGTCAGCGTTTTCTGGCATTGAAACGGCATCTTCAGAACTTATGGCGTAATCCCAAAGTCCATTGAGATTCTGCCACTGCCTGCGAGCCATCTGCGGCCTGGGATATTCGGTATGGCATTCCCGGGGATTCACCTCAGAAGCCCACCTTGTACGGATGTTCTCTCCGGCCGGAGCCCATTGCTGGGCAAATGAAACGCCGCAAGCCATCAAGAACGCAAATAAAAACAAAAGGTTTCTTTTCATGAGTCAATGATTATGTATGCTAAGGTAATCAATATTTTTTACACTTATCCCCATCAATTGCAAAACTTGCCCGTGATGTATCAGTTGTCCACTGCACATCACGGGCAAGACGGCTATCTTAAAAACTTAGGCTTTGACAAGATTGATTGAAATCCTGAATGTCTGGGTGTTTTGCCAGAGAGGAACGAAGTCAGACGGCTTCTCGAGTCCGAATGCTTTCATAAGCTGCATGATGGCAGCCAGCTGGGCCTTTTCCTCTGCTGAAATGTCAGGATTGTCTGCCATACCTGCAAGAAGTTCATCCAGTTTAGGAAGAGCAGGGAGGAAGGCATTGATGATAGGATCGCACATTTCCTTGTCGGCGTAAAGTTCGAGTGAACCGCTGTTCCCCTGTAAATATTTAAATCTGAAACCGCTCTTCATAATCTGCTGAATCTGAGGCATCAGGGCATTTACATCCACGCCAAGTTCCTTGAGGTCATTGAGGAGGTCCAGAATATCTGAAAGACTTGAGTCTCCTGAAGGAAGATTGGCTCTCGTCATGAAATCGGTATTTTCATCGTCACCTGCAAGAGCAGCCAGATTAGGAACCATATAGAAATAGTCAGAAGCGTACCAGAATGCCAGATTGGCCTTCGGAAGAGAGATCCACTCGGTGTGCGAGGTAGCATTGAAATGATACTTTCCGTCAGGTCCGATGAGCGCTTTCAGAAGTGTCTGGACATCAGGCATCTGGAAACCGCCCTCGTCGTCAGAGTCAGACTCCCAGTACTCTGCTGTGATATTTCCGTCTTCGTGGAATGTCATGCTATTGAAACTGTCCGCAACATTGACACTTCCCAAAAGGCTCAGAGCCATCGAAAGATTGGCTGCGGAAGCGGCATAATTTCCGCCGGCTGTCCAGGTCACCTGCATAGGATAAACTGACGGAAGCATGTTGCTTCCGGGAGCGACGGTGCGGAGAAGATTCCATGTACCGGCCAGACCAGCCTGCGCCGCATCAGAAACCCTGGAAGATGCTGTAATAGTGATTTTTCCCTCAGAGGTAATCCTACCTTCAGATGTAATCTCATAAATTGCCGGACGGGCAGTTGTCGAGAACAGCGAAATCATTGACGGGCTGGCTACCAGTGAAGTGTTTCCACTGAATGTCCATTCACCTTTGCCGGCAGATTTCAGGTCAACATCCATTTCCACCTTGTTGTAACCGGGAATGATATTGTTCAATGTCAAGGTTGCAGCATTGTCAGAAGTGGCTGACAGTTTTGCATTGCCGATCTGCACCGGCACGGCATTGACAGTAATCGCTGCATTTCCGCTCTCGGCGGTAATTATCTCTGATGGTATCACCTTCCAACCATTGTTATCGGCACTGTCCTTTTTGCACGATACCGAAAACGCCAATGCGCATACCAGCGCACAAAGCGACATAATTTTCTTCATCATAACTCTTAATAGTTAAAATCAATGGTCCCGCATGTGCAGAACCGGATACTAGATGCAAAAATGATGCAAAATGTTTCGTGTGGCAATGGCGACAAGACGCTTGGCAGTCTCAGGGCGCATCGCTTCTTCCAGACTCATGGAAGGTGGAGTAACAGCCTCGACGATATGGAATCCGCTGTCCCTCAGCATCTTCCCATCCCGTATAGCACCGCTCACCAGAGCCACAGGAATATGCTGCCGCTCAGCCCTTTCCAGCACTCCAGCCGCAGTTTTTCCCTTCAATGTCTGATAATCAGAACATCCTTCGCCAGTAATGACAAGGTCGGCGCCCGCAATCACAGAATCGAAACCTATCTGATCCAGAACCAGGTCCACGCCCCGCTTAAGTTCCGCGCCAAGATATGCCCGGAAAGCTCCTCCGAGGCCCCCGGCAGCACCGGCACCCGGCATATCGCTTACATCAATGCCAGTGTCTTCTAATATTTTCAATGCATATCCGCGCAATCTTTCCTCCAGAACCTCCACATCCTGTCCGGAAGCCCCCTTCTGAGGTCCGAAAACCCGACTGGCGCCATTCCTTCCTATATATGGAGTATCCACGTCGCAGGCAACGGTGAATTGGAGGCCTCTGGTCTTCGCGAGAAACCCTTCCACACCTATCATTCCCATTCCACCGTCATTGGTGGCACTTCCGCCAAGTCCTATAAGAAACTTGGTGCAACCTTTGTCAACAGCTGCCAATATCAGTTCACCAAGCCCTTTCGTAGTGGCAATCAATGGATTGCGTTCTTCCTTCGACAAGAGTGTAAGACCACAGGCAGCGGCAGATTCAATAATGGCCAGTTCCCCTGCCACACCATATGCAGCACGTACCGGCCGTCCCAACGGATCCGAAACTTCAGCCCACTCCAGATGCCCGCCCAGAGTATCGACAAGGGCCTCAACCGTACCCTCTCCTCCGTCAGCCACGGCAAGACGCACCACTTCACAGTCAGGATAGACCCCGGACACGCCTTCAGCCACAGCGCCGGACACTTCCGAAGAAGACAGACAACCCTTATAGGAATCGCATGCAATGACGATTTTTTTCATACTTTACACTAATCTTGCTGATGCAAAGATAGAATATTCAGTAGTATTTCTTACTTTTGCACAGGAAAACGCTTATCATGGAAGAAAAAGACAGACAGCTTGAAAGGAGGGTCTTCATCATTATTTTCTTGGGAGCGCTGAGCGCTTTCGGCCCTTTCGTCATGGACATGTACCTGCCAGTTCTGCCGGCAATGGAAAAATGGTTCGGATGTTCTACCGCATTGGTACAGCTCGGACTGACGACCGGACTGGTCGGCCTGGCGGCGGGACAACTCGTATTCGGACCTGTAAGCGACAAATATGGGCGACGTAAGCCATTGATATGCGCGATGTTGCTCTTCATCATTTCCACTGCGGGATGCATCTTCGCCGCAGACATCCACCAATTCGTGGTGATGCGACTTTTCCAGGGAATTTCAGGTGCAGGCGGCGTTGTCCTTTCAAGAAGCATCGCAGCAGACAGATACAGAGGAAAAGAATTGACCTCAATGATGTCAATCATAGCCGCGGTCAATGGCATTGCGACAGTTGCCGCACCTATCGTCGGAGGCCTCATAGCATTGATAGGAGGCTGGCGCGGAATCTTCTGGAGCCTCATTGTCCTCGCCATCGTCCTTCTGATAGGCGCATTCCGCATGACGGAATGTCTCTCATTCAAGAACCTCAGCATGATGAACGAATCCTCAGGCAAGGCAATGGCCGACGGATTCCTGAATGTCCTGAAAAACAGAAAGTACCTGCTGTACGTACTTATATATATGTTCTCCATGGCGCTGCTGTTCACCAACCTTGCATCCGCCCCGTTCATCATACAAGAACATTACGGGCTGACCACACTTCAGTTCAGCATAGTATTCGGATTCAACGCATTGACCTTCGCAATCGCCTCTGCCATAATACCTTTGTTCAAGACCAGGGACATCGCGATAGCGTTCGGAACCGTCGGGCTGGTAATCCTTTCAGCCGCAATGCTGGCCGCCTTCGTCATAGGATGCGGATTCTGGATATATGAAGCCATCGTCTTCATACTCATGCTCATGGTCGGCATCGTATCCACCACTGCCAATGTCGCGGCAATGGATGCAGGACGGGACAATGCGGGAGTGGCTTCAGCACTGCTCGGAGCCATCGGACAGTCATTCGGCGGAATCATACCGGTAATCATCGGACTGGGAAACATATTCACAATGACAGGCGTCATGTTCGTCTTGTGCGCCATCCTCACAAGCGGATGCGTAGTCTATTTCAGGAAATCGGACAAGATTCAATCACAAATATAAAATGGAACTTTACGAATATGCCAGGCCTGACATAATGGCCGGCAAGACAATACTTTACCTTCACGGATTCGCTTCCAGCGGACAGAACGGCACAGTCAGGGCAATGACCACCCTGCTTCCGGAAACAAGAATCGTCGCACCGGACATTCCGGTAGAGCCCGAAGAAGCATTGACATTTCTCAAGGACCTGTGCGCCAAAGAAAACCCGGACCTTATCATCGGTGCCTCGATGGGCGGAATGTATGCCGAACTGTTGCGCGGCTTCGACAGGATTCTTTTCAATCCGGCGTTTTTCCTCGCCGACACTCTCCAGAAGAACAACGGCTTGGGCCGTCAGGAGTTCCACAACCCAAGACGCGACGGACAGACCTCGTTTCTGGTAACGAAAGGGCTCCTGGAGTCATTCAGGGAAGTATCTTCACACTGTTTCGAGAATATGCCGGACAATGCTTCCGACCCCTCGTCTTTCGGAGAAATGACCGAGGAACGCGACCACGTCTATGGAATGTTCGGAACACATGACAATTTCGTCACGGGAACTTTCGACGTGTTCAAGAAGTATTATGCCAATGCCATCCATTTCGAAGGCGAACACTATATGGACGACAGCGTATTGCTCCACTCCGTGCTTCCTGTCATTGAAAGAATCGACGACAAGCAGGAAAAGAGGAGCAAGCCGGTGATGTTCATAGCATTGACAGATGTGCTTCTGGACCTGAGGAACGGGATTTCAAGAGGCAAGAGCATTGAGGAAATGGAACCTTACGGCAGCGCTGTCAAGGCCTTTGCGGCATTGACAAGAAACTATTCTCCCTACGTCCTCATCACAAATGATTTCAATGAACCTGAGCGCATCCCGGCATTGACCCGATGGGTGGAGAAGCGCATCGGCGTTCCTGCGTGGAACAGGGTTGTCATCTGCAACAGGAAGGACATGCTGCTGGGAGACTATCTCATCGACAGGTACCCTGAGCGGCAGAATTCCGACGATTTCATGGGGACGGTGCTTCATTTCGGTGAGGATCCGTTCAAGACATGGGAGGAGGTCCTGACATATTTCAGCAGGCTGGGAGGCCAGTGATTCAGATAAAGCTATAATGCTATAATGCAATTAGTCCGCAACTTTTTGAGGAACTTTTCCACAAAAAAACGTATATTTGGGAAAACCATTATAGCTTATGAACTCAAACATTCTCAAACTAATGGTCTGCGCGACCATCCCGGTCGCTCTTCTCTCATGCAAAAAAGACGAAGAGCCAGTAAAGACTGACTATATCATCAGCCAGTACGAAAACAACGAACTGCCGGAAAAGATTTCATTCAACGGAGGGACATTCAAAGTCAATGTCAAAGTCGATACCCTCACGAAATCCAACATTGAAGTATTCCTCCCGTGGCAATACCGCCTCGTCATCGGCGGAGAGGCGCAGGAGGCAGTGAAAATCGAGAAACCGACCAAGACTTTCGAGGTCAATGTTCCTGAGAACTACACTGAAAGCACAAGGACAGTGGCAGTGGAGGCCATGTTTACCGATATGGAAACTGTCAATGCCAACGGAGACGCCGCTCCTGGCGAATGGAAGCAGATTGCCTCAGCAGAGCAGGACTGCGGATTGTTCCTAATCGAAGACTTCTGGTGGGCTAAAGGCAACATTGACCTGAAAGACGGCAAATTCATCATCGCGGAAAAGATGTCAGACCCTGGACTTTTCTTCAAGAAAGGCTCAAGCTACGGCATCAGACCTGTGGATGGCGCCTATGACGGAACAGCCAACACACCGGAGCCTGTCAAGATAGAGATGAAAGACATCCCGTCCGACAGTGACAGCGACGACCCGTGCACCAAGATGAGTCCGGAACTCAGGCTCCCGACATATATGGAAGCATATTACCTTTATTATCAGGAAGATACCGACAGCGAACACTCTCTTGACGGAATCAAGGGAAGAACATTCAAGGAGGCTCCGGGATATTTCCTGCCATACACAGGAGCAATGTTCATAGACACCGGAAAGATGGACCATCAGTATGACAATGCTTACGGCGGATATTGGATAGACGGAAGGAGCTACGACAACGAGCACATGGTCTATGTCATAAGTGACACATATTCAATGATTTTCTATGACTTGACCAACAACGCGCTCGGTTCCGTGAGATGCGTGAAGAACATACGGCAGCCTAGCTATGTATCACACAAATTGACACCTGAAAAGCTGGAGGCCAATACCGGATTCGAACTGGAAGTGGAGACTGACCCGGGCGAATTCGCCCTCTACGAGGCCACTCTCATCTCCGACACCCAGGAGGAAAAGACAAGCACCTGCACCCCGAAAGTGACGAAGGCTTCTTTCAATGTCAGTGCGAACACCGAGAAGACGGACAAGACTTGGAAACTGTTCATAAACAGCAAGTTCACAGGAAAGACCTTCGTTCAGCCTGCCATTCAGGACTATGCGTTCTATGTATCACATACGCCGGCTAAGAACGACTACAAGGCATTCACACTCACTGTCAATATAGACACAGACCTCGGAAAAGTCGCAGTGGAGGCCCGCGGTTCGGACGGCAACACATACAGCAAGGATGCCTCAAGGTTCAATCCTGTAGCCGAAATTCCTATTCCGGAGAATACCAAGACTACAGACAGGACATTCAGCATCTTCATCAATGGCATTGACACAGGCAAGAAGGTGGTTCAGGCCGGTGCACCTGCGGCAGACGGCTGGTCTGTAATCTGGAGTACGGGATACCTTACGATAAAAGACGGGGCCTATACTTTTGCAGGACCTAAGGAGCACGGAATGTACTTCAAGTGGAGAAGCAAATATGGCATTGACCTCGGACAGGACATCAAGAGCACAAGCAAATATCCTGGAAAGGCATATGGGCCGAAAGAGGAAACCATCTCATACACAGCCATTTCCAAAGACGATACCGACCCATGCTCACTCGTTCTGCCTGCCGGCACATGGAGACTGCCGACCAGTGAAGAAATGACGGAAATGACAAAGGGCGGAAGCGTGGACACGAAAACCGGAGCATACTATACATGTACCGACGGAAAGCAGACCGTATGCCTCATGGCAGGCGGACAGCTGAAGAAGGACGGCTCGGGAGTAACGTCAGCGAACAACGTTTTCGTATGGACAGGAACCAAAGCCTCAGACGGAAAATGCCAGTATCTGATGTGGATGTCATCAGCATCGGGCGTCCCTAAGATTGCCGGACTGACATTGAACGATGCGGCCTTCCAGGTACGCTGCGTAAGGAGCAAGTAGGCGTCAGACGCATTATTTTTTGGAGCGGATATTGGAAATGAGCCCCAAAAAACGTAAATTTGCGATACATGGATTAAAATGCGCTGTCCGGCATGCTGGAAGGTATAAGAAATAATATCGAAAAGTTGATTGCTCTGTACGAAAGCGAGAAGAAACAGAATGAAAAGCTGGTTCTCGAATTGGAACAGAAGGACGCGACGATTGATTCATGCAGGAAGCAGATTGCGGAACTGGAAAGACAAGTGGATAATCTTAAGCTTACAGAAGCCTTCACCGCACCGTCAGGAACGAACTATGATGCGCGGGAGAAGATAGATAAGATGATTACGGAGATAGACAGATGTATCTCCTTATTGGAGAAATAGTTATGGGGCAGAAGATTACTATTCGGATAAACGGGAAGGTATATGAGCTTACAGCCGAGTCTCCTGAAAAGGAAGAAATCTACAGGCAGGCTGCGGTTTCTGTAAACCAGATGTTGGGCACATATATGCAGAAGTTCCCCGGAAAGGATCTCTCAGAGCTGATTTCTCTGGTAGCGCTGAATGAGAGCATCGGAAGGCTTACGCTTACGAGGAGACTGGAAGCAGTAGAGAAGGAAACGGAAATGCTTAAGAAACAGACAGATACTTATCTTGACAATATTGAAAATCAGCCGCCAGCCATAACTCGCTGAAAACAACACGTTCTACGGAACCGGGTGTTCTCGAGCCGGGGATGCGCGGGCCTAGATAACCCTCACGGGGATTCTGCTACGGCAGGACGTAGGATTACTGAACCGGCACGGAGCTCAAATCTTAATATTTAAGATTTTCTGACGGACATGCTGACGGCTTTTTTTTATGACTTACCGGACAAGATGCTTCTACAGACAGCAGAAGTGACTTGTCCGGTTTTTCTGTTGTCCGCGACGAACAGGACTGAAACTTAAAATTATAATATATATTCACGTATGAACAACATTTTGATACTCATAGCAGTAGCCTTACTGTCAGCTGCATTCGGAATTGCAGTTTTCATAATGGTTCACAGAATGATTATGAAGGGACGCAAGGACAGCATCCTGGAGAAGGCCGAACTGGAAGCCGAAAACATAAAGAAGGAGAAGATCCTTCAGGCAAAGGAGAAGTTCCTCCAGCTCAAGAGCGAGCACGAAAAGCTTGTCAATGAGAAGAACGCACAGATCAAGGACACTGAGAACCGTCTCAAGCAGAAGGAGAACAATCTGAATCAGCAGAACAACGAACTGCAGAGGAAGATGAAGGACCTCGACAGCACGAAGGCAACCCTGAAGGCCCAGAAAGAGAACCTCGACAGGAAAGCTGAGGAATACGAGGCACTCAGGGTAGAGGCAAACAAGCAGATCGAGAATATCGCCGGCATGACCGCAACCGAGGCAAAGAACCTTCTCATGGAGAACATGAAGGCCGAGGCGAGAAGCGAGGCTCAGGCTTACATCAATGACACGATGGACGATGCCAGACTGAATGCCGCAAAAGAGGCCAAACGAATCGTAATCACCACAATACAGAGGACTGCGACTGAAACTGCCATTGAAAATGCAGTTACGACATTCCCTATCGAGAATGATGAAATCAAAGGAAGAATCATCGGACGTGAGGGACGTAACATCAGGGCTCTGGAGGCTGCGACCGGAGTGGAAATCGTAGTCGATGATACACCGGACGCAATCCTTCTCTCGGCATTCGACCCTGTAAGAAGAGAGGTCGCAAGACTTGCGCTCCACCAGCTGGTAGTGGACGGACGTATCCACCCTGCAAGAATCGAGGAAGTCGTTGCCAAGGTTCAGAAACAGCTTGAGGATGAAATACTTGAGACAGGTAAGAGAACTTGCATTGACCTCGGAATCCACGGCATGAACATCGAGCTCGTGAAACTCATCGGCCGAATGAAATACCGTTCATCTTACGGACAGAACCTTCTCCAGCACTCCCGCGAGGTTGCGAACATCTGTGCAATCATGGCTTCAGAGCTCGGTCTCAACCCTAAGGTTGCCAAGAGAGCCGGTCTGCTCCACGATATAGGCAAGGTCTCAGAAGACGATCCTGAGCTTCCACACGCACTTCTCGGTATGAAGCTCGCCGAGCAGTACAAGGAAAGACCTGAAATCTGCAACGCTATCGGCGCACACCACGAGGAGACCGAGATGACTACGCTTATCTCCCCTATCGTAATGGTCGGAGACGCCATATCAGGAGCACGTCCTGGAGCACGTCGTGAGGTCATAGAGTCCTACATCAAGAGACTTAAGGGCATGGAAGACCTTGCAGCCGCATATCCTGGTGTAACAAAGAGTTACGCCATCCAGGCAGGTCGTGAGCTCCGCGTCATCGTAGGCGCAGAAGAGGTCAGCGACGATCAGGCAGCAAAACTTTCAGCGGACATCGCTCTGAAGATCCAGAACGAAATGACCTACCCTGGACAGGTAAAGATTACCGTCATCAGGGAGACAAGGTCTGTCGCCTACGCAAAATAGCGTGATTTGCTTGAAACATACATGACAACTCCTCAATAAAAATGATCAGGAAATCATTGAAATTCATTGCAGGCATTGCACTATCAATCATGAGTGCGGTGCCTGTTCTGGCTCAAAATTTCGAGCCTACAGTGACCTGGAAGGTATCCCAGGGCAAGAATGACGGTAATCTTACCGAAATCATCTTCGACGGAACCATCGCTTCAGGGTGGCACACCTATGGCATTGACCACAAGGCCTCCCCTACCGCGATCGAGTTCACGGATCTCACGGGCTGCACTCTCGAAGGCGGCCTGTATGAACTTCTTCCGAAGTCAGACTACAACGGGGACGAGGTTTTCTTCGACCGTATCAAAATCGGGCAGAAACTGAGACTTTCCTCTGATGCTGAAGTACTTAAGGGTACCATCACGACATCTAGCTGCAAAGACCACAACTGCGGAGCTCCGGAGGACTGGGACTTCGAAATCAAGCTGAAAAAGCCTGAGACAGTTGCGGCGGCACCGGCAGTAACCGGAACCGAGGAAGAGCAGAAGGCAGGAAACTCCATCTGGGGACTCATTCTCGAGGCCATCCTCTGGGGATTTGCTATGCTTCTGACGCCTTGCGTCTTCCCTATGGTACCGATGACCATTTCCTTCTTCATGAAAGGCTCATCGTCACCTGCAGCGGGACGCTTCAAGGCCTTCATGTACGGACTGTTCATCGTCCTGCTCTACACCCTGCCTATTTCCATCATCATAGGACTGACATATCTCTTCGGTGGAGAGACAGTTACGGCAGACATATTCAATTGGCTTGCAACGCATTGGCTCCCGAACATCATCTTCTTCATAGTGTTCATGGTCTTCGCGGCATCTTTCTTCGGAGCATTCGAGATCACACTCCCGTCTTCACTTGTAAACAAGAGTGACAAGAACTCTGACAAAGGCGGTCTCGCCGGAATCTTCTTCATGGCATTGACACTCGTCCTGGTATCATTCTCTTGCACAGGCCCGATTGTCGGCTCAGTCCTCATCAAATCCACGCAGGGCGAGTTCTGGACTCCGATGGTGACAATGCTCGCATTCTCAGTGGCATTCGCATTGCCGTTCACGATTTTCGCGATGTTCCCGTCACTGCTCAAGAAGCTCAAGAGCGGAAGCGGCAGCTGGCTCGGATCAGTGAAGGTTGTCCTCGGATTCATAGAGGTGGCCCTCGGATTCAAGTTCCTCAGCGTCGCTGACCAGACATACCACTGGGGACTCCTCGACAGGGAAGTTTACCTCGCCATCTGGATTGTAGTGTTCACCCTCCTCGGCCTCTACCTTCTCGGAAAAATCCGTTTCGAAGCAGACAGCGAAGTAAAGCACATCGGAATATTCAGGCTCTTCCTCGTAATCGTGGACTTCACCTTCGTAGTCTATCTGATTCCGGGAATGTTCGGCGCACCTCTCAAAGCCCTCGCCGGCTATCTCCCGCCAATCGAAACGCAAGATTTCGTAATCTGGAGCAAAGCTGACGGCCAGATGCCTGCGGCCACTGTCAATGCTGACGTGACTTCTTCTGAAGGCCTTCACCAGCTTCCGCTCGGTCTGACAGGCTATTATTCAATAGATGAAGGACTTGCAGCAGCCAAAGCAGCAGGAAAACCGGTATTCATCGACATTTCAGGTCTTGCCTGCGTGAACTGCCGTGAGATGGAGCAGAGAGTATGGAGCGACCCTAAAGTCCTCCAGATGCTCAAGAATGATTTCGTAATCGTAGTGCTCTACACTGATGACAAGGCAAAACTTCCTGAATCAGAATGGGTTACCACAAAAGCCGGAAAAGTCCTGAAGGACAGGGGCAGGGTCAATGCCTACTATGTCCGCGAGAGATTCGGCGTAAGCGCCCAGCCTAACTACGTAATCCTGGACACCGAAGGCAACCAGGTGACACCGGTCAGAGGATACAACCTCGACATCGACGGTTTCGTAGAGTTCCTCAACTCCGGACTGAAATAAAATATCCTGTCACATAAGAACGACCACGGAAACTTGGAGTGAAATCACACCTGTTTCCGTGGTCGTTTTATAGTTCAGGACCATTCTAAGATTATTCGCCGAACAGCAGCCCCATATCTTTGCTGATGGTGACGGCGGCAGGGGCCGGAACAAATTCCCAATGGCCGATGCGCTGAATATCATTGATTTCAGCCGAATGGATACCATTGGACTTCTGAATATAATCGTAGAGGATATTGCGTATGTCATCATGACGTGCCACGATACGGTCATCCATATTGTCCGTGTCAATGCCGGCGCCCTTGGACAGGATATAACCGCCTCCGGCAGCACGATAAGACGTCATTGCAACATTGTACCAGGCATCCGTTGAGAACGGAGTTCCGTCAGCCAAGGTGGTGATGCTGACACGGCTTCCATAAGGCCTGGTTACATCTACGGTATAGACAAGTCCGCCAGCCGAGTCGAAATTATACGGTCTGTTGACAAAATGCCAGTTCTTCTGTCCGGTGCGCTGGTCTTCACCATCGGCAATCTTCAAGACATGACCGCCCAGAACATAAGTCTGAATCCACGAATCATAGGAATACTCCAGACATTTGCGGATTTCATCACCGGTAAGCCTGACCACAAACAACTGGTTCTCATACGGATAGATACTGAACAGATCATTGTAGATGAGTTTCCCGGCATTGATGTCCTTGTTGAAGGTCAATGGTGCCGCGAAGGAGACCTGAGCCGACTTTGCCGAAAGGCTCAGCGTATGGATGAGATTCATATACGGACACATGCCGGCATAAGAATCGCGGGTTCTAAGGTCAATGTCAAGGTCTCCCACTTCCCTGAGTGTAAACCTCTTGACAGCCTCGTAATCTGAATGGAAGGCGGCCTCCATCTTTGGATCAACCCTGTCGGCATTGACCTTTATGAGATCGGCGTTCACGGATTTTGCCAAAACTTTACCGTCTTTCAATGTCAGACGGATTCGGCCATGCCCTATGTTCTGCGCACGGCTGCCGGAATTGATAAGGCAGATGCTGTCCTGCTCTACGACCAAGGCTGAATGGTCATGTGAGCAGACCAGAAAATCGACTCCCCTGAGAGATTTCAGGAGGTCCAGTCCCTGGCTTTCATATATGGTTCCGTCACCCTTTCCTGTTCCTGAATGGACCGCCACGATGACGACCTGCGGTTTCTCTTTTGCAGCCAGTTTGTCCACTTCGTTCTGTACCAATGGAATAAGGGATTCGAACTGCATTCCCGTCCACAGTTTCTCGTCCAGCCAGGCCTTGATGTTCGGATTGGTAAAACCAAGTACGGCAATCTTCACTCCGTGACGTTTCAGGATACGGACCTCGTCGAAATATGACTTCCCGTCAGGTCTGATGGCATTGCCGGCAAGGAACGGGATACCGTTGGCCTTCAGGTCCTCAGCAACACGGTCATAGACAGCGTGTCCGGTCTCCACATCATGGTTTCCCACACAGATTGCGTCATATTTCATGTAAGAGGCAAGGCGCGGAAAAAGGTGAGCCGAGGCAGTATCGACATAGTTATAATAGTAAGGCGCATTGTCGCCCTGCAGGCAGTCGCCAGCATCGACAAGTATCACATTGTCAATGCCAAGAGAGTCCCTGAATGCATTGACATAAGTATTTACGGCCATGAGCGACGTGCGCCTGGGGCCATCCACATAAGTCGAGTCGAACCACGCGCCATGCACGTCATTAGTAGTAAGCAGGTCGAACTGGAATTCACCTGTCGGCCTGTTGCCGCACGATGCAGCCGAAAGGATTGCGGCCAATGTGGCAGCAAGTATTTTCGATATATTGTTCATGTCAAATGATAGGATAAACTTCTCACGTTTCGAACCTACAAAACACAACTTGTACCGAAGTGTGCCTTTAGCTCATGGATAACATCTGCTCGACCTATATAAGGAAGCCGTTTCTTGTTTACTCTTCTATTCATCAGGTAAAGCCAATGCTGATTGAACTTTTCCCGTGCAAAGTTAATACAATTCCATCAAACCAGATAATCGCACGGACATTCTGGCAATATTGCCACCTATTCTTTGTATAGACATACAAACAACTGATATCATTTGCTGTACGTTAAAAGTCAGGACTTCTCGCGCATGGTACAGAAGGTGACGCATTGGTTAGGCGACAATACAAGACAACAAAGGCAAGACAAAACGCACCCTTAATGGGCTGCGAATTTGCCTTGCCGTTTGTCTTTTCGCCTTACTTCGCGGATTCCTACGGAGGAAAAGGAGACACCCCATAAATCTCTCTTGAAAGATGTTTGCTATAAACTGATAAATTTTTTATATTTGTATTGCGTAAATATTCGCAATACACTGCGTAAAATGTAAAACAATGTATAAAAGAGCTGAATACCAGATAATTAAGAATCGTCTTGAAGAACCAAGAAAATTCATTCAAGTCGTGATGGGTGCCCGTCAGATAGGGAAATCAACTGTCGTGAAGCAGGTCCTGAAAGATCTGGACTTGCCATATCTGTTTTATTCGGCAGACAATGTTCCGGCATCAAACACTGCTTGGGTTTCAGACTGCTGGGAAGCTGTCCGAAGCCTTAAACGGAGCAACAACTGGGAAAGCGCAATCCTTGTAATCGACGAGATTCAGAAAGTTTCGAACTGGAGCGAGGTCGTAAAGAAGGAATGGGACGACGACTCTTTCAATGACAGGAACATTAAGGTGTTGCTTCTTGGAAGCAGCCGTGTGCGGCTTGAGAAAGGTCTTTCCGAATCATTGGCAGGACGCTTTGAGGAGATAAGGATGGGCCATTGGAGCTATGTCGAGATGAGGGACTGTTTCGGATGGTCTCTTGACCAGTACATATTTTATGGAGGGTATCCTGGTGCAGCACCTCTGGTTGGTGATGAAGACCGTTTCCAGCAGTATATTCAATCGTCCATAATAGACGCAACTATAAACAAGGACATACTGATGGACACGCCTATCGGGAAACCTGCTCTTCTTCGTCAGACATTTGAACTTGGGGCGGCCTATTCCGGAGAACTTCTGTCTTTGAACAAGATGCTCGGCTCACTCCAGGATGCCGGAAACACATCGACTCTTTCCGGATATCTGAATCTTCTGGCTGAAAGCGGTCTTCTGTGCGGTCTTCAGAAATACAGCATCGACATGGCTAGACGGAGAGCCAGCATTCCTAAACTTCAGGTGTATAACAATGCATTGAAGACGGTGTACAGCCCGATGCCATTCAATCAAGCTGTCCTCGACAGAAAAGCGTGGGGACGCATATTTGAGTCTGGGGTCGGAGCCTATCTTGTCAGTCAGGCGTTTGTACACCGATTCGACGTGTTCTATTGGCGCGAGCGCAATGACGAAGTGGATTTCATACTTCGCAAGAAGAATTCATTGGTGGCGATTGAGGTCAAGGGCAATGCGGAGAAACGTACTGAAGGTTTGGACAAGTTCCGCGAGCTTTTCAAGCCGACATCGTCATTCATTGTCGGTGACGGCGGCATCAAGGCCGAAGAATTCATGTCGGTGGACTTGATGAAGTTATTTTGAGCCGATTGTGTTCTCGAATTTGTCAAATACAATATTGGAATCACAAAAGATGCTTGTTATTAGGCATTGGCATAATCTGTGTGATAATACCATACTCTTCAACATCTTTATTGTCATTTATATTATACATATCTATAACCGTATCACCATATTTTATCCATTCCTCTTCTGAGATATTGAAATAGCCTAATGCTTTTCGAAGGGTATCTGGATAATCTTTCATAAGAGGGTCTTTACACCACTCATTTAAGATCATTTTACGAATGAAATCTTGATTTTTCTTAGTGTAATCAGAATGTTCACGTGACAAGTATTTAATAACACCTACATAGAACAAGTGCTTACCAATCTTCTTCCAGCGTTCTGCTGAAAGTCCAAGTAAATTCAATGATTTTTCAAAAGATTCGTCCACATCAAGCAGTTCTTTAATATGCTCTTTTTCTGAATAATATTCAAATCTATACAACTGTTCGTTCCTATATGCAAGTGCCTCTCTGGCTAGACGAATTTCCTTTTTGCTTGCAGGCTCTGCAATATCATGTGCTATACCTGCTATTGTGCTTGCGGCAGAATGAGCAACTTGTCCTATAGCTTCGCCATATTTTTCTCTTGTTGTTTCCTTTTTTGAATCCTGTGCAAAAAGATAAATAACAAAGAATACTATAGCTACAATTACAATAACTGTTTCCATAATCTACTTGAATAAATCTTCCGTTCTTTTCTTTTGTATACTCTTTGAAATGTATTCTTGATACCCCCTATCTATTGCCGATATTAAAAAGGGAATATCTTTTGGTGATAGATACCAGACATTGTAATTAGGCGTGCGATCATAGAAATAATGCCAAATTCTTATTTCACAACATGGTTCGTAATTTCGTATGACAAAATAAGGTTTTACTATTACCTTTGTTGCATTTCCTGCATAGGCATCGCAATCAAAGGTGGAATAACTAATTTCACAAGGCATTTCTTTTTCCACCTCTTGTACTTTGTTTGATTTAGCTATAGCTATCCATTGCTCGTATTTTGTTTGCAAGTTCCTTAATTCTGACTTAATAATTGTCATATTATTTCCCAATGATGAAAAATGGATACCACTTTCACCTAACTTTCTGTACCAATCACAAATACGGACAACATTTATCCCATTTTCTGTGTAATAACTAAGTTCGAATCTGTTACCTCCCTCGGTATTTACTACTACATTTCCCATAAGACCATTACTTATGGTCTGGGCATTTAGCCATGTACAGATAAATGTCGCCACTAATGTTAATACTATTCTACTCACAATTATAATAGTTTTGATTTTTCTTTTACTTCTATCAATTCTCCATATGTAAGGTTTTCTTTCACAAGAGTCGCATAGAGCTCATTTGCTAATGAAACTCTCTCTGCATTGTAAGGATTGATAAATCTCTTTGGATTTACCTTTTCTTTTAAATCTTCCAACTCTGCTTTATCAATAAAGTCAATCCCAAGTTCCGATGAGGCCTGTATTTGGATTTCTATTAAAGAATCATTATTATCTGGCGTTGTTTCAAGCAATCTTTTATAGATTATATTGGCTTTTTCAACTTTCTCCTTGTCATAATTATCCATAAAATTCATTGGATTACATAATCTGACAAGGCGTTGATATAATGTTTCAGACTTTTTCTTGTTCACCTTACTCTCCTTAATAGTCAGTGGAATTATTAGTGACATGAATAAGACTGTTAGACTTATTCCCCACCATAGAAAAAGTTGATTTCGGTTTTTATTTACGGCCCAATCTTTTTCTGCAATCATATAATGCCTTTCTTGTGTTGCTGCAATAAAAACTCTGTAATAACCATTGTGCATCCAGCCATTTTCGTATGGCATTGTTCGTTGTGTTTCTTTATAGTTCTTCCCCTCTAGATGACCTATTGGAGTCCCCATAGTCCAAATATTAGAATTTTTATTCTCGGAAATATAAAAATATTCATTGCTGCTATCATTGATCTTAGACCAAAGACGATTATAGGAACCTTTACTGAAATGTTCGGAATAACTAGATTTAGGATCGGTAGTATAAAACTCGAAAGCTTCATTAACTGCCTGCTCAACTGTATAATAGTTTACCCATTCATTATTTTTAAGCCCTACTTTATATGGGAAAATAATATTGGTTTGAATAAAATCATCGTCATATCCTGAACAATATATTCTAATGATATTCCAACCATCATCTTCTTGATTCGGATACTTGTCACCCCAGTTGAGTTCATACAATGATGACAGGTCACCATAACTTTGTTTCCAGTCAACTATTTTCTCATCGATACTTGGATCAATGGCTGCAAGTCCGCCTTTAGACGGCTTAGGGGGTATGGCGACTTTCTTATAGTGTCGAACAGGGCTACCACTATAAGCGACATCGAAGAATCCATCATTATTTGAGACAAACATATCTCCACTTGATTGACCTTCAAAAATAGATTCGATATTCTCTCTGATTTCAGAACGCAATTTGATACGCTTGTTGTTGATATAGTAGTAAACGCCGAACACCATACCAATCATAATAACAACCCACAGAATCCAGAGAATTATAATGATATTTTTTCTTTTCATAACTGCCGTTTTTTTTGGTCACAAAAACTTATCACCATTTAAATAAATATATTCTACCTCTTTCTTTGGATAGGTGTAAGTTCCTTTAAGTCAATTCTTTGTGTAATGCAGAGTCTTCCGAATGTAGAGCTCTGCATATAGATCACTCTTTCCATGTACTAAGGTAATTATTCTTCTTTTCACTTCCAATTATTTCATTTGGATTAGGCCGCGACCGCGGCGTATACCTCACGGGGTGTCTGGTGCACAAGTCCCTGATGGCAGCGCCGGTTATTGTAGTAATCCATATACTTCGTAATTCCACGGTGTAACTCACCCACGGTCGCCTCTGGATTCAAGTATACATATTCGCGCTTTATCGTGCGACAGAAGCGCTCGATCCAAACATTGTCAAGTCACCTGGCTCGGTAGTCCAAGCTTATCCGTATTCCATACTTGTCACATGAGCGATGCCAATCTTCACAGGTGTACTGCACGTCCTGGTCCGAGTTGATTATCTCTGGTGCGCCATATCGTGCGACGACCTTGTCGAGAACTTCTATCGCATTCGACGCATCCAGTGTGTTGTACATACCCCAGCCAACCATATAACGGCTATAGACATCAATGATGGTATACAGATACATGAATCCGTTCTCCATAGGGATGTATGAGATGTCGTTGCTCTATACCTGATTACGTCTCGTTATATGCAAACCACGAAGCAGATATGTCATACGCTACTTGTTCCTACCTCCCTTGCTTAGGCTTTTGAGCGGATATACGGTCCTCAGCCCCATCAGAGCCATCAGACTTCTCGCAAGTTTCTTCCCGACATGGTATCCTTCGCCTTTGAGATAATCAGCCATCTGGCGCACTCCCATAGCTGCGCACCTATTATATTGATTATCCATGAGGTCCATCATCTTCAGATTTCTCTGGCTTTCGCCTTCCTTGCGCTTGTAGTAGGATGTGCTTCTGGCTATCCCAAGCAGTTTGCTCTGGCGGGCTCTGCTCGGATACCGGTGATGCTTTCCGTCCTTGCCGACAGTCTCTTTCGTTGGAGATATCAGTGCCTTTCGGGTATAGGCATCCCCAACTGTTTGTATACCCACTTGCAAAAATCCACCTTCATCTCCAACTCGCCGATTTTTCTATGGAGGGCATCGCGCTCTTTGTCGAAATCAGCTGTCCCAGACTTCGCTCCGAATGCCGCACTGGCATTTTCCACGAGTTCTTTTTCCATCTTGAGATCATCTCTGGGAGATTTCGTACTTCTTCGCCAAAATCACCCTTCGTTTACGATTCTTTAAGAGCCTCCAAGGCAACCTTGGCCTTGAACTCTGGGATGAACTTCCTTCGTGTTGTCTTTCCCATTTCGCTGTGAAGTTATAGTCATTTTTTGACTTAACACCCTGTCCGAAATTTGGAGGACATTATACTCCAAAGGACGTTACCAATCTACAGTTATCTATAACTGAAATAACGGACGACTGTAAGTCACTAGATACAAACTATTTTCCATTTCGTCAAATGCCAATTTAGCGAAATGCCTTGCATAAACAGAACGGCGGAAGTGTAACTAACTTTCCGCCGTTCTGAACTTTTTTTTATTTTTGCACTTGTCCTGCGTTCTGCAGATTGCGGCACTTTAAATGTTCCGTCCATATCACTTTCAAATGTACCGGACGTATCAGAATGAAATGTACCCCCTATTCCATCTCCCTGTTTTGTTCCTCATGCTGCTGCAGGAAGATCTGTTTCTGTTTCTCAACCTCCGCCCGAAGTTGCTCCTCCGTCGGAAGAAACAGCTGATACTTGCTCGCGAGTATGGTTTTGTTGTCCTCCGGCAGGGCGAGACGCACCGCCGTGTCGTTCTTCTCCGTGCAGAGCAGTATGCCAATGGTAGGATTCTCGTCAGGCTGCTTCTCGTAGCGGTCGTAGTAGTTGACATAGAGCTGAAGCTGCCCAAGGTCCTGATGCGTCAGCTTGTGATTTTTTATCTCTATCACCACGAACGAACGTAACAGGCGGTTGTAGAACACAAGGTCGGCGAAATACTCGTCATCCTCCACTAGAAGCCTCTTCTGTCTGGCGACAAAGGAGAATCCTTTCCCCATCTCCAGAAGGAAATCGGCGATATGCGAGATGACGGAGCTTTCGAGATCCTTCTCATAGTACGCGGACTTGCGTTCCAGTCCAAGAAACTCGAGTACCATAGGATCCTTTATGATCTCTTGCGGACATTCTGGCACTCGCTCATTGCGGGCGACAGCGAGGACCGCCTCCTTGTCGTTGCTAAGTAGAAGGCGCTCGTAGAGCATGGAGTTGATCTGACGCTCAAGTTGGCGTCCGGTCCAACCCTCATTGACAGCCTCCAATTCGTAATACTCTCGTTTCTCTGGGTCAGGAATGGTTATAAGCAGTTTATACTGCGACCAGCTCAATTGCGTCCGCAGTGTGGACGCAATTGGATACATCCTATAGAATTGTCTGCTGCGCTCCAGTTGTCTCACTCCAAATCCACTGCCATACAAAGGCTCTATTTCTTTCGACAGATTACGGATGATGTACTTGCCGTAGTCCGCGCGTTCCTTGCCCTGCTGCTCCTTTTCCGAGATGCGCTTGCCGATAGCCCAGTACATCTGCACCCTGCAGAAGTCAACGCTTCGCAAAGCTTTTGAGCGCGAGTCGTCAATTATCTGTTTTATCTCCTCTATAAAAGTTTCTATACCCTTATCCATCATGTGTTGTTTCGTATTAAAATGTCACTTCCACTCTTTGTTTCATTGACAAGCGCTGTCAACCACGCAATCTCATCGAGACGAGTATTTTAGGAGCTTTGCCCTCATCTGATAGACATTTCAAGTTACTCTGTCTCAATTTTGGTAATCTCGCCGTTCTTGTCAACCTTATACCAGTCCTCTCCTTTCTTGATTTTTCCAAATCCGTCATTGAAGAAATTAGCATCATCGTACCATTCTGGAAGAAGCAGACTCCCGGACGTCAAGTTAATGTAATTATAGGAGCCGTTGTTCTTAACCAGACAAAAACCCTCAGACGGTGAAAAATATGCGTCATACCATTCTTTCCCAATCACTCGACCACCTATCTCTATTATATTCTCTTTATTTTCCTTACTCACAATTGCATGCTGACTATAGTAACTGAATCTGTCATACCATTCAGGACAGAATGGTTTGCCGTATTTATCCAAACAGTTTGTTTTACCGTCCTTCGTAACTATGGTGTGGCCATCGTCATACGTTGCCATAATGCTATCATACCATGTGGTAAAACGAGTATGCTCTTGAGTATTTATTAGATTCTCTTTACCGTTTAATCTGACGTTCATATAGCCATCTTTCCAATAAATGGAGCTGAGGTAATCATACCACTGGCGGAATTGTATGTTACCCTTAGTTGAAAGCAAGTTGTATTTTCCATCTTTACGCTGGACAACCGCGAATCCATATTCGTTGAAATTCGACACGCTACTGAAAAAGTCATTTGAAAGCCATTTGCCGTCAATGCCAATAAAATTCCATTCTCCGAAATATTTCATAGGGGTATATCCACATGACCATACAACGTCACTGTCCCCAGTTATAGGTAGCCTAAGCCTGTCTTTATATTCAACTCCCCACTGGACCTGATATGTGGTTCCGAAGTCTTTATCAAGAAGAATGAAGTTGTATGTATTTTCCGTTGGATACAACTCAAATCGCCCTGCAGGTGGAACCGGATCAAGAACCAATGGTTTATCGCAGAGAGATGTTTCTAGACGATTATCTTCACTTGTGCTATACTGAACCAACCAGGTCCTTCCGTTTCCAGTGTCCAATTTGATGAATATCCACATGTTCTTAGTCGGTATCAGTTTGAATCTTGATACGGTTGTTTCTTGAGCGAATAATTGAGTGCCGAATAGCACTACCAATAACAGAAATATCTTTTTCATGTCGTAACCTTTTAGAATTGTCTATGCGTATTGTTATTGGAATCAGATTCCGAAGAGCGGGCCGTTATATCCGGAAGTGCCGCGTTTGCGGTCGCGCTTGGAAATGTTCCTCCTGACGGCGCGTCCGGAGTTTCCTGAAGGGTTCAGCAGTTTGTCCAGACTGAATATCAATGAGAGTTTCTGCTGCATTCCGGCATACTTGAACCCGTCAGGGAAATGTGAGACAATCGAGAGCCTGAGGTCCATGAAATCAGCGATATGCGGCTGCCAATACACTTCCAGCCTGTCATAAAGATGCCACTCACTGTCATTGACAGGAACCACTCTGTAGAAAGGCGAGCCGGCATAGAGGCTGTTTCCGTATTTGAAGCCTCCGTCGTCCACATAGTTGTAGAAAGGCATCAGATCCTTTCCGCAGTAAAGCCTGTTTTCGATGCCGACATTCCAGTTTCTCAATGACACTGTAAACTCCCCTCCTCCAGGATTACTCTGACCATCCTTCTGACGTCTGTCCTGCTGCAATGACTGGTACCAGGCCAATGTTGCTGAAAGGTCCTGCCAGCCGCAGAATTTCTCGAATCCGAACCGCACAAACGGCTGGACCATAGCGTCATCCACCACGCTGCCATACTCGGCGGCATTGGCATAATGATGATATTTGAACGCCAGTCCGGCGGACACGAAGTCATTGAAAATATACTTTCCGTACCCGAAGGCATTGAACTGCTCCCTGCGATAGGAACCGTACTGGCCGTCCCAGTCAAAGGCAAGTTCAAGGTAAGTCTTTGGACCATAAGCCTTTATCAATGCACCTTCGAGATTGTTGTCATAGAATTTCAGGGAATCCGAGAAGAAGGCCTGCGAGTAATCGCCCTCCGCAAGATGACGCGGAAAAATACCTGCATAGCCCCTCACGTTCCACGCCCCGAGTTTCGCGTCAATGCCATAGTACATGGTAATTTCCCGGAAGAGGCGCGTGTTCTCCAGCCCCCTGTCGCACTCCGGGCTGGCCGCTACCGCAGAAGGATGGCGTCCGAAATCTTTCATCACGTCAATGCCGGCCATCAGCTTATGTCTGACATTGGCGTTCTGCCTGACCTGAAGGCCCACGGAAGGAGTAAGCCTGGCACCGTAAAGTGTCATTGACTCAGTGAATTGCTCTTTTCCGCTGTCGAATTCGCGGTTGTCGAACTTATAGTCGAAATAGGCGTCGTAAATGAACTTCACTCCCTTTTCTTTGGGCTGGGGCTCAGGCATTCCGAACCACCAGGAGAAGAAATCCTGCGCACTGGCATTGACACAAAAAAGTATGGTCGCCGCCGCAAAAATTTTCAATTTCATGATATGTCTTGTCCAATTTCACAAAGTTAACTAATCCCGACTTGTAGGTCAATGATAATTTGAGTAATTTTGTTTGTTTTTAGCCTGAGGATACTTGCCCTGCGGCGTTTCCAAGCAGTGCGTAGTGATGTCCTGGCTGAACGGCAGCAAGGGCGGACAGAAGGCGGCGGCTCTCGCCGAGGTTGCATGGTCCGCTCCGGAGAGTCTTTCCGGATATCAGGATTTCCTCAGCCATCTGACAGGCGCGATGATTCCCCTCTATACTTCTGCGGGATGGCCTTTCGCAAAGTATTATGAGGAAGATTTGAAATAAGAGATTTTTTATATGATCAGGTTACAAACTCCGGTGGAGATTCCGGAAAACAGTTTCAAGATAGGTTTCAGCGACGGGATTATTCTTATGGGAAGCTGTTTCTCGGACAACATCGGCTCCATTATGAAGGACATGGGGTTCAACGTCATGGTGAATCCTTTCGGGACGCTGTACAACCCGGTTTCCGTCTGCAATTCGATACGACGTCTGGATTCGGCCGTCCCTTTCAGCGAGGACGAGTGCGTCCAGATGGGCGCCGGCTCGCAGCTTTTCTGTTCCTTCAGCCACCATACTGCAGCGGCGAGGAGCACGAAGAAGGAGTTTGTCAATGATGCAAATGCTTCGCTGTCAGAGGCTTCGGAGTTTTTCAGGAAGGCGTCCACCGTCATCATCACATTGGGCACCGCCTGGACTTTCCGTGTCAATGCTACCGGGGAGATTGTGTCGAACTGCCTGAAGCGTGATGCCAAGGAGTTTACCAGGGAGTGCCTTTCAATGAAGATGTGCGAGGTTCTTCTCAATTCCCTTGTAGAGAAGTATCCGTCCAAGCGTTTCATCTTCACGGTCAGCCCGATACGTCACATGAAGGATGGTGCGCATGGCAACCAGCTGAGCAAGAGCACTTTGCTTCTGGCCGAAGATTCAGTCATCAGGAAGCATCCTGAACAATGTTGCTATTTTCCGGCTTATGAGATTATGATGGATGAACTGCGTTCCTACAGGTTCTATGCTGAGGATATGGTTCATCCTGCTGCCCAGGCCGTCAATTATATCTGGGAAAGATTTTGTGAATTTGCATTGGCAAAGGAGGATTTTCCTCAGCTTGAGAGGAACCGCAAGTCTTTTCTCCAGTCCCGCCACAGGCCTATTACGGATAAGTAACCTTCAAGTTTGATAACGTTCAGAATCAGATAATAATTAATTGGAATATGTTTACTGTCATAAGTTTCATGTTGGGCGGTGTCGTCATCGGTGCGCTTCTGAGAAAGCGTGACTGTTCGTGGACATCCAAGGCCATAACAGTATTGATTTGGCTGCTTTTGTTCCTGCTCGGCGTAGAGGTAGGCGGCAACAAGAAGATTATCGCGGCTCTTCCTGTCCTCGGACTGGATGCCCTGGCAATCTCTGTGGCAAGCATTCTTGGCAGCTGCGTCTGCGCATGGCTGTTGTGGAGGTATATCCAGAAGAGGAGAAAGGCCTGACATGTTTCCTGACCGGTTCCGGTCAGACGTTTTTGACGATAAATTTTTTCGAAATGAAAGGTAGTTTGATTATAGTCGGATTCTTTATTCTGGGTATCGCGGCAGGTCTTTCGGGCATGGTTCCGGAGAGTATCATTGACGGTAACCTTACTTTTTATGCGCTTTGCGCTCTGCTGCTCTGCGTCGGCATAGGCATCGGAAGTGACAGGAACATTGTGACGAAGTTCAAGTCGCTGGACGTGAGGATGGCGCTTCTTCCGCTCGGGACAGCGCTCGGCACGTTCGCGGGATCGCTGGCGGTTTCGCTGATTCTTTCGGGCAGGTCGCCGATGGATTGTCTCGCGGTAGGTTCCGGCTTCGGTTATTATTCTCTTTCCAGCATTTTCATTACCGAGTACAAGGGCGCGGAGCTTGGCACTATCGCATTGCTGGCCAACATCATACGAGAGATGGTCACCCTGCTTTTGTCTCCTGTCCTTGCCAAGGCTTTCGGTCCTCTGGCTCCGATTTCATCAGGCGGCGTCACGTCCATGGATACGACTTTGCCGATTATCATGGCGTCTTCAGGTGAGCAGTATTCTGCCGTTTCGATTTTCCACGGTTTCATCCTGGACTTTTCGATTCCGTTCCTGGTAACGTTCTGGTGCACTCAGTAGGGCGATTTTTTGGCAAGTCCGGAAAAACGCGTAACTTTATGTAACATGAACCTAAGCTGAGGAGGTCGGGATGGTTTTGCGGTCTCCGAGGTATAAAACACAATAATTATGATACCGGATTGGGCAAAGGAACTGAATTGTTCCATTACAGTTTGTGACAAGGACGGAATTATCGTCTATATGAATGACAGGGCTATCGAGCAGTACAAGAAACGCGGAAATCTCATCGGCAAGAATTTGTTCGACTGCCACAATGAGCACGCGATGGGCATCATCAGAAAGCTGCTCGAGACTGGCGGAACGAACTCGTACACTATCGAGAAGAATGGTGTGCACAAGATGATTTTCCAAAGCGCGTGGAAGGAGAACGGCGTAGTGGCCGGCCTCTGCGAGATATCAATGATCATTCCCGAGGATTTGCCACACTACGTGAGGTCATAATCGACGCGGCGAGTCAGGCGGACGCGGCGGGACGGCGGATTGGAGGACATGGCGGGACGTCCATCGGACATCCGTTATTCTGGACATCACCAAAAGAGAGGTCAAAAGTACCCACGGACGCGGCGGGACTGTGGAAAGGATGGCGGCGGGACGATGCCACGGAGCGACAACTTAAAGTGGTGATATTCAAGGAGATATAAAATTCTGTGTGGATTTTCGACAATTTTTTAGGCAAAAATCCACACTGATTATTTTTAATATCTGATTATCAATGAGTTACAAGCAGAGCCGTGGCGCCGTCCCGACATGAACCCCGTAACTCCGGAGACGCTTACCTAAAAACCACAAGACTGTACCCCTGACTGTCCCGACCACCTCTGACGAGATGCTCAGCAGATTATCCTGGTCAGACTGTAGCCAAGCAGGACAGCGATTATGCCGATGACAACGCTCAGTGATATGTAGAGGGTAAACATCAGATAATCACTTGATTGCAGCATTGACAGGCTTTCATTGGCAAACGTGGAGAAGGTGGTGAATCCGCCACACAGGCCGGTTGTAAGCAATAGGCAATAATGGCTCGACGTGGTGGAATATTTCGAGAAAAGGCCATAGAGGAGACCTATCAACAGGCATCCGATGACATTGACAACAAATGTGGATATCGGGAACCGGCCGACAGGATGCAGGACTGTTGACACGAAATAGCGGAGTGCGCCGCCGATGAAACTTCCGGCACCGACCAATAGCATTGACCTCAACATAATTTCTGGCATTGATTTGAACGCGCAAAGATAATCAGTGTCAATGACAGTTCAAAATGGACGGTGTCGGGAAGGCGGATGGGAGGACGCGGCGGGACGTCCATCGGACATCCGTTATTCTGGACATCACCAAAAGAGAGGTCCAAGGTAACCCCAGACGCGGCGGGACGGTGAAATGGATGGCGGCGGGACGATGCCACGGAGGGATAACTTAAAGTGGTGATATTCAAAGAGATATAAAATTCAGTGTGGATTTTCGATGATTTTTTAGGCGAAAATCCACACTGATTATTTTTGATATTTGATTATCAATGAGTTACGAGCAGGGCCGTGGCGCCGTCCCGACCAAAAGTACGTAACCGATGAAAGCACGTCAATACGTAACTCCGGAGACGCTTACAATCATACCGACATGTCCGAATACTGGACCGGCATTCCGAGGGCAGAATCAGGACAGGAGACTGAAATGGTCGTCCCGACCTAAAAACAACAAGACTGTACCCCTGGCCGTCCCGACCTAAAAGCCCCAAGACCGTACCTCAGACCTGCTCGACCTGGCCAGGCTTAGCGTCTGCGGAGCTTGGAGGCAAGAGAGCCGTCCATGGCGCCCTTCATAAGCTTGCGGGTACCCTCGAACTGCTTGATGAGGCGGTTGACATCCTGGATAGTGGTACCGCTGCCGTCCGCAATACGCTTGCGTCGGCTGCCATTGATAACCTCCACGTGGTCACGCTCGTACGGTGTCATTGACAAGATGATCGCCTCGACACTCTTGAAGGCGCTGTTGTCAATGTCAACATCCTTGATTGCCTTTCCGACTCCCGGAATCATGGACGCGAGATCCTTGATGTTACCCATCTTCTTGATCTGCTGGATCTGATTGTAGAAGTCCATGAGGGAGAACTGGTTCTTGGCGAGTTTCTTCTTGAGTTCACGTGCCTGCTTCTCGTCATACTGCTCCTGGGCCTTCTCCACGAGGGTAACGACGTCACCCATGCCGAGGATTCGGTCAGCGATACGGGATGGATGGAAGACGTCGAGGGCATCGATCTTCTCACCAGAAGAAATGAACTTGATAGGCTTGCCTACGACAGCCTTGATGGAAAGGGCGGCACCGCCACGGGTATCACCATCCATCTTGGTGAGGACAACTCCGTCGAAATCAAGAACATCGTTGAAAGCCTTGGCGGTCTCGACAGCGTCCTGACCTGTCATGGCATCGACAACGAACAATGTCTCGGTAGGATTGACAGCCTTCTTGATGGCTGCAATCTCGTCCATCATCTCCTGATCGACTGCAAGACGACCTGCGGTATCGACGATAACGACGGAAATGCCTTCAGCCTTGGCCTTGGCAACGGCATTCTTGGCAATCTGTACCGGATCCTTCACTCCTTCCTCGGTGTAAACGGGCACTCCGGCCATCTCACCCATGACTTTCAACTGGTCAATGGCAGCAGGACGGTAAACGTCGCAGGCAGCCAGAAGGACCTTCATGCCTTTCTTGGACTTGCAGAGATTGGCGAGCTTGGATGTGAATGTGGTCTTACCTGAACCCTGGAGACCGGCGATAAGGATGATGCCGGGATTTCCTTTGACATTGATCTCCTGCGCGCCGCTTCCCATGAATTCGGTCAGCTCATCGTGTACGATCTTGACCATCATCTGCTGAGGCTTGACAGCGGTAAGCACGTTCTGGCCCATCGCCTTGACTTTCACGCGGTCGCAGAATTCCTTGGCAACCTTGTAGCTGACGTCGGCATCGAGGAGAGCCTTGCGGATGTCCTTGACAGTCTCCGCGACATTTATCTCGGTTATTTTTCCTTCACCTTTGAGAATCTTGAATGATCTCTCCAGTCTTTCTGACAGATTTTCAAACATATTCTATACTATTGTTATTCAAATTTAGTTGTTGGCATATAATGGCGACGGGACAGGTACGAGATCATCAGAGAAAACCGCGGGGGCTATGTCCCTGAGGTTATATCTGCTACTCATGACGCTGCCGTATGCGCCGGCACTGCTGATCGCCAACAGGTCACCACGGTGGCTTTCAGGAAGTCGGCGGTCAGTTCCCCAGACATCGTCGGATTCACAGACCGGCCCTGTGACGTCATAGGAAGTATAAGCCTCAGGACTTTCCGCCGGTGCGGTCTTTTCCTGCGTGACGGCTCCGGCCCCAGTCTTATGACTGCTGCTGTTATTAAGTTCCTCGACAGTGAGGTTCTCGATATGGTGGTAGGATCCGTAGAGGGCAGGGCGGATCAGGTCGTTCATTCCGGCGTCCAGAATCAGGAACGACTTATGTTCACCATGTTTTACGAACACTACGCGCGAAATCAACGAACCGCATTGGGCCACTATGGACCTTCCCGGTTCTACGATTACCTTCTGGTCGGGCCTGCGCTTCAAATTATCATTGATGGTAGAAAACCATGTTCCGAAATCAGGTATCGGTTCACTTTCCGGGTCCTTGTAATTCACTCCCAAACCACCGCCGAGGTCTATATTCTTGACCACAAGTCCGCGGCTCTCGAAATAATCCACTATCTCAGAAGCCCTTCTGCACTCTTCGCTGTACACTTCCCGAACATCCAGAATCTGAGACCCTACATGAAAATGCAAGCCCCTGAAATCCACTGACTTGCATCTCTTCAAAAGTTCTATGACGCTATCGAACTCATGTCTGGATATCCCGAACTTGTTCTCCTCCAGGCCGGTGGTCACATACTTATGTGTGTGTGCATCGATATTGGGATTGATACGCACGGCAACATTGACCCGAACCCCTTTCGCGGAAGCGATGGTATCGATCACTTCGAGTTCCATCAGTGACTCGACGTTGAAACATCCGATTCCCAGATCGATCGCGCGGGAGATTTCACGGTCGGTCTTGCCCACACCGGCGAAAACGACAGTTTCCGGATGGAATCCGTGCTCCACCGCGTAGATGACCTCGTTTCCGCTGACGCAATCCGCGCCGAAGCCTTTACTGCTGATTATCTGTAAAATGCGAGGTTCAACGTTTGCTTTCAATGCATAATTGACGCCGATTCCGTACTTCAGGGAATACTTGGCCACTTCATCCGCGGTCCGGCGGAGAAGGTCCAGGTCATAGTACCAAAACGGTGTCTGAAGTTCTTCGAATTTTTCAAATTCCTTCAACTCGAGCATATCCAGTCAAATAAATCCATCAAATATTTTACACAAATTGCAAAATTACGTAAAAAAACCTAACTTCGCACAATAATTCGGAGGACCGGATTCACTTTTCGGACACCACGATGTAAAATAACTGTAAATTAAAGTTGGAAATGGAAAAAGGACCAATTTCAAATTTCATCACTCACAACTACCGTCACTTCAACTCGGCAAGCCTTGTTGATGCTGCAAAAGCTTATGAAGAGCTTCTTGCAAAGGGTGGCAAGATGATGTTGGCCATGGCCGGCGCCATGAGTACAGCCGAGCTCGGTCTCTCTCTCGCAGAGATGATCCGTCAGGATAAATTCTCTATTGTCTGCTGTTCAGCAAACAACCTCGAAGAGGATATCATGAATCTCGTAGCACACTCCCACTACTATAGAGTGCCTGGCTACAGAAACCTTACCGCAGAGCAGGAGCAGGAACTCCTGAACAACCATTACAACCGTGTTACCGACACATGTATCCCTGAGGAGGAGGCTTTCCGCCGTCTCGAGGGTGCTCTTGTAGATGTTTGGAACAAGGCTAAGGCAGAAGGAAAGAGATACCTTCCATACGAATATATGTACCAGATCCTCAGAAGCGGCGTTCTCGAAAAATATTATGAGATCGACCCTAAGGACAGCTGGGTACTTGCAGCTTGCGAGAAGAACATTCCTATCATCTGCCCTGCATGGGAAGATTGCACTACAGGTAACATCTTCGCAGCTCATTGCATCAAGGGCGAATTCACTCCGGATCTCGTGAAGAACGGTATCGAGACTATGCTCTTCCTCGTTGACTGGTACAAGAAGAATGCTGTCGGCGCAGGCGTAGGTTTCTTCCAGATCGGTGGAGGTACCGCAGGTGACTTCCCTATCTGTGTGGTTCCTATGATGGAGCAGGATCTCCAGTGGCACGGTACTCCGCTCTGGTCATATTTCTGCCAGATTTCAGACAGTACCACATCTTACGGATCTTACTCAGGAGCAGTTCCTAACGAGAAGATCACTTGGGGCAAGCTCGCACCAGAGACTCCTAAGTTCATCGTAGAGTCAGACGCTACTATCGTAGCACCTCTTATCTTCGCTTACGTTCTCGGTTGGTAATCCATTCTGAGACAAGATATTACAAGGCCGGAAGGTTCCGTTATCGGAGCGGTTCCGGCCTTTTTATCACCTAAAACACATCTAACTTGAATACTAGAAGACACCTGAAACGGTTGCTGTTCAGCATACCTATATCGAGCAGTTGGAAACTATTTTTATTCGGCGTTACCGAGAACGGGGTCAGAAAAAATACGCAGCCTAAGAAAAAGCGTGAAGTCAATGATGAGAAGGGCATAGAAATGGACAGGATAGACGATGCGCTTCATGACTGGATTGCCGACGGGAACAACCTTTCTTCCGATTTCTGCATGGAGAGCCTGGCCAAGTCATTGGGCTTCAGCAGGAAAGCCATTTCGGCTTATTTCGAGACCTATATCGCAACTGATTTCCGCACATGGAGGACGACCATGAGAATCGAGAAGGCCAAGGAGTTGCTTCTTGCAGACAGCGAGTGCGAGATTTCGGACATAGCCAAAGCCGTGGGGCTGACCGACAAGTCCAATTTCCACAGGCAGTTCAAGCAAATCACAGGCTGCACCCCCTCGAAGTGGCGTGAGACTGGCGGCCATCCTGGAATCCTGGATTAGCAGATAGCACGGAGCGCCGTGAGAGGCGTTTCATGATTACCCGACAAAAAGACAATAGGGTGAGGTTTTCAGTGCCTCACCCTATTATTGTTTGGTACCACTTGAAACGTTTTCGCGGAACAAAACGCAGGTCGAAAACCATTTCGTACCACTCAAAACGTTTAAACGGTACCGAATGCCAAAATAAACTAATTCCGTACCACGTAAAACGTTTTCGCGGAACAAAATCCCAGAATTTCCCAGACTGCCCCGGCTGCCCCGTCTATCCCAGACCATCCAGACTACCTCGTCTGTCCACCCCGACTATCCCTGATGCGCAGGCCTGAGCAAATCCAGGACCACCTTCACAGGATTGAACGTATCCAGAGGGACCTCGACGAAACACGTGTTCCAGTCACTCATCGAACCGTTCCACAGGCCAGGAAGCTCGAGAGCCTTGAGGTCACGCCCCTGGTAACTCTTGGAACTCATGAAACCGGCATCCTCATCCACGAAATCCAGAAGATTGAACTTGTCCCCCTTGTAATTCCTGATACAGCAGACAAGATCCACAGGATTGAAATGAGTGGCACGGGACAGGATATCACGGGAACGCTCATCCTCCATATTGATCTGGACACTCTCCAGAATCTGAAGATTGGACGAACCGTCCTTGCCGGCGATAATGAACGGACCGCCGCCTGGCTCACCCTGATTGCGGACCATACCGCAGACACGGATAGGACGGTCAAGCTTTGACCTCAGCAGGGCAACCCTCTCGGCAGGAGTACGCATGAGAGGAAGCTGGATGCAAAGCTCACTGTCAAGGAACGACTCGATCTCGTCACAAAGACATTGACACTCATCAGAAGCGACATCCGCGACAGCGTCGAGCTTGCGGAGATAGCCGAAAATGATGTCCCTCAGCTCCAAGCACCTTCCCATGAGGACCTTCTTGTAACGCGCAGTCACACCCAGGAACCTGTCATTGGAGACATTGTCAATGTTCTTGATGGAAACCAGCTCATCCTGGAGATTGTTCAGGTTATAAATCAATGCACCATGACCGGCAGGCCTGAACAGGAGACTTCCGTCCTCCTTTCTGAAAGGCCTGTTCTCCATATCGACAGCCACAGTATCGGTAGCCTTGTCCTGGAACGTGAACGAGATATTGTACTTCACGCCATACTTCTTCTCATAAGCGGCTTTGACCTCATCCAGAGCGGCCTCGAACAGAGGCTTGAACTCAGGAGAAATAGTGAACACGACATTGGCAGAACCGTCCGCATTTCTCATATAGTCCTGAGCCTCAACAAGATGCTCAGCAAAAGCAGTCCTGCACTCCCCGTCCGGATATCTGTGGAAACGGATCACGCCCTTCGGCTTCGAGCCATAGCCAAGCCCACTGTCATTGAGGACCTTGTCGGCAACATCCTTGCGGTAATCCGCATTGTCCTCAGGTTGGCCGAACATCTCCTCAGTATAGAACGCGAAATCCCTGATACGCGCAGCAAGCTTGCCCACAGGAGAATCAGCGCCGGGATCAGTGCCGTTTTCCAGAGCGGAAAGCCCTGCGAAAATGTCCTTGAACATACGGGAAGCAGCTCCGGAAGCAGGCACGAACTTGCACTTTCCGGCCACAAAAGCATTGTCACAATAAGCGACAGCCTTATCAGCCTCCTCCTCGCTCATCACCTTGATTCCACGCTCAGGAGTCGCAGGTCCCACGATATCCATCCACGGAAATCCTTTCTTGAAACGCTCAACTTGAGCCTCAACGGTCTTTACTGAAGAGCCACGCTCCCCAATAGCTTTAATGTCATCCTTACTAAACATATCTAGTCTATATAAACTTCTCTCCTGTAATTGTATTCACTCCTGAGCCTGTCGAAGTTCTCAGGATTCAGCCTCAGCATGAAATCGTCGGTAAAAATCGGATAATTGTACTGGAGCACCGACGCGATCTCTCCCTGGTTCAAGCCCTTGAGATCCAGCTTTACAGCCTCATTCTCAGGCAGATCCGTCTTCGGGAAGAACTCATAGAGTTCCGTAATACCGAAATAATGAGCTACCGCCCTGACCGCTGCCGCAGTACCATTCTGCTTGCCCTGATACGAATATCCCGCAATATGAGGAGTCGCAATCGCAACCTTGTCCATAAGGTCCAGGTCAATGTCAGGCTCATGATTCCATGTGTCAATGATAACCGGGCCCAGCTTCGGAATCGCTGCCTTGAGCGCATCATCGCACACGACCTCACCCCTTGCAGCATTGATAAAGAACGCACCCGGCTGCATCAGCGAGAAGAACTCGCTGTTCGCCATTCCCCTTGTCGTCTCGTCGAGCGGCACGTGGAGCGTGACGATCTGCGAATTCTGCAGCAGATAATCCAGGTCACAGAAGCCGAAAGACCCTTCTGCCTCCGCACGCGGCGGATCGCACTTGAGAATCTTGAAGCCCAATGCGCGTCCCATCCTCTCGATCAGGCTGCCCACATGACCCACACCGATGATACCGATGGTATCTCCCTGCAGGCTGATGGACCTCCTGGAAGCAAGACCGTAAAGAGCCGAGAAAACATACTCCATGACACCTCCGGCATTGCACCCGGGAGCATTGCGGACCACAATTCCCTTGGAATCGCAATATGGAAAGTCAATGTGGTCAGTTCCGATTGTAGCCGTAGCTATGAACTTCACCTTCGAGCCCTCAAGAAGATCGGCATTGCACTTCGTTCTGGTCCTGACCATCAGGACATCGGCATCCCTGACATCCTCCGGACCGATTTTATCACCGGGAAGATAAGTCATATCCGCATACGGGTCGAAGACTCCCTCCAAAAAAGGAATTGCCTTATCGGCAACTATTTTCAATCTCTTGTTACACATATCACCTTAAAACCAATGATTTTACAGGAGCGGTGCATCCGGTATTGCTGTAAAGCGGATCCGAAGTAACTACCCTGTTTATCTCCTCAATTATAGCATCCCTGTTGAAAAACAACTGGTTACGCACAACAGAGGATGATATCCCGCAAATGAGGACACCATCCTTCAGAAATTTCGACAAAGTATATGGGGCGGCGCCCGTGACCTTGTCCCATGCGGAAAGCACGAGATGGACATCCATACCCGCGGACAGCCTCATCGCCTTCAGGAACAGAGGCATGATATTGTCCATCTGCATCGGCTCCTTGCGCTCCATGGAAATGCTCTTTCCCTTATATCTGCCCATTTTCCACCCTCCTGAAATTACCGCCTTCTGTCTCGAAATAAGCCCTGTCAGATGTAATGCTGTCCACAATGCCGGCAAGACGGACCTTGTTGCTGTCAGTAATGAAAATCTGACCGAATTCATTGCCGGCCACCATAGCCAGCAGATTGGCGGTCCTGCTCATGTCAAGCTTGTCGAACACGTCATCCAGCAGAAGCATCGGCGGAACACCGAAACTCTCCTTCATGAGCTCATACTGGGCGAACTTTAGAGAAACCAGAAAAGACTTCTGCTGTCCCTGGGAACCGCAGCGGCGGATGGGATGCCCGTTCATACCGAAAGTCAGGTCATCACGCTGAGGACCGGCGGAAGTATAGCCCAGAACCAGATCCTTGTTCCTCGCTGCCGCCAGAAGTTCTGTCAATGCCCCTGCCTCAAGGTCTGACTTGTAACCCACCACGACCTTTTCCCGGCCGCCAGAAAGGTCATGATAGAACTTCTCCACAACAGGCGAAAGACGCTCGGCAAAAGACTTGCGCTTCTCATATATGCGCGAGGCATAGACCGACATCCTCTCCTCCATGATTTCCAGAAGGGCCATGTCTGGCCGGTAATTCTTCAGAGCCGAGTTGCGCTGGTCAAGAAGCTTATTATATTGCTGGACATCAGAGAGATACTCATTATCCATCTGAGAAAGGACCATATTCATGAACCTCCTCCTGTCCTCCCCGGAATCACTCACCAGAGACACGTCGTCAGGAGACACCATCACCACGGGCAGTTCGCCGATATGCTCTGAAATACGCTGGTAAGGCTTGTCATCCCTGCGGAGCTTCTTCTCCCCCTTGTGCATCACCTTGATAGAGAATCTGGAACGCAATGCACTCTGCATCAGATAGTTTCCCGAGATGGAAAAAGAATCGGCCCCATACCGGAAGTTATCCCGGTCCGATGACCTGAAAGCGCTCTTTGTCATTGAAAGATACCATACGGCATCGAGAAGATTGGTCTTTCCCTCCCCGTTCCCGCCGGAGATGCAGTTGATATTGGCAGAGAACTCGAGCTCCGCCAGTGCAATGTTTCTATAGTCCTGAACTACAAGTTTTTCCAGAATCGCCATTCCGCACAGATTAATGTCCTAGCAAAGATAACTCATTTCCATGACTTTTCCGAGCAGTTCACGAAATACAGGCCTCCGCAAACGCAAACCGGCAGCCCTTCGCAAGGCCGCCAGTCTGACAAATCTAAAAACACTAAATTATCGTGGTTCCTGAGCACCGCATCCCGGAACGGCACCGAACACGTCGATAGCCTTCTGCCAAGGATAACGGTTGAAGTACATTGACACCGAAGAAGTCATAGTACCGGTCATGTTCATACCCATTGCCGAACGGAAAGTGTTGGCAGCGGAATTAGGGTCATACGAAGTAGTCTCCTTATATGAAACACTCAAGAATCCATTCAGGTAAGCCTCGTCGAGCCTGCCCTTGAAGAGGGCCGGATCAGTAAGAGACTCGTTGCCGCCCGTCTCGGCGATGGCATCCACATCGTCGAAATCATCAACATTCACTCTGGTAAGCATTCCGCCTCCAGGGATGGTAAGGTCGGTGATGCGGTTCAGGAAGAAGATATTGTTCTTCACCACATCGTGACGCTTGGCCTCGCGGTTCGCATCGCTGTCAATGTGAGTCCTGTCAAGACCCGCGAAAATGGTCAGGCCGATGATATTGTTCTCCAGAGTACAGCTTGTACCAGGCTGGAACCTGAAACCGAAACCCTGAGACTGGAGATCCTTGGTATAAGACCATACGAAAAGGACGGTATTGTTGCGGAAATCAATCTTGGTAATGGCGTTAGGATCCGGACCGCGGACATCCATCGTGGTGACACGGTTATTGATGAACGCGCAGTTGTCCACTGTCAATGAGCCTTTCAGAAGGCCGCAGATGGTGGTATTCGGACCATTCACGAATGTGCAGTTGCGGATCAGGACATTGAGATTGTTTACCTTTCCGGCCACTCCGTCGAAATAGATGAAGTAAGTCTCCTGGGTATAGACCTCCTTGTTTTCAAGATTCGGACCGCCCTGTCCCTTGGAACCCTCACGCATCATGAACGAGGTCTCCACGCCCTCCGGCCAGCCTTCGCCGCGGAGATTGTAGCCGATGGCATTGCCCTTGTTGAACAGGAACCCGTCGATGACGAGAGAAGAGGAAGGCTTTTCAATGCTGCGGATCTGGATAGTTCCGCGCCCCTGCGAAGAACCGTTGGAATTCGCGTCAGGAGCAATCGTCGTAAGATGCTTGAGCACATCACGCTCAGAGAAATCCTCACTGTAGCCGCCCAAAATGACGAGAGGCTTGTCAATGATAATGTTGCCTCTGTTCATGAGACCGAAATAATTGCCTTCGGCAACTCTGATTTCGGAACCGTCAGTAGCCAGGTCAATGGCTTTCTGAATGTTTTTCAATGCTGTTGAAGGACTGAGTCCGTCATTCTTGTTGGAGCCGCTGCGGGACACATAATATGTCGGGCCCGAAGCTCGCGGAACAGCCGCACCTACGGATGCGGAACCTGCTTTTTCGACTGCCGTATTCATTTTTTCAGTGGTATTGTTCGCCGCATCCTTGAGTTTCTTCAAGAAACCCTGACCACTGGAAGGTGTCGTCAGAGCCAGAAGAGACACAAGCAGGGCGACATTTCTAAAAATACTTTTCATAACCTTCTCTTATTAGAAATAATAGTTGAGAGAGAGACAGAAACCGATGTTCTCGGTACCATAGAGGACAGCGTGACTGCCCGGGCTCACGAGGTCATTGTACTGCTCCACCTTACCTGTCTTGGAAGAGAATCCCTCGAACTTGGTCCAGGTCTGAGGCTGGAAGGTAAACATCACCGGAGTGAATGTCATCGCGCCGGTAAGGGAGAGACGGCCTGTCATGAACCACTCCACACCCATATCGGCACTGACGCCGACACCATGGATATAGCCGACATTGTAACGCTCGGTAGGACGTGCATATGCGATTCCGAGATCCGCCTGGAAATCATTGAGAGTAGGATCTTTTCCGACAGCCGGACGCGCCATCGGCATCGTCGAAGGGACACGGTTCTCAGGAGTCATGGTGTTTCCGTAATTGAAGCCGAGACTGCCGCCTGCGATAGAGTACGACACATTGAATCCCGCCATGAAACGGAGAGGGCCGGTGCCTGCAAGATACTGGAATCCCAATGCGAGACTTCCGCTGTTGAGGTTGGACACCACGGCATCCGCCACCTGGTTCCTGGAATCGGGATTGACAGCCTTGGCGAGGTCGTCATCCACATATTCACGATAGTCGATGTGGCTTCCGTTAAGACCGACGGTCGCGCGGAACGCCCACTTGTCACTCAGAAAATATCTGAATCTGAATGCTGCCAGAGGGTCCTGGGAAAGGATGAACATCTGTTTCTTGGACCCGGCCATTCCTTCAATGAACTCGCCGGCGAAGTCGCCGTTGTCAGGCTGCATCTTCAGGCGGTATGAAAGAGTTGCAGGGTTGAACGTGACACCGATGGACCAGTCGCCCCTCTTCGGTGAGAAACGGGGAGCCTTCCGGATGGTGCCCGCATAGGCCATCATTTCACCGGACTCGCTGCCGTTTCCCTGCGCCTTCGCGCCCATCGACATTAAAGTCAATGCCGCAAGGCTCATTATCAAGTATTTTTTCATCATATAGTCGATTTAAAGTTAGCTGCCGACTCCGGTGCCGCAAGCCAATGACTTGCGGACTGGAGGTGCAGAGATGTCATCACTACTGGACCAGGCCGGACTCACCATAATATGCGACAGGCTTCATATCCAGCTTGAAGTAAGCCGCCGTGCCGCAAGACAATGTCTTGGCGATATCAGCGTGGAAATAAGCACTGGTCTCTACAGAGCCGCCTTTGTCCTTGCTGGTCTTGGCAGTACCGGTTCCCCTGCATTCAACTCTCACCTCAAGAGTCTGTCCTACAGGGCATCCGAGAGTTGTCTCGAAATAACCGTCCTGACGGACCTTGACAGTTTTGAGGGCATATTCCACATTTCCCTTGTCATCTTTCTGTCCGTAGAAGATATTCACAGGCAATCCCACCTCTGCAGGAGAAGGGTCCGATCCTGTAGGAGCATATCTGACATGGCCGCACACTATGCTCTTCACCGGGATATTCTCCTCGGTAAGGTCAGTCGGGTCAACGTGCTCGCAGGACACGCATGCGGTTCCTGCCAATGAAGCGATAACCAGAAGTCCTGCAAGACCTTTCATCTTGGCGATGGATATTTTCCTGAATTCCTTGAGCATCGGTTCCAATGCGAGGGAAGCTTTGCGGGCGCGCAATCCTGCTGCCTTGTTTCCTTTCTTCTCCTGTGCTGTAGCGTCGCGAAGCATCGACTCCGCCGCCTTCTTGATTTGTTTCAAAAGTTCTTCCATAATAAAGTGTGTATTAATTATTTATAACTGTCAAACTTTAATAATCCTTAAATATCGAATATCCCAAGTAATTTGAATATGAATCATATCTACAATCCGGATACCTTGCCCAATCTGTTAGCTTTCCATAATAAAAAGGATTCTTATTGGCACCGTCACACCATATTGTATGCCCCCTGTAATGCAAATCAAAATAATCATCAACTGCGTACAAATCACAGCCGACGGACCCATCGAGCCTGAACACATATCCATCATTCAAATTGACAGCTGAATCATCCGGTATAAATTTACCTAAAGGATAATAGTAGTGCTTTTCTTCTGAATATCTATCATACCAGTACGAACCTTTTATAGCACGAGACTGAACCTTGACATATAACCCAGGCTGATCTTTTCCTTTCGCAAACTTAAATAATGTACCTTCTTGTGCTGGAGTATATCGCCATTCCGCACCAGACTTGTTATCACCTTCTGTCCATCCGGATGAAGGATGCTTATAATACAGTTTTATGTTCTTATCTTTGAACACTGTACGCTCCCTGAACAAGAAGTACTTTTCCAAAACAGCTCCATAACCATCTTCAGCCTTCACATATACCCCCAGAGGATATCCCGTCATGGAATTGTAATTCCTCAGGAGAATAACTTTATACTTATCATAATAATACAGGAGTTCTGCCGTAAGTTTGGGGTCCGTCTGCCATGCACCCTTGTACGGACGGCTCTTTATGGTCCACATGCTGGACGGATAGGTATAATTGACGCCACTTCTGCCCTTAGATACCTTAAGCATCACATTGGCTTGATTTATAATATCAACTCCATCCTCCAGAGACCTAGAGCCTTTATAATAACTATCATACCAGAGTTCCGGGTGATTCTGTTCAGGAGTTACAGCACTGTAACATATTTCACTATCATCTTCGAAATGGAATTCTCCGGAAGATACTTTGGTTTTCTTAACATTACCATTCTCATCCGTAGCTGTGACTTCTACTGAACCCCTCCGCTTTCCGGTAAGTATGAAGTAGTCAATCTGACATTTATAGTAAATCGAAGACGATGGATCCCTCGGTCCTCTTCTTTGAACATCACAAATATCTTCGAGGTTAGTGATGTCAAATGAAACCCATCCCGATACGCTACGCACCGTGTTCGAAGAGCTGACAATACCAAACGAAGCAGTATGGCCGAAATCCACTCTACTCTTTCTGTCATCTTCCACCCTCAGTTCATCCCCGGATGCAAAGACTCTAGGAGGCAGAACCTTCACATCACATGTCAACTTGTTTCCGGCATCATCCTCCACTATAACCTGATCAACATACTCCCGGACATATGACCCTGATCTGGCTTGGTAACTTGATCTGGAGCCGGTAGCCTGAGACACAGATCCACAATAGCCGTATGCAACATTTCCTATTTTGGACTTCCATTTTGCCTGAGGAAAAGAAACCGGCCTCTTTGTGTCTTTATTTATAAGTATCAAAGGTATCTGATACCTGTTGTCATATGTGGCACGAATTGATAATGAATTGGGCGCCACCTCATATACAGGTTTTGCTCTAGTTCCTCCTACAATGCCCAGAACTGTTCCTGCTGGAAAAGTTGCCGGCTTGACAGACACCTTGAAACTTAATGAGTTCTTGCCGGTCAGATCGGTTGCAGTGATGATTGTTTCACCATACTCCGCAGTCGTCTTTATAGTTGCCTTGCCACCGACAGAACTTGTACCATAACCATCCGAAGTAATTTCCACAGTAGCTATCTTTTCATTACTGCTAGTCCACTTGGCACTGGTCTCCGGCCTGAGTTCCACATTCAGTTCTGCTGATCTGGACATAGGTTCCTCAGATTTCACAATCTTTTCCTCACCGACCTTGTAAATCGCGGTTTCAGATGTAAACGGTGTAACATCCCGTGAAACGGTGAATGTCTTCTTGTATTCCGTTCCCGAATCAGGATCCTTATACTTGACGGTAATATCCGATGTGCCCGACTCGACCCCTTCGGTCAACGCAATCACAGATTTCTTCATGAAGTATGGCACAACACAACACTCGATAGCCTTCGGATTCGAAGATGACACGAAAATGTCCTTATCAGTCAGTTTGCTCAAGCCATATGGCTGCGGTATAACGATTATGTTACGCACACCGCTGAGAGCAATATCATTTAAGGCAAACGAATCTCCATCCTTCACATCGCATATAGTAGGATTCCCCTGGCTGTCCGCAGCAGACAAAGACTCCCTCTGCATTATAAAGACAGACTCTGAAGCATATACTTCAATTTCTTTTGTTCCGGATATGTTTTCAGAAGAAACGGTTATCTTAGTCTTACCTATTGAATTGGCTTTCACATAAGCTATACCTTTTTCGACAAACACTTCCGCAATGTCCTTATCGGCGACCTTCCAGTCGAGTGATGCGGCATTGGCATTTTCAGGCTCAACCGTAATATTGATAGGAGACGGCGCATCCATGTAAGCAAAAACCGTCTTCGGTACACCAAAACTGGTCACAGGCACTGCCGTAACTGTAACCTTGACACTGGCACTTACGCTCTCATATTTGGCATGTACGGTGGTTGTGCCGGGAGCATGGGCTTTCACGCGCCCGTTCTTAACGGTCGCAACGTTCTCGTCATCAGATGTCCACTCCAGAGCCACTTCGTATTCTGCTTCAGCAGGCACCGTAGAGTATCTGATAAGCTGAGTCTCACCCTGCGTGATGGTCATCGTGCCGTTTTCAGGATTCGTGATGACAATCTCACGCAATTCGGAACTCCCGCCCTTTTCTTTCTTGCAGGAGATCGGAGATAACGATATCAGCACCATGGCAAGTGCCATGAGATATCGCATTGACTTGATTTTGAAATTTGCTATCATGGTCGATCAGTTTTATTTCGGGTTAATAATATAGTCTTGTTCCGCACCGTTGCAGGTCCCGGAAGAGAAACGTTTTTGCAGCAAAGACGGGATAAAAACGTTTTTGCAAAATTAAGCCTCCAAAGTACCTGAAACAATACGTAATTATACGTATTTTTACTACGTAGGTATGCCTACAGCACTATAAAAAGCAGTTTTCGATTATCAGCAAAAAACGGCCTCCGACGCACTCTGACGGCATAAAACAAGCAAAAAACCACAAGGAAATGCCTTGTTTCCTCCCAAAAATCACTATATTTGTATCGGACCACACCGACCGGAATATGAAAAAAGCAATTACAATAATATTTTTGACCGTTCTTTCCGTGCTTAACCTGTCCGCAGCAGAGATAGATTCGCTCTTCAGCAGATGGGAGGAAGCGACGGGGATGCACCGTATCCGACTCGGAAATGAACTTCTCTCCTTAGGATACGACGAGGGTCTTGTTTCCGAGAAAAAATCTTACGGCAGAAATCAGTCCATCGAATCAGAGGCACGCATATACGACATGATGTCATATTATTTCTACATAAATGACAAGTTCGACGATGCGCTGTCCACTGCCCTCATAGCACTTCCGCTCTGCGAGAAAAGCGGCGATGAACAGTTGCTGGGAGACTGCATAAACAACATCGGCATCTTCTATCAGAGGAAGGGGCTTTTCGGTCAGGCCATCACCTATATGGAGAGGGTATATAAACTGGACCTGAAGGCGAAGGACAAGAGCGGAATGAGTTCCACGATGAACAATCTCGCCACTCTATATCTCGCTACAGGACAGCCGGAAACGGCATTGAGCTACGTCCTTCCGGCAATAGAGATGGAGCGGGAACGCGGTGACAGGGAGAGACTTGCAATCCGTCTTGGACTTGCATCTGACATCTGGCTTGAAATGGGGCAAATCGAAAAGGCACTCTCATGCGTGGACGAGGCATACAAACTGGATCACGAAGACAAGCGCGAAGGAAAGGCTGCGATACGGCTTTCACAGAAAGCGGCGGTACTGATTGCGCTCGGCGAGGACATCGAAGCGGAGAAGTGTCTTATCGAGGCGATTCCGATTCTGGAGAAAAAGAACAACATCACTTCCATGGCCATCTGTTACAACCAACTCGGGCAGCTCTATTATAAGGAGGAGCTTTACAAAATCGCGGAAAGGACTTACAGACAGGCTTATGAATATGCAAGCAAAGCCGGAAGTGACTACGTGAAGAAAAAGTCGCTGAGCGGTCTTTGGCTGTGCCAGAAGTACCTGGGCAAGCTGGAGGACGCGCTCCACACCTTGGAAGAATATACCCAGCTTACTGAAAAGATTGCGGATGACCGAGCAGATTCGGCAGTGGAGGATTTCCGCGTGAGGTATGAGACCAAGGAGAAAGAGGACAAGCTGATACACGAGCAGGAAATGTCGAAGGTCAGACTTGTCGTAGTCATCTGCCTGTCAGTATTTTCACTGTTGCTGTGCATCCTTCTGGCATTGAGCTACCGTATGCTCAGGATCAGACGCCGCCAGGCGAAGATCCTCACCAAGAACCAGGAAGTGAAGAACAAGCTGCTTTCTCTCGTTCCCGCGATTTCGGACAATACCGAGTCGGAAAAACTGAAGGAAATCGTCGATAACATCGAGACGATGGAAGATGTTCCGAAGATGACGAGCAGGGAACTTGAAGTAGTGAAACTCTGCTGCGAGGGTCTGACATCGAAAGAGATAGCCGGAAAGCTGAATGTCTCCGTGCGTACCATAGACACTCACAAGAGCAACATATTCAAGAAACTCAGCATATCCAGCACTCTGGAGCTTGTCAAGTATGCTGTCAAGGCCGGAATCTATACTCCTCAGAATTAAAAGTTTCTGATTTTACAGGGTCGGGCGCAAAAAATCTTTGCTATGTTTACGTAATTTTTATAAATTTGCAATCTTGTAAAAACCGAAAGAATATAAAAACATAAAAAATATGGCAAACGAAACTCTTAAAGATCAGGAGAGACTGCAGCAGGAGCAGGTTGCAGAAAAGGTTTCTTCTGTAGAGAAATTCTTCAACGAAAACAAAAAAATCATCTGGGGATGTCTCGGAGCTATCATCGTTATCGGTGTGGCTGTTCTCTGCTATCACAAGTTCTACGCCCAGCCTAAGAAGGCAGAGGCTGCTGAGCAGATGTTCCCTGCAGAGGCTAATTTCCGTTCACAGAACTATGAGCTCGCACTTAACGGTGACGGCAACGTGCTCGGTTTCAGCCAGGTAATCGACGAATACGGTTCTTACGCAGGTGACGCCGCTTTCTTCTATGCAGGTGTCTGCGAGCTCCAGCTCGGAAAGTACGAGGAGGCTATCTCCTACCTGAACAAATACAACGGAAAGGATGAGATTCTCAAGGCCAGGGCCATCGCCTGCAAGGGTGATGCTTTCGCCGGACTCGAGAAATATAAAGATGCCGTTTCTTGCTACGAGAAAGCTGCAAAGGTTGCTGACAACATGTTCGCTGCCGCTTATCTTCTCAAGGCAGGTGTAGCTTGCGAAGAGCTCGGCGACAATGCCAAGGCACTTTCTTTCTACAAGACCATCAAGGATCAGTATCCGCAGTCAATGGAAGGATACGATATCGACAAATATATCAGCAGAATCGAGAACAAATAAGATTATGGGAAGAGCTTTTGAGTTCAGAAAAGAGAGAAAGATGAAGCGTTGGGGCCACATGGCCAAGACCTTCACCAAAATCGGAAAAGAAATTACTATCGCTGTCAAGCAGGGAGGTCCTGATGTGATCGGCAACCCTCGTCTCCGTGCGCTCATCGCAGAGGCAAGAAACGAGAACATGCCTAAGGACAATATCGAGAGAGCCATCAAGAAGGCTACCGACAAGTCACTCGGTGATTTCAAGGAGGTTACCTTCGAAGGATACGGTCCGTTCGGTGTCGCATTCCTTGTAGAGACTGCTACAGACAACAATACCAGAACAGTTGCCAATGTCCGCAGCTATTTCACAAAGTGCGGAGGTACGCTCGGAACCAGCGGTAGCGTAAGCTTCATGTTCGACCACAAGTGCGTATTCAGAATCAAGGATCAGGAAGGTCTTGACATCGATGAACTCCAGCTTGCACTTTGCGACTACGACGATGATCCTGAGGTATTTGTCGAGGAGCAGGAGGACGAGGACGAGAACATCACCAAGAACGTAGTGATCTACGGTGCCTACGAGTCTTATGGCGGAATCCAGAAGTTCATCGAGGATAATGGCTACGAGCTCGTTTCCGGAGGCTTCGAAAGAATTCCTAACACAGAACTTAAGGATGTTACTCCAGAGCAGCGCGAGACATTGAACAAACTCACCGATCTCCTCGAGAACGATGACGACGTTACAAACGTTTACAGCTTGATGAAACCGGCAGAGGAATAATTCTTCTGAAAGATATATGCAAAAAAAAGGCTGACCGCATCGACGGCCAGCCTTTTTTTTGCTTACTTACCAAGTATTACTTGATGGTTTTCAGATACTTGAGCGTCTGTTCCTTACGTTCTTTCATACGTATGCGCCAGATAAGTTCCTGGACAGAAACAGCCTTATAGGAATCGCCTGCAGAAGTGATGCACTGGAGAGCGGCGGCAGCGCCTTTCTTTCCGGAAAAATCACTCCACGCATGGACGCAGACCAGATCATGGGACACGCCATCATTGACAGCTTTCATTCTTGCCGCGATCTCGGCAGGAGTACCCTGACCTGGCTCAGATGAGCCGTTCCAAAGCGAATAAGCCGCAGATATCACAGGAATGTCATATCCTTCCTTATTGGCAAACCACATGATGTTTCCGTGACCGCCGTTGTATGGAGAATACTGGATGACCACGATACCCTCCAGCTGGTCATTGGCATTGATAAAAGCCTTATACGCCTCTTTTGCGGCATCGGAATTGACGTCATGCGCCATAAGGTGAAGGACCTTGAGGCGATGGGCTTTCATGCTCGCAGCCGTGCGCTCTGCAAGGAGTTCGAGTCCGGCCTTCCTGTCTGACTTGGTGGCGTAATCATCCACGTAGAAATATCCGCCGCCGAAACATTCCATCAATGTGCTGTTGTCAGCCTGCTTGGAGAACAGATAATCCTCCTGAACCGGAGCCAACTGTTCCAGAGCCTGAGAGCAGATTCCGAAGCTCATCCTGGCCGGGATTACTGATGAAACTGAATAGAAATCTTTGTCGAAACCATTCATGATCCATTGATAGTTGTCACCATCACTCAGGAAAAATGACACATAATGGGCAGATGCGGAATAATTTATCTTCCTCGGATTTATAACCTTGGCAAGAGCGGGAGCATGAGAAACAGCTCCGGCTGATGTCATTCCGTGGTTGCTGCTCCAGTCTGCGGCAAGCATAAGACGGCCATGTGCAGACACAGGAGAGACAAACACATCTTCGCCGGAAGCGGACTCCCAACCAAGGACAGAAGCTCCCGGAGCGAGCCATGCAAGAATCTCGTCCATTATTCCAGTATTGACACCGCCTGAGGAAGTTCCGTTTTTCTTGTTCAGATTCAGGACAAACAGATTGTTCTTGACCGCATATTCGCGGAGTTCACCAGTCTGGACAGGCATAAGGACAAGAGCCTTGTTGCTGCACCTGTCCTTAAATTCATGCCATGCGTCCTCTGTGGTCTTATCCGTGGCGTCGTAAGTTATGGTCAGCCCGATTTTGTCGAAATATTCCCGGTCTCTTACATCCACGATAACCGAATTGTAAACATGGGAAGCGACAGTAGCCACAACTGCACTTTCAGGGTTTCTCTCCACGTCAGTCAGGACATAACCGTCGATAAGATCTCTGACATTGACCTTAGTTCCTTCCCAATCGCCGTACTCCTTGGACAATAGTTCGACTCCGGTCTGCCTTCCGATTTCCGGTCCGAGTGTAGCCTTGACACGGGAGTATGAATCCTGCGAATTCTCCAGCCAGATACCGATGTCTGTCTTTCCCTGCTCGAGCGCCCGGTTCACGAGACCTGCAAGTGACTGACACAGAAGATGGTACTGAAGACCACGTGTATTCTCGGAAAGTCCGAGGTCATTGCGGTCTCCCCTGTCAATGACATCCACGCAGGTCCAATGGGCCTTAGGAACACGCGAAGAAACCGGCATGTTGAACCATGAATTGTCAGGATTCTTGTCATAGATATCCTCATATGCCACAGCGTCTGTGGAGGATTCAGGAACAGTTACGTCAATGTTGTCCGGCAGGTCAGTGTTGTCGCCGCCTCCGGTCTCACCACCGATAATCGGACCGGAATCAGGCTCCCCTCCTGAACATGAACAGGAGAGGAACACTACCGATGCTGCAAACAGTGCAGCCATGATATTTTGTTTATTTTTCATTTTCTGAAGAAAAAGAATATGGACGGTCTGAAGTTGCTGTACCACGCGAGGTTACAGGAGCATTGCACATGTCGAAAGATATGGTAGCGCCCTCTGACAACTCCTTATATGTAAGCCAGGTCCTGGTTTGCTCGCGTCCGTTCACTTTCATTGACCCAATGTAGAAATTATCATTAGAATTCTCAGGAGCATTGACAATGAACGACTTGCCGGAAGGCATATTGACCTTTACATGCTTGAACAGAGGCGTTCCGACAGCAAACTCTCCGGACGCAGGGCATACCGGATAGAAGCCCATTGCTGAAAACACATACCATGCGGAAGTCTGTCCGTTGTCCTCGTCACCGCAGTATCCGTCAGGAGCCGCAGTATAGAACTTGTCCATGACTTCACGGATACGGGCCTGCGCCTTCCACGGCTGGCCGCACCAGTCATAAAGGTAGATGAAGTGCTGGATAGGCTGGTTTCCGTGCGCATAGTTGCCCATGTTCATGACCTGCATCTCCCTGATTTCGTGAATCGGGAAGCCGTAGTAGCTGTCGTCGAAATGAGGCGGAATATTGAACACTGAATCCATCATTTCGCTGAAAGGTTCGTCGCCGCCCATAAGGTCAATGAGACCCTGAGGGTCCTGGAACACAGACCACGTATAGTGGAGGCTGTTGCCCTCGGTGAAGTCGCCGCCCCACTTGAGAGGGCTGAACGGACGGGCAAAAGAACCGTCAGCATTCTTGCCGACCATAAGCTTGTATTCCGGGTCATAGAGATTCCTGTAGTTCAATGCAGCTTTGCGGTACGGCTCAAGTTCCGACTCAGGCTTGCCCAAAGCCTTACCGAACATATAGATACACCAGTCGTTGTAAGCATACTCGAGAGTACGAGCCGCATTTTCCTTGATGCCGACATTGCAAGGCACATAGCCCAGACTGTCATAATATTCCCAGCCGAGACGGCCTGTCGAACTTACCTCAGGATGAACCTTGTGGGCATCGGAAATGACTGCCTCCCAGAGCTTTTCAGCATCATAGCCGCGGATTCCGTTGACATAGGCATCGGCCACTACTGATGCGGAATTGTTTCCGACCATGCATCCGCGATGTCCCGGACTCGCCCACTCAGGAAGGAAACCGCTCTCCAGATAGGCATTGACAAGACCCTCCTGGACTTTCACGCTCTGATCCGGATAAACCAGGTTCATCAGAGGGAAAAGGCTTCTGAATGTATCCCAGAATCCGGTGTCGGTCGTCATGTAGCCGGGCTTCACCTCTCCGTTGTACGGACTGTAGTGGACGCGCTCGCCATTGGCATTGACCTCAGACAAATCGCGAGGGAAAAGGAGCGAGCGGTAGAGGCACGAGTAGAATGTACGGATCCTGTCAATGTTGCTGTCGCTGACCTGGATGCGGCCGAGCGCGGCGTTCCAGCTGCCGCGGCAGGCATTCTTCACGGCGTCGAAAGACTTGCCCTCGACTTCGCGGAGATTAATCTGGGCCTGGTCAATGCTGATGAACGAGGATGCGACGCGGAGGTTCACCACCTGCCCCCTGACCGTCTTGAAACCGACCATCGCAAGTGCGTGGTCAGCAGATGTTTCCATCTTTCCGGTAACCTTGTCTCCGGCGATTGTCTCCACCTTCTCGAAAGGCGTGTCGGAAACCACGACGAACCAGTTCTTGAAATTCTCCGGCACTCCGCCGTGATTGTTTGTCACATAGCCGATTATCTTGTTCTCCTCCGGAATCACCTTCACGAATGAACCGCCGGCATAGCCATCGACTACGAGGTAAGACATATCTTTCTCAGGGTATGTCAGACGGATTGCCGCAGCCCTCTCTGTCGGAGCGATTTCCGCTACAACATCATGTTCAGCAAGATATACCTTGTAATAGTATGGCTTGGCGATTTCAGCCTTATGCGAGAACCAGCTCTCACGCTCATCCTCATCGAACACAGGACCCGTGGTCACAGGCATGATGGAGAATGCGCCGTAGTCGTTTATCCACGGACTCGGCTGGTGAGTCTGCTTCAGTCCGCGAATCTTGGTCGCATCATATTGATAGGTCCAGCCGTCACCGTTCTTGCCGGTCTGAGGCGTCCAGAAGTTCATTCCCCATGGCATTGCCACTGCAGGGTAGGTATTTCCGGTAGAAAGTTCATAAGTGGATTCCGTTCCGACAAGTGTGCTTACCAGGTCCGCCGGATTGTCAACATACTGAGGTTCAGCATCTCCGCAGCATGACGCGACAATCGAAGCACAGGCGACAAGAGATAGTAATCTGTTATTTTTCATTGTTTTCAAGCATTTTGATGAAGTATCCTCCAACTACAGAACGCGCCTTGAATCCTCTGTAGTTAGGCTTGTCCGTAAATACCCAGTCTGACATAGGGACGCGGTCCACCGTCTCGTTCATGAATTTGTGGACAGGCGCTACGAAGGACTGGAAATCTTTCTCCGAATCAGCCATGGTAGCTGTCCAGATAATCCAGTCAGTCTTGGTATAGGTCTCACGGCTGTCAAGAGGAAGTCCGTAAACATTCATCTTGGAAAGATAATATCCGATTTCCTTCTGTCTGACAGAATCAGGGAAGATATTGAGGCCGAGGAGTTTGTCCCATACGAGATTATACTTCTGGCTCCAGGTGCCGGCCTTGTCGAATGTAAGACGGTAGTGGTCACCGTCGTCAGCCATTTTCACCCATTCCCCAGCAAGTTTGCGGGCCTTTCCGAGATACTCTTCAGCAACATCTTTTTTACCGAGCATATCAGCCATATAGCCGTATGACGCGATACCGAGAATAGCCTTGACAGAAAGATTGGCATTGTGGGCGAAATGTCCGGCAAAGTCATCCGTACAGAGCTGATTCTCAGGGTCCAGGCCGAACTGCTCCAGATATTTGGTCCATGTGGTCATTGTTTCCCAATGCTTTGCGGCATATTCGGTATTGCCGGAATAATGGCAGACTGCAGCCGTAAGAGAAAGCATGTTTCCTGCCTCCTCGACAGGCATGTCACCGCCATAGGTCTGACCGTTGGCGATAGGATAGGTTCCTACATCATGGGCAGGGAAAGGCTTGGTCCACTTGCCGCTTTCACTGTAATAATAGATATGGTTCATGAGGCCTTCTGCCAGAGCCGGGTTATACAGCAGGAACAGAGGCGCTGAAGGATATGTAACATCGACTGTTCCGATGGAGCCGTTGCTGTTGTTCTCCTTCGACAGCCAGAGCAGGTCCCCGTTCGGAGCTTTCACGAGTTTATGGGCATGTATGGCCTGACGATATGCAAGAGCGCAAAGCTCGGCATAGTCACGTCCTCCGGCTTTCTCTGCTTCACGCATGAGTTTCCTGTCGAAATCATAGCAACGGGCAATCAATGCAGACTCTTCCTTACGTGCCTTTGCAAACTGCTCCTCTATAGAGGATTTCCCGTCGGCATTCCAGTAAGGCCTCAGATTTTCACCAAAATACTGAATCGAACAGATATCATCATAGCCTATCATCACGGAACCGGCAGCGGTCTTTGTCTTGCCATGGTCTCTCGACATTGACAATCTTCCTTCCGAATTCTCGCCTTTCACGCCGATTTCAGAGAGACGGCCTCCTTCCTTGAAACAGTTTCTCAAGTCAATAGCCTTGCCGACTCCCGCGTCCATCTTGTCCGCATCCGCAGCGAGATAGAAGTATCCCCAGTCGATTCTCAGGTCATCACCTTTCTTCGCAAGAATCTCCTGAGACTTGGTACCCGCTTTCAGATAGACAAGACCGTCCTTTGTGTAAGTCTCAGAGACGGTTTCCTGCCAGTTCTTGTCAGAAGCCCATCTTGGTGATGCCTCGAAATAGATGCCCACATCATGTTTGTTGCCGTCATTGGAGACAGCCTCATAAGAGATATAGTTCACAGGACGGCTCACCAGATCCAAGTCTTCGAGGAAAAGCGGAGCGGAGAAGGTCAGTTTCAAGTCCACCGGGCCGCAGGTGAAGAGATAATGAGTCTGGGTAGCCTGCACATCAGCAGATTTCTGTACGGCGGTCTTCGAAAGTACGCTCACAGGCTCTGAAGGCATTTTCAGGCCGAAGTCAATGATAGCCAGGCCGCCTGTATTTTCGCAGCTGGCAGACAGGACATTGCGTCCCGGCTTGAGTGCAGCCACAGCATCTGCGCCCAACGGATACAGGGCGTCATGATTACAGTTGTTGCCTGTATCCAGAATCTTCACGCCATTGACATAAAATACGGCATGGTCATCATTGCTGTAATACAGGTAGAGCTGACGTCCCGAGAAATCGTCATTGATCTCGATTTCCCGCCTCACCCAGATATATCTGGACTCCCAAAGGGTCTTGGCATAAGTATCGTCGTCAGTTCCGAATGCGCCCTGGCCGACTTTCCATGAAGCGTCGCTGTAAGATTCCGAGGTCCAGTCTCCTGAAGGCTCACTTTCAGTATATCTGCCGGTCCAGTCCCCTTCTTGGGCAACCGGAGCCAATGTCAGCAGGTCGGAATCCTCGATGCCCATGAAACGATAGACTTCTCCGTCCACTTTCAAGGCACCTATCAGCGGAAATTCCTTTCCTGTCCAATGGCAGACTGACGAGCCATAAAGTTCGTTGGTCATCGACCACGCACTCGTATAAGGGTCGATGGTAACGAGAGGATAGGCCGGAGCCCTCAACGAGTTCTCTGAAACAGTTGTGTCAATGTTGCAGGACACGGCTGCCGCAACCACAGCTGCAAGAATTATTGTCTTTTTCATATCAATGTTAATGTTCACTTACCAAGCAAATTCGACGGACACTCCGTCCGGATTATTGTCAAATGTGAGAAGATAGGTCTGGCCGGCTTCATCCCAGCAGTTCAGGTCAAGGCATTCTTTATCATTGACCTTGAGCGATTTGGGAGCAGCAGGCAGAAGGACTCTGGAGACATTGACAGTAGCCGCCGGACTTTTGGCGACATACGAGAAGGTCCGGCCAGAGAGTGTCTCGTTCTCCGCGCGGCTGGCTGCCGCGAGTATCATCGGACTGTTCTTTCTGACTTTGGAAAGGTCAATGAAAAGCCTCTGTACGCCAGGTCTAACTTCGACATTCTGACATATCGGCAAGGATGGGTCGTACAGGTCAACATATCGTCCCTCAAGTTTCAAAGGCTCCGGAGAAACGCTTTCGTCCAATACTGCGGCGAGAAGATACATGCCTCTTTCGAGAATGAAACTGTTCTTCTTTTCTATGTTGCCGCCACACAATTCCTCAACTGCGCCAATCAGCGGTTCCGCACCGTTTTTCTCCAGCACGAATTCCTTCGGGTCCTGACGGATTATACGCACTTTGCCCTTTCCGAACTTGTAGTCCCCGGCAGATGGAGCTGAACTTATGCCCATGAGAGAGAACAGATGGTCGGATGGGGAGGCATAGTTGTTTCCGTCCTTGTTCCACCATTCAGACACGGTCTGGAACGGGTCATCATCACGTCCTGCATATATGAGATTTCCTCCCTTCTTTACCCATTCAGCAATATAGGCATGGGCCTTGGAATCCAGAGGTTTCATATTGGAATAGGTCATAATCAGCACTTTGGTATCCTTCAATGCCTTTTCGAATCCGAGGTTCTCGATGTGCACGATTCCTACAGGGACACCTGTCTTGAGAAGCGGCATTGACATTCCGTAAAAATTGGACAGCTGCGGATCATCGTATCCTTCATGTTCAGGAAATCTCTGGAACATGAGGGAGTTGCCCATCAGCACATTGATTCCGTGTGTGCCTGACACTTGAGTTTCCGCCAATGGCATATTCTGAAGGGCATTGACCATTATCTGCATCATGGTGGCGTAGTCCGACGGGATGTGTATCTTCTCATCAGAGTCCTTGCTCTTGTTGTAGAGTCCGGTATAGATCCGCTCCGGCCAAGGCATTATCTCATAGCTGTTTATCTGCGGATAGAGAAGCTGGGCCGTGAATGTGGCCTGATAGTTTCTGCGGTAATCCTCCCAGTCACGCGGCCAGTCTTCGATAGGATCCGTGAGGAACCAGACCTTGCGTCCGGTAGGTGCTGTCATTGATGCCATGCAGCCGTATTCCAGGAATGCGGTTTCGAATACCCTTTCCTTGCATATGCCGTTGTAATAGTCCGGTTCTCTGGAGGTTCCGGTCCATACCTGTGCGATATAACCGTCCACACAAGGAAGGGATGCGAGGCTTGCTTCCGGACTGACTATCTTCCACTGCGAATAATTCAGGAGCGAATGTGTCGGCACGTAGCATTTCACATCAAGGCCCTTGCTCCTGCCATATTCCTTGGCGAATGTAAACGCCTCGTCCAGAGCCCTGTAATACAGATGGTACTTGAGTTTTCCGGACATATATGTAGCCTCAGGAGACTCGTCCTGTGGTCTCCAGTCTGTTCCGTAATATTCTTTCCATTCGCGTTTGAACGCCTCGCTGTAGCCTGAGCGCGCCCAGAATTCCGGTTCTTCCAAATAGATGGAAGTTATGCCGGCATCAATGACTCTCTTGATGTGTCTTTCCTTGAAATATTCAAGATAGTTTTCTGTCGGGACAATGTACGGCACCATATGTCCATGCCATATGGTATCGCCTTCGGCATTGACCTGTCCCTCATCGAGATGCCATTTTCCATCCCATTCTCCTGTAAAGTAGTCCTGGTACTCGCCCCAGGCTATTCCGGTCATGAAATCCACCTTGTATCCACGTTCTTTCCAGGATGCGATTCTGTCTTCCAAAGTTTTCTTTCCACTTCCTTTGTCTGACGGATTTCCGCCGACGCCGTAAACCATCACGGCATCAGCCCTGTTGTCTATTTCCGGCATCCAGCCGCGTGAGGTCTGGAATGTCGTCTTGGTATTGTTTTCCGATGTCACATGTCCGGCGGCACAGGCTGACACGAGCAGCGCAGTCGCAGCCAGATTTATGATTATCTTAACTCCGTTCATGAAATGTCTTTAAAAAAGGGGATGCGGATAGTTCTTAAATTATCCTCATCCCCGCTGTTGATACAAAACGTTAAGGAATATTCACTTCCATTACTTCACTATAGTTGTAACGGCGTGTACCGCTTCCGCGAGGGGTATCATAGTTGATTCTGGCCGCGGCCCTGATGAATACCTTTCTGCCTGAAGGGATAGTCGTCGAAGTAGAAGACTGGATTGTCACAGGCTCGCCCAATTTTGCCTCGAAAGAGTCTCCGCCGAATTCCAATGCTGTGGACCATCTGGTATCGCGGGCACGGTATCCCATAGTAGAGGAGTAGCCCACAAACAGCTGGATGTCAGTAACATTGGTAAAGTCATCAGAATAACCTCCCATCGGTTCCACCAGTTCCTTGAATGTTTCCTTGGAAACGGCTCTGGTCACTTTGACCTGCGCGGTGATTACTCCGCCGGAAACCTGAGGTTCTCCTACGATTTCCACTTTGAGGAAAGGATGGACCTTGAATTCCACCTCGGTAGTACCCTTGATGTCAGTCACGATAGAGCCGTCTGAGATAGGCACTCCGTCTGAAGTTTCCCTTACGATAGGAATGAAAGGACCGTCAATGCGGATATTGTAGTTTCCCTTGAAGATCTTTGTGTTCTGGAAAGTTCCGTCAGGACGGCAGTAGAAATCAGGATTGTGGGTAGCGTTTTCACCATAGCTGAGTTCAGTCAGTCTGACACGGATGCCCTCGCTTCCCTGATCGGTAAGGACAGGATCACCTGTTTCCGCATCCACTACCTTTCCTTTGATGGTCTCTTTAGGGCCTTCAGCATTGTCCAGCTGGAAAAGAGAGCATGATGATGCAGCAATGACAGCCGCAGCAAGTACCGGAATATATGTAAAAATTCTTTTCATAATCATCAGTTTTTTATCTGTTTGGCTGCTGGTCGATATATTTGCTCTTGGATACTTCGCCTGAAGGGATTGAGAAATAGTAATCGACTACGTTATAACCGAAAGTCTTCATTGAAACCCACTGATAGCTTTCATCGAAGAAGTATTTGCCAGTCTCTGAGCTGTAGAAAGGATACAGGCCCTTGAAACGGAACTGCGTACCGCTGCTGAACTCTTTGGAGTCTCTCTTCTCACCCCAGAAACCGTCTCTGTTGTTCTCGTCAAGTACTCTCCAACGTCTGAGATCCCATTTGGTCTTGTGCTCGAAGGCAAGTTCCTTACGGCGTTCCTTACGCACGATATCACGTGATTCGTTGCTTGCCGTAAGACTTCCTGAAAGAAGTGTCGCACCGGCTCTTTCGCGAATATCATTGATAGCTGTTGTCGCAACTTCCAGCATGTTGTCGCCTTCGACAGGAGAAGAGACTCCTGCAAGCGAAAGTTCTACAGCTGACTCTGCTGCAGCGAGGAGGACATCAGCATATCTCATGAGGATGAACGGCTGATCAGACTTGCCCTCTCCGATATTCTCGACAGCGAGATCCTCATCCAGGTACTTTCTGAGATAAAGGCCGGTAAGGTTGCCTTCTCCGTTGCTGTAGAACGGACCGTTCTCTCCCGCAGCATTCATAGACTTGCCGTCAATCTTGACAATTTCCTGGTTTGTACCTGAGTTAGGGCTGAGATACAACTTCTTGGCTGTACCGTTCGAGCCGGTATAGATATCCAGGTGCTGATATTTGGTATTTGCTCCGGAATAGGAATAATCACTGAGCAACGGCTTGATAGGTGCGGAACCGGTATAGACTCCGGCGCGGATTTCGATTTCCCTTTTCTTGAACACGTCGCCAGGGAAAATCACATATGCACGGAGACGCGGCTCGGCATTGGCAAAGAAATCCATCGGCGAATCGTAAAGAAGGTAATTGCCTGTAGCATTGCTGTTTCCGTCAGTAACTCTGATGGTGTATCCGTCATCATATCTGTCGAATCCGTCGAAAAGTTCAATGAAATCGAGGGACGGACATGAACCTGAACAGAGAGGGGCCCTGAATATGAATGGAGAGCAATATGCGTCGAGGCCGTGAGTTACGGTAGGATATTCATATCTCTTCACAAGGATGTTCTCAGGACTGGTAAGGTCTTTCCACATGGCCACCATGTTCTTGTACTGAGCTTCCCTGTCGCCCTTTGCCCAAGACTTCTTGTAAAGGGAATACTTGCCGGACTTCATGACTTCCCTGGCAGCCTTGTATGCCTCGGAGAACCATTTCTTGGAGCAGTCCTGCCACTCGTCTTCAGCGAATCCGATAACCCTGACACCAGTCTTCTCACCGATGCCGGTAAGACGTCCGGATACTGTCTCATTGTACTTGGCCACCGAGCCTGCGTAAAGCATAGCCTCAGCTTTGAATGCGAGTGCAGCATATTTGTTGGCCGTACCTTCAAAGGTAGGATTGACAGGAAGAAGTTCGGCAGCCTGATCGAAATCGGCGAGAACCTGCTCCCATGTTTCACGCTCGGATGCACGAGGAAGGTCAATCTTGGACTCCTCTCCTGGATAGTCGATCTCGGTTGTCACCAGAGGTACGCCTCCGAAACGGCATGCCATCTTGTAGAATACATATGCCCTTACGAAATATGCCTGTCCGAGGAACTCGTTATATGTAACCTCAGGATAATTTCCGCTATATGCAGGAAGTGCTGCGATAAGGTGGTTTGCATTTCTCAAGAGTTCGAATGCACGTGACCAGTAAGGCGTGTCCTCTCCGGTGAAGGAAGTGCAGACACCGTCACGGTCCAGAGCCTCACCAGTGCCCTCGATACCGAGGCTGGCAAGCCATCCGTTCCAGTTGATACCCCACTGTGCCATGTATTTGAAGTCCTCCCAAGGCATCTTGCTGTAAAGAGTCGCCATATAAATCGACATGCCGGCCTGGTTTGAAAGGAGGTCATCGTCTGTGACAGTGTTCTTCGGAGGGAGATCCATCTCTGTGCATGACATCACGCTCATGAGAACAGCCGCCATATATATCAATATCTTTTTCATACTCTTATTCTGTTTAATCATTAGAATGAAAGATTGAGACCGAATGTGTAAGTCTTGTTCAGAGGGTACATACGTCCGAGGTCGCTGTCAGGGTGCTCAGGGTCCACAAACCTGACTTTTGTGAAGGTCAATGGATTGTAGGCATTGAAAAATACTCTGAGGTTCAGGTCTTTTGCCCAGTTGATTGTAGGGAAGGTATAGCCGAGTTCGACACTCTTCAGACGGAGATACGCGGTGCTTACCCTGTTGAATGACGAATTCTCTGAAGGATAGTGTCCGGTATATCCATAATATCCTGATACCCAGTCAGTCTGAGGCGAATAAGGGTCGGCTGAAGGGTCTGACGGATGCCATCTGTCAAGGTACTGTTTCAATGTACCGCCACCATTTGAACCCCAAATCGAGTAGAGAGGCTCGCGATATGCCATTGAACCGAGAGCCGAGCCCTGGAAGAGGATGCTCAGGTCAATGCCTTTCCATCCGAAGTCGAATGCGAGAGAGTAGTTCATCCAAGGAGTCTGGTCGAAAGCGTACGGATGCTCGTCAAGGTCATTGATCTCACCGTCACCATTCCAGTCTTCATATTTGTAGTCTCCAGGCAGAGTGCTGCTCTCATGATAGATTCCGTAAGACCAGATATCTTCCCAACTTGTGAACCTGCCGTTACCCGTGTATCCGAACTGTACGCCCTGATAGCGGTTGTTCATATTGTCATGACGCCACTTGTCGTAAGAGTTTCCGTAACCGCCGTTCTCCACATATGTAAGATACTTCTGCCTGGTGACAGTTGCGATTCCAGTAATGCCATAAGTGAATTCGCCGATACGGTTCTTATGTGTGAGCTGAAGTTCGAGACCCATGTGGCTGTCACTGTTCACATTCTCCTTCGATGGAGATGCTCCCACGATTGTAGGCACGTCAGAACTTCTCTGACCGAAGAGACCTGTCCTTTTACGATGGAAGTAGTCGAATGACATGCCGAGCATACCGTTCCATGCTTCGAAATCCACTCCGACATTGAAAGTCTTGGAGGTGTACCATGTGATGTTGGTATTAGGCAGCGGCTGGTTGTTCACGCCGAACCCAAATGAGCCGTTAAGCATGTAGCCAGGAGCATACTGGTTAAAGTAACCATTCTCCGCGTTACCTGATGAGGCAGGATAGATATAACCTGTAACCCACTCGTAGTTCAGGCCGCTGTCATCTCCCAGTTCACCGTAGCTGGCGCGGACTTTCAGCTGATTGATGAAGTTCAATGCTGCACAGTTCTTGAAGAATGGCTCCTGAGAAATGCGCCATCCGGCAGAAACCGAAGGGAAGAATCCCCACTGATGTCCTCTGGCGAACTTTGAAGAACCGTCATAACGGAACTGGGCCTCGACCAGATACCTGTCATCGAAAGAGTAGTTCAATCTGCCGATAAGCGCCTCATATCCAAGCTCATAGAACTGGCCGGAAGAAGCATCCATACCGACCACCTGATTATCACTTGACAGTGCCGTGAAATAAGGAGAACCGAATGCCAGATCACCGTAGGCGAAGTAGTTGCTTCCGCGACGCTTCTGGACCTCCCAACCGAGTGTGGCTCCTACGTCGTGTTTGCCGGCAAACTCCCTGTTATAATTGAGGAGAACCTGAGAAAGTGTCTGCCACTTGCTGTAGTTGTCTTTGCGTAGGTTGTTAGGTGAGCTCTCTGCAAAGAGTTTCTGCTCGTAATCTCCTGTAACCTTGTTCTGGGCATAGAGGTAATATTCCTTGCGGAAAGCCTCATTGTCATCCTGACGGTAGTCATAACTGAACATACCCTTGATTTTCAATCCTTCAAGAGGCTTCCATGCTGTTCCGAAGTCATATTCGATGGATGGAGAGACAGTGATGTTCTTCTGTTCGTATGTCCTGTATCCGGAGATGTCCGAAGTCATCATCGCAACGGTATTCTGCTCCAGATCAAGACCTTCGTAGTTGAGCATTGTGTTCTCAGGATCCGCATATGCAGGATAGAGCACGCCCTGTTTCCAGTAGTTTCGGATAATATTGACAGAACTTGTATATGGTGTATGTCTCTTGTCCTGAAGTCCGGAAATGTTCATGTTGAATTTAAGTCCCTTGACGATTTCAGCTGTAAGGTTTGCCCTGAAATTATACTTGTTGTAGTTCAGGTCCCTTGACTTGAAGAAGCCTTCCTGATAAATGTATCCCATTGACACATAATACTGAACTTTCTCAGAACCTCCGCTGATGCTGATGTCATGCTGGGTCTGGGGAGCCGTCTTGGCAATTATCAGGCTATTCCAGTCTGTCTCGCGTCTGGTGCCGTTTCTGAATGCCTCGAATGCATCTTCACCATAGACGATGTTGCCGCCGGTCATGGAATTCATTGACTTTTCATTGTAAATAGTCATCGCATCGAAAGCGTTCATAAGTTCAGGCATCTTGGAAGGTGTCTGGATTGTATATGAACCATTGTATGACACTTTGGACTTTCCGGCCTGTCCCTGCTTGGTGGAAACGAGGATAACTCCATTCGCACCACGGACTCCGTAGATGGCGGCAGAAGCATCTTTCAATACAGATACATTCTCGATATCCTCAGGTGTAAGTCTCTGGAAATCAGACACAGTACGAGGAACTCCATCAATGACGACAAGCGGTGAACCAAGGCCTCGGATATCCATATTGGCGCTGTAGGTTCCAGGCTCCGCACTGGTCTGCCATACTCGCACTCCCGGAACTCGTCCTGTAAGCATATTCTGAGGGTTCTCTGTCTTTGTCTTCATCAATTCACCGGAATTGATTCCGGCAACTGCACCTGTCAATGATCCTCTTTTCTGAGTACCGTAGCCGACAACGACTACACTCTCGAGAAAGTTGGAATCATCAGTAAGCACAACATTGATGACAGAACGTCCGTTTACGTTCACTTCCTGCGTGGTCATTCCGATGCAGGAGAATTCCAGAATAGCATTTGAAGGAACCGAAACATTGTACTTTCCGTCAAGGTCGGTAGCGGCACCTACAGTCGCACCCTTCTGCATGACACTGGCTCCAATTACCGGGGCTCCAGATCCGTCCTTGACAGTTCCGGTTACCGAAATCGTATTCTGTGCGTATGACAGCACTCCCGCCAGAAATAGGCATAGCGTTGTCAGAATTGTAGAAAATACGCTTTTCATATTACTGTTTATTAAGTGGTTATTTTCCTTTGCCGAGCTGGTATTCCGCAAGTGTAGCATATTCGGCAGCCCTTGCGAATGTGAACATCAGATTGACATTGTTTTTACTCTTGTCAGAATTCCAGCCGGCCAGAAGGCTTACCGGAAGTGTATTGTTTTCCAGGAATTTGTCCCAGGCATAATCCAGACAGTCCTGATATGACTGCACACAGACAGCCGCTCCGCTGAAATATCCTGCAGCCGCTATGTATCCGCGAAGGAGCACATCATTGAACCAAGGATTATTTCCTGTCACGCTATAAGTATAGTGGTCAGGAACAGTCGCACCGAGTTTTGCGAAATACTTGAAACTTTTATCCGTAAGTTCCTTGGCATAAGCAAGATACGAATCTTTGGAGGTAGCTCCGTACAAGTCGGCCACTCCGGAAAGCATGGTTCCGCTGTTGTATGAGTATGCCGGTCCGACCATGTCATAAAGGGCAGTATTCTTGCGGTACTTTGCACCATTGACAGTCTCATACTCCGGCTGTCCGCCGCCAGTCTTGTATCCGCCCATGAAGTCATCATAAACTCCGTCGCTCCGGAGAAGGCAGCCTTTCTGCCACTCATAAATCTTGACAGCCATTTCGAGATACCAGTCTGCCTTCTTGGACGTCTTCTTGGCTCTGGTATTGTCGGCATTGATCACTCCATATGTGATTTCATCCGACTTGCCCTTGTAGATTTCATGAAGCCAGACCAGTGGAGTTATCATCGGACTGTTGCTGCATGCATGCTTGGTCACATATCCGGGACCCCAGGTAATGCCGCCGTTCTCTTTTCCGGAAGCGTCCAATGTGCAGTCCCATCCGTCGAGCACATAGGCAGTAAGATATTCGGCACGCTCAAGATAGCCGGACTCTCCAGTGGCACGCCATGCATTGATCAGTTCACGGATAATCCACATCTGGTCATCATAGACGTTTTCAATGCCTGCGACAGCTGCCGTACCCGGAGAAGATGCACGATGCACTCCATATGGAGACCATGTGGCAGTTCCGGTGTATGATGTAAGTTCGAATGTACCTTTATAATATTCAAGTCCCGCATAGAGTCTGGCCAGCAAAGACTTGAAGGTTTCGTACTTGCTGTCGTAAACAGCACTGTTCCCGGCCTCCCTGAACGCCTTCATCGAATTCATCGCGGCTGTGACTGCCTCTATGGAAGAGGTGTATTCCCAGACGCTTACAAGATTGTCAGACGGCTTGGACGTAAACGGATTATAAGTCATACTGAGCGCAGTCGTACCATCTTTGGAATAATGCTTCGCGGCATTCTCTATAAGAATGACTGCCCTCTCGAGATTTCTCTCCGAGACCTTGGTCTCATCTTCTTTTTTTCCTCCTGTATCAGGTCTCTCAGGAGACTTGCTGCATGCTGAACAGCAAGTCACCATCAAGGCCATAAACACTACAATCAGTTTCTTCATATAACAATAAACCCAGAATTAGTCAAAATCGATTCCATACATGACAAGTTTCTGCTCACCACCCTGTCCAGGGACTTCTCCCTTATAGACTCCGATGGCAATTGTCACGTTCTGGCCATTGAATGCAGACAAATCATATTCGAATGTCGCATATTCATTTTCAGAGCCGGCGCCGCCTCTGTCGTGGATAAACTGCCAGCATCCGTTTCCGCCTTCTACGGCAGATGCCGAGGTCGCGTTGTTCTGGAAAGGAGCAAGGTGAATGACTTCACCATCATCCTTGATAGCCGTAACCTTGAAGGTTGTAGGCGTATCTCCACTGAAGTTTCTGGTAATGAACTTCATATGGTCATTGGCATCAGTAATCGAGAACTTTGAATAGAAATATGAACATGGTGTGTCATAGTTCTTGGCCACTCCGTCAGGAGTCTTGATCACAAAGCCCTCACCGGCAAATGGTTCGGTATCCTTGTTCACATAAGTGAATCCCCAGTTGGCAGCGATATGGTTCGTCCTGTTCCATACCTGATATCCAGGATGGTCTTTCTGTGCTCCTAAAGGAAGGCCACGGAAAGATTTCTTCTCATTTGGAGAAAGCGACCGCACATTCTCGATGGTCATGTGCCATCCGGGAAGGCCTTCGATTTCTTCTCCCGGGATATATTCGTCGTTGTTTACCTGCTCTTTGGCGAATGTCATGTGACGGATAGGAAGCTGATGCCAGTAATCGCCTGTCTTTGCGCGATATACGCCGACGGCAAGAATAACCTCTTTTCCTACATATTCGCTAAGGTCGAAAGCATATTCGGAATAGCTGTCACTTCCATGGGAGCGGTTTTCTCCCACCTTGACTGCGACAGGGTCGGCAGAATTCAGGTCAACCACCTGAACACCGAACTGGAACGGGTCGGAAGCCGAAGTATTGTGCGTACGCACATACAAGGTCATAATCTTATTGTCCTCAGTAATAAGCTTCTTGCCGTAAGTGAAGGTATTGAAATGATCCAGGTCTGCAGGTTTCTTCCTGTCCTCGTCATCATTGATGATACGCAGACAGCAACCTTCGTTCTGATATTCATAATTACCTACATATGTGAGGGTTCCCATGAAAGCGCAGCTCCAGTCGACTCTTCCGCCGCCGTTGCCTTTTCCTCCGCGGTAATCATTGGTGTACCACCAGTCGGCATCCATAAGATCCGTCTTGGTGAGGCCAGGAAGAATTTCCCTGCCTCCGAGAGTAACGTCAGGAATCGAGCAGATACCATCGACAAACATGTCTGTAGAAATTTCTTTGGTTACAGAGCCGTAATCCTGCTTGGAGATGGTAAGGGTATAACCTTTGAGAATAAGTTTTTCGAACTTGTAAATACCGTCGGAACCGGTTGTGATATCAGCTCCGTTACCAATACTTACCGTAGCGCCGGCAAGAGGAGCAGAACCGTTCTGCGCATCAAGCACTTTTCCGGTAATGACCGCCGAAGCAAACTCCATGACCGGATTGAGCACGGCTTTGCCGTCTTCAAATGACGATGCCGAAAGAGTAATTCCCACCGAAGCATAGCCATCTTTCTCGAAAGTGACAAGACGAGACGTCATAGGAACGTCTGACAATTTAAAAGTTCCATCAGAGGACGTGGTAACTGTTGCTTCCACTTCTCTCTTTGCATTAGTCGTAAGCAATGTAACCTTTACATCTGCCAACCTTGCGGATTGTGCATCTGTCACATAACCTTCGACCGTGCCTTTTGCAAAATTCGCGTCAGAGCTGCTGTTGTTCTCTTCCTCACATGATGTGGAGGCGAGCGCAAAACCGCAGGTGACTGACAAGAGCGTAACAGCTCTCAAAATCTGATTTAGTTTCATACGGTTATCGATTTGTGTTTTAAAAACGATTTGCAAATTAAAGGGTCAATGATTAAGATTTCGGTTAAAAACGGGTTAAAACTTGAGAAAAATACATAATTTAACCGTAAATTTGTACAAAAAACAGGACCTATGGCCAAAAAAAGCATCGAAACCACATATATATTGTCGCTAATTGTCTTCCTCTTGACATTCTTTCCAGACACGGCCATGGGGCAAGGATTACGCTTCAATGGCCTTGATCATCACATCGACGAAAGGACATCATACACCGTTTTCGGGAACAGGCATCCTGTCTTCACTGACATTGTGGACATCAGTTTCAAAATGCAGCATTACAGCGATGCCGAACAAGGTGTCATCCTGAGAATGACAAACCGGAATGAGCCTGACGTACCGGCCATCATACTTTTCTACGACGGAGCTACCGATTATCACAGATTCTATGTGAATATCGAAAAGAGACGCACCGCACTGACATTGACCTTTCCGAAAAAAGTAAGAGGAAAGGAGTCTGAATGGATGAATGTGGACATGCACCTGATGACTGACAGGGATTCGATAATGCTGGCGGTAGATAGGGACACGGCATATGCCGCCATTGATTTTCTGCAGAAAAGGATGACTCCTGATATCGTATTCGGAAGAAGCAAGTATCTCATTGACCTTCCGTCATTTGCCATCAGAGACCTGCAGATTGGAGACAGGTCGGAGGTGTTCAGTTTCCCGTTGGACGAACAGAGCGGAAACGTTGTCCACGGGACGAACAGCAGAATACGGGGACATGTCGACAACCCTGTCTGGTTGTCCGAGAATCAGCACAAATGGGTAAAATCCACCAAAATATACTCCAAAGAGTTCCTGTGCGCGGGATATGATGAGAATCTTCATGAGGTGAGAATATTCAGCAGGGATTCCTTATACAGATTCAACATGCACAATGGTGAATCTGTCGTAAGGCCCTTCAGAAACCGATGCCCGGTATCATTGACAATAGGCACCAATTTCCTCGATGAGAGGACAGGGAGGATATACGCTTATGAGGTCAATTATGACAAGACATGGAAAGGGCCTGTCACGGTTGCATCTCTGGATACAGTTGCATTGACATGGAAACCATTGTCGGAGGAACAGTTGCCGACACAGCTGCATCATCATGCCGAATGGGTCGATACGGTAGGCGGATACCTTTATATATATGGCGGATTCGGTAACATGGAATACAACGGAAGTTTCTACCGCTATGACATTGACCATAACCATTGGGAGAAGTGTCCGGATCTGCAAGGTGCTGAGCCACTGTATCCGAGGTACTTCTGCGCAATGGGCTACAGCCCGTTCGACAATTCGCTGTATATCTATGGCGGAATGGGAAATGAAAGCGGAATGCAGATTGTAGGGCGGGATTATTTCTATGACTTGTACAAGGTCAATCCGACAGATTTCAGCGTCGAGAAAAAGTGGTCAACAAACTGGAATGAAGAGGCCAACACCGTGGCTGCCAGGAACATGGTGATTTGCGAAGAAGACAGTTTTTACGCGTTATGCTACCCTGAGAGCGTAACGGAATCCCAATTGCAGCTATACAGATTCTCCATGAAAGACGGGTCGCGGGTAAAATTGGGCAACACCATACCTATATTCTCTGACAAGATAACGACCAATGCCAACTTGTACTATGACGCCTCGATAGAAAAGATGATTGCATTGGTCGAAGAGTCCACTGACGATGTCAGTTCCTCAGTATCAATATATTGGATCAATTATCCGCCTAAGGAGCCGATAGTGGAATCCACTCCTCTGATAGAGGCAGACACTACCACATGGATAAGGTTGGCCATTATTGCCGGCATGATAGTCTGCATAGGACTGGCACTTTACTGGAGACGGCTGTACCGCAGGAGCAGGAACAAGGGCATCTCTTTCTATGACAAGCACAGCAGCAAAATCCAGCCGATCAAGGAGAGGCCGAACTGCATTTTCCTGTTCGGAAGCACTCAAATCATCAGTTCTACCGGAGAAGACATTTCCGGAATGCTGACAATACGCCTTAAGGAGATGCTGCTTCTCATATTGCAGCATACGGCATCAGGAGGAATCAGTTCAAGACGGCTGAGCAGTCTGATCTGGCCGGACAAGGATGAAGACAAATCCAAAAATGTGAGAGGTGTCACCCTCAACAATCTGCGTAAAGTTCTTTCGTGTCTGGATGGTGTCAGCCTTGTTTTCCAAGACGGCAAATATATCATAACATGTTCAGAACCGGCTTTCTGTGACTACCTTACTTGCATTCGTCTGTTCGAAAGCTACAAGCCCGGGAATGATCTGGTCCTGTCCATTCTTTCCAGAGGAAAATTCCTGATGGACGACGGAAACATTCTTTTCGACAGAATGAAAGACGAAATCGAGGAAAAGGTCGTGGCCGCAATGCTGGCCGAAGCGGAATGGAGGTTCCAGAATGAGGATTGGGCAAACACGATACTCTGCGCAGACATCATGTTCAGAATAGATCCCCTCAATGAAAATGCATTGAGCTACGCAGTGAGGGCCTTCAAGATGTCAGGCAACATTGAAGAAGCGAAGGTAAGGTACAACAACTTCATCACCCAGTACAAGAAAGACTATGACGAGGATTACCCGTCAAGTTTTCAGGACATATCGGATACTGAACCAAACGGGTAAGCCAAACATTTTTTTGCGTATTTCCCGGCCAGCGCCAAATTGGAAAATACGCAAATTTGCTGTATATTTGTGAGTTAAACTTTTTTGTCGCTTTCAGAGCGAAAGCATGAAAGAGCAGAACAAAACTTTGAGTATAACTTAATAAATATACATTACAAATGAGTATCCAGCAGGATAATATCAAGAAACTGGTAGAGCGCAGGGCTGCAGCCGCAATGGGCGGAGGCCAGAAAAGAATCGACGCTCAGCACCAGAAAGGAAAGCTCACGGCACGTGAGAGAATCGCTCTGCTTCTCGACGAAGGAAGCTTCGAGGAATTCGACATGTTCGTTCAGCATCGCTGCACAAACTTCGGAATGGAGAAGCAGCATTTCGATGGTGACGGAGTCGTAACAGGACAGGGAACCATCGACGGAAGGCTGGTATATGTATTTGCCCAGGACTTCACAGTGTCAGGAGGTTCTCTCGGAGAAGTCATGGCACAGAAAATCTGCAAAGTCATGGACATGGCCACCAAGAATGGCGTTCCTTGCATCGGACTTAACGACTCAGGCGGAGCAAGAATCCAGGAAGGAATCAACTCACTCGCAGGATTCGGCGAAATCTTCGAAAGGAATATCCTTTCATCAGGTGTCGTTCCGCAGATTTCAGGAATCTTCGGACCATGCGCCGGAGGAGCAGTCTATTCACCGGCATTGACAGACTTCACCATCATGGTGAAGAACACCTCATACATGTTCCTCACCGGACCGGCAGTCGTAAAGAGCGTGACCGGAGAGACGGTGACATCTGAGGAACTCGGAGGCGCGAGCGTACACGCTACCAAGAGCGGTGTCGCGCACTTTGCAGCAGAAAACGACGAGGACGGAATCAGAATCATCAAGGAACTCCTCAGCTACATCCCGCAGAACAACATGGAAGAGGCGCCTGTGGTTCCTACCCAGGACCCTGTAAGCAGGACAGACGACGCATTGAACGAAATCATACCGGACAATCCGAACAAGGCCTATGACATGTACTATGTCATAAAGAGCATCGTGGATGACGGCAAGTTCTTCGAAATCCATCAGTCATATGCGAAGAACATCATCGTGGGATTCGCACACATGAACGGACGCAGCGTAGGTATCGTGGCCAACCAGCCTAAATTCCTCGCCGGGGTGCTCGACATCAATGCTTCCAGAAAAGCCGGACGTTTCGTCCGTTTCTGCGACGCCTTCAACATTCCTATAGTTACACTGGTGGACGTACCTGGATTCCTCTGCGGAACACAGCAGGAATATGGCGCCATCATCGCGAACGGAGCGAAACTCCTCTACGCTTACGGAGAAGCCACAGTTCCTAAGGTTACGGTAACATTGAGAAAATCTTATGGCGGAGCCCATATCGTCATGAGCTGCAAGCAGATACGCGGAGACATCAACTACGCTTGGCCATCAGCGAACATCGCCGTGATGGGAGCCGACGGAGCAGTACAGATCCTTCATGGCAAGGAACTCAAGGCCATCGAAGACCCTGAAGAGAGGGCAAAACTCGCCGAGGAGAAGAAGAACGAGTACAATGACCTCTTCTGCAATCCTTATCAGGCAGCCAAGATGGGCTACATCGATGATATCATTGAACCGAGGAACACCAGATTCCGTGTCATTCGCGCACTCGAGCAGCTCGCAGGCAAGAAACAGACACTTCCTGCCAAGAAGCACGACAATCTTCCTCTCTAAACCATACGGGGAATGAAAAGAAAGTTATTGACAATAATCGGTGCTATCCTCTTCGGCATCACCACAATCCATGCCCAGAACGTCAGCGACCTCATCATTTCAGAGGTCATGGCGGAGCCTGACAGCACAGGGATTCTGGATGAATATGGCCGAATGACAGGATGGATAGAGATTTTCAACAAGTCCCAGGGCACCGTAAACTACGGAGGGTGCTTCTTGTCAGATGACCGCAACAATCTGAAAAAGAGCCCCATAACCAAATCAGACAGCAGAACCAAGCTTGGACCGAGACAGGTGGTCCTCTTCCACGCGAGCGGTGACGGAAGTGACGGCACATTCTACACAGGCTTCGAAATAAGAAGAGGAAGCACGGTCTATCTCGTCAGCAACGACGGACGCACAATCGTGGATTCTGTCAATGTCCCTGCAAATCTCCCTGCCGGAAAATCAGTGGCAAAAATCGCCAACGACCTCAGACAGATGGAGTTCGAAATTTCAGCCGAGCCTACAGACCCGACACCGGGAATGGTGAACGGGGACCAGACGGTGGAGACCGGAGCACAGAAAATGGCGCGCGAAGACAAACACGGATTCGTGCTTTCTGGAGTCTCAGTTCTCGTCGTTTTCTGCGCCCTGCTGATTCTCTGGTGGCTGTTCAGCCTGCTCGGAAAAGTTTCCGGAGGCACAACTGCCAAGCCTGCCGAGACCAGAAAAAAGGAAAAGGTCAATGCTGCAAAGGACGGAAAAGTTACTCCTGAAATCGCAGCGGCAATCTCAATGGCCCTCGACCAGGAAATGAACGGCGAAGTCTATGCCGCCATATCCACTGCCCTTCACCTCTACATGGAAGACTCTGTGCATGACAAGGAAAGTTTTGTCATCACCATCAGGAGGAAAGAGAGCGGATGGAACAGCAAAGAACAGTATTTCAGGCAGTTGCCAAAGTAATCGGCACAAAACATTCGCCTGTCACAAAGAGATTATCATAAACTAACGAAACGAAAATTTTAAGTTGTATGAAAGAATATAAATTCAAAATCAACGGAAACGACTACAATGTCGCTATCAATTCTACCAACGGAAACCTTGCTGACGTAACAGTAAACGGCGTATCTTATCAGGTCGAAATGGAGAATGCAATGCCTGCTGCTCCTGCACAGGCAGCCCCGGCCCAGACAGCGGCACCACAGGCTCCTGTCCAGGCAGCAGCACCTGCCCCTGCAGCAAAACCTGCCGGAGAAGGAAAGCCGGTTACCTCACCACTTCCGGGTGTCATCATCGAAGTGTCTGTAAAAGAAGGCGATACAGTAGCGGCAGGTCAGAAAGTAGCCGTTCTTGAGGCCATGAAGATGGAGAACGAGATCCAGGCTGACAGAGCCGGTGTCGTTACCAAAATCAACGTTTCCAAGGGAGACTCCATCCTCGAGGGCGCTGCAATCGTAACCATAGCATAACTGTATGGATCAGATTATAAACAGCCTTCAGCAGTTCTGGGAGTTTACAGGTTTCTGCAACATGACATGGCAGCACCTGGTGATGATCGCCATCGGCATTGTCTTCATTACTCTCGCAATCGTGAAGGAGTGGGAGCCTCTGCTCCTCGTCCCGATCGGTTTCGGTATGATCATCGGAAACATTCCGATGTTCCCGGGACTGAATATCGGAGTCTATGAAGACGGCTCCGTACTGAACATATTGTACCAGGGTGTACGTCAGGGATGGTACCCGCCATTGATCTTCCTCGGAATCGGTGCAATGACGGATTTCTCTGCATTGATCTCACAGCCGAGGCTCATCCTTATCGGAGCTGCGGCACAGATGGGTATCTTCGGAGCATATCTTCTGGCATTGACATTGGGCTTCATGCCGAACGAGGCCGGTGCAATCGGCATCATCGGAGGCGCTGACGGCCCTACTGCAATCTTCCTCTCTTCCAAACTTGCACCGGACCTGATGGGCGCAATCGCCGTTTCAGCATACTCTTACATGGCTCTCGTCCCTGTGATCCAGAAGCCTATCATGCTTTTGCTCACATCCAAGAAGGAGCGCCTCATCCGTATGCCGGCACCACGTCCTGTAAGCCAGAAGGAGAAGATCATCTTCCCTATCGTCGGATTCCTTACAACCGCGTTCATCGTGCCGTCAGGACTTCCGCTCCTGGGTATGCTTTTCTTCGGTAACCTCCTGAAAGAGAGCGGCGTGACACGCCGTCTGGCCGAGACCGCAAGAGGTCCGCTCATCGACGTCATCACCACACTCATCGGTCTTACCGTAGGCTGCTCGACACAGGCGGACAAGTTCCTTTCAGCTACATCAGTGAAGATTTTCGCCCTGGGACTTCTGTCATTCGTGATTGCTACAATGTGCGGCGTCCTGTTCGTGAAGTTCATGAACCTGTTCTGCAAAGAAGGACACAAAATCAATCCGCTCATCGGAAATGCAGGTGTTTCTGCAGTGCCTGACAGCGCACGTGTTTCTGAAGTCGTAGGACGCGAATGTGACCCGAGCAACCACCTTCTCATGCATGCCATGGGACCGAACGTTGCAGGTGTCATCGGTTCGGCAGTTGCCGCAGGTATCCTGCTGGGATTCCTCGGATAAAATACTTGAATTTTCGCTGATTGCGAAATCGAGTAGGAGGAAAACGAAGTAGTTTTCTTCCTACTTTCGTTTTCCGACCTCTCACACCACCGTACGTGCGG
>CAKUXR010000017.1 GCA_934700615.1 uncultured Bacteroidales bacterium
TTTCTCCACAACTCGAGCATGAATGCCTGGCAGAATCTCATGATCTCACCCTCTGATTTTCCCTTAGGGTTGAAATCCGAACCACCCTTGCCACCGCCCATAGGCAATGTTGTAAGAGAGTTCTTGAATGTCTGCTCGAAGCCCAAGAATTTAAGAATTGAAGGGTTTACTGAAGGGTGGAAACGAAGACCTCCCTTGTATGGTCCGATAGCATTGTTGAACTGAACTCTATATCCTGTATTGGTCTGAACAACTCCGTTGTCATCTACCCATGTAACACGGAATGTAATCATCCTGTCCGGCTCTACGAGACGCTCGATAATCTTGGCATTCTCGAATTCCGGATGCTGGTTATAAACGTCCTCAATGCACTCAAGCACTTCGCGTACAGCCTGGAGATATTCTTTCTCTGTTGGGTACTTGGCCTGAAGTTTGGCCATTAATTCTTCTGTTCTCATTGTATTACTAATTATGGTTTTTTGGTATAACTTGTTTCGTCCAGTTCTTCATATCTGACCGCAAAAAGCAGACCTGACATGAGAAAAAACTTACAGACATCACGATTTTCCTTATAATTGTTAAAGAAACTCATTCCGTCAATGCAAATCTAATAATAAAAAACGTTAAATCAATAATAATTCGTAAGAAAATGGAAATAATATGAAGAGGGCACCCCAAACATGCGTTCAGGGTGCCCTCTGTTATGTTTCAATTTTCGGACTCAGCCGTCGGGACCATTACTGCTGTGCAGCCTGTGCCTGAGACTGGAGTTCCTGCTGGAGAGACTCCAAGGTTCTTCCCTCAGGAATATTGAGGGCCTTTCTTGCTGCAGGAGTAAGATCGGTGCTCTGCGCAGGATCAACATAAAGCATTGCGCTCTGCTCGAAAACATAGATGTATCCGCCGGCCTTTGCAAGTTTGTTCACAGCCTCTATAGCTCTCTGCTGGATAGGAGCCATGAGCTGGTTCTGCTGCTGCTGAAGTTCCTGCTGGATAGACTGGTTGAACTCCTCGATCCTGTTCTGGATGTCGGTAAGTTCCTTCTCCTTGCTCTCACGGATAGCAGGTGTCCAGGTAGAACTCTTCTGCTGATACTGAGTGTATTTTGCCTGGAACTCATCAGTCATGCTCTTGTATGTATCCTGAGCCTCCTGCTGAGAAGCGGCAATCTGTGCTCTTGCAGAGTCAGCTGCAGGCATAAGCATAACGAGCTCATTGAAATTAACATGCGCGAACTTGAGGTTCTGTGCGGATGCTGTAAGAGCTGCACATGCAGCTACAGCGATCAAAATGATTCTTTTCATATCTATCAAATTTTTTGTTTTCTTCAAATCAATGCCAGTCTTCTAGAACTGCTGTCCGATGAGGAAGTGGAACTGGCCCTTTCCGTTGACCTTGTCATCAAATCCATATCCCCAGTCGATTCCGAGGAGACCGATGACAGGAAGATAAACCCTCACGCCGACACCGGCAGAACGCTTGATCTGGAACGGATTGAAATCACGGATGTCAGACCAGCAGTTACCTCCTTCGAGGAATGCAAGTACAAAGATAGTCGACTGAGGCTGCATTACAACAGGGTAACGGAGTTCGACAGTGAATTTGTCATAAACATTACCTGCGTAAGAGTATCCGTTGGAGCTGTAGGTCGTCAGGGCGGTAGGAGTCAATGAGTAGTTCTCATAACCTCTGAGCGCAATGACCTCAGAACCGTAGGAGTTGTAGCCGGACATACCGTCACCTCCGACGAGGAAGCCCTCGAATGGAGAATATCCCCACTTCCTGTTATAATATCCCAAGTAACCGAACTGGGCCCTTGTCATGAGCACGAGGTCACCGACAAGTTTCGTATAGAGAGAGCCCTTGAATGACCACTTGTGATACTCGATCCATTTGTATCTGTCCTGTGAAGACCAGTTGCTGTAGTTTATGTCTCTCCAGCTGCCGACCTTCGTAGGATTTCCCTGTGCATCAAGGACGCCCTTGTCCTTCTTCCTGAACAGAGAGAATGGAGGGGTAAGCTGTACGGAGAACGAAATGTCAGAACCCTGTCTAGGATAAATCTGCTGGTCGGTGGAAGTTCTGGAAATTCCGAGAGTATAACTGAGGTTGTGGGAAACTCCGTCATCGAAGATGAAGTAGTTGGAGAACCAGTTGCTCAGTTTGTATGTCTGCCAGCTGAGCTGGTTATACAATACGAAATAGTTGTCAGGCCATTTCAGTCGGTTTCCGATACCTGCAGAGAAGCCGTACACCTCGAACTGCTTGTCATTGTTTAGAATATTCCACATCAGGTATGAGTTCGTCTGACGGCTGTAATAAGCTGAGAGACTGAGTGATGTAGGCTTCTTTCCGAACAGCCAAGGCTCCACGAAACTTGCTGAGAGCGAAGAATAGTAGGTACCGCTGGTCTGGAATCTGAAAGCAAGGTTCTGGGCATCTCCGAGCGGAACCGGACGCCATGCCGACTTGTCGAACATTCTCCTGGTAGAGAAGTTGTTGAAACTTACTCCGACAGTCGCGACGAATGTCTTGCCGCCCCAACCTCCGGAAAGCTCCAGCTGGCTGGAAGGCTTCTCAGTAACATTATATACTATATCTACAGTATTGTTGTTATGGTCAGGCAAAATAGAGTAACCCTTGGTAGGGTCGGTGATTGCCTCAGGGTCGAACTGGCCGAGAGAAGCGATTTCTCGGATTGACCTCTCGAAGTCACTCTGGCTGAAGAGATAGCCAGGTCTGGTGAACACCTGACGGCGCACTACCCTCTCATTGGTAAGGTCATTGCCATTGATGATGATATTGTTCAATGTTGCCTGTTTTCCCTCCGCGACGCGCATCTCCACGTCCACCGAGTCACCTGCGACATTGAGTTCGACCGGCTGGACATTGAAGAAGAGATATCCGTTGTCCCTATAGAGCTTGGACACGTCCATGTCTCCTTGCTTTCCGCCGCCCTGGAGTCGTTTTTCCATCGTAACGACGTCATACACGTCACCTTTCTGAATCTGAAGGATGGTATTGAGAGCGTCAGAAGTATAAACGGAGTTACCTGTCCAGGTAATGTTCCTGAAATAATATTTCTTTCCCTCATCGAAGGTAAAGTCAATGCCGAGACGGCCCGGTTTCACCGTATAGATGGAATCTTTCAGAAGTCTGGCATCCCTGTAACCGGCCTCATTGAAGGCGCTGATGACAGATTTCTTGTCATTCTGATATTCTTTTTCATTGAACTTCTTGCTGCTGAAGAAGTTATAGATCTTGGCAGACTTGGTCTTTTTCATTGACTTGGCAAGCTTGTAGTCGCTCACGTGGTCATTGCCGATGAAATTGATAGTCTTGATTCTAATCTTCGGACCGCGGTCAACAGCATAATTGACACGGATTGCGTTCTTGATGATACTGTCCTTCTGGACCTGAGGCTCCACCTGGACATCAAGGAATCCCTTTCCCTGATAATATCTCTTGATGATATCTACGGAAGTCTTGGCAACATAGTCGGAATACTCGCCGCCTCGTTTCTGGTTCAGACGCTCCTGAAGATCTTTCTTTTCACCGGATTTTACGCCAGTAAAAGTCCAGCGTGACACACGCGGACGTTCCTGAATGGCAAGACGGAGGAAAACAGTATCTTTCGAAGCCGACAACGAATCCACATAGACAGCCACGTCCTGAAAATATCTCTGCATCCAAAGCCTGGTGACGATAGAAGAAATGTCGTCACTTGGAATAGTCACTTCCATTCCTTTCCTCAAACCAGACTGCTGCAGAATCTGCTTGTCTCCGAAAGCTCGGTTACCCTCTACTTTTATACCGCCTACAATATATTTGCGCGGGTTATTATAATCCACCTCTATCGAGCTGTGCTTCTGCTGTCCGAAAGCCACGGTCTGGACAAGGATAAGCGCAGCCAGGCAGAATAATATCCGGTTAAAAATTTTCATTCTCCAATAAAATATCTGACAAATATAAGGTATTTATTTCACTTTTCCATAACGGCGGTCCCTGGCAGCATATTCGTCAAGCGCCGCGAAGAAATCTTCTTTTCCGAAATCCGGCCACATTTTCTTGACGAAAAGCAGTTCAGAGTATGCTCCCTGCCACAAAAGGTAGTTGCTGATACGCTCCTCCCCTGAAGTTCTGATTATGAGATCCGGATCAGGAATTCCATCCGTGACAAGGTATTTCGACAACGCTGTCATGTCTTCAATGGACTCTATCTTGTCAAGCTCCTCTTTTCCGTATTCTTCGGCAAATTTCTTTGCGGCCTGGAAGATGTCCCACTTGCCGCTGTAGCTTACAAAAAGAATAAGGTCAACGGTAGTATTTTCCTTCGTCTTTTCCTCAAGCATGGCGATGGCCTCCTGAAGAGCCTTAGGCAAACGTGCGATATTTCCGAGGACATGGAATCGCACACCGTTCTTTATGAGGGCCTCCACTTCCGCAGCGATGGAGTCCATCATCAGATGCATCAGGAAATCCACCTCTTCCTTAGGCCTGCCCCAGTTCTCTTCTGAAAAAGCATATAGGGACAAATACTTGACTCCCGCTTCAGCGGCAGCCTCAGTCACGGCTCTGACACTTTCCACACCTTTCTTGTGTCCATAAACTCTTTCATGTCCCTGTTCACGGGCCCACCTGCCGTTTCCGTCCATTATTATGGAAACATGCGCAGGGATTCTTCTATCCTCGTTCATTGAATGCAAATCTGATTATCAATCGTCGTTATTTCTGATATCCTCTCCCCAGAATAGCTTGCTCTTGAGAGCCTTCACGAAACTGGATTTCGGAAGCCGTACACGTTTTAGCGAAAATTGTGCCACAGAGACTTTTACCTCGGCATCAGGCCTGATGGTGTAATTCCTGTTGTCCATCGTAAGGACGGCCTCATCATCCCTGGACGAGATTGTGATGCTGATATCCGTAGATTCAGGGACCACCAGAGGACGCACATTCAAGTTGTGCGGCGCAATAGGTTCAATAATGAGGACCTTGGCATCCGGACTGCATATCGGGCCGCCTGCACTGAGGGCATATGCCGTCGAGCCGGAACTTGTCGCAACGATAAGGCCGTCTGCCCAGCAAGTCGGCAGCTTGTCCCCGTTCATCCTGACATTGATGCCGAGAATCGCGGCTCCGCTGCGGTGGATGGTGACTTCGTTCAACGCATATGGGCAGAACCCTACGTCTCCGTTCAACTTCTGGTCTGAAACCGAAACGCTCAACATCGTGCGGTCTTCCAGTTCATAGCGTCCCGACAAGATGGCATCGGCCGCATCCTCCGGCAGATTTTCGGAAAGAAAGCCGAGCCTTCCGAGATTCACTCCGAGGACAGGGATTCCGGTTCCGGCCACTTTCTTGGATGCCGACAGAAATGTTCCGTCACCACCGATACTGAGCACCATATCTGTTCCGTCGCGGACTTCATCGTCATCATATATATAATATGTATCGCAACCCGCCTTTCCAAGTTTTTTCAACATATCGAGGAGACGCAGATTGCCGACCAGACTGGTATTTCTTAAAAACAGGCCTAAAAGCATCGCTATTTCGCTTTGAAAGTCTCAAAATTAGTACTTTCTTTACAATATTTGAACAATAATATCTATTTTTGTCTGCATATACATTACTGCTATGACGAAATTAAGCGTTAACATAAACAAAATCGCAACTCTGCGCAATGCCCGAGGCGGCAATCTCCCTGACGTGGAGAAAGCTGCAGTGGACTGCGTCAGTTTCGGTGCGGAAGGAATAACCGTACACCCAAGACCCGACGAAAGACACATAAGATACAACGACGTGAGAGAGATAAAGCCTCTCATCAATGTCGAACTGAACATCGAGGGAAATCCTATCCCTAAATTCATCGATCTTGTCAATGAAATCGTACCGTCACAGGTGACACTGGTCCCTGATGCCGCGGATGCCATAACTTCCAATGCCGGATGGGACACGATAAAGAACAGGGATTTCCTTACGGACATCTGCAAGGAGTTCAAGGCCAGGGGCATCCGCACGTCCATTTTCATTGACCCGAACCCTGCGATGGCGGAAGCCGCTGCGGTTTGCGGCGCTGACAGGGTGGAACTGTACACTGAGGCCTATGCGGCAAATTACAGGGCAGGAAGGGAAGATGCAATCAAGCCGTATCTGCTGACAGCGGAGAAAGTGAGGGAATGCGGATTGGGGCTCAATGCCGGCCACGACCTCAATCTCGAGAATCTGGAATATTTCATCCATACAATCCCTTGGACAGACGAAGTTTCCATCGGACATGCGATAATCTGCGACGCACTTTACATGGGGCTTGAAAAAACTATTCAGGCATACCTGTCGAAGATTAAAATATTTTAGTAACTTTGCGGCATTATGCCGTCTTCCGGACGGCGGAATTTATAGCAAATATTAATTTTTAAATAACAATGAAGAACACACCATTAATTCTCAGCGTCATAGCTCTTGTTGCTGTGGCAGCGCTCGCAATCGTAAACTTTTCTGACAGAAAATCAGGAGCGAAGGGAGAGGCAGGAACAGATAGCGCAGTTGCAGCAGAAAGCGGAGCGATTGTTTATTTCAATCTTGACAAAGTACTCAACGAGTACGACATGGCCAATGACCTCAGATCAGTAGTTGAGTCCAAGGCACAGGGAATTCAGGAAGAAGTCAACAGACGTGGAAACAAACTTCAGAATGATGTAAATTCTTTCCAGGAGAAGATCAACAAAGGTCTCATCACACGCTCAGTCGCTGAGGTTCAGGGTGAGAAACTCGAGCAGCAGAGAAACGATTTCAACAACTTCGCAAATCAGAAGAACCAGGAAATCGCTGAAGAGCAGCAGGTTATGATGAACAACATCGGTGATGCCATCAAGAAGTTCCTCGACGCATATGCAGCAGAGAACCACTACGCGATGGTTCTCGCAACTCAGGGCGACATCCTTCCTGCTCCTGTAGCAGCCGGTGACAGCAGCCTCGATGTAACAGAAGACATCATCGTAAAGCTCAACGAGGCTTACGTAAAGGATAAATCAAAGAATTCAGGAAGCTCCAAGAAGGACGATTCCAAATAATACTAAACATAGACGATCGTGAAAATCGCGATTCTATCGTGCTTTTATCCTTTCAGAGGAGGAATTGCCCAGTTCAATGCAGCATTGTACAATGAACTGGGCAAATCTGATAATGTCCGTGCCTTCAACTTCACGAGACAGTATCCGGATTTCCTTTTCCCGGGTAAGACACAGTACGTAACACCCGACGATGAAGCGATGCCTGTGGATTCCACAGCCTTGCTGGACACTGCCAACCCGCTTTCATGGATACGGACAGCCAAAGCTATCCGCGAATGGAAGCCGGACCTCCTCATAATGAGATACTGGATGTCATATTTCGCCCCTTCACTGGGATATGTCGCCAGACATGCAGGCAAAGGGTGCAAAGTAATAGGAATACTCGACAATGTCATTCCTCATGAAGAGCGGTTTTTCGACACTCCTTTTACAAAATATTTTCTGGCAGGATGCGACGGCTTCGTCACCATGTGCGACGCCGTGACGTCTGACTTGCTGAAAATGAAGCCCGACGCCAAATATGTGATGAAACAGCACCCGCTCTACTCGCATTTCGGAGCAAAACTGAAAAGAGAGGACGCGGAAAGACAGCTTGGGCTGCAGCCGGGAAAGAAGAACATTCTTTTCTTCGGCCTCATAAGACAATACAAAGGGCTTGACATCCTTCTCGAAGCATTCAAGAATCTGGATGACAGCTATCAGCTCATCATTGCCGGTGAGCCATACGGTTCATTCGAACCATATCAGAAAATCATTGACACCATCGAAGGAAAAGACCGTATCCACATCTTCCCGAAGTATATAAAGGATTCGGAAGTCAAGGATTATTTTTCAGCCGCTGACGTGACTGTGCTCCCGTACAGAAGCGCGACCCAAAGCGGAATCAGTTCAGTGTCATATCATTTCGAAGTACCGATGATCGTCACTGATGTGGGAGGGCTGAAAAGCACCATCGGGGATACCGGAACGGGAATTGTCGCTGATGAAGTGACTCCTGAATGCATACGGGAAGAAATAGTCAGGTACTTCGGAGACCCTGTAATACGGGAAAGTTGCGTTGACAGGATCAGGGCGGAGAAGAAGAGACTGTCATGGTCTTCATTCAGCAGGACTCTGCTCGGTTTCGCTGAAAAAATATAGACGAAATGAATAAAAAGACAATCATATCAGCCGCCGTGTGCGTGCTCAGCCTTACAGCAGCAAACTACTCTGCTGCACAGACTTATGTGCAGACTCCAGTAACAGTTTCCAAGGAAAAGGTCAGAGGCGGAGACGGAAAATTATACTGGTCTCATGTCGTGATGGAGAAACAGACATTGTTCTCCATTGCCAAGGCGTACGGGGTTACTGTCGATGATATCTGCAAGGCAAATCCGGAGAGTCATCTCCAGACGGAAGGCCTGAAGAAAAATACCATACTTCTGATTCCTGTCACCGGCACTGCAGCAAAACAGGAAACCGCAGCAAAACCTGCCGACACCAAGAACCAGGATACCAGACAGGCAGACCAGAAAAAGAAGGACGACTACACGATCCACGTGGCAAAATGGTACGAAGACATTGAAGATATCGCATTCAAGTATTCGGTTCCGAAAGATATTCTCATGGCCTACAACGGTCTTTCAGGTTCAAAACTCAAGAGCCGCCAGAAAATACGCATTCCTTCCGCTGAAAAGGTCAATGAAATGGTGGCGTCCAAAAAGTACAGCCACGCGACACACGAGACTGCTCCCGTAAAGACGGAAAAGACAGAAACGGCACACGAGACAGTCCAGGAGGAGAACGAAAATTCATGGAATCTGAAGTTTTCCAATGCTACCGTCAATGCCCTGCTGATGTTGCCGATGAAGGCTTCAACAAGCAGTCCGAGCGAGAGCAACATGGATTTCTACAGCGGTGTCCTTCTGGCTGTCAAGGACTTGAGCAAGGAAGGCATCAGTACCGACCTCAGTGTCTATGATGTCTCAGGCTCAAACATTCCTGTAACTTCAGACAGGCTGAAGGCGAGTGATTTCTCCATCGGCCCTGTAAATTCAGATGCCGTTTCCAAGACATTGTCAATCGCCCCGGAGGGAACATACATCATTTCCCCTCTCGACCACAGGACAGCCGGCCTGGCACAGTCCCACAGTAACATGATTCAGGCTCCGACCTCACAGGGCACACAATACAGAGACCTGGTAAAATGGCTTAAAAGCGAAACCCACTCCGGAGACAAAGTGCTTTTAATCAGCGAGAAAAGTGCAGCAACAAATGCTTCGGTAACATTGATGAATGAAGTTATCAGCGACGCATCACTCTCTTGCGCAAGATACTCGTACAACATTCTGGACGGAAGAAACGCGGCCAATGCAATTGCGGCGTTGATGACAAAAACCGGAACCAACCGTGTCATCATCAATTCCGAGAGCGAGGCTTTTGTCAATGATGCCGTGCGCAACCTTGACATGCTGGTCTATAGAAAATATAACGTGGTGCTTTACAGCCCGTCCAAGATCCGCTCTTTCGAGACTATTGACATTGAAAATCTCCATAACCTGAAGACAAGGGTATCGACATCATATTTCATTGACTATGAATCTCCTGAAGTCCGTCATTTCCTCATGGAATATCGTGCGCTCTACAACACGGAACCTACCCAGTTCTCATTCCAGGGATATGACCTCGCCTACTTCTTCATCAAGATGAAGTCAACTTACGGCAAGAAATGGATGGAGAATGTCGCCAGAATGGGCAATACTGCAATGATGCAGACGGATTTCCTCTTCAGAGAACTTGGCAACGGCGGTTATGTCAATGAAGGCGTACGCCGCATCGTCTATGGGCCGGACTACTCAATCCGAATTGTAAAGAAATAACAATCTCTACTTGGGCTCCAAGAGAGATTTGGCATTTGCGATGGCTTCAGGGGTAACTCTGGAGCCACTTAATATTCTGGCCACTTCCATAACCCTGTCTTCGCCGGAAATCTTGCGGATGGATGATATGGCCCTGTCTCCGTCAAACTCTTTGGTGACGATATAATGCGCATTGCCCTTGGCTGCAACCTGAGGAAGATGAGTGATGGCGAAGACCTGCATATAATCCCCCATTGAACAAATCATGGAGCCCATCTTGTCTGCGACGCTACCGGAGACTCCGGTATCGATTTCATCGAAAATCATTGACGGCATATTCGTGTAGCGGGCCATCATCGCTTTGAGACACAGCATGATACGCGACATTTCACCACCTGACGCGCATTTTGCAACGTCCACCTGGGACTTTCCGGTAGAAGAGAAACGGAACAGGATGGTGTCCGAGCCGTCCGGTCCTGGTTTGCCAGATTCAAGAACCACGTCGAACACGGCACGGTCGAGTTCCAGTGAACGGATAGAGTTACAGATGTTTTCCGAGAAACTCGGCACTGCCTTGGCCCTTGCTTCATGCAAATCCGAACATGCGGCAGCCAAGTCTTTCTCCGCCTCCTGAATTTCCTTTTCAAGGGCTGTTTTTCTGGCCTCAAGCACACTGGTGTCAGCCAAAGACTCAGAGAGCCTGTCCCTCAACTCGATAAGTTCGGAAACCTGGGTGCAGGAATACTTTTTCAGAAGGTCATAAAGCAAGGACAACCTTTCTTCCACTTCCTGTAACCTTTCATCCGAAATTTCCGTACCTGCTTCCAAATCAGACACTTCCGACAGGACATCATCGAGTTCCAGCCTTGACGACTCGATTCTCTCGGAAAGTGCAGACACGGAAGGGATATATGACGACAGTTTGTCCAGGATTCTGGAAGACTCCTTAAGCATGGCGTCTATCGACATCCTGTCATCCTGGGCATCATCTCCCGATGGTGAAAAATAGTTTTCCACCTGATAAAGTGACGACTTGATTTCTTCAGCATTGGCAAGCTGCTTCTGCTCGGTTTCCAGTTCCTCCAGTTCACCGTCTTTCAGATGAGCGGAATCAAGTCTTTCGAACTGGGCCTGATTATAATCCTTCTCGGCATTGGTCCGGCTCAGATTGGCATTGACCTCATCAAGGTCATTTCTCAGTCCCGTCAGGCGCTCCCATCTGGTCCTGCAGGACTGCAGCAGTCCGCTGTCGCCTGCGAAGTGGTCCAGCATCGACATCTGGAACTGCTTGTCGCGCAGCAACATAGTCTCGTGCTGGGAGTGGATGTCAATGAGACGTGACGACAGCATTGACAACACCTTCAGAGGCGCCGGCGAATCGTTTACGAAGGAACGGGACCTGCCGTTGGAATTCAGGACACGCCTGATTGTCAATTGGCCTTTACCGTCGACAGGGTCGAAGTCAATCTCGTTTTCATCAAGATATTGTCTCAAGGAACCATCTTCATCATTGACCTCGAATTCCGCTTCCACGACGCAGTTGTCCCCTGCGGCGCCGATTACGGAAGAGTCTGCACGTGAGCCCATTACGAGAGAAAGGGCACCGAGAAGTATAGACTTTCCGGCACCGGTCTGTCCCGTAATAATCACGAGACCCGCCGGAAATCCGATATCCAGCGAGTCGATCAGAACGTAATTCTTTATATGAAGTGCCTTGAGCATATCAGCAAATCATTGCCTACTCTTCGACGTTTTTCTGTTTCTTGGCAAGAGCCTCCGGCTGAGCAGCCTCAGAAGCAGACTCGTTCTTGGCCATCCTGTAAGTCAGTTCGTCATTTTCGAACTCTGAAACGGCAACAAGAACAGGCTTAGGCTGCCTCTCATAGTATTTTGAGATTTCGATCTGCTCGCGGTTCTCGAACACTTCGTCCATCGAGTCACGGTCGTTCTTGAAATCTTCAAGTTTCTTGTTAAGTTCCTTCTTCTCGGCAAGGGCAATCTGGTTAGCTCTCTTGTACAGAATAACTACTGTCTCGTAAATGTTGCCTGTAGGGGCAGCGAGATACTTCACATCCCTTGTGATAGTGTTCTGAGGTACATTCTTCTTGTCCATTCTTTTACTATTCTAAATTGTCATCTAATCGGCCGGTCATATGGCAACCTCTGCCATCATCGGCCTCCATTTAATATATACTGAAGCCGGCCGAAGATTGTTTCAAAACTTTTTTATCTGGATTTTTTGTCGGCCTTCTCGGCAGCCTTCCTCTCTTTCTCGAAGACCTTTTCCTTCACATCGGCATCTTCATCGGTGCCAGTGTAGTGGCCAAGAGCTTTCTGGGCGCGATTATAAAGAGTCTTCAATTCCTTGGAATACTTTGACTGCGGATTTTCGCTCACGAAGTTCAGATAGTCGTCCATGAAGGTAAGATAACGGTCCCTCTGCTTGGAAGCGACACTGAGCTGCGCATATTTGTATGAAGATTTCGCAATGTAATACAGGATATCTTCACGATAGATATTTTCCGAATTGTCCTTCAATGTGTTACGGAAAGCGACCCTGGCAGCCTTATAGTCCTCCATGTTGTAATACAGGCGGGCGCCCTCGAATGCTTTTCTGTCAAGTCTTCCGTTCAGGTCCTTAAGCATGGCGTCACAATCCTCCTTGTGGAGATTCGAGCCATAGTCCTTCTCATATTCATTGATAGAAGCAATGGCAACCTTTGTCGGAGCCTGGTCGAGTTCATATCTGTATGTAGATTTGTACAGGCAGTCTATTCTCAGGAATCTGGCCTCCTCAGCAAACGGGCTTCTCGGGAAGTTGTTCACGAAACGGTTGAAATTGGCCTCTGCCGTAACATAGTCCTTGTAACGGTAGTTGCTCAGGCCCCAGTAATACTGGACAGTGTCGTCGCGCTCCGTACCATCCGTAAGCACTGACATTGACTCGAACAGCGCTGCAGATTTCTGATACTTTCCTTTATTGAAATAATCGAATGCCGCCTTGTATTTGGTGTCCACATCATTGCTGGACAACAGCGTATCGTACTGCGATTTGCATGAAGAAGCCGCCAATACTGCGAACACTCCCAGAATTACCTTAGTTGTTATTTTCATATTCTAATATAAATTATCTTGTCCGGTTTCAGGCCAGAGGCCCGGTCCGTTTCCCGGCTGTACTACTTCAGGCTATTGAGGAATTTTTCCACATCAAGGGCAGCCCTGCAACCTGAGGCGGCTGCTGTAATTGCCTGTCTGTAATGGGGATCCTGCACATCTCCCGCCGCGAAAACGCCATCCACACAAGTGCGTGAAGACTTTCCTTCAGTGATTATATAGCCATTCTCATCAGTATGAATCCATTCTTTGAACAGATCCGCATTCGGATGATGGCCAATGCCGAGAAAGAAACCGTCAATGCTGATATCAAAAACCTTACCATCTTTTCTGACGAGTCTGGCTCCGGTAACGCCGTTCACGTCTCCAAGCACCTCCTGAGTGTTGCAGTTCCAAAGAACTTCAATGTTTGGAGTGTTCAAAACTTTTTCCTGCATCGCCTTGGAAGCCCTGAAAACATCCCTCCTCACGATCATATATACTTTCTTGCAGATGTTTGAGAGATAGGTCGCTTCTTCGCACGCGGTGTCTCCCCCGCCGACTACGGCAACATCCTTCTTCCTGTAGAAGAATCCGTCGCATGTGGCGCAAGCCGACACGCCGAGCCCCTTGAACTTCTGTTCTGAAGGAAGTCCGAGATATTTCGCAGTCGCGCCTGTGGCTATGATCAATGTCTCCGCTTCGAGTTCCCTGCCTTCACTGTCAGTCAGCCTGAACGGTCTGGACGAAAGGTCGGCCGAAGCGATTCTTCCGCTGCGGATTTCCGCGCCGAACCTTGCAGCCTGAGCTTTCATTGACGCCATCAGCATATTTGCATCGACTCCGTTTTCGAATCCCGGGTAGTTCTCGACCGTCGTGGTGGTGGTCAGCTGTCCTCCCGGTTCCATTCCCTCATAAAGGACAGTCTGTATTCCGGCACGCCCCGTGTAGATGGCAGAAGTATAGCCGGCAGGACCGGAGCCGACAATAAGGCATTTTATATTTTCCATAACTTTCCGAATATCTGTCTTGTGTTTCATTCGACGCATCCGCCGGAGTTTCCAATGCCGCCGGAGCCGTCCCAATCGTTTGTCTTAAAGAATTTTATCTCAGGTCAATGACAATGTCATTTCTGATACAAATTCCAACCTACAAATATAGTGAAAGAGCCCAACAAACGAAAATTTTCTTTTTTCTTGCAGAAAATTTTGGATTGTAAGAAAATATTCATACCTTTGCAATCCTAAACATGGTGAGCGTAGTTCAGTTGGTAGAGCGCCAGATTGTGGTTCTGGTTGTCGTGGGTTCGAGCCCCACCGTTCACCCTGCGAAAAGAGTCAGTCTTCGGATTGACTCTTTTTTTGTGTATCCGGAGAAGAATTCATGACCGGTTTTCAAAACATGTTCCAAGAATAATCACTATATTTGCCGGATAACCACGAACAAGTTATAACAAAATAAAGTAAGTTAAAAATGGCAAGAGAAATCAAATTTTCTCTGGTTTACAGGGACATGTGGCAATCCTCAGGCAAGTATGTGCCTAGAGTGGACCAGCTTGAGGAAGTCGCCCCCGCTATCATTGACATGGGCTGTTTCGACAGAGTCGAGACCAATGGTGGAGCATTCGAGCAGGTAAACCTCCTGTTCGGAGAAAACCCTAACGTTGCAGTCAGAAGATGGACAGCACCTTTCCACAAGGCAGGCATCCGGACACACATGCTTGAACGCGGACTTAACGCATTGAGAATGAACCCGGTTCCGGCAGACGTCAGGGAACTGATGTACAAAGTGAAGAAAGCTCAGGGAACAGACATCGCAAGATCATTCTGCGGCCTGAACGATCACAGGAACCTGAAATTGTCAGTAGAATTCGCAAAGAAAGCCGGCATGATTTCACAGGTGGCATTGTCCATCACGAACTCACCGGTCCACACCGTCGAATACTACATGGGCATCGTTGACAAGGTCGTAGAATACGGCTGCGACGAGATCTGCCTGAAAGATATGGCAGGAATCGGCAGGCCGACATTCCTCGCCGAGCTCACAAGCTGCATCAAGAAGAAATACCCGCACATCATCGTCCAGTATCACGGACACACAGGCCCGGGCTTCTCGCCTGCATCAATGCTGGAAGTCGCACGTGCCGGAGCGGACTACCTCGACGTAGCCGTAGAACCGCTCTCATGGGGCAAAATCCATCCGGACGTGATAACCATCAGGGAAATGATGAAAGCAGACGGATTCCTCGTGAAAGACCTGAACATGGACGCATACATGGAAGTCCGCAAGCTCACGCAGAAATTCATTGACGACTTCCTCGGCTACTGGATCAATCCGGCCAACAAACTGATGTCCTCCCTCCTCGTAGGCTGCGGCCTTCCGGGCGGAATGATGGGCTCGATGATGGCCGACCTGAAAGGCTTCCAGGCTGCAATCAATGCATCAGAGCGCGCTCACGGACGTCCTGAAATCAGCCTTGACACCCTCATGGTGAAACTTTTCGATGAAGTCCAGTATGTATGGCCAAGACTCGGTTATCCACCTCTGGTGACACCGTTCAGCCAGTACGTGAAGAACACCTCCCTCATGAACCTCCTCAATGTCCTGAACGGCAAGCCGAGATGGACTACCATTGACAAGGACACATGGAACATGATTCTCGGCAGGATGGGCCAGCTCCCTGGAAAACTCGCGCCGGAAATCATTGACCTTGCGAAAGAGAAGGGAATGGAATTCTACACCGGCAATCCTCAGGACATGTATCCTGACGAACTTCCTAAATTCCGCCAGATGATGAAAGACGAAGGCTGGGATGAGGGACAGGATCAGGAGGAACTCTTCGAATTCGCAATGCATGAGAGACAGTACCGCGACTACAAGAGCGGCGTTGCGAAGGAAAGGTTCAATGCTGAGCTCAAGGACTTGAAAGCCAAGGCCGGAGCGCCAATCACGGTTGTCCGTCCGGTAGTGGAAATGCCTAAATTCGATGTCGAAGAATATGCCAAGAAATATCCTCATGCAGTACCTGTACAGGCACCGGCAAAGGGACAGCTCATGTGGCAGCTTGATGTCGATGACGAATCTACGGCACCTATTGCAGGCACAGAAGTGAAGGCCGGCAAGGCAATGGGCTACGTACAGACCTACTATGGCATGGAAGACGTGATTCCTGCTGTTGACGGCAGAGTTGTGGCAGTTACCGGAACTCAGGGAGCCAACGTAGTGAAAGGCGAGATCATCGCTTTCGTAGAAGGCTCGGCTGACGCGGCTGCAGAATAATCGTAAATCATACTATGGTTTTCGGTCTCCGGATAGATATAATGTCCGTCAGACCGATGCCATGTCCACAACAATCTTATGACCGCATTCCCGGAAGGAAGAAATTCCTGGACAGGGAATGTGGCCATTTTGTTTATCATCACAAGATTGGCCACATCGCTTCCGGAAGAGAAACCGTCACCCTCGGAATCATGGACAAGAGAAAAAGACAAAGTGTCAGGAGCATTGTCAATGCCAGTGGACGTCCCCTCGAACACAAAAGCGGAACGCTGCACCACCCCTGAATTCTTATGTCCTGTCCAGGAGCAATAAAGATTTATATAACCTCCTGAGATCCAGGCATTATTGACAGATATCGGATCTTTCCATTCTGACTTGTCGAATCCTGAAGTCCCTCCCCTCACGATAGTTCCCGTGACAGGAACCGAGCAATTTACCAGATTTGCGGAAAACAGATTCTTTGCAGGATCAATGCAATCCCCCACCTCGCAGGACACGAACAATCTGGTCCCGAACTCATAATCGAACTGCTCCGCCGTGGTAAAGTCATAGGTCATGCCGGCGTCAGTTGTAAACAGATTGTCACCCGTTACGAAGCCCATGGAAGAATCCACATAGGGCACAGAAGAAGTCTTGCTGCATGAAACAGCAATCATAGAAGACACAATGACAGCAGCCATGGTCTTTAAGGTCAGGTTAAAGCGCATAGTGTATGAGGTCAAAGTTTATATAGGCAAGCGGCAAAGGGCTGTTATTCAGCTACTTTCTCTGCCGTTTTTTTCTTCACATATGAACGGCTCGGACGGCAGACTATCTGCACATCCACACATTCGACACGGTATCCCTTGTATTTTTTCTTGGCGAAATATGCATCGAGATTGTCCATGAAGTCATCATCAATGACATCCTTGAAGGTATTGTTCACATAATCATACAGATGGATATGCCTGAAAGTATTCACGTCGAAATACATCTTGTTGTTGGCACTCATCCTGTGGTCATATATTCCAAGCAAAGCTATCTGTGAAAGTATATTATACACCGAAGCTACGGTAACATTGGTAGTGCCTTGGCTCCTGATCTCCTCCGTTACCATATCAGCTGAAGCATGTCCCAGCTTCAGCATCGCGTTATGTACAGCCAATCTCTGCTGTGTAGATTTCAACGAATGTTTCTTCAGCAGTTTCTTGAATTCTTCTATTCCTGGTGCAGTATGTGTGTGCTTCTTCATATTGACAGCTGCGCATTATCCTGTTAGTACACGTAAACTTAAGTACCACAAATATAATCCAAATTCTGATAATTGCAAAGATTTTTCAATTTTGAATAAATATAATTTAAATCAATGCCGGTTCCGCTTGGCCAAACGGCCGGAAAGCCGGAAGAAAAACAAAAGAAAACACACGAAATGAAATATACATAGCATTATTTGGAGAAACATTGCTAAATTTGCAAACAAATGAAAATACAGCAATGAGTACAAACTACAACAAAGAACTCACACCGGAGTTGAAAAAGAAATTGTCCGGAATCAGGCACATTGCTCTGGACATGGACGGGACAATATACATGGGAAGCAATCTGTTCCCTTTTACAAAGGGTTTTTTGCAGGACATGACAGATGCCGGAATCGGTTACTCATTCCTCACTAACAATCCCACAAAATCAGTAGCCGACTACCTCCACAAACTCGAGGGAATGGGCATCAATGCCGATGAGGGCAACATGTACACAACCTCACTAGCAGCCATTGACTATATAAAAGAGAAATATCCTCAGGCAAAGAGGCTCTATATGCTCGGTACTCCAAGTATGGTTAGCCAGTTCGAGAAAGCCGGCTTCGAAGCATGCGCGGATGACCCTAACGATGTTCCTGATGTTCTCGTGGTGGCATTCGACACGACTCTCACTTACCCGCGCCTCTGCCGTGCCGCATGGTGGGCAAGCCAGGGAATCCCTTATATCGCGACAAATCCTGACAGGGTATGCCCTACCGACCAGCCTACAGTCCTCGTGGACTGCGGTTCATTGCAGAAATGCATAGAGCATGCAACCGGACGCCGCCCTGACATCGTTCTCGGAAAGCCGGACCCGACAATGCTGGACGGAATCATGCACAGACATGGTCTGAAACCGGAAGAAATCGCAATGGTGGGAGACCGCATATACACTGACACCGCCATGGCCCACAATGCAGGTGCCGTAGGCGTACTTGTACTTTCAGGAGAAACAACTGTCGAAACAGCCCTCAAGGTCGCAGAGGATGCCAGAACAAATCCTGCTCCGGAGTTTTTCCCTCCTGATATGATAGCAAGGGATATCCGGGAGCTGGGAGACCTGATTCTGGAGGCAAAGAAATAATTGTCAGAAGATGTCCGGAATCGACAAATCAGCGATTCGGGATTAAAGAAACAGACAAAAACTTTAAAAATCATAAAAATCTGCAGGAGTTCGAGCAACTTTCTGCAGATTTTCCAGTTTCATAGGCCTATCTTGCAGCCGGTTACGAGCCTGAAGCGCGCACATGTAAGGATGAAGGGCACACCCGCAACCGGCATTGACAGACAAAATAACAATCACATAGAAGACCATGAAACTGAAAGAACTGAACATTGATGAAAGGCCTAGGGAAAGGCTGCTTGCAAAAGGGAGCGCCGCTTTGGGCAATGCCGAGCTGCTGGCGATTCTGCTCCGGACCGGAAGCGGGAAGAAAAACGTGCTGGAAATGTCGCATGAACTGCTGGCTGCTGCCGGAAGCCTCACGGAACTGTCCTCCATGTCCATTGACAAGATGCAGACTATCGGAGGCATAGGGGAAAACAAGGCTGCGACCATCACGGCGGCATTCGAGCTCGGACGCAGATTCGCGACCGAAGGGTCCCGCCCGCATTGCCGCGCCATCACCAATGCGTCACAGATATTCTCAATGATGCTTCCTGTCCTGAAAGGAATCGACCATGAAGAATGCTGGATTCTCTACCTGAATCGGGCCAATCATATCCTGTATAAGGAAAAAGTGTCCATCGGGGGACTTTCATCCACTACGATAGACACTAATTCTATTCTCCGGAAAGCGATAGAAAAGAAAGCCGACGGTATAATCCTCGTCCATAACCATCCGTCCGGAAATCCACAGCCCGGGAGGGCTGATGTCGTGGAGACGGAACGGCTCAAGAAAGCGGCTGAGACATTCAGCATCTCAATGCTGGACCACGTGATAATCTCAGATTCCGGCTATTACAGTTTCGCGGACCAGATGATCTATGACAGCTCGCAAATAAGTGTTGCTGAGGTACATGACACGACACGCACCTTGGCGTAATCACCTACATTGAAAACCTTCACGCCGTCAGCAGGATTCGTTCCGGACGAAAGAAGCGCCGGGAACACGCACATCTTGTTGGTCGTGGTCCTTCCGCAAAGTTCCTCCTGGTTTCTGCGTGATGTACCCTCGATGAGGACTGTGAACTCCTTGCCCAGATCTCGTGTGTTGCTTTCAAGACTCAGTTCGTTCTGGAGGGAAATGATTTCATTCAGACGCCTGGTCTTCTCCTGAAGAGGAATGTCGTCAGGATAGTTGCGTGCGGCAAGAGTTCCGGGTCTCTCGGAGTACTGGAACATATATGCATAGTCATAACCCACCTTGCGCATCACATCCAAAGTATCCTGATGGTCCTGCTCCGTTTCACCGCAGAAGCCGGCAATGATGTCCGTAGTGATCGCGCAGTCTGGCATTGACTTGCGGATTCTGTCCACTCTCTCGAGATACCACTCGCGGGTGTAGCGGCGGCGCATCTTCTCAAGCATGGCATTGCTTCCGGACTGTACCGGAAGGTGGATATGACGGCAGATGTTGTCATACTTTGCCATCGTATCTATGACCTTGTCACTGATGTCTTTAGGATGGGATGTGGAGAATCTCACGCGGAGGAGCGGACTGATTTCGGCCACCTTGGAAAGAAGGTCCGCGAAGTCGGTGACATCCGAAGCGTCCTCAGGATTCTTCCAGAGGTATGAGTCCACATTCTGGCCGAGGAGGGTGACCTCCTTGTATCCACGGGAGAAGACATCGCAGGCCTCCCTGACAATCGTGTGAGGGTCACGGCTGCGTTCAGCACCTCTGGTGTAAGGGACTACGCAATATGAACAAACATTGTTGCATCCGCGCATGATGGAAATGAAGGCGGACACGCCATTCTTGTCAATGCGGACAGGCTCGATGTCCCCGTATGTTTCCTCTCTGGAAAGTTCGACATTGATCTGAGGCCTTCCGGGGGCTATCCTGGAAAGAAGGAGCGGAAGAGACCTGTATGAATCAGGACCTGCCACGAAATCGACACGTCCGCTTTCCAACAGTTTGTCTTTCAGTCTCTCGGCCATACATCCGACGATACCGGTAACGACGCCTTCACGGACACGTTTCTGACCGTAGAACTGGTCAATGCGTCCCCAGATACGCTGTTCCGCATTGTCGCGGACCGAACAGGTATTGGCCATGATCACGTCAGCCTCATCCATATTCTCAGTCCTGTCGTAGCCTGCCTTCTTCAGAATCGAGAAAATCACCTCGGTATCATTGACATTCATCTGACATCCGTAGGTCTCGATATATACTTTCTTGCTTGCCATATTTTTATCTGATTTTCCGCAAAATTCAGCGGATTTAAGTCTGTTTGCATTTCACGTACCAGTTTGGCACGCGCCCGGAATGCACTGTGTGGCACATTCCGAACCTTTTCACCTGCAAAGATATGACTTTTATTATTTTTTCACTACTTTTGTAAGTCAAGTCTATCGGCAAAAAGGTATGGCTCGGCAGACAAAAGGATTATTGGAAATGAAAAGATTCATATTGACAACATTGACAGTCATCATGACTGTATGCCTCGCAGGTTGCGGAAAAATCAAGGATATCTCGATAACTTCTTGCGACATCGTATCCATATCACCTTCAGGGCTGAGAAGCCTGAACGGGGTGTTTCTGGTAGGAATCCATAATCCGGTGTTCAAATTTGCCGTTTCCGACATTCAGGGAACAGTTTACCATCAGGGCACGGCCATCATTGACTTTACCGCCAACGGATTTGAGGTGCCGAAAAAGTCTGACGACAAGCACCGCATTTCGGGAATTGCGGAACTGAGGCCGGAGATTTCGCTTTTTTCGGCATTGGCGCTTCTGAAGGATCTGAACGCGGAGTCATATACGGTGGACGTATCGGCGAAGGTCAAGGCCGAAGGTGTAAAGATGACCATATCCAGGAAGGGAATGCCGCTGAGTACCCTGATGGAATAATTATTAAAGACATTGACAATGAAAAAGTTAGCAATTCTCATAATAGCATTGATGCTTCCCGTCCTCTCATGGGGGCAGGATTATGATTCAGGCATGGCCCAGGCGGATTCTGTCGTTTACCGTCAGGCTGCCGCAATGGATTCCACACTCGTCGGAAAGTCGATTTTCGGACTGCTCTCCAATCATCCGTACGGAGAGGGCGATGTGAAAATCCATCAGTCACAGAGCATTGTCAATGCCATGAAGCTGCAGATTGCGTCCAACAGTTCCAGGAAACTTACAGGATACAGGGTCCGCATCTTCTTCGACAACAGCAAGACTGCCAGAAATGCTTCCGAGAATGTCATGAAGATTTTCAAGGCTACATATCCCGGAATTCCTGCATACAGAAATTATCAGAATCCGTTTTTCAGAGTTGTCGTGGGTGATTTCAGGACAAAGTCCGAAGCGATGGAGTTCCTGCAGAAGATCAAATCCACATACACGTCGGCTCTGGTGGTAAAGGAGGGAATAAACTTCCCTGCCGTGGATAAAGAGCACAATTATGTGACCGACACCGTAACAGTTTATAGACCAGTCGCTAATCTCTAGACAATATGCTCAAACAGGAAATCGCATTAAAGCAGACGCAGAAGCTCTCCCCTCTCCAGATCCAGACCATCAAGCTCATTGAGCTTCCGGTCCAGGAACTTGAGCAGAGAGTCCGCAAGGAACTGGAAGAGAATCCGGTTCTGGATGACAGCGCCCCGGAGAGCAAGGAGGAGGACGGAGATGAGCAGCCAAGAGAGGTCTCTCTTTCTGAACTGAAGGATGATGATTCCATTCCGGAATATAAACTGCATGTGAACAACTACGGCAAGGACGAGAGGCCGCAGTACAACACCTTTTCCGTCAAAGAGAGTTTCACGCAGAGCCTCATGGACCAGCTTGGATTCAGGGACCTGACTGAGCATCAGCATGATATAGCCGCTTTCATAATCGGCAGTCTGGACGATGACGGGTACCTCAGAAGAGACATTGACAGTCTCGTGGACGACCTGGCTTTCCGCATGAACATCACCACCACAAGTGAGGAAGTGCTGAAGATGCTCCATATCATCCAGCAGTTCGACCCGGCGGGAATCGGCGCACGCGACCTGAAGGAGTGTCTCCTGATTCAGCTGAAAGGGCTTAAACAGACCCAGGATGTTGTCAATGCCGAAAGGATTCTTTCCGATTATTTCCAGGAGTTCTCCAACAAGCATTTCCAGAAGATAATGACGAAACTGAGCCTTTCGCAGGACGAGATGAAGGCGGCGATGAGCAAGATCACGAAGCTGAATCCGTCCCCGGGAGGACAGATTGACGATTCGTATAATGACCAGGCCCAGCAGATTGTGCCGGATTTCATCCTTACGATGGAAAACGGAGAGCTGCAGTTGTCAATGCCGAGGTTCTCGATTCCTGAAATCAGGATAAACAAGAATTACGCACAGCTTCTTATGGATGCAGCCCAGTCATCTGAGCGACAGAAGAAGGAGGCCGCCACTTTCGTAAAGCAGAAAATGGACTCGGCAAAGTGGTTCGTGGAGGCATTGAAACAGAGACACAATACTCTTCTGAGCACGATGCAGGCCATAGTGGATTATCAGCATGACTATTTCATGGATGGAGACGAGGCACATCTCAAGCCTATGGTCCTGAAGGACATAGCAGCCAAGACGGGCTTCGACATATCCACCATTTCACGTGTCGTGAACAGCAAGTATATCGAAACTCATTTCGGCATCTTCCCGCTGAAATACTTCTTCTCGGAAGGTCTTGAGAATCAGCATGGTGAAGAGGTTTCCACGAGGGAACTCAAGAAGGTCCTGCAGGAATGTGTGGACAATGAGGACAAGCAGAAGCCGCTTACTGACGACGAACTTGTCACAATCATGAATGAGAAAGGTTACAAGGTCGCCCGAAGGACTATCGCAAAGTACAGGGACCAGCTCGGCATCCCTAAGGCGCGCCTCAGGAAAGAGCTGTAAGTTCCGTTCACTGTCATTGACATACGGCATTATAATTGTGAAAACATCGCTCCGGTGCGTTCACGTCGCACATATAACGTTTAAATAGTACTAAAACATAATCTTGTCATGGAACAGAAATATATCCTGGCGCTTGACCAGGGAACAAGTTCATCCAGAGCAATCGTCTTCGACCATGAAGGCCGCATCTGCGCCACTGCTCAGAAAGAGTTTCCACAGCATTTTCCTAAACCGGGTTGGGTGGAGCATGACCCCAAGGACATCTGGTCTTCGGAGGCATCTGTGATTGCCGAAGCCATTACCGCATTGGGCATCAACGGATTGAACATCGCGGGAATCGGCATTACGAACCAGCGAGAGACTACTATAGTTTGGGATGCAGAGACCGGAGAGCCTGTGTATAATGCCATTGTCTGGCAGGACAGAAGGACTTCCGAGTACTGCGACAGCCTGAAGGAACAGAACCTCACCGGATTCATCAGGGAAAAGACCGGCCTTATCATTGATGCATATTTCAGCGCGACCAAAATCCGTTGGATTCTGGAGAACGTTCCGGGAGCGAGAGCCAGGGCCGAAGCCGGAAAACTGCGTTTCGGAACCGTCGATACATGGCTCCTGTGGAACCTCACCCGCGGCGAGTGCCACATGACCGATGTCAGCAACGCATCCAGGACAATGCTTTTCAATATCCATACTCTCAAATGGGATGAGGACCTCATGAAGCTTTTCGGGATTCCTATGTCAATGTTGCCTGAAGTCCATTCATCTTCAGAGATTTACGGATATACCAAGACTACGATTTTCGCGCACAAGGTTCCGGTTGCGGGCATAGCGGGAGACCAGCAGGCCGCACTTTTCGGCCAGATGTGCACGACACCAGGCTCGGTCAAGAACACCTACGGCACGGGATGTTTCCTTCTCATGAACAGCGGCACGAAGCCGATCACGTCATCGCACAATCTGCTCACTACCATCGCATGGAAAATCGGAGATACGGTCAATTATGCACTTGAGGGCAGCATCTTCGTGGGAGGCTCTGTAGTCCAATGGCTTAGGGACGGTCTAGGCATCATAAAGTCTTCTTCGGAAATCGAAAGTCTGGCCATGACGGTTCCCGACAACGGAGGAGTCTATTTCGTACCTGCATTGACAGGTCTCGGTGCTCCTTATTGGGACCAGTATGCGAAGGGCACCATCTGCGGCCTGACACGAGGCACGACGGCAGCGCATATCGCACGCGCGGCGCTCGAGGGTATCGCTTTCGAGACAATGGATATTGTCAATGCCATGGAGCATGATGCGGGCATAAAGCTGGCCGAGCTCAAGGTCGATGGCGGCGCTTCGAGAAACAACCTGATGATGCAGTTCCAGGCCGACATTCTCGGAACAAAGGTCATCCGTCCTAAGGTTACGGAGACTACTGCAATGGGAGCATGTTATCTTGCCGGTCTTGCAACGGGATATTGGGATTCCCTGGACGACATCAAGCGCCAATGGAATGCCGACAAGGTGTTCGAGCCTCTCGCTCCGGCTGAAAAGGTATTGAAACTGAAAGAGGGTTGGGCCAATGCCATCGGCAGGACTCTGACTGAAGATTCTAAACATTAAATCATTGACAATATGGAAATTACACTATTCACCAAGTGCATTTTCGAGTTTCTCGGAACACTTGTCCTGGTTCTCATGGGAGATGGTGTCTGCGCGGCATGCACCCTCGAAAAGTCTAAGGCCAAAGGGGCCGGCTGGGTCGTGATATCATTGGCCTGGGGTTTTGCGGTCATGTGCGGTGTCTTCATCGCCGGTCCGTATTCCGGCGCGCATCTGAATCCGGCCGTCACTCTCGGCCTCGCCATAGCAGGCGGTTTCGCATGGGATGCCGTCCTTCCGTATATCGCAGCCCAGATGCTGGGCGGTTTTGTCGGAGCCCTGCTGGTCTATGTTTTCTATTATGATCATTACAAGGCCTCTTCTCAGAATCCTGACGGCATGCTCGGGACATTCTGCACCATGCCGGCCATCGATCACAAGAGCATCAATTTCCTCAGCGAGCTGATTGCAACTTTCATATTGGTTTTCTGCATCATGGCTCTGGGCACGTCAGGCAATACGGCCTCATTTGAAGGCAGCACCATTTCAGTAGGCGGTATCGGAGCGTTCCCTGTGACCTGTCTGATTATGGCTCTGGGCATGTCGCTGGGCGGTACTACCGGATACGCCATGAATCCTGCCAGGGACCTTTCTCCACGCATCGCCCATGCCATCCTTCCGATTAAGGGCAAACGTGACAGCGGCTGGGGATACAGCTGGGTTCCAGTACTTGGTCCTCTCGCAGGAGCAGCCTGTGCAGCAGGACTTTACCTTCTGGTTTACTAACAGGTGGACATACGAAAACAGACAGTAGGAGGAGGACATAAAGCGGAATGACAATTATCACCCTTTTGATTTCTTTGTTGACCGTCAGTTCGGCGGTCAAGCCTCTTACACCGGATAACCAGACCTTGCTGAATGAACTTGTCAACAAGTTCGACAGTCTGGAGGTCTATGAGAACCGCAAAATAGCGGAAATCGGAAGGAAGAAGGATGCGTGCGAAAAGCTTGAGGGACGCGAACAGATGGAAGCGTGGCTGGATGTGGCATATGATTACAGCTACTTCGATTCCGACTCCACTATCGCGACCCTTGAGCATGTCGAGAAATTGGCATCGGACGCATCCGACAATTATATGGCTGTCAAGACGGCTGTCCGTATCTCTCGAATTTTGACAACTCTCGGATACTATAAGGAGAGCAGTGACATAATCGAATCCATAGACAGAAAATCCATCCCCAAGACACTCCTTTTCGAGTATTTCGAGGCCAAGGAGTTTCTCTGTTATGAGCTTTTCCACGTTGACGGTTCACGCCTCGAATTTCAGGACATGTATGAGGGGCAGTACCGATCATATATGGATTCGGTCATTTTCTACGCACCGGAGAATTCTGAATACGGGCTGCGCTCACGGGAAAAGAAAGATCTGATGCTCAATGACTATGAACATGCAATGCTGTGCAACCGCAAACGAATGGAACTTGCACCGAAAGGATCCATAGCCGAGTCGTTCGTCTTCTACGAAAGGAATATTATATATGAGAAAATGGGCGGGCATGATGCAGAACGGCTGTATTGTCTTTTGAGTGCGGCTATCATTGACCTGGAAAACTCCAATCAGGATGTCGCAGCATTCACCAGGATTGCATATATGCTGCGAAACTCCGTGGATGCGAGGATTCTTGACAAGTTTTCCGACTATTCCTACACTTCGATGCTCAAGTTCCGCTCCAGGACACGAAGGATTTTGGGAATGGACGTTATTGTAGAGACGGACAGGCTGCTGCGCCAGCAGATTTTGAAGCAAAAAAGACAACTTACACTGAGTCTGCTGCTCCTTTCTGCCCTTGCAATGATTCTTGCCGCAGTCTTGTGCTATACGGTTGTACTCATAAGGAAAGGCAGAATTCTTACTCTCCGACTGGAGCGTTCCAACCGGATTTCCAACGGGTACATAGCCAGTTTCTTCCAGCTCTATTCCTCCTACATCAACCGTCTCCTCGCTTTCCGCGGTCGCATAAACACCAGCCTCAGGCGCGGCGACACCGACTATGTAATCGAGCTTACTAATCCGTCCCGCGACATAACAAATGAAGAGCTCAGACATATGTACGACAGTTTCGATTCAGCATTTCTCGACATATTTCCGACTTTCGTGGAAGACTTCAACTCCCTTTTGAAACCGGAGTGCCACATAGTGCTCAAGGATAGCGAGAAACTTAACACGGAGCTAAGGATATTTGCAATGATAAAGCTCGGGGTCACCGAAAGCGCAAGGATTTCTGAACTTTTGCACTACTCCATAAAGACTGTCTATAACAAACGGTCCGGCATAAATCCGAAGCTCGCCATACCGAAAGAAAAGTTCGAAAAAATGCTCAAAGAATTGTAAAAATCTCTAAAAAATGACAAAAATACATTTCCCTGGTTCGATTTGTTCGAATCAGGGAATATTTTGATATTCAATGAAATAACATTTCCCTAGACCTGTTTGGATTTCCTTTGCAAGAATTGCGGCGGAAAAGTTGGAATAATGTATCGATTTAGTTTATACTTTTGCGGCGTGCACAAATCATGGGACAAGCCGGATACTCCGGAATTTCCAACCAGAAAAACTAATAAACAATGTCATTCACGAAAGTAATGCAAACAGCAGTTGCGGCGCTCGTCGCCTTTCTCATTGCGGGATGTTCACCAAGTAATGAAATCCCTGTCAATCCTTCCGTGTCAGCTCCGACACGTGTAATGCTTAAGGAAAACGTAAATGTATACCTTAAAGGTGTCGGCTCAGGCACGACTTTCACCGTCGATTTCGGTGACGGCACCACAGTGGAGGCAGTCACTCCTTCCGCAGCAGTTCACGCCTATTCAGAAAGTGCAGACTGGAAGATAAATGTATCCTCCGAGGCTTTGGACGAAGACTTCAGCAAAACAATCCGTTGTTATCCGCTGGAAGCATTGTCTTCCGCACAACGGAACTTCAGGGACCCTTCCTACAAGAAGATCTGGGTAATGACCCATAGGGCCCATACCACTGACAAGTCAATTCCTGAAAATTCAATTTCTGCGGTAAAAGCAGCCATTGCATCAGGTGCCGAAGCTCTCGAATGCGACACACATCGCACAAAGGATGGTAAGATTGTGATTTGCCACGACCTTTCAATCAACAGGACAACCAATGGTACCGGAGACATACCATCCCTGACGCTTGCAGAAATCAAATCGCACAAGCTGCTTGATCGTAACGGCAATGTCACAAACGAGACCATGCCTACCCTCGAAGAGTTCCTCAAGGCCTGTCGCGGAAAAATCTATGTAGACCTCGACTATTCCCCAAGAACGGCATCAACTGCAGAGGTGATGGCTGTCGTGGAAAAACTCGGTATGATGGAACAGGTTTGGTTCTACTGCAATTCAGTGGAAAAATGCAAAGAGGTTCTCGCAATTTCTCCTCGTGCACACGCCTACACATGGGCAACGGCCTACGATCCGCTCAAAGGACTTGAAGGACCATATTTCGTTCAGTACTGCTATTCCCCGACTTCCGGCAGCACATCCATCGGCACCGCCGTCCGTGACGGCATGCTCTGCTCCGTATGTATGCTCAGCGTCCTTAACAACAAGATTCCTGAGTATGATGTGGACGGAGCCCAGCTTGACGAGCTCATTTCTGTATTCCCGGACGTGAAGATGATAATGACTGATGCTCCTGAAAAGCTCATCAATGCTCTGTCCGAACGTGGTCGAAGGTAAGCAAACCTTAACTAATAACTAATAATATCAATAAAATGGATAAGAAAAAACTTTTGCCGGTTATCATTATCCTTACCACATTTTTCTCTGCGATTTCAGCCTTTGCTCAGGTCGCTTCAGTGAAAGGAGTGGTTGTGGACTCCAATGGAGAACCGGTAATTCAGGCCGGTGTCGTCATTGACGGAACTCAGACAGGAGTCGTCACTGACATTGACGGAACATTTGAAATCAATGCTCCCAAGGGAGCTACTCTGAACATTTCTTCGATAGGATTCAAATCGAAGAAAGTTTATGTCAGCGGCGGTGATTTGAGGGTTGTCCTCGAAACGGAATCAACCGCACTTGATGAGGTTGTGGTCGTCGGTTACGGCTCCATGAAAAGAAAGGAAATGACCTCCGCAATCTCCCATATCGGCGCAAAGGACTTCAGTTCAGTCAGCAGCCTTGACGCATCAATGCTCATCCAAGGAAAAGTTTCCGGAGTGAGCGTCTCCAACACTGCGGTTGCAGATCCGAACAACATCGGAAGCATCCAGATCCGTGGTGTGTCGTCACGAAGCGCGGGCAATGGCCCTTTCGTAGTCGTTGACGGTGTTCCTGGAGGAGACCTGACCAACATCAACCCTGCGGATATCGAGTCTATCGACGTGCTCAAGGATGGTGCTGCATCCGCAATCTACGGAACGCGCGGAAGTAATGGTGTCATCCTCGTCAATCTCAAAAAGGGAAGCAAGGACGGAAACATCCACACGACCTATAGCGGAACCGTGACTCTGAACGCACCGAAGAATGAACTTGACATGATGACTGCCGAGCAGTACAGGGCATACAGGACTGTCAATAATCCTCTCGATGACCTCGGCGCAAGTTCCGACTGGTTCAAAGCCACTACAAGAATGGGATTCAACCACTTGCATACTCTTACGGTTTCCGGCGGCAACGCAAAGACCAACTACCGTGTTACAGCCGACTACCGGTATGCACGAGGCATTGACCTGAGTTCCGACAGACGCGAGTACGGAGCAAGAGCCGGTGTGAACCACACGACAAAAAGCGGTCTCTTCACTTTTACGGCCAATCTGACTCCGAGAATCATCAAGCGCAACAAGATGACAGGTTCATATTCAAATGTCCTTGTCATAAACCCGACGGCCCCTATATACGACGAAACGACATCCAACGGATACTACCATTTCCCGGCAGGCTCAAACTATTCCAACGTGGTCGAATCTATGACCCAGGTCAAGAACGACACGGAGATTAAGCTTCTTGAGTGGAATGCCGGTGTACAACTGAATCTCCTTCCGCTCTTTACTCCGAAACATCCGGATTTCAGCCTCACGTCAAAGGCTACCGTTTCCGGATATGAGGTGGACAAATTCAACGGGTATTTCGCGCCTTCTACAATTTCATGGCATCAGAATGACAAGATCAAGGGTGATGCCTCAAGGTCGTTTGACAAAAGTTCCCAGACCAATTTCGATTGGGTGACAAATTTCAGCGCACAGTTCGGAGACCACCGCCTCAGAGCAATGGCCGGATACAGCTACTTCTATGTCGTCAATTCCGGAATGTCCGCAAGCAACCAGGATTTCACTTCAGACGGACTTGGCTACAACAACCTCGGAGCGGGCGAATGGGCATCCAAGGAAGGACAGATTTGCCTCGGCTCATACAAGAACGACAGCAAACTCATATCATTCTACGGACGATTGAATTATGACTGGAAAGAGCGCTATCTCCTGTCCGTCTCACTTCGTCACGAGGGTTCTTCAAAGTTCGGACAGAATCACAAATGGGGTAATTTCCCTGCCGTTTCAGTGGGATGGAGAATTTCTGACGAACCGTTTATGTCATGGGCTTCATCTTGGCTCAACGACTTTAAGTTCAGATATGACTACGGTGTCACAGGAAACCAGGATTTCGGCAGCTACAATTCACTCGCTACCTACCGCGCATTCGGATATTACCAATACAACGGATCAAGTTTCCACGTATGGGGACCGTCCAAGAACGTGAACACGGAACTTCGCTGGGAAAAGGGACACAACCAGAATATCGGTGTTGATTTCTCCCTCTTCAAGTACAGGCTCAGCGGTTCATTGAACTACTTCATCCGCAGGCAGTCAGACCTGTTGGGCGATTACAATGTTTCAGTTCCACCACACCTTTTCACGACTATATTCACCAATGTCGGAACCCTCCGCAACAGCGGATTCGAGTTCGACATCAACATTGATGCTATAAGAAAGGAAAAATTCAGCTGGAGCATTTCTCTCGTCGGAGCCACCAACGACAACCGCTTCGTAAGTTTCTCCAATGACATATATCAGGGACAGAAATACTATAATGTCTGCACGATGTCCAATCCTAACAACCCTGGATATCTCCAGAGAATCGAGGAGGGACAGCGCATCGGAAACTACTACACTTGGAGATATGCCGGAGTGGACAAGACAGGAAACTGGCTCATTTACGACCACAACGACAATATAATTCCTATTGCGGAAGGATCTGAGGAAGACAAGTGCGTGACAGGAAACGGCCTGCCGAAGTTCACAGGCAGTATGACCCACAATTTCACATGGCGCAACTTTGACCTTGCAGTCGCATTCACCGGAGCGGCAGGATTCGACATTTTCAATGTCCATGACTTCTATTTCGGACTCCAGGGAATGACAGGAAATGTCCTCACAAAGGCATATTCGAAGAATGCCCACATCAAGACCGGTCTGAATGTCATCACCGACTATTTCATCGAGAAAGGCGACTATCTCAAGCTCGACTATGTCACATTGGGATACACTCTCAACTTGAACCGCAAATTCATTGACCGTTTCAGAGTTTTCGGTACTGCAAGAAATCTCTATACCTTAACCCGCTTCGAGGGCATTGACCCTTCAACTTACGAGGTTAACGGCCTCACCCCGGGAACTTTCGGAGGTTCGTACAACTACTATCCTTCGGCATTCCAGTTTATATTCGGAGTCCAGATAGGCTTCTAAAATTATGAGAAAAATGAAAAATATCATAAGGTTTTCGGCTATTGCAGCCGTAATTATCGGAGCATCAGCCTGCACGGACCTCAACGAGACGGTCTATGATCAGGTGATGACCAACAACTATTATAACACGAAGGCCGATATCATACAAGCTGTATTCCGCCCATTTGAGCACGTCTATTGCAGCGAGTATGACTTCTATGAGCACGAGGAACTGACAGGTGACCATTTCATTACCCCGACAAGAGGCACATGGTGGTATGACGGCGGAAAGTGGGAGATCCTCCACAGACACAACTGGAGCAGCATTGAAGACAGTTGGAGCTGGACCGGGGAATGGAACGCATGCTACACCGGTATCGGACAATGCAACCTCGTACTTGACGACCTCTCAAGGCTCAATCCGTCAAAGTTCTCTCTTACGGAAGCCGAATTCGACGCTTTCAAAGGACAGCTCCGCACGATGAGGGCCTATCTCTACCTGAGGCTTCTCAACTGCTACAGGAACTGCATTCTCACCACGACATCCGATGCATCCGTAAACAATCTTCCTGAAAACAGGGTACAGGTGTCACCGGAAAAGTTGTTCGAATTCATTGAATCAGAGCTCAAAACTGGCGTAAACGACCTTCCTGCAAAGGTCGGGACATCCGGCCCGGGATCATTTCAGGGATCCTTCACCAAAGGTGCTGCAGCAGCACTCCTCGTGAGACTCTACCTCAATGCTGAAAAATGGATTGGTGTACCACACTACGATGATGTAATCAGCTGGTGCCGCAGAATCCGTGGAGGTGAATTCGGGGAATACACTCTTGCCGAAAACTGGTGGGAGCCGTTTGACTGGAACAATGAAACCTGCAACGAAGTCATCTTCGGATTCCCTGGTTCCTACACTACCAAAAGCTGGCATATGCAGAACGACCGCCGAACATTCTACGGACGTTCTCTTCCTTACGGCTGCGCCAACTATCTGGGCGTCGAAGGCAATGGCGAGAGAAACCCGAAATACGCTCTGTCGCCTAGCTATGACAACCAGAATCCACGTCAGCTCTTCGACTACAAACTCGGAATGCCGTCACAGAAGTTCCAGAAATATGCCGGTGACAAACGTTGGGCACAATACAAGAACACTAGTGTGAACACCCGCGAAGGAATGTTCTTCCTTGAGGGAAAAATTCCAAATTCGAAGACAGCTTCAGGCTATGCTATGAATCCGGACAACCAGTATGTAATCTATCTCCGCGACCAGGTCGGCCAGTTCTTGAACAAAGGAGAAGAAGGCATCATTGTAGGTCCAGGCAAGGAATCCAAACTCGGTAACGGAGACTTCAACTCTTGTCTTTTCTGCGTAAAATATCCGTTCTACTCATTCACCGGAGGATACTACATAGAGTCTGACCTCACCCTCATCCGCTACGCTGAAATTTATTACTCAGAGGCTGAGGCTCTCCTCCGCACAGGTAATGCAGACGAGGCAGGAAAACTTCTCAACCAGGTCAGAAAGAGGAACTATGCCGATTTCAATTCGTCAATTGCGTATCAGCCGGAGGGCAGCGTAAAACTCGATCTTGATGAGATGCTCGACGAATGGGGCCGTGAATTCATTCAGGAAGGACGCCGCAGGACAGATTTGATCCGTTTCGGAAGATTCCAGGAGGCTTGGTGGGACAAACCGAAGGATTCCGACACACACTATGAAATTTTCCCTATTTCCCGTCAGGCTCTGGAACAGAACAAACATCTCAAACAGAACCCGGGATATGAAGACATTAACAGATAAGGAAGGATAACTATGAATATCAGAAGATCATTTTTTATGACATTGGCCTCCCTCTCCCTCTTGGGAGCCGGCTCTTGTCAGAAGACATATCAGATGGTTCCTCCCCCGTCAGCGTCCTCGGACGACGACAGCCTCGAAGACGAAGATTTCGGAGGAAAGAAGGAAACTGCCATATTCGTCACTCCGTTCGGTGAGGGAGAAATGGACGGTTCATCGTGGGAGAACGCCTTTGATGCAGACACATTCCTTGGTCTGCTTACAGACCAGACGGATTTGTCAAAGACTAAAATCTATGTCTCTGAAGGCAACTATTATATGTCGAGCGGTTCCGTTTTCGGCCCGGAGATAAGGAAGAATATCGGCTCCGTGATGGGCGGATACAGTATTCTGAGCAAAGGTACGGATGTAAGCGTCAGAGACGTAGTGAATCACGCGACAGTTTTCAGCGGAGATGTAAACAAAAACAACAGGGCCGATGAGGGGGACTGCGGACTTCTTTGCGTTTATGGAGGAAATTCATCATTTGACGGAATCACATTCCGCAATGGCTATATCAATGAAAAGACTGCTTCCGCACAGAAGAGCGGAGCCGGTGTCTTTGTCGATGGGGATGCCGGAACTTGGATTGAGTTTGTCAATTGCCGCTTTGAGGATTGTGTAAGTGCAGCCACCACTAATGGCTATGCTGGAGGTGCCGCAGTCTATGTCCGCTCAGGACAGGCAAGACTTAAAGCTTGCGAAGTGAGCGGATGCTCAGGGGTTTCGAGAGGTGGCGCACTCAGATGCAACAATGACAAGGCCATCCTGTTCATCGACAGGTGCAGCATCCATGGCAACAGCGTAAGAAGCGATTGGGGCTCAGGTCTGCAGCTCTCATCAGGAACAATCTGCGTCAACAATTCGACTTTCTGCTCAAACGCCGTGGGCAACAACGGAGCGGGCGGAACCGTCAATGGCGGCGGTGCAATGCTGGTCATCAACTCTACAATTATTTCAGATGACACAACTGCCGGAATACGCTGCGAGTCAGACGCCAGAAATGGTTCCTTCTTTGCCAACAACATAAGCCTGAACACAAACGGCGCGCCTGGATTCCTGCTCAACGGCAGCGGAAGGGTCGCAGTTTCAGGCGGACACAACATATTCAACAAAGTAGCCGGAGAACTCCAGTCATCCCCTTCGGATGTCACATACGACACAGACTTGAAGAATTTCGGTTCTCTTGAGGATGGGGCATATGTTTGGGATAATTCCAAAGTTTCCCTCGGAACATACGCCACAGCATCAGAACTCGATGGTTATGCACGGGAATTCAACCCTGCATCATGTTCTGTTCCGGAAATCGGCAAGGTCTTCGCAGAATGGTGTGACGGTTTTGCTGTGGACGGCCGCGGCAAGTCAAGAAATCCAGAAAAGCTCCTCCCGGGCTCATACGACCCGTGCCTTGAAGGTGAAGCTTCCAAGGCTCTGCGCTTCAGCATATCATCCGATACTTTTTCCGGAAACACCGCCAACCGTCCAGAATCGTTCGGCTTTATTCTCACAAACCCGAAAGGTGCTTATTCCTACAACAAGAAGATGGTTCTGCTCGGAGACGAATATGTTGCAGACGACGGAGAAACTATGCTTTGGGACGGTAAGGGCACGACAGTAACAATCACCGCGTATGCCCCTTATGCAGATGCGGTTGACGGCTTTGTTCCTGTGTCATGTCCAAGCAATCAGGCGACAGCAGCGGAACTCACCGCAGCAGACTTCGTGCTCTGGAAAGGCAGTGTAAATCCATCGGCTGATCTTGCTGACGGCAAGATTCAGATTAAACTCGGTCATCTCAACACAAGGCTGATTATAAGACTCACCCTGGACGGTACGCCAATAGAGACGTCGGAAATCGCATCTCTTTCTGTAGGCGGACTGAGGACTGAGGGAAAATGTGACCTCAATGCGGCTTCTCCTGAAGTTGTCGCCGACGGTAATCCTGTCAATATGTTCCCGAATGTCAGGGATGATTCTTATGAACTCATCACTGTGCCGCAGACTGTCACGACTGGCTCTCTGACGGTCAAGGCGACTTTCAACAAACGCCAGTATGTCTGGGAATCATCGTCTGATGTGACACTCACCAAGGGAAAGACAGCCGAGCTCACAATAAACATTTCTACAACAAAATCGGCCTCTTCCGGCCAAATGTCAATAACCACAAAATAACAGGTAAATGACTATGAAATCAGGAATATCAAAAATAATGGCCGTTTTTGCAGCGATGCTTGCATTTTCTTCATGCGAGAAGGATAAAGAGCTGCCTTCGTTTGACAGCGACGAACGTGCCATACGCATAATCCCGGAAATAGCTTCTCCATATACGAAATCAAATCCGGTTACGGACGGAAAAGAAACCGAATTCAACAATGGTGACATGATCGCACTGCTCTGCAACGACGGTCACGTGACCTACAAACTGACAGACAAAGGATGGAAGACTACAGACAATTATTATCTGCGCTGGGGTTCCGCTCCTGTCAGCTACTCGGCATTCTACCCAGCCACGGAGACATCTACAACTTTCGGCAACTTTGAACTACAGTCTTCGCAGCGCACGGCTGATCGTCTTGCTGCGGCTGATTATATGACATGCACAGTTGCTGATGCCGTCAAGACGAGCGACGGAAGCCTCCGTCTGGAAATGGAACGCCAGATGGCCAAGGTAAGTTTCACTTTGTCAGGAATTGAAGGCAGCGCCCGTGTCCAGGGATTCCGCGTGTGGACTTCGACCGGATTCACCGAAGGACATCCGAACTCTGACAGAATGTATATCAGCCCATATATTGTCGCTGCGGAAGGAACAACCTCCGGACAGAACGGAACGACCTATACTGCGATTGTAGTCCCTTCTGAGGCTGACGACGCAAAGGTATTCGTCACCTTCAACTACAAAGGAAAGGATATCACATTAACCGGCGTGCCTGAGCTGAAGAAAGGCTTCCGTTATGACATGAAAATAAACATCTCGGAAACCATCATCTCAATTGACACTCCTTCCGTGGATCCTTGGGACGAAAGCACCATTGTCATTCCGGGAGGCGATGCCGAGAAAGTTCCTCTGCTTCCTTACTTCGTGAAGCCGCAGGCATGTGGAACAAGAGACGGCCACTCATGGGAAAACGCAATGGGAATGACAGAGTTCCTCAACATGATCAAACAGAAGAACGGAAGTCAGTCAGAGTCTGATGAGAATGCCGACAACGTGGACGACAGAGACTTCTACTTTACCGGCGGAACCTATTCAGTATCCCAGGTAAAAGTGGAATACTCCGGCTACGGATCCAGAGTAAAATTCCGTGTTCACGGCGGCTACGACACTGCAAGCACGGGAACAGACGTCAGCCGCAAGGGATCTGAGACCGTATTCGACGGAGGCGGAAGCAACCGCTTCATCACCTTCGGCAACCAGACGGAACCTACATTCGACGGCATCACCTTCACGAACTTGAAGAGCGGCGGCGACGGTTGCATCATGCTGGCAGCCGGTGGGTCCGGTGACTCCCGCGCAACCTTCACGAACTGCACATTCAAGAAATGTACGGCATCCGGCGGACAGAATCCGATAATTATGGTCAGAAAAGGACTCGCAAAGATTGACAACGTAATCTTCGACGCTTGTCGTGCTGAAGGCGGTGTACGTGGTCTCATACGTCTCGCCCAGAAAGAGAGCCGAGTCTATCTCAATGCATGTACCTTCATCAACAACACTTTTGGCGGAGGCGGTTTCGGACTGCTCGTACATCTCAATGATGTCGGAGGCAACGTTTGTCTTCACAATGTAACCTTCGCCGGAAATGACAGCGGCTGTGGCGCAACCGGAGCCGTAAACGGATCCGGAGGAATGCTCATCGCGTCAAGCACAATCGTCGCATCCAATGCCAATCCGGCCATCCGCTGCGAATCAGACCCGAAGAGCGGCTCACGACTCATCAACAGCCTCATCATCCAGGAGCAGGACAGGACAGCCATAGACATGTCGTCTTCCGGCAGAAAACTGAAATCTCTCGGCGGCAACGTGATAGTCGGAAGCATCAATGCCAATGGCCAGTACGAGGCTTCGGCAAATGACGACACATTTGCCAACAGGGCTGCGGCTGCGGCACTCGCCCTCTCTTGGAACTCAGGTTCAAAGCACTACCTCTGGAACGGCAGCACAAGCCTCACGAAGCTCACGCTTGAACAGCTCCGCACTGCAATAAAGTCATACAGCAACACCAACACAGGAAAGCTTTATGCCGGTTCTGCTGAGATATATGACGGAAGCAAGGCGGGTGAGGACTTCCTCGGCTGGCTCGACAGCATCAATGCTTTCGGCATCTACGGAAACGGTTCAGCCGTATGGCCAGGTTCATATCAGGGCAACTGATTCCGGGCTTGACTATGCACTGACAAATTGATCACTAACTGAAAGTGGCTGATTCCACACAGCGGTCTCAGCCACTTTTATAATGACAAAACATATGAAATTCAGAACAATTCTATTAATTGCGTCAATTTCTTTTTTCATAGCACAGGCATGCGCGCCAAAGACATCGGAATGGACGGGATGGACAAACCCTCTTTTCGAAGGACAGTATGCCGACCCTGAGGGAATAATAATCGGTGATGAACTGTGGATATATCCCACAGCATCGCATCCTTTTGAGGAACAGCTCTATATGGATGCTTTCTCATCCAAAGACCTCAAGACCTGGACCAAGCACAGCAACATCATCACTGACAAAGAGATAAGCTGGCTTCACAAAGCCCTCTGGGCTCCTGCCATCGTGAATAAGGACGGAAAGTTCTACCTCTTCTTCGCCTGCAACGATGTTCATGAGGGAGAAACCGGAGGCATAGGCGTAGCCGTGTCCGACAAGCCGGAAGGCCCTTTCCGCGACCTCCTCGGCAAGCCACTTCTTAACGACATCGTCAATGGTGCACAGCCGATCGACCAGTTCGTCTATCAGGACCCTGCATCCGGAGATTGGCTGATGTTCTACGGCGGATGGGGCCACTGCAATCTAGTCCGGCTCTCAGATGACTTCACATCCATTGTTCCTTTCAAAGACGGAACTCTTTTCCGCGAAGTCACACCTGAAGGTTATGTAGAGGGGCCGTTTATGATTCAGCGTGACGGCAAGTTCTACTTCATGTGGAGCGAAGGAAGCTGGCGCAAGGACAACTACCGTGTCGCCTACTCCATTTCCGACACTCCTTACGGCCCATTTGAAAGAGTAGGCACTATTCTTAAAAGCGACACGGAACACGGAACAGGTGCCGGACATCACAGCGTCGTGCGCCGTGGCAATGATTTCTACATTATCTACCATCGCCATCCGCTCGATTCCACCGACGGAGACAACCGCGTAGTCTGCATTGACCGTCTCGAATTTGATGAAAACGGCTTCATCATTCCGGTAAAGATGTCTTAAGGAGGAAGAAGTTATTTCGTAACTTAGTTGTACAAAATTATAAGGTTCATAAATATGAAAAACAATCTTGGTGTTCAGGCATTTGTCCTGAGCGCGCTGCTGACGGTTTTCGCCTGCCCTATCTGCGCAGGAGGAAACATCAGCCACGCAAAGACTGCGGAATTGAAGGTAAAGTCGGTGAAAATCAATGGATATGTAGGAGGAAGAATCGACGACTGCATACTGCATCGTGTCATGGGACAGGATGTAGATGAACTTGTGGAGCCTTTCCGTCACAGGAACGAGACATGGCGATGGCAAAGCGAGTTTTGGGGCAAATGGACCTTGGGAGCGCTTGAGACTTACCGCTACACCGGTGACGCCAAACTTTATGAAAAGATAGCCGCTTCTGTCGGACATATAATAGAAACACAGAGCCCGGACGGCTACATCGGAAACTATGCGCCTGAATCTCAGCTGCGCGAATGGGACATTTGGGGACGGAAGTACACAATGCTGGGGCTGCTCGGATGGTACGAACTTTCAGGTGACAGCCAGGCCCTTGCTGCGGCATCGGGTGTTGCAGACCACCTCATTTCACAGCTCAAGTCCAAGAATGCCAAGATTGTAAAATGCGGACTGTACCGTGGCATGGCAAGTTCTTCCGTGCTCGAACCGATTATGAAACTGTACAACATAACCGGAAACAAACGCTATCTCGATTTCGCGACAGACATCGTCACACAGTGGGAGACCCAGAACGGCCCAAGACTGGTCAGCCGCTCCGATATACCTGTGGCTCTGCGCTTTCCGCATCCTCAGACAAAGTGGTTCTCCTACGAAAACGGAGCCAAGGCATACGAAATGATGTCCTGCTACGAAGGACTGCTAGAATACTATAAAGTGACCGGAAACGAGGCGTATTACGAGGCCGTACGAAAGAGCGTCTCACACATAATCGAAGAGGAAATCAACATCGCCGGTTCAGGCAGCTCGATCGAGTGCTGGTACGGAGGAAAATCACTCCAGACAATTCCGACCTACCACACCATGGAGACCTGCGTCGGCTTCACCTGGATGCAGCTCTGCAGCAGACTCCTGAAATTCTGCGGAGACTCCCGCTACGCGGACCAAATCGAGAAGACATTCTACAACGCCATTCTCGGTTCGATGAAGTGCGACGGAAGCCAGATTGCCAAATACACCCCGCTTGAGGGCTGGAGAGTGGAAGGTGAAAAACAATGCCATATGAATATAAACTGCTGCAATGCCAATGGTCCCCGCGCCTTCGCGATGATTCCGGCTCTCGCTTTTATCACAGAAGGAGATTGCCTGAAGATAAACCATTATGGTGATTCTGAGGCTGAGATTTCGCTGGACAAACGCAACTCTATGGGAATCAGTCTCCATGGAAATTATCCGGTTTCCGGAAACATCTCCATAGAACTCTCGCCGGCAAAGCCTGCAGAATTCACTTTGGCGCTGAGGATTCCACAGTGGAGCAAAACAACGACGGCAAGTGTAATCAGCGGCACAGATACATTGAAAATAAGTCTTGACAATCTTTCCGCAGGCGAATATGCGAAAGTAGAACGCAAGTGGAAGAAGGGGGACCGCATTGAACTCTCGCTGGACCTTACGCCACATCTGTTCGAACAGAACGGGCATCAGGCGATTGTTCGCGGCCCTATAGTCCTTGCAAGGGATTCACGCTTCGACGACGGTTTCGTGGATGAAAGTGTCGTAATCCAATCGTCAGAGGACGGCAGCGTCGCCCTGACCCCGGCAGAAGGCAACGATTTCGCATGGATGGCGTTTACAGCCCCGATGATTGCCGGAGCAGACCTTGAAGGCAACGGCAAGCCTCGCCAGATCCACCTCTGCGACTTCGCCTCTGCAGGCAATACTTGGGACAAATCCACCCGCTACAAAGTCTGGCTTCCAAAAACCCTGAACGTAATGAAGGGCGAATACAGGGCATACAATGATGCTCCTTCAGAGTAGTGTCATATTCGCCCGAGTTTCACACATCCTGCATTCCCACATTTGAAGCAATCACATTTTTTAAACAGTTCATATGTACAAACACATACTCGCAATCGCATTAGCCACTCTGTCTTTTTGCGTTTCATACGCCCAAAGCACTTGGACTGACAATCCATTTGCGTCCAAAGGAACAATTGTCGCCCCGGTGCTGAGCAGTTCGCTCGTAGATGAGATTGTGATTGTCTCCGAAAATCCCGGGGACTGGAAATTTACAGCATCGGTAGAAAATGACGGAGGGAAAGAAATAATCAGCATCTCTATGGATGCAGCGTCCGAGACTACCCCGGCAAGATTCAATGTATATTTCACGTTCCCGCAGAAAGGAGTTTTCAATTTCTGGAGTCCGGACTTGAATTGCGGCACGCACCTGGACCCTTTCTGGGGCCATTCCAATGCCAGCAGTTCACTCGCCTACAGGATGCCCCTATATGAGTATTTCAATGACAACAATACGAATTGCCTGACAATCGCCTGTTCAGAAGTACTCCGCAAGGTAGATGCCGTACTCGGCGTCATGGAAGAAGGTTGCGCAATCTGCACAGAACTGAGATTCTTCAAAGAGAAAGAAGCTCCCGCAAAGCATTATGAGACTAAAATTCTGCTTGACAAACGACCTGTATTCTGGGCAGAAAGCATCCGTGACGCATCCGAGTGGATGAGCCGTGAGAATAGTTATGATGCTTTTCCGGTGAACGATTCCGCATTTGAGCCGCTGTACTCAAGCTGGTACCAGTTCCATCAGGATGTGAGCGCAGAAGCTATTGAACAGGAGTGCCGTATTGCTGCAGATCTCGGAATGAAGACCGTAATTCTCGATGACGGTTGGCAGACAAGTGACGGAAACAGAGGTTATGCTTTTTGCGGAGACTGGAAACCTGCTCCCGAAAAATTCCCTGACATGGCAGCACACGTTTCAGCAGTCCATGATCTCGAAATGAAATATCTTGTATGGTATAGCGTTCCATACATCGGATGGAACAGCGATGCCTACAAGAAGTTTGAGGGAAAGTTCCTCTACAATGACAGGAGCAGCCGTTGCGCTGTGCTTGACCCACGTTTCCCTGAGGTCAGGAAACATCTTGTGGAACTGTACACAAATGCATTGAAAGACTGGAATCTGGATGGATTCAAACTCGATTTCATCGACAGTTTCAGATTTCAGGGCGAGGATCCTGCCGTAAAAGAGAATTATGCCGGAAGGGACATCATGAACCTCAGCGAGGCCGTGAACGTGCTGATGAAAGAGGTTTCATCCGCTCTGAAAACCATCAAACCGGATATTCTCATTGAGTTCAGACAGCAGTACATAGGTCCGGCCATCAGACAGTACGGAAACATGTTCCGAGCAGCAGACTGTCCGGGCAACGCCAAAGACAACAGAATGAGAATCGCCTCCCTCAGACTGACGAGCGGCTCGACTGCCGTGCATTCAGACATGTTGGAATGGAATATTTCCGAAACTCCGGAAAATGTGGGAAGAGCGATAATCAATTCCATTTTCGGAGTCGTACAATACTCGACAATGCTAAGGAATATCCCTGAAGAACAACTTGACGTCATGAGAAAATGGATGAAATTCGCCTCCGAACATCGCGAGACCCTGCTCAAAAGCGAATTCCGTCCACACCATCCTGAACTTGGCTATCCTGTCATTGAGGCAGAGAGCGATAAGGAACTCATAATAGCCGTATATCAGGACAATGCCGTCATTGATGTGCCCCGTCGCGGAAAAAGCGTCTATATCCTGAACGCATCCGGTTCTGACAGAATTGCCGTGAGATGCGGGAACAAGACAAAAACAGTAAAAGTCCCTTGCGGCGACTGGAGAGCATTGTCTCCGGTGGCCGCAAGATAGGCAATAAACAATTTTATTTTCCGACAACTTCAACACCGTCCGGAACGGAGACTTCCGTGTGGATACTTCCGTCAGACTGTCTTTCGTGGTGTACTCTGATTGGGCCGTATGGCGTAGGGAACGAGCCTTCAGCCCAGTCGAGGTCACCAAGATGCGGAGTTATACGGACCTTTGCACAACCCGGTTCAAGGATTTCGATGCCCAGGACATGATGGCTAATCCATGCTGTCGGACCGGACGCCCAACCGTGACAAAGACTGTGACGGAAACCAAGGTAGCAATATGCGCCAAAATCGCCGTGAATATCCTTTTTTCCCTCAGGAACGAGTTCGTCAATGCCGGCCGCATTCGGAAGCCAGTCAAGGTTGAAATCTTCCCAGAATGTCGTTGCTCCAAGATCTATCATCGCTCCCCAATAGTTGCGGATGATGTCGAGCGCACCCTGCCAGTCACCTGCACGGGCCATAGCCTCAAGCATAATATATCCGTAGAAAGTCGAGAATCCATGACCTCCGTTGTAGGAAAGGATATCCTTGTCTGCTTTCTTAGCATTCGTAAGACCTGCGAGAGTCATCAGCGCAGCAGCCTGCTTTGACCCCGGCGCATCAGGAGCGACATCGGACTTGAGGAATTCGGTGTAGAGTTTATTTGCAGGTTTAGTGAGGAGTTCCTCGGCTGCAGCACAGTCATTCTTGAGTTGCGGATCATTGAATATGGTTCCAAAATCCTGCCCGCACTGCATCGCCATAACCATCAAAGCCTGAATTCCTACATCCTTTGCCTGCTTGTTCCCCTCAGTCGGCCAGTCAAGGAAACGTGGCCCGTTAAGGTTTTCACGTCCGTCAGAAGATATTTTGGAAATCAGCAAGCGCAACAGCTCCGTGATGTATTCCCTGGACTCAAGCAGATTGTCCAGATTTCCGGTGTGGCGATACCAGTCATGGCAACAAAGCATCCACCATATCGAGTAAGTCGCAGAGAACCCGTTCATCCATTTTGGAAGAGGAGTTATGTCACGCATCCAGTCAAGTGTTTTGGGGACCACCTCATTGTTTCCGAAGACAGTCGCAATCGTCATGACCATCGGATAGGAATCGCCCATCCATACAAGCCTGTCGCGCTTTATACCCTCGATAAGGAAATTCTGCATACACAGATGCACCGTGTAGGCTCCCGTTTCCCAAATCCGGTTCAGGCGCTCATCGCTGCTGCGGAAAGAACCGACATATTCAATGTCACGCATTATTGAGATGGCCCTTGCCTCCTTAAGTTTCAATTCCCTGTCATTGTCAATGAGGTCAATGCGAACGAAACGGAATCCTGAATTTCCGATTTCCACCGTACCCATCATCGGAAGCAGAACTATCTGGTCACGTATGGAGTGGTCGTTAGTCGCGCCGCCCTTGCCGCCGACTTCGGACATCGCCTCGCTTGCCGATTCTCCATAGCGGACACGTACTTGAACTGGATCCCCGATCGGCCCGGTGACGAGCTGAAGTCCTCCGTGCAGTTCCTTTCCGAAGTCGAGAAGGATTGCAGGATGCACTCCGTCACCAGATTTCATGATGCAGTACGATTCCGGAGTGTCATTGTTGCAGTAGGCCTGTCCGTTACCAGGTTTCAGAAGAACATCAGAGAGACGAACACCGGCATCACTCTGCCACACGACACGTGAAGGTGAAATGTATGTCCTGGTACGAGTATCCCGTTCCTGAGCATTCAGGAGGCTTGTCGAGCAAAGCAGAAGGACTACAGAATTAAGGAAAGCAAGAAATTTTGTCATATTGTTAAGAACTGATGATTCTCGTCATTTCATTCTGACAAATATACAATATTTCCGTCGTTTTTCCAGCATCGGGAACCACTGTTTTGCTGACAAATCGCACCTCTCCGGCGGGACAAACCAACCGGCTTTGAAACATTTTTTCAATAAAACAATTTAGCATATCGGGAAATTCAGTTGTCTTACTTATATAAAACATTTTTATACACACTATGAAACTGAATTTCATAACAGCTGCCGCAATGGCAGCGACACTGCTGGTGGCGGCGACAGGTTGCCAAAAGCAGAGCGAGTCGGAGATTCACGACACCGTCGTAATCCAGACAAAGCTGACATCCGGAACGCCGGCCACGAAAGTCACTGGCGGCGAAGACAACATCACGATTGCCGCAACATGTGACTGGTCGCTGGAAGGCGAAGACTGGTTCACCATCGAACCGGCATCAGGCACACAGGGTATCAGCGAATCCACAATCACCACACAGCCTAATAATACAGGAGAAGACCGAATAGGCACAATCAAACTCAAAGCAGGCTCATACTCAAGTACTTACACATTTACGCAAGCCGGCAGATAATGATGATTGAAGACTACAGACGCATTTTCGATTTCTTCTTCAGCGGAGTGGAAGTTCCCGAAAAACTGAGACAACAGTTTTTCGGATGGCTCGAAATACATGGAAACGAGCCGGAAACCAAAGCCCTGCTCGAAGAATATTGGAATGAAGTTTCGTCAGCCGCACCCGAATTCAACCTCACGGAAGGACTGGAAAAACTGATGGCCAGACTCGGAACGGGAAAGGGAAGTTCCACAAACGGGAACGACGCCCCTGCCGAGGCCAATGTCAATGCCGGAGCGGAGAACACTCAGGTCAATGCCAAGGCAGGAAGCACAGATGTCAATGCCATCACGGGAATCCGCCGCGAAGTATCCGGCTCACCGGAAAAAGATGGAAGAAAACCGTTCCGCAGCAAGGCATTGAAATACTGCATTGCAGCAGCTGCCGCGGCAGCACTCTTCCTCACAGGCGCAGCAACATCCGAACTGGTGACGGGGAAAAGACAGGAAACGGTCTTGATGGCATCTTCGGAAAACATCAGTTCCTACACGCTCCCTGACGGGTCGAAAGTATGGCTGAACAAAAACAGCTGGCTCACCTACAACCAAAGGTTCGGAAAGCGGACCAGACAGGTGGCGCTCAAAGGAGAAGGCTACTTCGAGGTAAACAGGGACGAACGGCGGCCATTCATCGTGAAAATGCAGAACGACATGGACATCAAGGTTTTGGGAACCACATTCAACGCATGCAATTACCCGTCCTTGAACAAGGCAGAAGTCATTCTGCGTTCAGGCTCAGTACAGGTCTCGGACAACGGACGCAACGAACATGTCATCCTGAAACCGAATCAGAAATTCACCTGGAACGAAGGAACGGCCGAAATTTCATCCGTCAATGCAATGAACTGCTGCAGGTGGTTCGAGCACAGACTTGTCTTCGACAACGTAAAACTCAAAGACATACTTGAAAACCTCTCCCACAAATACCAGACAGAGATTTCTCTCAATGTCGGGAATCTGGCGGACAAGCATATGTCGATGACAATCAGGGATGAATCCGTCGAGGACATCCTTGACATCCTGACAACTCTGCTCCCTATAAGATGGAGATACCAGGGCGCGGAAATCATAATTGAAAACAAAACCAAAAAACATTAATAATGAAAGGAATCTCTAACATTCTTCCTTCATTCACCCGCATAGGCCTCAGCATAATATGCGCCCTCTGCATCACGTCAAACGTGTTCGCACAGGACAGGAAGGCCAATGTGAATGTAAAGGATGTGACAGTAAAGGAACTCCTCAGAGCCATCGAGGCGGGGAGCACCTACACATTCGCCTATGTCGATACCGACATTGACTTGACCAGGAAAGTGACAGTATCAGCCACGAACAAAGACATTGAAACCATCATAAAGGAAGTTCTTCCAGGTGTCAATGTCGAATTCAAGGACCAGAAGATTCTCCTCAGCAACAAGCCTGCGGCATCCAAATCCTCAGTCCAGAGTGCTCCGCAGCCGGTAGCCCAGAGGACAGTCACAGGAAAGATTGTCGATAAGGACGGCCAGCCGGTCATCGGCGCAATGGTCATCGAGAAAGGCACACAGAACGGAGCCAGCACTGACATTGACGGAAACTATTCGCTCAAAGTCAGGGGTGCCGCGACTCTGGAAGTGTCCCTCATCGGCTACAACACCATCACATCAGCATTGACAGAAAACCAGACGAAGGCGGACTTCATCCTCGAAGAGGAAGCCATCAAACTTGATGACGTCGTAGTCATCGGTTACGGTGTGCAGAACAAGAGAGACGTGACCACCTCAGTCGCATCCATCAAGGCCGAAGATTTCGCGAATGCCCCGACAACTGACTTCCGTGAGTCAATGGCAGCCAAGATGCCTGGTGTCCAGGTCCTCAACCTCGGCGGCCAGCCTGACGGCAATGTCACAGTGCGCGTCAGAGGTATCCAGTCTGCGACATCCGGAAACGACCCGCTCTATGTCATTGACGGCATTCCTTGCGATTCCCGCGCTTTCGCGAACCTCGACGGAAACGACATCGAAAGCCTTGAGGTATTGAAAGACGCCTCAGCAGCAGCCATTTACGGTTCCAGAGGTTCATGCGGTGTCATCATCGTCACGACAAAACGAGGCAGCGGCGACAAGCCTGTGATTTCATACGACGGACAGTTCAGCGTTTCCAATGTATCCAAGAAAATCGACATGCTGGACGCTTACGAGTTCGCAACCATGTTCAGGGAATCACGTAACGGTTCCTACCTCTTCAGCGATCCTACAGGATCCATCTCAGACCCGTCTGCCGGCCGTCCTGAGGTTTACCACAGAATCGACCCGCTTATCAATGCCTATCTCGAAGACAAGACAGGAACATTGACAAATACCGACTGGCAGGACGAGATTTTCCGCACGGCGCTTTCACACAAGCACTCGCTCAGCGTCTCTGCGAGAACCAAGAGTTTCAACTACTATATCGGAGCTAACTATCTCTATCGTGAAGGTACCGTAATAGGCTCAGACTTCGAAAGATACGGCATCCGCGCAAACTTGGACGGAAAGAAAGGCAACCTCAAATACGGCGTAAGCTTCTCCCCTTCCTATTCCAAGACAAATTATGTGGATACTGACTCACAGTATGGCGGAGACGGTGTCATCGCATCAGCATTGATGGCTCCACCTATCTTCCCTGCCTACAATTCTGACGGTTCCTACAACTGGGACATGAACGGTTTCCTGAAAAAGAATTCATGGAACACACAGACGAACGAGGTGCTCAACCCTGTTGCACTTGCTCTCGAAGTCGATGACGTAAGAGAGAAACTGAACATGGTCGGCAACGTCTATGCCTCATACGAATTCATCAAAGGTCTTGAGTACAAGCTCACTATGGGAGGCGACTACTACTCATATATCAGGAACTACTACAGACCTTCATACATTCCGCTGAAGGGCGTGAAATACTATGACGAGCCTTCTGCTCCTACAGCAGCAAATTACGCGAACTCTTATTTCCACTGGACAATCTCCAACCAGCTTTCATTCAACAGGAAGTTCGGAGACCACTCCATCAATGCAGTAGCCGTCTATGAGGCTGAAAAACAGACTATCCAGACATCTGCGATAAAGGGTACCGGCGTGGTAGGCGATGACAAAGTCAGGACCACCAAAGGCAAGACCCTTTCCGTCGATGACACTTACAACAACAAGTACGCATATACCTTCGCTTCATGGCTTGTCAGGGCACAGTATTCATACAAAGGACGTTACATGATATCAGCTTCCATCAGAGGCGACGGTTCCTCAAGATTCGCCCCTGACACCAGATGGGGATACTTCCCTGCAGCTTCCATCGGCTGGCGTATCAGCGACGAGAACTTCATGAGAAACGCCAAGTGGCTGAATGACATGAAATTGCGCGTCAGCGTAGGTCAGACCGGTAACGCACAGATCGGAAACTCCGAATATCTTGCACTCTACGGGACCACCACAAACGACATGGGCAACGGCGTCATCAACACCGTCTATCCTAGCCAAATCGCGAACAGCAAGCTCGGATGGGAGAAAAACACCCAGGTCAACGGAGGTTTCGACGCAAACCTCTGGAATGGTCTCCTCGGAATCAATGCTGATTTCTATTACTCCAAGACTACCAACATGCTTTTCGATGTTCCGGTATCTTCAGTTTCAGGTCTCACGACTTCCAACATGAACATCGGATCAATGCAGAACAAGGGTGTCGAAATAACATTGACCTCACACAAGACCTTCGGTGACTTCTCCCTCGGCCTCAACGCCAACTGGTCACTGAACCGCAACAAGGTCCTCCACCTCGGCGATGAAGACGCCCCTATCATCAAGGAATCTTCATATGCCGGCGGCTATTACATCACCAAAGTCGGCCAGCCTGTAGGATGCTATTATCTTCTCGTACAGGACGGTATCTTCCACAACCAGGAAGAACTCGATTCATATCCTCATTTCGAAACGACTACCGTCGGTGACTTCCGTTTCGTGGATGCAGACGGTGACGGTATTCTGGACAAGAACAAAGACCGCGTCATCGTGGGCAACTACATGCCTGACTTCTACTACGGATTCGGCATCCAGCTCGGCTGGAGAGGCATTGACTTCGCAGCCAATTTCCAGGGAGTCTATGGAAACGAAATCCTGAACCTCGAAAGACGTTACCTCCTCAACATGGAGGCTTCTTCCAACATGATGAAGGAGTCTCTCAAGAGATTCCCTTACGGCAACCTCAACAGGGCTACCCGCAAGTCTTCCGGAAACAACGGAGCATGTACCTCCACCTTCCATCTGGAAGACGGTTCTTACCTGAGGCTCCAGAACATCTCTCTCGGCTACACCATGCCGGACAAGTGGTTCCACAGGACAAGCATCTCCAAGATGAGACTTTACATCCAGGCCAACAACCTGTTCACATTGACCCACTACACAGGATACAACCCTGAGGTCAACAAGAGATCTTCTGACGCTCTCAGACCGGGCGAGGACTACTGTTCTTACCCTCTTTCAAGGACATTCAGCGTAGGTATCAACTTTAACCTGTAATCGGATATGAAGAACAAAATCATAAAAATAGCATTGACAGGAACCTTGCTCCTGGGCCTCGCATCTTGCAGCGACAGCTTTTTCGAGCAGTATCCGTCAAACAGCATAACTGAAGGAAACTTCTACAAGACAGATGACGACTTCAACCAGGGCATCTATTCCTGCTACCATAAGATGAAGACCCAGATGGGTTTCTTCCTCAATGAACTCGCATACCGCAGCGACGAGTGCTATCTCGAGTCAATGGCAGTGTCCACCCAGGACAGGTATGACATTGACCATTTCCAGGAGAAGTCCAACAACGGTATCATGAAAAACATCTGGAACGCCTGGTACAACGGCATTTACAGATGCAACGACGTGCTTGTCCACATGAACGGCAAGAAACTCACCAATGGTGACAAATACCGCGGAGAGGCTTTGTTCCTCAGGTCATGGTGGTATTTCAGCCTCTACCGCGTATTCGGCGGCGTGCCTGTAACCACCACTGTAGTTTCTCCTGCTGATGCCAAGACCATCGCAAGATGCAGTGACGAGGATATGTACAACAGACTTACCCAGGACCTCAGCGAGGCCATCAGCCTCCTTCCTGCAAAAAGGTCAGCCGAGACTGCCAGGGTCACCAAGATTGCAGCCCAGACACTGCTTGCCAAGGTTTATCTCACTTTCGGCAAATATCCTGAGGCCCAGAAAGTTCTGGAAGACGCATTGGCAGATGCCTCATACGGTCTGATGCCAAGTACGGCCCAGGTTTTCGACATCGCCAACAAGATGAACAAGGAAATCATCTTCGCCCTGTACTACAACAAGACCAATGACAACGGACATGGATACTGGTACAGCACCAGCACAGGCGTTCTTGCCGACATCACGAATCCGACCAAGCAGTTCAAGTCTCTCTACAGTGCAGAGGACAACCGCTTCAACCTTATCAACACATACACGAAGATAAGCAACTCCCTGTATGCCATGACTAAGTGGATGGATACTTACGATGCACAGTTCACCACCCAGGTCGGCAATGATTTCCCTATGCTGAGATACGCTGACGTGGTCCTCATGTACGCGGAGGCTCTCGGACAGCAGGGCAACATCTCCGAGGCCCTCACATATCTGAACAAGACACGCACCCGCGCAAGTCTTCCTGAACTCACCTCAGCAGAAGTTCCCGACAAGAAAGCTTTCATCAAGGAACTTGCAGATGAAAGAGGACGTGAATTCGCTCTCGAAGGCCAGAGATGGTTCGACCTCGTGCGTCTCGGACTCGCAGTCGATTATTTCAAGGAACTCGGATATTCTCTGGACGACCACAATCTCCTGTTCCCTATACCTCAGGACCAGATCGAAATTGTCAATGACAAGTCCATCCTTTGGCAGAACCCTGGTTTTTAATCTTCTTTAACATTGAAAATAATGAAAAAGTTATTGTTCAGCATATTGGCGGTCGCAGGCATCAGCCTGTCAGCAACATCCTGCTGGGATGAGAATATCCCTGAGGCAGGAGCCGCACGTCATCAGGTAACTGACCTGAAAGCCGTTCCGGGTGACGAAGAAGCTCAGCTTTCCTGGTCAATGCCGGAAGGCTGGAATCCTACGGAGTACCTCATCACATACACTGACGGGGACAAGATTTCTCTCAGGACATCAGAAAAGAGTTACTCGGTCACCGGACTTACCAACGGTGAAACCTACACATTCGAAGTCCAGGCCGTATATGGCGACCTCATTTCAGGCGCGGTAAGTGCTGCGGCAAAGCCATCCACATCGAGATTTGCCGTTTCTGACCTCGCCGCAGAAGGAAGCGCAAACATGGTGATCCTTACATGGACAAAGCCGTCCACAAACGTCACCTCATATACATTGACCTACTCCAGCGACAACACCGCGGCCCAGGAAATCAGCATCGAAGCCGACAAGGAGAGCTACACTATAGATGAACTCGAAAATGATGTCATCTATACATTCTCTCTGGTAGCAAACTATGCGAAGGGTCCGTCAGAGCCTGCTGTCGTAAAGGCCATGCCGGCACTTGCCACACCTTACTTCCTCGACAGGACAACAGCCGCAGTGAACCAGCCTATCAAGTTCACCTTCAATACAGAGGGATATCCGTCCGCCACAAATATCAGATGGACATTCCCTGACGGAAAGACATTGACAGGAACCGAAGTTTCATACGGCATTCCTTCATCAGGCACCCAGCAGGTAATCCTGACCATCCACCTCGGAGACAAGGACAAGAGCTGGACCATCGAGCTCCAGATCCGCGACTATGCAGTCAACTTCAACGAGTGGGTTTGCGTAGGCGCCAATTACAACGGATTCAAGGGTACCTGCCCTGTATTCTCCCCTGACGGAAAGACTGTCTATATCATAACCTTCAACAAGACCACCTGCCTGTATGCATTCAATGTCGAGACAGGTGAAAAGACTTGGGTTTATGAGCCTTCAGCCGTTTCAGGAAGTTACAACCCGCTGACTGTCAACCCTGTAACAGGCGACATCTATTTCGGAACCACAACCGCCGGCCAGTTCTACTGCGTAAACGCAAGCGGCAGCCTCAAATGGAAATTTGACGGTGCAGGTTCAATGAAGAGCGCGGCTCCTGCCGTAAACAAGGACGGAAGCGTGGTATATGTCGGAGATGCTACCGGCAACATCTTCGCCCTCGATGCGGCAAGCGGTGCAAAGAAATGGCAGGCTGCTCTCGGCTCAGCAACTGCAGGACTTCTTGTCAATGGCAATGATCTCGTTGCAGGTGCAACAAACGGAACCGTGACATTCTACAACACGGCAGACGGCACAGCCATTTCTTCACTCAAATTCGCATGCATGACCGACATAACAGGTTTCGCTGTCGGAAATGACAAGAGAACAGTCTATCTCCCAGCAAAAACAGCGATGTGCTCATTCGACCTGGAGACCAGGACTATATTGGTAGAATCCCTGCCTGTAGCCGGCAACAACCTCTATGAGCCTGTGGTTGCACCTAACGGAAACGTCTATGTGGCAGGAAAGGACAACTGCGTCTATTGCCTCGACAAAGACCTCACAAAGGTCATCTGGCAGTACCAGCACACGGATTCCGACGGCAAGATTGTCAATACGTTCAACTACTCTCACCCTTGCGTGGATACAGAGAACCATCTCTATATCACCTCCGGCCAGGCAGGAAACGTGTCATACATCTTCAATGCAGACGGAACCATCAAGGAATCATGGACTTACGGTTCATCCAAGAACCAGAAGCAGATGGGCGGAAACAACTATCTGAATGGTATCCTCTACTCTGCATTCGTCGGTGCCAGCGGTGAAAACGGAGCATTCTACGGAAAATATGTAGGCGGTGAAAGAGCCAACTCTTGGAGCACCCACGGCGGTGACATCTGCGGCTCATGCTGTCTGAAATAAAACCAAGATATCCGGTGCGCCTCCGGGCGTGCCGGAACATTAAAAATCATTGAAAATGAAAAACTTGAAAATATTTTCAATCATAGCTGCAACATTGGCCTTGCCCGCATTTGTCGCCTGCACGGACGACGACAGCGCGAAGGTACAGAACCTGGCGGCAAAAGCGACCATCACACAGGGCGGCTACTGGTCGGCTGACGGAAGCATGAAGACTCCGTCCTGGGGCAAAGAAGACAAAGGCGCCATAATGCTCTATGCTGACGGAAAGCTCAGCAAGGCGACGGCAACTCCACTTCTCAGCGGAAGCACATCAGCCCAGTTCCTGTTCAACATCCTCGCCAACAGGGAGGAGACGGACGTCCTGAGCTGGTACCCTGCCGATGCCGAAATCTCATTCAGCGGACATGACGTGACTGTCAACATCCCTACGGAGCAGACTGGCAGCGAGATTCCAGTCATGTTCGGAATGGACAGGCAGAACGTGAACCGCTACGAAGGATGCAAGTTCACACTGAAGCCTGCCGGCTGCATGGTTTATGTCAATGTCGCTATGGGTGACTATGATGTCAAGTCATTGGAACTCACCGCCAACGGAGACGAGAATATCGCCGGAAACGTTACTGTCAATGTTGATGAGGGCTCGGCAACAGCTACCGCATCTTCCATCAAGGTCACACCTGACTCCCCTGTCGACTGCAGGACGTCATCCGCACAGATTCCGGTCTATTGCGCTCCGGTAACATTGACAAAAGGCATTTCTGTAAAGATTACCACATCCGCAGGACAGACCATCACTTCATCTGTCAATGATGAGATGGTCCTCGAGGCCGGCGGAAAGTACAATACCGCGAAAGTCGCTGAGGGTGAATCCACTGAGCTTGTTTTCTGCGGCGACAATCATGTGTTCGTCATCAATGCCGACCTTGCGAAAGAGACTTACAAGGAGGGCATTCTCTGGAGCCTTGACGTGAAGACATTGGCTTCCGGTCTCGGCCTGGCCGCCAACAGATGCGACCATCTGGACGAATGCAAATTTGTGGACAACGGAACGAAACTCCTTCTCACGAGTTCTTATGGCTGGTGCGCATTGCTGGACTATCCTACAGGCAAGATGCTGTTCCACACCACACAGGTTCCTAACGCACATTCTGCTGAATACATTCCTGGAGGATATGTGGCAGTTGCGACCTCTATCGGAACTACGGATCTGCACAACAGGGTACAGCTCTACAGCATTGACAAGAGCGAGCAGATTCTCGCAAGCGCTTATCTTTATTCCGGACACGGTCTGGTATGGGATTACAGCAGGAATGTGCTCTACGGTGCAGGCGGCGATGTCGTGAAAGTGTTCGACGTTACACTCGGGGGCAGCCCTGCAATAGCATTGAAAAAGACCATCAAGGCGCCGAAGAACGGCATCCATGACCTGATGCGTGTGGACAACAGCACTCTCACTGTCGCAGGCGATCATGCTTATCTTTTCAATATAGATACCGAAACCTTTACTGAGATGAATCTTTTCAGCGGTTCATCAGCCATCAAGTCATTGAACTACAATGGTGAGACCGGTGAAATCTGGTACACTGACGCCACCATTCCTGAAGGAAGCGAGAGCTGGTCTTCACAGAAGATCCGCTACAGCACCAACAAGGACGGTTCCAGCGCTGACCGCATCATCAAGGTGCCTGACATGGATATGTACAAGGTGCGTGTAAGACAATGGTAGGGGAAGTATTCCGAAAGTAATATTTTCGAATTACACCCGAAACATTTTTTGTCTATTTTTGCAGGTGAAATGCTTAACAACGACAGACATTTATTGAACCTTATAGCAGATGGGGATGTCAAGGCCCTTGGCATCCTCTATGTGCTATATGCTGCCCGGATAAGAAATTTCGCCTTCAGTCTTCTGCAGAATTCCTCTGAAGCCGAGGATATCACGCAGGACTTGTTTTTGAAGATATGGAACTCCAGGGAAAGCCTCAGAAATGTGGATTCCCTGAAGTCGTATCTGTTCAGCATGACGCACAATGCCGTGCTTAACTACATAAAACACAAAAACATACAAGACAAGTACAAGGTAGCGTCAGCCGGTATGATGTCGGAGCAATATGAGCCGGATTCAAGTTACGACACTTCGGAACTGCTCAAAAGCATTGACTTCGCCCTTGAGGGGATGAGTGTTCTCCGCAAGACGATTTTCCGGATGAACCGCTACGAACACAAGACATATCAGGAAATCGCTGACATATTGATGATCAGTCCGAAGACTGTCCAGTATCATATATCATGCGCTCTTTCCGAACTTAGGAAATTATTATAATAACATTGATAAATGAAAAGAAGATTTTTGATTTTTGCGGCAGCCGTGCTCTGCTTCGTTTCTTGCGGAAACAAGGAGCCACAGTATGCGAACAGGGCTGAGAAGATTGTGGCCGAGATGCACAATCCTGATTCAAAATATGTCGTAGTTGCCTGTCACAGAGGCGACTGGAGAAATTATCCGGAGAATTCCATTCCGGCCATCGAGTCCATCATCAGGATGGGTGCCGATATCATGGAACTGGACCTCAAACTCACCAAGGACAGCGTCCTCGTCCTCTCGCATGACAAGACACTCGACCGCTGCACTACGGGCAAGGGACTCGTCAGCGACTACACTCTGGATGAAATCAAGCAGCTGAGGCTGAAGAGGGCACACGGCGTAGCCACAGACTCTCTCCGCATGCCTACACTCCGTGAGGCGCTCGAATGCTGCAAGGACAGGATCTGTGTCAATGTTGACCAGGGATATGAGTACTACGACATGGTTCTCGCCATCACCGAGGAGCTCGGTGTAACCGACCAGATTCTGATCAAGGGAAAGAAACCGGTCGCAGAGGTGGCTGCCAAAATGGCTGAGCATGAGCACAATATGATGTATATGCCTATCATTGACATCCAGAAAGAGAAGGGTCAGGCTCTGTTCAACGAATACATGGAGACCAAAACCGTTCCTCTGGCTTATGAGGTCTGCTGGAAGAAGACGACCCCTGAGGTGGAGGATTGTTTCAAGAAGGTATTGGCTTCAGGTTCAAAGCTTTGGATAAATACCATCTGGGGAAGTCTCTGCGGCTACCTGGATGATGACAAGGCTCTCGACTGCGGCAATCCTGCAGAGATCTATGACCAGGTTATCGCATATGGCGCGTCATTGATCCAGACTGACCGTCCTGAGCAGTTGCTCAAGTATCTGCGTTCGAAGGGACTTCACGACTAATCATTGGATATAGATGTTCGATTTCTACAAAATGAGCGCGCCGTCCGCAAGCAAGGTGGCGCCTGAAAATACCGACAAGGTCTGGAAGCGTGCACGTTTCCAGACTTTTGTCGCAATAACACTCGGTTATGCCCTGTACTATGTGTGCAGGATGTCAATGGGTGTGATGAAGCAGCCGATTATCGATGCTGGGCTTCTCAATGCCACACAGCTCGGTATCATAGGTGCCTGTCTGTATTGGACTTACGCGGTCGGCAAACTTGTCAACGGCTTTCTGGCTGACAGTTCCAACATCAAGAGGTTCATGGCCACGGGTCTCATACTCTCCGTAACGGCCAATTTCCTGATGGGCGTCCTCGGTGTCGCCGCTGTCAATGCCGGTATCAGCAGTTCTGTAATTTTCGTTGTGTTCGCCATCATGTGGGCGATGAACGGATGGGCCCAGTCAATGGGTGTCCCTCCGTCCGTGGTTGCACTTTCCAGATGGTTCCCGCTGAAAATCAGAGGCACTTTCTACGGCTTCTTCAGCGCGTCCCATAACATTGGCGAGGGCCTGTCATTTGTCTTTGTCGGTTCCATAGTTGCCGCATTCGGATGGAAGTGGGGATTTTTCGGTGCCGCCTGCGCCGGCATTCTTGGTGTTCTGCTGATTGTCCTTTGGCTTTACGATACGCCTGAGAGCAAGGGACTTCCGTCTATCGAGGAGCTTTCCGGCGAGGCTGTGCCTGCCAAGAAAGTCGAGGGCCCCGAGGAGACACGCAAGATTCAGCGGGCCGTGCTGCGTAATCCTGGTGTCTGGATTCTTGCGCTTTCCAGTGCATTCATGTATATGAGCCGTTATGCCATCAATGAGTGGGGAACTATCTTTCTCCAGGAGACCTACGACTATGACCTCACGTCGGCAGCCACGATTATCGGTATCAATCCTATTTTCGGTGTGCTGGGAACGGTGCTTTCCGGCTGGCTTTCCGACAAGGTCTTCAGAGGTGACCGCAAGTATCCGGCTTTCGTTGCCGGCATCCTCGAAGCCATCGCCCTGTTCCTCTTCCTGTTCGGCGGAGGCAGCCACTTTGTCCTGATTTTGTCAATGATATTGTTCGGCATAGCCATCGGAGTCCTGATCAGTTTCCTGGGCGGTCTCATGGCAATTGACCTTGTTCCGAGAAAGGCTTCAGGCGCTGCTCTAGGCATAGTCGGCGTGGCATCCTACGCTGCCGCCGGCCTTCAGAACATTGTCTCAGGTCTCTTGCTGGACAACAACACTTTCGAGGCAGTCAACAAGCTTGGCGAGACAGTGACAAAGCATGACTTCACCTACGTGAGCTGGTTCTGGTTCGGTGCAGCCGTGGTTTCGTTCCTCCTCCCGATCCTGAACTGGAGACGCAAGCAGCAGGAAATCTGACAGCCTTCTCCAAGTCGGCTTTATAAACGCATTTTGTCCGGATCTGCCCACGCATTTCCGGACAAATTGTTTTCAGCATTTCAGAGGTGTGACTCCCGCCTCCGCCTGACAGATTATCCATGAGGCAGGTCCATGCCGGCGGCTAGAGCAGCGGGGCGAAGAGGCGGATGACCTTCTGGAGGAACTTCTGGTACCATGGACGGGCGGTCCAGTCCTCCAGGGTGACCTCGTGAGAAGCCTCCATGTCCTTCATGAAAATCGCCTTGTTCACTTTGGCGGCAGTAATGTCGTAGATGTAGGCATTGAGTTCATAGTCAATGTTGAAGCTGCGGAAATCCATGTTGGCCGAGCCTATCTCGGAAAGATAATCGTCACTGACGAAAGTCTTGGAATGGATGAAACGGCCGGAGCGCTCATAAATCCTGATGCCCGCTTCCAGACACTCGGTAAAATACGACCTGTTGGCCGGGCCCATGAAACTCAGGTCAGCCTTCTTCGGAACCATGACACGGACATCCACGCCACTCAGGGCCGCAGACTGCAACGCCTGGAGCATCGGCTCGGGAGGAACGAAATACGGAGTCTGTATATAAATGTATTTCTTGGCATTCTGCACAGCCCAGACCGCACCCATATTGATATTCGGCCATCTGGACTCAGGCTCGTCGGGGACAATCTGAATCAGACGGTTACGGCCCTTGAGCTTGAAACTCATATCGAGACTCTGAATCGGAGTCTTTGCAAGAGCCTCGGCAATTCCGTTGCCCTCCACCTCGTCATAGTCCGGAACAGAGACATTGACCCGATCCGCGGCAGCGACCTTGAGGGACTCCGACGTTGCGGCAGCATTGACCGGCTCAGCCACAGCAGCATTGACAAGTCCCTTCGCCGAATCATTGGCCGGCAGGGCTGGCATTTCCGCGCACATCGGGAAATATTTCGAGAAGTCATTGTCAATCTCGCCGTCGGCGGTTATCCACGTGTTGAGGAAACTGTACTGGAGACCGGCGACCGCATTGCCCGTGATGCGCATGTGGGTGTCACGCCAGCGGACGAAATAATCATCACTGATGTTCATGCCTCCTGTATAGCCAATTTTGCCGTCAATGACAACTATCTTCCTGTGGTCGCGGTAGTTAAGCTGCGTGACCATGTTCACGAAAGGCCAACGCGGCTTGGTGAACTTCTCCACCTGGACGCCAGCCTTCTTCATCTCGTTGTAATAACCCGGAAGGATGGCGATATTGGCGATGTTCTCATGAATGAATCTCACCTTGACGCCCTCACGCGCCTTCTGCATAAGCATTTCCTTTATCTGCTGGCTGCCCTTGTCCTGACGGAAATAAAAATATTCCATGTGGATATGGTCCTTGGCATTCCTGAGGTCTTCCATCAGCAGTTCGAACTTGCGGTGGCCGGACGTAATGATTTCCAGACCGTTGCCGTCCGTGACGCAGGTGGAACCGTCCGATGCCAGGAGTCTTGTCAACGGCCTGTATTCCTTGCGTACCTGATTGTCCTTTTCATGTCCGAAAAGGAGCCTGAAGACACTTTTGTCGGCACGCTCGCCGAAAACTTCAATGAATTTCTTGTGCTTGTACTTGAAATACCAGGACTGGCGGAAATTGATGCCGACCATGAAATACAGCAGCAGTCCGACGACAGGAAGCAGGGCAATGATGAGTAGCCATGCTATCTTCTTGGAAGAATCACCGTCATCGAAAATGATGACCACTACGGTACCGATTACCAGCAATACCAGAAAAACAGAGAAAATAACCCCAAGTACTGTCATAGTCAAAGCGCATTAGAAACAGTCCGAAATGTAACGAATTTTCGGAAAGTTTCCAACAGCACGACAACAGCCGGACCGACAAAGAGCCGTCGGGAACATAAGTCGGCCCCTAAGGAATATCGCGTTCCGAAAGTGCAACTCCCAAATGGATTAAGGTCAATGCTACCCTTTGCAGAAAACCACGAGGAAAAGGAACCAATAATCCTTGAAGACGCGCCTGAAGACAACAAGGGCACGCTGCATCTCCGTCGCAACGCGGCGCTGGGTAACATTATGGGCCTCAGCGATATCCTTATATGACAGGCCCTTGATTTTCGCGTCAATGAAAATATTGTATGCCAGAGGAGGCAGTTCCCTGCGGCACTGCTCCAGGCAACCGGAAAGATCGGCATTGAAAGCAGCCATATCAGACGCCGTATCGGACAGTATGCTGATGTTTTCAGCCATGATGGCGGAATCGCGGATGTTGTCCCTGATGCGTGCGCGGTTGCTCGACTGGCGGAGATAATAGAGGCATTTGTTCAGGATGACTCTGGAAAAATACCATCTGGCATTAGCAACCGTAATCGTGTCCCTGTTTTCCAGAATGTAAAGAATGCTCTCCTGAAAAATATCCTCGGCCACATCCCGGTCGTGCAGGTAAGAAAACGCAAGAAGAACAAAACTGGACTTGTCGGAGTTCAGTTTCATCAGTTCCTCGGGTGTTATCTTATGCAGTTCTTCTGCCATTACTATCAGTTTCCCACAAAGTTAGATGTTTTTTTAGAATTAAGTAACGTGATAAAAATAACCTACTACAGATTAGGAGAAGATTTTCGAGGACAGATCTACTTTCGAAGATGGAGTGTGCCGGTGGCACATGAAAAATTTTTCAAAAAAAAGTGAAATTTCCGCGTAAGGATTGTTTTCTGAAGCAACATATATATGTGCGCATCCGGAAAAGCACCCGGAAACAGCAAGGCAGGCACAGAACAGAATAACACGATTAATGGCATGAAGCAGTTCAAGCAAGACGATATTTTCAGATTTTTCAGAGGCGAATTCACTGACAATGAGGTGAATGAGCTGAATTCCTGGCTAGAAGCATCAGAACAGAACAAGGCCTTGTACCGCAAAGCCCATGAAATGTTCGACGCATTGCTGATATGCAGCATGGAAGACGCCGAGAAGGCAGCCGAGACGAAAAAGAAGAGAAACAGAGTCTTCAGAATCGCAGCCGCAGTCATTGCCAATGCCGCTGCCGTCGCCTGCATCTTCTTCCTCGCCCACAACATCGAGGCCAACAAGATGGACAGCAAGCTCGCGAATTCATTGACAACCATCGAAGTTCCTGCAGGACAGCGCATTGACCTGACATTGGAGGACGGAACGAAGGTCAAGATGAACTCCGGTGCGATCCTCAGCTACCCTGCAATGTTCAGCAAGGACTCGCGCGAGGTAAACCTCAGAGGAGAGGCATTCTTCGAGGTCAGCCACAACAGCAAGCGCCCGTTCACCGTCCACACCTTCGCTTCCGACATCAGAGTGCTCGGAACGAAGTTCAATGTCAATGCCGATGAGGAGATGAACCAGTTCACCACGATTCTCCTGGACGGATCAGTAAAAGTCACAAGCGCTGCCGACAACAACGAATATATCATAATGCGCCCGTCCGACGTGGTTTCCATGGTAAACGGACACCTTATATATAAAGGACGATATTCACATTCCGACGTGAGCTGGACAGAAGGCATCGTCGTACTGGACGGCCTGAGTTTCGACAAGCTCATCCGCAAACTGGAGAACGCATATGGGGTAGATATTGTCATTGACAGGGAAAACATCCCTGCGATGGACGGCATCACCGGTGAAATCCGAATCTCGGACGGCATTGACCACGCCATGAAAGTGCTCCAGCACATCGCTCCGTTCAACTACTCACGGGACCCTCTCACAGGAAAAATCCACATCCGCTAAAGCCTCCCGCAATTTGCGGCGACAAACTCATAACCAGAAATTAAAACATTTTAAATAAGGAACTGATAATTTCAAACCAAATTTCACAAAACATGAAAAAAAGACAAAGTATTCTGCAAAAGATGCGCGGTCTGCTCTGTTTTCTTCTGCTTTTCGCATTGACGGTCAATATGAACGCCCGTCCGCAGGCAGACACAAGAATAACACTGAAGTTCGACAATGTCACATTGACAAAGGCGATGAATGAGATCAAGCAGCAGTCAAGATTCCTTTTCATCAACAAAGGCGTTGACGCCGGCAAAATCGTCAGCATCAATGTTGAGCGCGAAACCATCAACAACGTCTGCAAAGCCCTTTTCACTCCTGTCAATGTCGCTTTCACCATCGAAGGTGACAACATTATCATTACCAATGCCAATGTCAATGACAAGAAGGGCGGCCCTGTAACCATCACAGGAACAATCCGCGACGCATCCGGCGAACCTGTACCGGGAGCCGGTGTTGTAGAAAGCGGTACAACTAACGGAACCGTCACCGACCTTGACGGAAAATACTCTCTCCGAGTTTCTGACAAAGGAGTGACCGTCGAGGTCAACTGCCTCGGCTACGAGCCTGCAAAATTCGAAGTCGGCAACGCAACTGTTTACAGCACAGTGCTTCACGAGGAGTCCCTTTCACTCGAAGGAACAGTCGTTACCGCCCTCGGTATCAGAAAAGAGGAAAAATCCCTTTCATACAACGTCCAGAAGGTAGGCGGCGACATCATCAATGCCGTTAAAGAGGCCAACTTCGTGAACTCTCTCCAGGGTAAGGTTGCAGGTCTCCAGATCAACCAGAGCGCTTCAGGTGCCGGCGGTTCTACCAGAGTCGTGATGCGTGGTCTGAAGTCCATCACCAGAAGCAACAACGCACTCTATGTGATCGACGGTATCCCTATGCCTGACCTCAGGTCTTCACAGTCAGAAGGTATCTATGAGACACCGGACGGAGGTGACTTCGAGGGTATTTCCAACCTCAACCCTGAGGACATCGAGTCAATGTCAGTCCTCTCAGGTGCCTCTGCAGCAGCACTTTACGGTGCACAGGGAGCAAACGGTGTGATTCTCATCACCACCAAGAAAGGCCAGGAAGGAAAAATCCGTGTGAACTACTCGAACAACACGACTTTCTCCGCTCCGTTCGTCACTCCAAAATTCCAGAACACCTACGGAACAGCTGCCACAGAACCATCAATGAGCTGGGGCAACAAACTTGATACTCCATCTTCATACAACCCGCTCGATTTCTTCCAGACAGGTTTCAATACCACCAACTCCATTGCGCTGTCTTCTGGAAACGAGCGTTCACAGACTTATGTATCTGCTGCAACATTGAATTCACGCGGTATCATCCCGAACAACACATACAACAGATACAACTTCACGGTGCGCAACACCACTGAACTCGTGAAGGACAAGCTTACTCTCGACGTGAGCGCAAGCTACATGCGTCAGTACAAGCGCAACCCTACAGTCCAGGGCCTCTACCACAACCCGCTCGTTGCGACATGGCTCTTCCCGCGCGGAGACGATATCACCAAGTATCAGATCTATGAGAGATACGATGCCAATGCCGGCTACATGAAGCAGTTCTGGCCGTTGGAGTTCGTCGATGGTGTCGAGAACCCTTACTGGGAGACCAACAGGGAGCTGTTCGAGAATACCGCACACAGATACACCCTCTCCGGAACATTGAAATGGAACATTACCAAATGGATGTCCGTTACCGGCCGTGCCCGTCTGGACAACACCGTAATGAACTATACCAGAAAGATTTACGCTTCTTCCAACAAGCTTTACGCTTCCGAGTTCGGTAACTATCAGGACAACACCATCATGCACAACAACTTCTATGGTGACATCCTCCTTACCATTGACAAGAAATTCGTTGACGACAAACTTTCATTGACAGCGAACCTCGGTGCCAGCCTCGTGGACGACAAGAACAAGGCTTCCGGATTCGAGGGCCATCTCGCTACCGTAGCCAACAAGTTCTCTGTCTATAACATCAGCATGACACACTCACAGACAAAGCCTTACGCTGACCGTTGGCACGACCAGAACCAGGCTGTCTATGGAACACTCCAGCTCGGCTGGAACGGAATGGTCTATGTGGACGGTACTGTCCGCAACGACTGGTCATCACAGCTCGCCTTCACCCCTGACCAGAGCGTATGCTACTACTCCGTAGGTCTTTCAGGAGTCATTTCATCTATGGCAGACCTCTCAGGCGCCGGAATCTCATTCCTCAAGGTCCGCGGTTCCTACTCTACTGCAGGTAACCCTCCTCAGAGGTTCATCACCGGAGTCAACACTCCTCTCACCGTCGGCGGAAACATTTCTTCTGACACATACGCACCTGCAAAGAACCTCAAGCCTGAGCTCACGAAATCTTACGAGGCCGGTCTCAATGTCAAGTTCCTCGAAGATATGTTCGACCTCGACGTGACCTACTATAACGCGACAACCTACAACCAGCTCTTCATGTATGACGCAGCACCTTCGACCGGCTACAAGCAGGCTTATATCAATGCCGGTAAGGTCAACAACTATGGTGTCGAGCTTTCATTCGGCTTCAAGCACACCTGGAGAGACTTCTTCTGGGGTTCTACCGTGACATGGTCAATGAACCGAAACAAGATCAACGAGCTCGTTCCTGAAGGAACACTCGACGTTACGGGAAAACCTGTCAATGTGGATGAGGTCAATATGGACTACGGCGGATACCGCATGAAGATCAGAAAGGGCGGTTCCATCGGTGACTTCTACGTGACCGGCATCAAGACTGACGACTACGGAAGAATCTACGTGGACCCTAACACCAATACCGTTACTCTCGACCCTGACACATGGATTTACGGTGGAAACACTGAGGCCAAGTCAAGACTCGGATGGAGCAACAACTTCTCATTCAAGGGAGTCAACCTGTCAGTCCTCATTGACGCGAGAATCGGCGGACGCGGAGTTTCCGCAACACAGGCGATGCTCGACAGATTCGGAGTTTCCAAGAACTCTGCAGATGCCCGCGCCGACGGCGGCGTATGGATTTCCGCAGACCAGAAGCTTCCTGACGTGAAGACCTTCTACGCAAACAACGGTAACGGTATGTCAATGCTTGCAAACTACGTTTATGACATGACCAACATCCGACTCAGAGAGGTATCCCTCGGATACGACCTCCCTACGTCATGGTTCAAGGACAAAGTCGGAATGTCAGTGTCAGTAGTGGGACGCAACCTCTGGATGATCTACAACAAGGCTCCTTTCGATCCTGAGCTTACCGCATCTACAGGAACATACTACCAGGGAATCGACTACTTCATGCAGCCAAGCACAAGAAACATCGGTTTCAGCGTTAAACTTCAATTCTAAAATTCGGAAAGATGAACAACAATATAATTAAATACGGATTGGCAATCGCGGCTTCTGCTGTAGCTCTGGCATCCTGCACAAAGGATTTCGAGCGTTTCAACACGAATCCGGACGCAGTTCAGACTGTGGATGTCAAGTCTTATATCACCACCATGGAGCTGGATGCAGTAATCCCTTGCAGCGATGAGGGCGCAAACCAGTTCCAGCGTGCATGCAACCTCATGGGAGATGCATTCTCAGGTTATCTCTCCCCTACCCAGGCCTTCAACGGAGGTTCATACACTTGTACCTACAACCTGAACGGTACCGACTACAACAACGTGCCTTTCAGCGTAGCCTTCACCAATGTGATGCCGGCATGGCTGAACCTCAAATACGCTTATGAGAACGGCAACCTCGACGAGGGTTCATGGGCTATTGCAGAGGTAATCAAAGTGCTTACAATCCAGCGCGTTACCGATATCTATGGTCCGGTTCCGGTATCTCACTTCGGAGAGGACAGCAACCCTTACGAGTCTCAGGAGACCGTTTACAAGAATCTCTTCAATGACATTGACAAGGCTATCGAAGTTCTCGAATCTTATGCGGCGGCTTCCGCAGGTTCCAACACGACTCCTCCGCTCGGTTCAGCCGATATCGTTTATGCCGGAAACTATGCTTCATGGCTCAAACTCGCCAACTCAGAGAAACTCCGTATGGCGATGAGGGTACGTTTCGCAGAGCCTGAACTCGCCCAGAAGGCGGCAGAAGAGGCTGTAGAAAGCGGTGTCATGACCGTAGCATCTGACGGAGCAAAGCTTGCTTCTACCCAGACAATCCAGGTATTCAACCCTCTCGAGGAGGTTTGGAACGCTTATACCGATACCAGAATGGGTGCTACCATTGACGCATATCTCAATGGCTACGAGGACCCTAGACTTCCGAGATACTTCAAGGAGGCAACCGTTGACGGAGCCGGATACCATGGCGTGAGAAGCGGAGTGAAGGATATGCTGAAAGCCCACTATCTCGGCCTTTCCGTTCCTAACGTTGCCAAAAACACTCCGGTCATCTGGATGCTCGCTTCCGAGGTTGCATTCCTCCAGGCCGAAGGTGCCCTTCTCGGATGGAACATGGGCGACACCGCGGAAAACTTCTACAGGAAGGGTGTTGAGCTCTCATTCCAGGAAAACAGCGTGAGCGGTGCAGATGCTTATCTTTCAAGTGAGAAGACTCCGACATCTTTCGATGACAAGAACACAGGTTCAAAGAAGAACAATGCAGGAAAGCCTTCTACAGTAACTCCTAAGTGGGACGATGCAGCAAGCGCAGAAGTGAAACTTGAGAAGATCATCACCCAGAAATGGATTGCAATGTATCCTAACGGACAGGAGGCATGGTCAGAGTTCCGCCGTACAGGTTATCCTAAGGTTATCCCTGTAGTGAACAACCTCAGCAACGGAACCATCGACACCGACATCCAGGTAAGGAGAATGACATTCCCGAGATCCGAGTATGCGAACAACGCTGCGGCAGTCAAAGAGGCTACGTCTCTTCTCGGCGGTGCCGACAACGGCGGAACAAAACTCTGGTGGGACAAGAAATAATCTAATAATCGAGCAAAATGAAAAATATCATAAAATATACGGTCGCAGGTCTTTTGGCTGCATTCTGTATCACCGGATGTTCTGACTGGGTAACCCCTGAGAGGGTTGTCATCCAGAATCCGGAGGAGCAGTCACCTGTTCTTCGTGACAACGCCTATTACGAGGCCCTGCGTGCATACAAGCAGACAAAGCACAAACTTGCATTCGGATGGTATGGTTCCTGGACAGCTGTCGGAGCTTCTTACCAGACAAGACTCCAGAGCGCGCCTGACTCTATGGACATCATCTCCATCTGGAGCCAGTGGCACTCTCTGACCCCTGAACAGATTGCTGACAAGGAAGCCGTCCAGAAGATCAAAGGTACCAAGGTCATCTTTACCATCTTCCTCAACAACCTTCCTGACGAGTTCAAGATAGACGGCCAGACCACGGACGAAGGCATTGAAAATTTTGCAAGGTCTTATTGCCGCGACTCCATCAACAAGTACAACTACGACGGTATCGATATTGACTATGAGCCAGGTTACGGTGCTTCAGGAGAGTTCGTGGGGCACAACAATGAGCAGTTCAAGAAACTCATCACCGCGATGAGCCAGTATGTAGGACCTAAGTCAGGTACCGGCAAACTGTTCACCATCGACGGTGTTCCATACGCTGTTCATACAGAGTGTGCCGAGCTCTTCGACTATGGTATCGTACAGGCTTACCAGTCAACAGGTTACTGGGACCTCCAGAGCCGTTTCGACGAGGCTGCCGCAAAAGGCTGGAAGCCTGAGCAGTATATCTTCACCGAGAACTTCGAGTCTTACTGGAAGACTGGTGGCGTTACCCACACTACAGCTGAAGGCGAGACCGTGAACTCACTTCTCGGCATGGCAAGATTCAACCCTGACCAGGGCTTCTGCGCAGGATTCGGTTCATACCACATGGAGTACGAATATGCACAGTCATCAATGCCTTACAAATACATGCGTAAGGCTATCCAGGATGTGAACCCTGCAGGCGGTGCCATCAAGGTCAAGCTCAGCAGCAGCTGGTACCAGACCAAGACTTTCCTCATTGAAGATGACGGCTCACTGACCGGAAGCAACGATGCCGCATTCTCAGTAGGCTTCGCACGCCCTATTTCAAGAGACATCACTTTCAATGTCAAAGTGGACAATTCTCTTGTAGCCGCATACAATGAGGAAAACGGAACAGCTTACCAGACTTTGGACCCGTCAGAAGTGACAGTTGCTCCTCTGACCGCAGCAGCAGAATCATTCACATCTGAAGAGAACAAGATCACATTCAGCACCAAATCCCTCAAGGAAGGCAAGTACCTCATTCCTGTCACTGTGGAAGTTCCTGAGGATTCCGAGTTCATGGTGGATGAAGATATCGTATTCTACATCTTCATCAATGTTGCCGCTGTCAATATCGATGTCAATGCCACCTCGGTTACCGGCGTCAAGATCGAACCGACAGACAGCTGGAACTTCAACTGCTACCAGCAGTACTATACTGACGGAGCCAACGGAGTATGGGATGAAGATGCATCACAGATGTTCGACGGAAAGTTCGATTCAGGCTGGTACACATACGGTTACTACTATGCATGGGGCTACGGAGGAAACTTCATCGTAGAAATGGACAAAGAGTACGAAGTATCTGGTTTGCGCTGGTATATCCTGTACGATGGTGATGCCAATCCGGAATGTGTCGATGTCCAGTACAGCAATGACAGAGAGAACTGGGAATCCGCTCTCGCAGGTACCACATTCACGCCTAATATCAATACAGATGAGGCTGAAGCGAACAAGACTTACAAGTGCTTCCAGTTCAAGAAACCTGTCAAGGCCAAATATCTCAGAGTCATTGTCGGTCAAATGGGAGATTCCGACTTTACAAGTATGAATGAAGTCGAGGTTTATGCTCCCTCAAAATAAAAACATAAAACAATATGAAATTCAATAAATTATATCTCACGATGGCTGCTGCAGCACTTGCCGCCTGCACGAATCCGGTAGAGCCTTACGATGCCATCTACATGACAGATGCGCAGATAAGCGCAGACAAGTCAATAACAATTGACATAACTCCGGACGGCACTTCCCTCACCGTATCATCTTCAGTCAATGCGACTGAGGATATACAGGTCGAGCTCGGGGTTGACGCGGCACTTCTCGAAGGTTACAACAAGAAGTACGAGAAGAACTATCTTCCTGCTCCAGAAAGCAGCTACTCACTCAGTTCAAACACTACTGTCATCAAGGCCGGACATAACATGTCAGAAGCCGTTGACCTCACAGTGAACAGTATCGAGGAATTCAAGGAAGGAAGCACATACTGCATCCCTGTGACCATTCGTTCTACAAGCGCGATGAAAGTTCTCGAGGCTTCCAGAACACTCTTCGTGGTCCTCAAGACTCCTGTAATCAGCAAGGCTATCTACCTCGGATCCAACATCTATAGGGTGGATTCATTCAAGCAGGAAAGTTCTCTTGCAGCACTTCCTCAGGTGACAATGGAGGCCAGAGTCTATGTTGAAAGCTTCGCAAGCTGGGATCCGTACATCAGTTCCATCATGGGCATCGAGGGTGTGTTCGGAGTTCGTTTCGGTGACGTGAAGGTATCTCCTAACGCAGTCCAGATTTGCCACGATTCATATCAGCCTGCAGCTGAGAGCCACAAGTTCGACACCAACAAATGGTATCATGTGGCAGCTGTCTGGAGCGGTTCGACATTCGACATCTACATTGACGGACAGTATGCTACAGGTGTTCCTGTAGGCGGTGAGACCATCGACCTTACAAGTGACAACTCAGGCGGATTCTATATCGGAGCATCTTATGGCGGAGGCCGTCCTCTATATGGCTATGTCGCAGAAGTCCGCGTATGGACAAGGGCTCTGAGCCAGAGCGAAATAGCAAACAATATGAACTATGTGGATCCTCAGACGGAAGGTCTGCTGGCATATTGGAGAATGAATGCTTACGAACCACGTGAAGGTGGCGGAAACATCGTAAAGGATGAGACCGGACACGGATACGATGCCGTCGGAGGAGCCAACACTCCTAAGATGATGGATACAAAGTGGTTGTAGTCCCTATCTTTCGCAAGTTACGTTTAAGTAACATTCAAAAAAAACTCAAATTCTACGAGCATGATTTTCATTTCATGCCCGTAGTTTTTTTATTGCAGACCGGCTGAAACAACCCGCCATGCGACCTGATATTGTCTCCGTGGACTCACTGTATGTCCAGATACCAAAGACAAGCGAAGTATAGACAATTTTCACATGAAATTATGTTCTAAAAGTTTGATTTTACAGAAAATTTCAGCTGTCTGCAAATTCGACGTATTGGAATTGAGAAAATTAAATCATAGCTTTGAAATGGACACAATGACGTCCGACAGTACTTAATATTCACCCGAAGTCCGCCAAAAACCAACCGAAACGGCGGCTTCAAATCATTACTCCGACTATGAAGAAAGGATTTCTGATGCTTATGGCCGCAATCTTTCTGGCGTTCGGCTGCGACAAGAACAAGACCACCCCTCAACCGAAACCGGATGAGAAAGACGGAATCACTAACCTAAGTGCAAACGGTACGGCTAACTCGTACATGGTTCCAAAGGCTGGAAAGTACAAGTTCGACGCAACAGTGATGGGTAACGGAGTTTCAACAAGAGGCATCAACGCCCAGACATTGACCCCGGCGACAGCTGAACTTCTCTGGCAGGACACCAAAGGAGTAATTTCCGGAATTGAGATAAAGGACAACACTATAGTTTTCGATGCAGGCGAAGCTGAAGGCAATGCGGTAATCGCTGCCAAAGATGCTTCCGGCAAGGTAATCTGGAGTTGGCACATCTGGAGAACAGCCTACAACCCTGCTGACAATGCATCTGCTCACGAATTCAACGGAGTCGTCTGGATGACCCGCAACCTCGGTGCAAAATCCGACACATGGGATGAAATCGGAAACGCCAAGGGTCTGATGTACCAGTGGGGAAGAAAAGACCCGTTCCCTAGCCTTGACGGATGGACGGACAACGGCAACTTCACTGTTTTCAACGAGGCCGGCGACGATGTCACTGAAAGTATAAAAACTGAAGTGGTCAGCGCATCTGACAACCTCGGCAACTCCATCTCAAACCCTACCACATTCTACAGCGGCGTAAGAGGAGCTGACGGAAACGGTCCATACGACTGGATTACTACAGAAGACTATTCTCTCGGCAACGATTACCTCTGGGAGGCTGAAGGAACAGGAGCGAAGACTCTCATGGACCCATGCCCTCCGGGATACAGAATCCCAGCGAATGTTCTCTATAAAGGCTTGAACAACAACAGTTTCCCTCTCGCTGACGACATCAATGGCGGAAGATACCATGACAAGATGGGCTATTTCCCTCCATGCGGAAGCCGAGGATTCGAGGGCGGCACATGGTTCGCCGTAGGACTCTACACCGACTATTGGTCAAGCACCGCCATGGAAGACGGTTGGGCAGGACTTCTCCATGGTCTGGAATCGACCGTCAACCCTAAGGGCAAGACCTACCGCGCTGCCGGCGCAGCCGTAAGGTGCGTGAGCGAAGCCCGCAACGGCGAAGAACCTTCATGGGACAAGGCTGATGTCACTATCAATGCCATTGACGCCATCGAGACCGCATACATCAAGAACAACGGAAGCGACGGTTCAGCAAACTACTACTTCGGATTGACAAATACCAACTCTTATACAGTGAATGACAAGGGTCTGTATGTTCCTGGAGAAGGCGGGGAAATCGTATTCTTCGACATTTATGGTGCTCCTAGCAAGGATTCCGAGAACGCAATCCTTCCAGAAGGAACCTACACTCTCGGAAGTATGAGCAACAGCGGAACTGCTGATACTGAATACACCCGTGAGCATTACTCTATCGACGGACAACTTGCATTCTACGAGTTCACCGACGGAGAAATCAAGGTTACCCACACTCCTTCAGGCTACCACATCGAGGCGTTGATGACACGCAATGACAGTCAGGTTATCAAGGTCGTTTATGACGGAGCCATCAAGTTCGTGAACAGAGGCGCGTCTGACGTCGGCACAGTCATCACCAATCCTGTTGATGTTACCTTCACTATCGCTGACATCGTTTACGAGCACTCTTCGACGACTGATGACAAGTATGACAGATACTCCATCAATCTCTTCGCCGGCGAAATGCAGGGCGAGGCAGTGCTTACCAATGGTTACGCGGTTCACATTGACCTCTTTACGGATCCTTTCTCTAGCAAGGGCAATGTCCAGCTGAAGCCTGGCACGTATAAGGCAGGCAACGAGTTCAAGGCCGGAACATACATGCCGGGAGCACTGTACAACCTCATGGGAGTTCCTCTCTACGCAGGCACATACTGCATGGAAGTGAAGCCTACCAATACCGCTGTCCTCTACGGACTTATCCAGAAGGGCGACATCAAGGTGGAAAGAAGCGGGGACAACTATGAAATCACCATCGACTGTGTTTCAGAGGACGGCGTTTCCATCAAGGGCAAGTTCCCTATGGGCAAGCCTAATCTCAGAGACAATTCACCTAACTTGCCTGACGGCGACTGGAACAGTATTCTCCACGAAGACAAGACATTGATTTTCAAGGAGACAGATGATATCTTCTCTTACATGAACCACTATTGCTATGATGACTACAGCGAGTATGAAATCATCGTGAACAACCATACTTCTGACGAGTCATTCTACCTCTCGATTGTAGCAGCGGCCAATGCCTCAAGTCCTGTCGGCACATTCACAACGCCTAAGGATGCTTCAAACCCTACCATCGGAGAGTTCCGTCCTGGACACCGTGATTTCGCGGCATTCAAGGACACATGGTGCTACATGACATTCGATTCTGACGGTTATGAGTCCGGCGGCGCCCCTGCAACAGAAGGCTCGATCACCATCAAAGATGCAGGTGACGGCAAATACACGATCGAATTCGAATTGAAGGACGACGCCGATCCGAAGCACACTATCAAGGCTCTCTGGACAGGCAAGTTCAACAAAGAGAACGAATACAGATAATAACCTATCATAACATATCTGAAAACCCCGGTTCCGCTGATTGCAGGACCGGGGTTTTCTTTTGCCTGCCGATGTCAATGTCACAATTTGATTTAACAGAATTATTTTATGACAGAATCCGTCAATGTTGGAAGCGAGGGCAGGTACACAATTGGACTTATCGACTAGGACAGAATCAATTACATTAAAGCCATGAATACGGAACGGGACACATACAATCAGAGTACGCGAGTGAGACGCTTGCCTTTCTCTCTATAATTATTTTCGACCCTCTTGACATATGTCAGTTTTGGTCTTGCTGCTATAATATGTTGGATGCCAATATGTTACATACTGGTATGGAGCTAAGCGCTCCTGCCAAGACCCCATTTCGATGCTACCTCTTGGCTCTCTTTTAACCGGCTAACTTTCTGAAAATTAATACGTAACGCCAGATTGCGGTTGTCAAGAGGGTCGAAAATCAAAGGGCTTTGGCCGGACGACAGAACGTCTCATAAGTTTCGTGTTGACTTGTCCCGCAAGTGCAGTTCCGTCTGTCGAGAGACATCGTAATTCGCCGCGGCAGCATTTTTCATTCAGGTCAATGTCATATTGGCATGGCTAGGCACTGAAATATTCACCATCTAAACATGACTGGCCGGCATGGGCCTTCGGAGCGGTACGCCCCGTTGGGGCTATCCTTCCCACCGCTACCGCGGCGGGCCCCTTCCACTCACAAAGCCGCGGACGGCTATGCCGCTCCGAAGGCCCCTGCCGGCATGACATGTCCTATATTTTTGTGATTTCAAAAGTTTAAATGAAGTGGTTTTTGAAGACAAAAAGATTTAAAAATCATCACAGAAATTTAAGAATCATAAAAATCTTTTGAAACCACCCGCCCATTTCGGGGCATTTCGCCACATTTTCGGGTTTTGCGCGAAAATTTTATATAGTATTGCAACCTTGATTGACGCACGGACAGCCGGTGTCAATGTCAATAATTTGATTTAATTAAAATCAATACTACGTTAAGAAATCTTAAAACACAGTGACACACAGTCACTTACGTATACAATAGCCCGTCAAGGGGTACT
>CAKUXR010000018.1 GCA_934700615.1 uncultured Bacteroidales bacterium
TGTTGTGATTTGCTTTCAGATTTTTTAACTTTACGGATATACACAACCTGAAGCTGTATATGTGATTAATACTTAATGAGTTAGGTTGTGTTGTCCAACGAAAAAATCCGGCGATATTTTCGCTGGATTTTTTCGTTTTGTATCTGTTTTTCGGATCCTATAAATCATATAACACTGGTGCATGGGTGTGAACCACATGTATTATGCATGTTGCTGCGGTAATAAGTTTTGTCTCGTAGGTGCTGAAAGACCAATATTCGGAAAACTTCACTACCGCTTCGACTTTTCAGATGTGTGCGATAGCAAGTGACAAGCTTATAACTCTGGATGTTAAGTTAGTATAGATTTCGACCCTCTTGACAGGCGTCAGTCTTGGATGCATACTGATAAAGTGTTATGTGTCAATGCTTTACTATTTACATGCGGCTCTGCGAATCTGTCAAGACCACCTTTTATACCGGCCTCTTGACATCTGTTAAATTAACTAACCTACTGATTGATAGTTAATTGCGCTGGAGCCGCGTTGTCAAGAGGGTCGAGAATTTCGTTAGACAAATAGCTTTCGGGGTTCATGTTGCAATACGTAACGCCGGAGACGCTTACTTATTAGCGTGGCAGATATCGCGAATTCTGTAATAGCCGGCAAATTGCTCAGCAAGACGGGGGCGTACTGCTCTACAGTCCCCGGTCTGCAGTCGCATGCAGGGAATTGCCATGCCCAGTTTCGTATTCCGGAACTTTTATCGTAAATTGCGCCGGTTTTATAACGGACAACACATCAATGAAATTCATCGGAAACATTCTTTGGCTCATTTTGGGCGGGCTGCTGGTCTCTGTCTGCTACTTCATCGCCGGACTTCTGTACTGCGTCACCATTATCGGAATCCCTTTCGGCTACCAATTATGGAAGTTCGGAGTATTCTCCTTATGGCCGTTCGGGACAGAGGTCGTGGACGGGAACAATGCCGGAGGCTGTCTCAGCATATTCATGAATATTCTTTGGATTCTGCTCGGCTGGTGGGAAATCGCAGCTGTACACCTTGTCTGCGGACTCATCTGTTGCATAACCATCATCGGAATTCCATTCGGACTTCAGCACTTCAAGATTGCCCTTCTCTCTCTGACTCCATTTGGCAAGACCTTCCAGTCGTGACAGTGGAATCCCGGTGATTCCAAAAAACAAACATGCCCGGAAAACCGACGTGGCTCCCGGACATGTTGACAAATCTGAATCGAATCCTGCATAAGCAGGCTCAACAGACTACTCCTCGATATACAGTCCCTCACGCGAGAGCTGCTTATCCAAGTTCGCCACGCCAAGGGCGACAATAGCAGTTACAGTAGCTGTATGCTCCTGATACTCAGGAATATTCTTCGTATAAAGGTCGCGCTCAGTATGCCAGATTTCATCATAGCTGAAATCATAGCCCTTGATGTCATCTGTTACGAAGCCCAGAGTCGGAACACCTTCCACGGCAAATACTGAAGCATCTGTTCCGCCATACTCAGTAGGACGCTTGCGAGGCTCACGAATCCTGATCTCGAACGGATAATCCGGACGGATTTGCTTGACAGGGGCGGTAATCTTTACGAAGTCATCGTACATGGCCTTAGGAACATTCATGCCTACAGGTGGCTCCGGACCGCCGTCGCGGTTGAACATGTTGGAAATCTTGCCCAATTTGTCAGAATGAGTCTTTGCCCATGCCTGAGCACCCAATTGGCCGAACTCTTCTCCGGCAAAAGCCACGAACAGGATAGTTCTCTTAGGCTTGGCGCCGGCCTTCATCAGCATACGTGCGGCTTCCATCATCGGACCGATACCGGTACCGCAGTCAATACCTCCTGTCGCTACATCATAAGCATCCAGGTGACCGCTCACAATAACATACTCGTCAGGATACTTGCTGCCCTTGATAGACGCTATCACATTGTGATATTTGATTGGACCCAGCTTAAAGTGGTTGCGGATATCGAACTCCAACTCAAAAGTGCGACGTTCCTCTACCATCTGTTTGATGACAGCAAACTGGTGCTCATCCAATTTGATGTCCGGAACCTCTGGAATATTGTCGAAGGTGGTGTTAGGATTCTCTACCAGTCTTCGGTCATAGAGAGCACGCAGCGGAACTGGAGCGGACTGGATGAAACCGAGAACGCCGGCCTCGCACATCTCCCTGTAATACAAGCCTGGCTGTTCTTTAAGTTTCAAGTACTCCTTGTGCTCTCCGGTCTTGCGGTTATGCGCCCAGATCTCTTCGTTCTTTTTAAGAATCTCTCTGTTCTCTTCCTTGATCTTGTTGCGAAGGGAATCACCGGCTGCTGAGTGGTCGATAGGGTAACCTCTGCTGGTTCCGGAAACCAGTACCCATGCACCTTTCAGACGTCCTTTGATTTGTGCGAATTCCTCATCAGTACGAGGTTCGATCAGCACATGGCCACGCTGTACGCCCTTTGTTCCGGAAGTGTATGAAGGTGTCACGAAATGCAGAGGCATGCTGTTTTCGCCTATCAGGCGACCGAACCACGGACCTCTGTTAAAACCCACAGGGATTGATCCCGCCTCTTCCAACTTGACGTCCAGACCCCAGCTATTGTACTCACGTACCATCCATTCCGCTGCATTCTCGAATGCATCCGAGCCTATCGGACGACCTCCGAAACGATTGGTCAGAATGTCAATCTGATGCATTACCTGATTGTCCGTTTTACCGATCTCGATGATTTTCTTGACGACGGCATCTTGAGCCAGTGCAGGAGTACCGTTAGCCAGAAATGCGAGAGCAGCGCAAATCATTAGAATTTTTCTCATAATAGTTAGCTCTGTTTTAATTTGATTATTAGTAATTATGTGTATTCGTAGCAATGTTTCAAGCAAAGGAAAAGGAAAAAATCCGGTTAGGCTCTATTTTTAAATCCATTATCAGTTGTTATTTGCTTTCCTGTGTATAGAAAAGGATTAGGTTGGTAAGTGATCTGCGGCACACAGGACAGAATCCCGCGGCCTCGTTAGTACGCATACGGCAATTGTCAGCCGGACGATAGATGCCTTTCAGAAGGTATCCGCCACCTTCATATACGCCGATACGGTCGATGGCTTCCTGAGAGTTGTCCAGTTCGGAGAGTTTCAGGTGACTTCCCGGAGTCGGTATGATACAGCCTTCAGGGAGCATGTCCTTCCATTTGCTGTCGAAATCGACCAATGTCGTGAGGTTCGGTTCCCAAGGCTCCACGCCAATGTCATAGCTGGAATCAAGTGCATCTGCATATTCGTAGAAATATTCGTCGGCCAGACCTCCGAAACTGTGACCGAATTCATGGACTACGACCGGGCGGAACTGGCGGTGATGCGCCGTCGTGAGGGTATAGGAATTATATATTCCACCGCCACCGTAAGTGTCTGTGTTTGCGAGGATTATGATATGCTCATATGGAATGCCCGTCAGCTGGTCATGAATGTCGTGGACATTCTCGCTTGTAAGATATCTGTCAGAATAGAAAGTCGAGAAGTGTGAACTCAATGCCGTGTTCCTCCATTGGCCTTTAAGAGGCTCGGAAACGCCCGAATCCTTCGAAACTGACTCTACGGCTATTATGTTCAGACAATCCTCCATCTTGGAGAACGGTTCCGCTGAAAGAAGCGCATCGCATGCCGCCTGCGCATCCTTGCGGAATGTTTTCATATCCTTTGCCGAATAGCCCTCAGCCATTATCACCACGTCAATGCAGTCCTTGCTGTCGCCTCCTTTGTGAAGGTAACTCCAGCGTGCCTCGGAAACGGGAGCCCTGCGGACCAGAATGTCAGACGGGTCGAAAATGAAATCATGCCCGGCGGCCACTTCTCCCTTATTGTTGAAAAGTCTCAGAGAAATCTCGACCTTGCGTTTCGGCATCGGCACGAGAACAGTGTGCTCGAATGACCTTGCGCGATGCTTTGCCTCATCAGTAGTCAGCCATTCATTGAAAAGAGAAGAAAATGACCAGGCATAGAGGCGGGCGCCGGTTTCGGCATCCTTCATCAGGATCTCTCCATTTCCGCGGAGCGGCATCCTGTCGAGATTGACTCTCCTGCCGTACCATCCGTCGGAGGACTCCAAGCAGTCGAGACTCAATGACTGGCCGGCAGCATCCCCGCTGAAACAATAATCGACGCGCAGAGTCGAGTCTGCAAAATTGTCGGAAAATCTCACCTGAGCCAGTGCCTGAGGGCAAGACACACCCGCAGAAACGGCAATGATGAGAACTGTCAATGTCTTAAGAAAGTGATTTCTGGTCATTTTGTGTGAATTTCATTATAATGGAACTCACAACCTGCTGCCATTTCCGTGCCACAATCTAAAACATTTCAGATAATTGCCCGCAATTCAGTGTATAATCCAGTTGATATTGACATGAAATATTTGCGGCTGGCATTGATTCTCTTTATCTTTGTATTTGCTAATTACGTACTGAATTTGCAGTAACATTGACAATATCTTTTGTCGTAGAAATATTCTTAATTATGAACAGGCCTTCCGCTCATCTGAAGAAACTTAAATCTGTTTTTCCGAAACTCGAATGGAACCTCACTGAAAGGCAGTGGGTGCTTTTGAGCTATATAGCATTGACAGATTCATGCGACTATAGCACAAGAACATTGAAATCAAAGCTTAAGTTGTGGTACCCGACAAATGAGGAACTCAGGGCTGACTTGGAAGTTCTTGTGAAAAACCACTATGTAAACTGGACTCTAACGTGGAGCGACAGGATATATGAGGTGGATTGTTTCTACTATATGAAGGTGGCCCTCAATGCCTTGCTGTATTATCCGGAACTCCCGAAATATGACCGTTCCGGTTCGACATCTCGCGCGTCTCTTGTCCAGTGCATTTTCAATAATGACACCGAGAAACTTGCCCGTATGTTTGATTTCCAGTTCTGGCTGATGTCCGAATGTACAAACGATCTGATTCCGGTCATGTTCGATGAAGCCTTCAGTGCGATATTCGAGAGGGCGCCGCAGGAAGAGCTCTCGAGTTTCTTCAGTTTTGCCTTGCTTTCGAATGAAGCCAATGGCACTATTGACAAAAGTTTTCTGGATAAAGCGGAAAAATTCATAAAAGATTATGTCGAAGCGGATGAGAGAAAACTGATGAGTGAAGTCAATGCTTACAGATGGCTCGTGGAAGGGCTTTGGACAGAGTCGCTTGTCGCGGCTGGAGCCTTGGACTCCGTAGCGGAATCAGTCTGTGCTGTCAGGCTTTTGTATAAAGGAGATTACAACGCGGCAATTGATCTTTTTGAACATGCTCTCAAACTTGAAAAGAATCGGAACACGAGATTGAAGCCGAAGAATTACCTGCCTTCGCCTGTCATGACATATTTTCTGATATCTGCATATATTCTGGAAGGCAGCGAGAAATATCAGAAGAAACTTACTTCCTTTTTGAATAAAAAGGCGGATCCTGTCCAGTTCGGAGCTGCAATATATCTCGCGCAGAAGTCGTTGGGCTATGATGAGATGCGTATATCTGAGGGAATTCCGTCAGTTGAAAGTATGCTTCGCGAGACCGTGGAACTGTATTCCGGATTCGAGAGTCGTTTCGGAGCAAGTCTTATCAAAGAAAAAGTGGAAGTGCCGACGCCGTTGATGGCAGTGGTCAGATATGAGACTGGTATCGGTCTTGGCGAAGAGGAAAGGCAATCTCTGGAAAACTTGTTCGGCGGGTCACCTATTATGTCAAGAATGCACTTCAAGCAGCCGTGGGAACACGATTTGGCGGTTCTTGAAAATCTCATTGACAGCAGTCAGGACAAAAAGGCGGAGGATAAGAAATCCGGTCGTCTCATCTATGTTGCAAACAAGCAGGGCCAGGTTGCGATTAAAGAACAGGGAATACTAAAGAGCGGCAGGTGGAGCGCAGGTAAGGCTGTGGCCATATCCTCCTTGTTGACAGGATTTTACGGCAGTGTCTGTGATGAATATGACAGCCGTGTCATTGAAAGGCTCAGGTCTCGTCTGATATTGAATGATGCCCATCTCTTCCCGGCTTTGATAGGCTGTGACAGAGTGTTTTACGATAGCTACGATGAGGAAAACAGGATTGCCGTCAATGATGAAACGCCGTTCGTAACATTGGAAAAGGATAAGAAGCAAAAGATGTTCGTATTCGGAACCAATGTTCCGAAAATGCGGTATTACAACGAATTCATGAGGGAATCCGTTGTAAGAGTCAATCCTCACTCGTATAATGTCATTCGCCTGAATCTGGTGCAGAAACAGTTTCTGGACAAACTTTTTGCCACCAAGGCCACATTCCCTGAAAGTGCGGAAGGTACTTTACAGGGTATGGTGCCAAGGATTGAAAAAATCATCGAAGTTCACTCTGAATATTTCCGCTCGGCCTCTATTGTTGAGGATAAGGACGGCAATCCGAGGATTTATATCCGCATCATTCCCAAACCTGCCTCATTTGCATTGACCTTATACACAAGGCCTTTGGACGGAGGAAAAATCACTTTCAGGCCGGGCTTGGGCGAACATTCCTTCTACGATGCTTCAGACGGGAAGCGCTGGCATGTGAACAGGGATATGAAAACTGAGCGCGCAAATTTCAAGACGTTGTCCGGAAGAATTGATTTTGAAAGCATGGATTTCGACGAAGATTATTATCTGCCGTCGATTCCGCAGATGCTGGATATTCTCGAACAGACCAGAGATATGACGGATATCTGTACTCTTGAATGGCCTGAAGGCAAGCAGCTTAAGGTTCTTGGAAGACTTGAGCAATCTGCAATTAATATCCATGTGAAATCCAATGAAAACTGGTTTGAAATCGAGGGAGAGGCCAATGCCGGAGAACATCAATTCACGCTGGACCAGATTATGGCTGCGCTTTCAGCAGGAGGATATTCTGACGGATACCTGAAAATGGGTGAGGATGAATATGTTGCATTGTCTGACTCTCTTGCCAAGTATATGAAACGACTCGAATCTCTCGGGCAGTCGCAGAAAGGGACTGAGCGGGTTTCAGTGTTTCAGGCCGGTCTCCTCGCGGATTTGGTGAAGAAGAGCGGTGTCAATGCTGCTGTGGACAAGGAGTATAAGAAGGCTGTTGAAAGGATGAAGGATTCGGAAAAATATATTCCGACTGTTCCTGATGGTCTCAAAGCTGACCTTCGCGATTACCAGCTGGATGGCTATAAATGGATGTCCAGACTCGATTATTGGGGTGCCGGAGCCTGTCTGGCTGACGATATGGGACTCGGAAAGACTGTCCAGACCATAGCGTTCCTGTTGTCGAAAGCCGCTCAAGGACCGTCACTTGTGGTTGCGCCGGCATCAGTTGTCATGAACTGGCAGAGAGAACTTGCCAAGTTCGCTCCTGCACTGCATCCTGTGATTTTCAATGAGGCAGACGACCGTTCTGCAACGCTCAGTTCTGCGGGGCCCTATGACATTGTCATCGCCACTTACGGGCTTTTGACAAAAGAACAGGAGACCTTTTCCGGAATCCGGTGGAATGTTGCATGTCTTGACGAGGCCCATACAATCAAGAACAGGGATACGAAGATGTCCGCTGCTGCGATGTCGCTTCATGCCGGGAGCCGTATCATATTGACAGGTACACCGGTACAGAATTATCTGGGCGAACTCTGGAACCTTTATCAATTCATCAATCCGGGACTGCTCGGCACGTTTGAGCAGTTCTCGGCGAAATTCATAACTCCGATAGAAAATGGTGATGACGAGCGTCGTGCCCAGCTGAAACGCATAATCCAGCCGTTCATCCTCAGGAGGACGAAGGGAGAGGTAGTGGAGGAACTGCCTGACAAGACCGAAATTATGCGTCTGGTGGAGCTGTCGCCGGCAGAATTCGTCGCGTACGAGACAATGCGGGAAGATGCGAAATCCAAGCTCGAGTCCGAGGGTAAGGTCAATGTCAATGCGCTTGCGGCAATTACGAAACTTCGTGAGGCGGCTTGCGCGATGCCTCTTGTGCGAAAGGGCTGGAAAGAGACTCCTACCAAGATATCTGCCCTGATGGAACTGGTACAGGAAATTATTTCAGGCGGAAACAGCGTGTTGATATTCAGTCAATTCACCAGTTTCCTGAACATGGTCTCCAATGATTTGAAGACGTCAGGAATTGAACATTTCTATCTGAACGGAAGTACACCGATAAAGCAGAGACAGGTGATGGTCAATGACTTTCAGCATGGAGCCTGTCCTGTTTTCCTTATCAGTCTCAAGGCTGGCGGTCTGGGGCTGAACCTTACCGGAGCCAATTATGTCATCCATCTGGATCCGTGGTGGAACCCTGCCATAGAACAACAAGCCACAGACCGCGCCTACCGTATCGGACAGCAGCAGAATGTGACTGTATATCATCTTATTTCCAAAGGTACTATTGAGGAGAAGATTCTCCGTCTGCACAAGGTGAAACAGAATCTTGCAGATTCCATTTTGGAGGGAACGTCACAAAGTCATGCCATTACCTTGGCTGAGTTGCGTGAGTTGGTGAATTCCTAGTCGAGATTCGTGAATATGAACGGGAGCACGTCATCCACTTTCTCGAATTTGAGGATTACGTCGCTTCCGTAGAGCAGAACGCTCATGTTCTGGCCTGCAACTTTCTGATATTCAGCCATCACCTGACGGCATGCACCACAAGGCGCGGTAATTCCGCTGTTCAGTTTGCCGTTCTGTGCACCGGTTATGGCTATGCTTCTCATCGGTGTCCGGGGATGATTCGCGTGGGCTGCGAACATGGCCGTCCTCTCAGCGCAAAGTCCTGACGGATAGGCGGAATTCTCCTGATTCGCTCCGCTCACTATGCTGCCGTCGGCAAGCCTCACGGCTGCACCTACATTGAAATTCGAATATGGCGCATAGGATCCTGTCAATGCCTTTTCTGCGGCCTCGCAGAGTTCCCTGTCCTGCGGCTCCAGTTCATCCAGTGAACTGAATTCCTTATAGTTGATTTCCAGTGTTTTATTTGTCATAATATCAATGTCTTTGTTGTCAATCGTTTCAAAGATAGGAATTTTGCGTTTCAAAATGAAAATTTTCCTCGTGCATTTATTCGGAATCTGATTATCTTTGCATGTTTTGAATGTTTTTGAAGCCGGTTATGGGCATTTTCCGATGGCCGGCGACAAAGCGACTGTAGATTGTCATTGATATGGGTAAGAAAGTTTGCATCGGTCTTTCCGGAGGTGTTGATTCAAGTGTGGCTGCTCTGCTTTTGAAGCAGCAGGGTTATGACGTATTCGCCATGTTCATGCAGAACTGGCATGATACGGAAGGCACTCTGCATGGAGACTGCGAGTGGGAAGAGGACCGGTTCGTGGCCGAGATGGTCGCGAGGAAAATCGGTATCCCGTTCTATTTCATTGACTTGAGCAATGAATATCGTCAGCGCGTGGTCGATTACATGTTCGACGAATATTCCAAGGGCAGGACTCCGAACCCGGATGTGCTCTGCAATCGTGAGATCAAGTTCGATGCATTTCTGAAGGCTGCCAGGAAGATGGGTGCTGACCTCGTTGCGACCGGACATTATTGCCGCAAGGAACCTGCACTTGGTCCTGACGGACAGCAACTTATGCGTGACGGGAAACCTGTCTGGAGAATTCTTGCCGGTTCGGACCCGAACAAGGACCAGAGCTATTTTCTTTGTCAATTGACTGAGGAGCAGCTTTCAATGGCGTTGTTTCCGATAGGGGACATTTGCAAGCCGGAGGTGCGACGTCTTGCTGCGGAGGCTGATTTGCCGTCTGCTGAAAAGAAGGATTCGCAGGGAATCTGTTTTGTGGGAAAAGTCGATTTGCCGGTCTTCCTGCAGCAGAAATTGAAATCTGTCGAGGGGGATGTCGTCGAGGTTTACGATGCTTTTTTCAATGTCTCCCCTCAGTATCAGTTCATAGGGTCCACTCTGGCATCATTGATGGTTTCAGGCAGCGAGGGTAATGTCAATCTCATAACTGATTATATTTCAGATGACAAGTCCGCCCATTCGGAAGCAGGCTCTTTCGAAGGAGGATGTCGTGCCGAGTCGATATATGACTTCGGCAAGGTCCGTGCCCTTTCTGATGAGGATTTCTTAAGACTTTCTGAACCGGTGACTTATGATGACATCAAGTTCGAGACGGAGACTTATCGTTCAGGAAAGCATCATATAAAGAAGACTCGTTACAAGGCCAATCCTTATGGGGCGGTCGTCGGACGTCATGAGGGGGCGCAGTTCTATACTATCGGACAGCGGAAGGGCCTGAATATCGGCGGTCACAAGGATTCGCTTTTCGTGATTTCCACTGACATTGACAAGAATATCATTTACGTGGGGGAGGGGCATCAGCACAAGGGCCTGTCGCGCAGTTGTCTTGTGGTGAGGCCGGACGAGATTCATTGGATTCGCGAGGATTTGCGTATGCAGCCGGGTGACATCAGGCGTTATCGTGTCCGTATCCGTTATCGCCAGCCTCTCCAGGATGCACTCCTGGTCATGCGTGAAGCCGGTTTGTTCATCCTTTTCGAGACCCCTCAGCGTGGCATTACGCCTGGCCAGTTCGCCGTATGGTACGACCGTGACGAAATGCTCGGCTCAGGAGTAATCTGATTTCCAGTCCCGGGATGCTCAGGATGATTTTCTATTGTCTCCTGTTGTCGTTTTTAAGTAAGCATGAAAAAATAAGTTGGTAAAGATTTGTGATGTATTTTCGAGGATAGATTCCTTTTCGAAGAAGGAGTGTACTGGACGTACACGACTGATGAAAAAAGGAATATAGACCGAAAAGACTAGCAAAGATTACCAAGTTATTTTTTAAGGATTACTAAGTTTTCGCATCAGGGAGAAGACCAGGTTTTGAGCCTTTCTGCTCGGGAGTATCCACAGCCAGGCGGTCAGACCGGCGCAGACCAGTCCCTGAATCTTGGACAGCAGGCTTGAACCGAAGAAAATTTCAGTGAGCATAGTCAGCAGAAACATCAGCATTACGGCTCCACGCAGGATGGTGCTCCTGTTGCCCTCCTTGAAAGATGCCGCGTAACGGTAAATGGTCTTTCCGTCCTTTTCGGTCTCGCCGGCACTCTCCAGATGGCATGAAATGTAACGCTTTCTCCATGCGGAAGACCAGTCCAGAAACAAGTCGCAATCTCCTGTGGAATCCGGCAATATGGCTTCGCTCAATTCGCTGGGCCTCAGTACCTTGCCGTAAACTTCCAACTCGGCCTTTACCTGACCAAGTGTGTTTCCGTAGTTCTCCTCTGTCTCGAAAAGAGTCATTCCCGCGTCCATCATCTGGACTTTAGTATCAAATTTTTTCATGTTTCCGTCGTTTCGACCATAAATTTTCACAATCCATGCAAAATTAATAATTTTGACGGATTAAGTAAAGCTACCCGATGACAAGACATCTGAAAATCATATCTGCCCTGATTGCCACGCTGACATTTGTTTTCAGCTGCGGCAGACACGCCGATACGGCCGGCAACATTGACAAAGCGCATTTCAGCATTGACATAAACGGCAAGGAAGTAACGATACGGACTGCCGCCGACAGTATTACATTTACTCCGCCATTGCGCAGGCTTGTCTGTATGTCTACAAGTTACGTCGCTTACCTGTCTTCTGTCGGAGCAGCCGATGCGGTCTGTGGCGTCTCAGGAATCCGTTATCTCACAGATACTTGTGTCATAAGACGTTACGAGGAAGGCCTGGTCGCCGATGTCGGCTCGGAAGCCGCTCCTGACTACGAAAAAATCGTCGGACTCGCACCGGATCTCGTGCTGACATATTCAATGCCGGGCAGCACCTTCGTGTCGCATCTCCGTTCGCTCGGCATCCCCGTCCTGGTCCTCGACGATTACCTAGAAAACAGCCCGCTCGCACGCGCATCTTACGTAAAAATTTTTGGGTCAATGACAGGAAAAATGGCAGTGGCAGATTCTGTCTATGATACTGTCTGTCAGTCATATAATGAAATCATGTCCGGTGCAGGAAACTCGCCCCGCGTCAATGTCCTGATGAATATCCCGTATGGTGATGCCTGGTATATTCCCGGAGGCGAAAACTACATGACACGACTCGTCAATGACGCCGGCGGCAACGTGCTGGGTGCCGTGCAGGGCAAAACCGAATCATCCGTGATTTCTGTTGAGCAGGCCCTCGGCTATTCCACAGAAGCCGACTTTTGGCTCAATACCGGGTGGTGTGACACCCGCATTGACCTGTACTCTCAGAATCCTGTCTTCAGGTCAATGCAAGTGCAGAAGATTTTCAATAATACCCTTCGGGTGACTCCGGGCGGAGGCAATGATTTCTGGGAAAGCGGTGCGGTTCGTCCTGACCTCATCCTTCATGACCTCGTGCAGATTTTCCATCAGCAGAACCCCGATACTTTATATTACTACAAGGAAGTGCTCTGAATTTAAATCCGGATTCGTATCATTTGCATCCCATTGAAAAGTTTTTTGTCCGATATGCAATAAATCCAGAAAAAAGCATTACATTTGTAATCCGCTTTGGCTCGACCATTGCGTCAATGTTGCCACTTTAGCTCAGTTGGTAGAGCAGCGCATTCGTAATGCGCAGGTCGAGGGTTCGAACCCCTTGAGTGGCTCCAAACAAAATCGGCTGATAATCAATAATTTGATTGTCAGCCGTTTTTGTATATCCATCTATCTCTGCCTACCAACGATAAAAATGGTGTAAAAATTGGCCTGATTTTACACCATTTGTCTCAAAAATGATAATCGGTGTAAAAAAAGCCTCATTTTTACACCGAATTGCAGTCACATGCAAGGTAAATATCCCTAGCACGACAACGCCGCAGAAATACCTGCAAGATAACCTGTCGAAAATGCGATGTGAAGATTATAGCCTCCTGTATCTGCATCTATATCAAGCACTTCGCCGCAGAGATACAACCCCTCGCATTTTCTGGAAGCCAATGTCTTGGGAATGACTTCATCAGCGGAAACGCCACCGGCAGTAATCACGCAACGCTCATAGCCGACATATCCCTCGATCTCGAACTCCCAGCGCCTCATGGCATTGACCAGCGCCTTGACTTTCATTGACTCGCGTCCCTTCGGACCGGAGAAAAACTCGGGATGACACTTCATGAAAGCAGGTATGAGATCCCATGGCATCAGTTTGCCCAGCAGAATCTTGGTAACCTGACGTACAGGCTTGCCGCTGCTGCGCGGGTCCTTCATCACCTCACGCCACAAGTCATTGACGCGAGACGAAAACTCCTCTTCAGGCACACCCGGCTTCATGTCAATCAGAATTTTTGCCTTGCCGCCGTTGATCAGCGACTTGACCGCGTTCCGGCTCATCGTAAAACCTGCCGGGCCCTCGAGTCCGCCATCGGTAAAGTCAATGTCACCCTCCATTTCCTGTGCCTCTATACCATTGACCTCCAATTTGATGCCGATATTTTTCAATGAATTTCCGCAGAGAGCCGCACCTGTCTCTGAGAGGGGAGTGCTCCTGTCAATATGACACTTCATATCAGCCTTGAATCCTTCCGGAATGAGTTTATAACCTTTCGGAACGAGAGCTGTCAATGACGGGAAACATTGCTTTATCGTGTGCCCGAGTTTCTGGGCCACGTCATATCCGAATCCTGTGGAACCTGTTGAAGGATATGACAATCCTCCGGTTGCGACAATCAGTTTGGACGATGTGAATGACCTTCCTCCGGCTAGTGTCACAGTGAAGCAGGAAGAATCGTGGACGACATCTGTCACATCAGCATTGACCTCAATCCTTGCGCCGGCATGCAATGCCGCATCTGCGAGGGCATCGACGACATCCATTGACTTGTGCGAAATCGGGAAGGCGCGGTCTCCGCGTTCGACGACGGACTCCATCCCGTTCTGGCTGAAGAAGTCTATCAGGGCATCGGGGGTGAGGTTGTAGAATGACGGGCGCAGTACATTGGAATTGGCCCTGACATGAGATGAAAAATCGCTCCATGACTTCACATTGGTAAAATTGCAACGCCCTTTTCCTGTAATCATGATTTTTCTTCCCGGACGTGGCATCTTTTCGAGCACAAGGACGCTGACTTTTTTGCTGCTCGCCTTGCATGCCCCATAAGCCGCCATCAGTCCGGAAGCACCGCCTCCGATTATGATGATGTCGTAATTCATTGGAGTTACTTGATATTGAAACTGACGGTCTCGTTGCCGCAGAAGGTCCCGTGGATATTGACAATGCCTTCTGCTCTGTCATACAGCATCTTACGGCTGTCCAGCTCTATGGCGACAAGGTCTCCCGTCCTGATGTATATCTTGCGCGTGGCTTCCTCTATGGCCTCTTCGATTCTGGCCAGGCCTTCGGTGGAAGTGCGGAAAATCTCTTTCCCGTCCTTGCTGAGAATGAACTCGTTGCCGGCAGTGCCGAATACGCATTTCTGATAGAGAGGTGCCGGAAGAAAAGAGGTATGGTCAATGCATGAAGCACATGCAAAGTCTTCTTCTCCTCCGCGAAGCAAGTTCTCGGGATAGAGAAGAAGACCATAATTTGCAGAGTCATAATATCTTGACGCGAACCTCAGCCCCACGCTCTTTCCCGGTTTGCTGATCCTTGCGAAAAGAACTGGAGTGAAACTCAATGTCTCTATGAAATCCTGCGGGTAGATGTCCTCGTTGTCCTTCTCCCATGTGGTATCGGGACGGACGATGACATTACCTCCGAAAGTCTTTACTATGATGTTCATTACTCAAGTGGGACAACGTGGTTATTTGTTTCCGAACTTGTTCTGCAGCGCGCCCAAAGCCTTCTTCAAATCCTCGCCTTCGAGTGGTTTGCTCATTGCCTCTTTCTTTTCCTTGTCGAATTTCTCTTTCAGCAGGGCAAACTGACGCTTGGTGTCCATGGTGAATTCACCATTTTCAATCCATGCGAAATACGCAGGCTCAGTCTCATAGACCTCCCTCGCGGTATGGCCTCTGTGCTTTCCGAAACTTATGACAGGCTCATTGTCCTTTCCCAGGGCAAGTCTTCCTGCATAATCCACTGTACGCGGACGTCCGCCGACATTTGAAAGGAAGGTCACGTCGTTCTTGAGCGGGTTCTCGTGATACTTGTCTGGCTCCTGATACATGTCCAGCTGGCCTTTGAGTACCTCATAAGTAGCAACTGTATCAGCCTCAGCCGAATGTGCATTCTTGAAATCCTCACCGCCGCAGTAGAACCTGTACGCTGCCTTGAGATTCCTCGGCTCCATATAATGATATATGGTCTGGACGTCGATCATCTGCTTTGAGTGAAGGTCAATGTCAAGAGAGTCGAGGACTTTCTGCGCCTTGTCCTTCTTGTCGGCCGGCGTCTTTGCATCAGCTATGCGCTCGTTGCAATATGCGCGGGCCCTTTCTATTTCCTCGGCAAGCATCGGCAAATCGAACTTGGTGGAGTTGTATCCTGCCAAGTCGCTGTCTTTCAGCCAATCCACAACCTCAGGTGCGATTTCGATGAATTTCTTCTCTCCGGCGACGTCTTCGTCCTTGATGCCGTTCACGGCGCTGGCTCCCGGGTCCATGCTTTTCTGCTTCTTGGCCTTATAATCCCAAGGGCACACCCTCCAGGTCTTGATTTCATCATGACCGTCAGGGAACACTTTCACGAAAGAGAGCTCTACGATAGAGTCTGACACAATGTTAAGGCCTGTGCTTTCAATGTCGAAGAAAAGCAGAGGCCTGTCAAGATGAAGCTGCATAACTATTTGACCATTATAGGCATTACGATACCGAATACCTTCTCGCTCTTGGCTTCTTCCTCAGAAGGCAGAAGCAATGCCGACCTTCTCTTGTCCACGAATTTCATGACGATTTCCTCGCATGAGAGGTTTGACAACATCTCGATGATGTGTGTGGACTTGAAACCGATTACCAGGTCGCTTCCGTCATATTGACATGCAACTTTCTCGTGTGCTGCAATTTCGAAACCAGGGTCCTGTGCTGAAATCTCCAATGAACCCGGTGTAAGCTCGAACTTGATGTGGTTTGAACCTTTCGGTGAGCAGACTGAAATTCGGCGTACCGTATTCAGAAGCTGAACCCTGTTGATTCTCAGGATATTGGAGTTGTTCTGCGGGATAATGGTCCTGTAGTCAGGATATTTTCCCACCACGAGGCAGCAGATGATGGTCGTGTTGTCAAACTGGAACACGGCTGTCTTGGAATCGAACTTGATCGAAACTGTCTCGACATCCTTGCCTATGATTGACTTGAGTACGGCCGCATGTTTCTTGTTCAGGATGAATGAGCAAGGAGCCTCGGCTTTCACTTCGTCAGTCGTCTGGTAGCATGTAAGTTTCTGAAGGTCAGATGCTACCAAAGTGGTGGAATCAGGTGTGATGTCGAAGAATATACTGTTCATTACCGGGCGGTTGTCCTCGTCGGAAGAAGCGTAGATTGTCTTTCCGATACCGTCCGCGAGACTCTGTGCAGGGAATTCGATAGTTGTCGCGTCATCTCCTGCAGACTGGGCCTCAGGATAATCGTCAGGATTGAAGTAAGGCAATGTGGATGAACCGCTTGACCATGTGCACTCGAACTGGTTGTCGCTGATGGTGCTGATGGTGATAGGCTGGTCAGGAAGTTCCTTGAGAAGATCATTGAGCTGCCTTGCAGGTACGGCGATGCGTCCTTCGTCCTCCGGTCTGACAGGATCAATGCTGATGCGTGTCTTCATTGTGATTTCCTTGTCGGAGGCTGTTACTTCGAGTTTGTCTCCGCTCAGCACGAACAGATAGTCTTCGAGGATGGCTTCTGTCGTCTTGGCAGGGATTGCCTTGGCTACAGTCAGAAGTCCTTTCAGAAGTTCTGAACTGGATATGACGAGTTTCATATTATTATAATTTTATTGTTTTCGTTCATGTTGCCGCTAAGATGGTTACGGAGCTCCGGCAGATGTCCCCATGTGCTCCTTCAAGCATGTGCCGTCCATTAGTGGCCACTCATTACAAAGGTATATAATTTTCCTGAATTGTGGCATATAATTTGATTTTTAGTCGTCCGGTCTCCGAAGGGTGGCTATCGGCAGGAGCGGGTCAATGCTGCAAATTGACATTGACCTTTCTCCTGCGCGGCGAAATGCCGGACTTCGGGGGCGCGACACATATTTTGAAACATAAAAATTCAGATATTATGAGAAAATCAGTCATTACCGTGTTGGCATCGGCTATAGTAGCCGGTCTGACCGCATTTGGTGTAGTGAAAGCATGCACCCCAAAACTGATATCGGAGGGCGAGGCAGCAGTTCTGTCCGCTGACGGATCATCATACAGAACTGTCAATCTGGCACAGACTGAGTATCCTGACTTCACATATGCCGCAGAATCAGCTGTGGATGCAGTCGTATATGTCCAGGTGACTATCAAGCAGAAACAGAATACGATACAGGATCCGTTCTTCAAATTTTTCTTCGGTGACCAGATGGGTCCTCAGAGCAGGGAACAGAAGGCCAGCGGTTCAGGTGTGATTATCCGCTCGGACGGTTATATCGTGACCAACAATCATGTCGTGGACGGCGCTTCCACTGTGGATGTGACCTTGAACAACAACCAGACATATCCTGCAAAGGTTATCGGAACAGACCCTGCAACTGACGTTGCCATCCTCAAGATCGAGGCTACCGGTTTGCCTGTGGTTCCTTTCGGAGATTCGGACAAACTCCGTCTCGGACAGTGGGTTATCGCGATTGGAAGCCCTTATGACCTGCGTTCTACCATCACTGCCGGTATCATCAGTGCGAAGGGCCGTCAGATGCCTCATGCTCCGGGTGAATTCAAGATCGAATCTTTCATTCAGACAGATGCTGCCGTGAACCCTGGAAACAGTGGCGGCGCCCTTGTGAACCAGAAAGGTGAACTTGTTGGAGTGAATACTGCAATTATTTCACAGACAGGTTCTTATACAGGATATTCATTTGCGGTTCCTTCTAACATCGTGAGACGTATCGCTGAAGATTTGATAGATTTCGGTAGTGTCAAAAGGGCATTGCTCGGTGTCACAATGTCACCGATTGATGACAAAAAAGCAAAAGAAATGAAACTTTTGGCTCCAAAAGGCGTATATGTAGAGGAGGTGATGAAGGGCGGAGCTGCTGACAAGGCCGGAATCAAGAAAGGTGATGTCATTATTGCCGTAGATTCCACCGAGATCACTACTCCTTCTTCAGTGCAGGAAAAAGTCAGCTCATATCATCCTGGAGACAAGGCTGCCATCAGAATTGTCCGTGACGGAAATGAGAAGACATTGGAGGTGACATTCCAGGGAACTTCTATGGAAACCGGTTCGAAAGATGTGGACGGTTCTGTAGCGTTCTATGGGGCGAAGTTGAAAGAAGCGTCTAAAGAAACACTTCAGCGTGCAGGACTCAGGGCGGGCGTAGAAATCGTTTCCGTAGGTCCGGGAAAAGTTCAGGATGCTGGTGCTTCCGAGGGCTTTGTCATCCTTTATGTCAATGATGAACCTGTCAGAAAACCTGAAGACGTGATTAATATTGCCAAGAAAGCGAAGAGGGCAGTCTATGTCGAAGGTGTCGATACGGACGGCAGGGCAGCTTACTTTGCATTCGGCAAGGACTAAACATAGATATCTTAAATGAGACAACTGAAAATTACAAAGTCGATCACTAACCGTGAGAGCGCATCCCTGGACAAGTATCTTCAGGAGATCGGTAGGGAAGAGCTGGTTTCGCCAGAGGAAGAGGTGGAGTTGGCGCAAAGAATCAGGAAAGGTGATCAGCGTGCATTGGAAAAACTTACAAGAGCGAACTTGAGATTCGTGGTTTCTGTTGCGAAACAGTATCAGAATCAGGGCCTGAGCCTTCCGGACCTCATCAATGAGGGTAATCTCGGACTTATCAAGGCTGCGGAGAAATTCGATGAGACAAGGGGATTCAAATTCATCTCTTATGCAGTGTGGTGGATCCGCCAGTCTATTCTCCAGGCGCTTGCCGAGCAGTCAAGAATCGTCAGACTGCCTCTGAACCAGGTTGGTTCACTGAACAAGATCAACAAGGCGCTTTCCAAGTTTGAGCAGGAAAACGAGAGACAGCCGTCCAGCGAGGAACTGTCAGAGATGATAGATGTTCCTAAGGACAAGATCTCAGATACATTGAGGGTTTCCGGCAGGCACGTTTCTGTGGATGCTCCGTTTGTCGAGGGTGAGGACAACAGCTTGCTTGACGTTCTTCCCAACGATGACTCTCCGAGCGCTGACAGAGGCCTTGTAAACGAGTCTCTTTCCACTGAAATCGAGCGCGCACTTTCGACATTGTCAAGCCGTGAGCGTGAAATCATCAAGTCTTTCTTCGGCATCGGATGCCAGGAGATGACACTTGAGGAAATCGGCGAAAGGTTCGGACTTACCAGGGAGCGCGTCCGTCAGATCAAGGAAAAGGCTATCAGGAGACTCAAGAGCCCTTCAAGAAGCAAAAACCTTAAGGGATATCTCGGTTAACAGGTAATTATTCAGTATAGCGAAAAGAGAGTGACTGGCAGTCGCCCTCTTTTTGCAGTAATAAACGAGTTCATGTTTTGTATGCTGCAAGACATGGGAAAAGCAGAAACATATCAGACAAAATGACACCAGAATTATTTATACAGCAGAACGCTTCTGATGCTATCAAGAGCCTCTATGGTGCTGAGGTTGAGGCATCCGCACTACAGGTACAAGTAACCAGAAAAGAATTCGAAGGGGATTATACCCTCGTTGTATTCCCTCTTCTCAGAATGTCCCACCAGTCTCCGGAGAATACCGGAAACGCAATCGGAGAGTGGCTGAAGGCCAATGTCTCTGAAGTTGCGGGATACAACTGCGTGAAAGGATACCTGAATATCCTGTTCTCGTCCCTTTACTGGAACGAACTCTTTGCGGATATCGCCGGTGCAGGGAACTTCGGAGTACTTCCGTCCACCGGAAAGAATATCATGGTAGAGTTCTCTTCACCTAACACAAACAAGCCGCTCCACCTCGGCCATATCAGGAACAACCTTCTCGGAGATTCAGTTTCCCGCCTTCTCAAAGCCTGCGGAAACAATGTGATGAAAGTTACTCTTGTCAATGACAGGGGAGTCCACATCTGCAAGTCAATGCTCGCGTGGGAGAAGAATTTCAATGGCAAGACACCTGAGTCTTCAGGTGAAAAGGGCGACCATCTCGTAGGCGACTGCTACGTGGAGTTCAACAATATCTACAAGAAGGAAGTGGATGGGCTCGTTGCAGGCGGAATGTCCAAGGAGGAGGCAGAGAAAGAGGCTCCATGCCTGAAAGAGGCACATGAGATGCTTGTGAAGTGGGAGCAGGGCGACAAGGCCGTACGTGACCTCTGGAAGAAGATGAACGGCTGGGTCATGAAGGGATTCGACGAGACCTACAAGGCTCTCGGAATCACTTTCGACAAGACATATTTCGAGTCTGACACATATCTTCTCGGAAAGGAACTCGTTCAGAAGGGCCTGGATATGGGCGTTTTCGTAAAAGATCCTGACGGCTCCGTATGGTGCGACCTGACTGCAGACGGTCTCGACAGGAAACTTCTCCTCAGAAGCGACGGAACGTCAGTCTATATGACCCAGGACCTCGGTACAGCAGAGAGACGTTTCTCTGAATATAATCTCGACGAGCATGTCTATGTTGTCGGAAATGAACAGAATTACCACTTCCAGGTGCTTAAGCTGATTCTTAAGAAACTTGGCTTCAAGTGGGCTGACGATATCTTCCATCTTTCATACGGAATGGTGGAACTTCCTGAGGGCAAGATGAAATCCCGTGAGGGAACGGTAGTGGATGCCGACGACCTTATCGAGAAGATGTATGAAGAGGCCAAGGCTACTTCAGAGGAGTCTGGCAAATTGACCGACATGCCGGAGGAGGAGCGCGAGGCTCTTTACCATAATATCGGACTGGGTGCATTGAAGTATTTCATCATGAAGGTGGACCCTAAGAAGACAATGCTCTTCAATCCGAAGGAATCCATTGACTTCAACGGCAATACCGGTCCTTTCATCCAATATACCCATGCCCGTATCAAGTCTATCCTCAGAAAGGCCGATGACCAGAATATCCCTCATTCCGCAGCAGGACTGAAACAGAATATGGACTTGTCAGCCAAGGAGATACGTCTTGTCAAGATGCTTAACATCTATCCGGCGAAAGTAGGTGAGGCAGGTGCCGAGTACTCTCCGGCCCTGATTGCAAACTATGCTTATGACCTGGCCAAGGAGTTCAACCAGTACTATCACGAGACACGTATTCTCCAGGAAGAGAATGCGGATGTGAAGAGTTTCCGACTGGTGCTTATCCAGGTTGTTGCGGATGTGCTTTCCAAGGCTATGGGCCTTCTCGGAATCACTCTTCCGGAAAGAATGTAATATGTCGGCCGCATTGCGGTCCAAATCATTGATACATGAACGAATCGAAGGAAGCATACATGTTTCCTACCTCGAAGAAAGAGGTGGACGCATTAGGCTGGGACTACATTGATGTAATCCTTTTTACGGGAGACGCATTTGTCGATCATCCTTCTTTCGGAACGGCATGCATAGCGCGTTGGCTTCAGAAATGGGGCTGGCGCGTTGCTGTTGTGCCTCAGCCGAACTGGAGGGACGATTTGCGCGACTTCAAGAAATTGGGCGCGCCGCGGCTTTATTTCGGTGTCAATGCCGGTGCGATGGACTCCATGGTGAACCATTATACGGCATCCAAGAGACTCCGTCATGATGACGCCTATACGCCGGATGCGAAGTTCGGACAGCGTCCGGACAGGGCGGTCGCCGTCTATACGAAGATTCTGAAGGAACTCTATCCTGATGTTCCGGTCATCATTGGCGGCGTAGAAGCATCACTCCGCAGATTGACGCATTACGATTACTGGGATGACTGTCTCATGCCTTCCATTCTCGTGTCAAGCGGGGCTGATTATCTCTGCTATGGAATGGGAGAGAAGCCGATGCTGGAGTTTACAAAGGGCATCGAGGCAGGAAGAGGTCTTCACGATATGCATAAGATTCCTCAGCTCGGATTCTATATGAGCGGAAAGCCGAAGATAAGGAAGGGGATGCTTGAACTCCATTCTTTCGAGGAGTGCAAGAGGGACAAACGTGCCTTTGCCGAGAATTTCCATCATATTGAGACTCAGGCCAATATGATGCATCCGGATACCATTGTCGAATGCTGCGGTGATGGCTATGTGCAGATTAATCCTCCGTACCCGCCGTCAAGTCAGGAAGATATGGACTCCTTCTGGGACCTGCCGTTTACAAAACTGCCTCATCCGAGATACAAGGGCAAGAGGATACCTGCGTATGATATGATCAAATATTCCATCAATACGCACAGGGGATGTTTCGGAGGCTGCAACTTCTGCACAATCGCTGCCCATCAGGGTAAATTCATACAGTCCCGTTCGGAAGAATCCATTGTGAAGGAGGTCAAGGGCCTGCTCAATGTCCCGGGCTTTGCCGGCAATATCTCCGATTTGGGAGCGCCTACCGCGAACATGTACGGAATGAAGGGCAAGAATCCGGCTCTCTGCGATGTGTGCCGGCGCAAATCATGTCTTTTCCCCGCCCCGTGTCCAAACATGGACCGGAGTCATGAGCGTGTCCTTAAGATGTATCATAAGGTCATGTCCGTGAAGGGAATACGCCATGCCTACATCGGCAGCGGAATCCGATATGACCTTTTCCTGAATGAGGACGGGTTTGTGGACAAGACATCCTATCCGTATCTGAAGGAACTTATCCTTGACCACACTTCGGGCCGACTTAAGGTCGCTCCTGAGCATACCGAGGACAATGTGCTCTATTATATGGGAAAGCCTTCTTTCAAGCTTTTCTGCCGGCTGCGCAAGGAATTTGACAAGATTACGGCCGAAGCCGGATTGCGGACAGGCATTGTCCCGTATTTCATTTCTTCGCATCCCGGCTGCCATATGAGCGACATGCAGAAACTTGCGTCGAACCCGGCTTTGAAGGGAATTTATATGGACCAGGTGCAGGATTTCACTCCTACTCCAATGACCACTTCGTCAGTCATGTTCTACTCCGGATTGGACCCGAGAACCATGAAACCAGTGTTCACAGAACATAATCCGGACAAGAAAAAGATGCAAAAATCATTTTTCTTCAAAAAAAAGTGAACAAACACATTTCAAATCAGAAAAAATGTCCTATTATTGCACCCCGAAATGAAATGTAACGGAAATATATAAACAAACTGTACAAATATATGGCGACTAATCATAAAAAGAGATCAGTAGTGAGCTATGAAAAAATGTCTGCGGAGCTCCAGGCTGCGTTTGCGGAGAAGTATCCGAAGGGGTTCAGTGACTATCTGCCTGATATCATAAAATATGACAAACCTGACGGAAGCTGCTTCTATGCTGTTACGATGGAACTTCCTGATGCGATTTATCTTGTGAAGATAAAGATCAAGACTGATAATGCCGAGGATATCGACAAGTGGCTTAACGAGGAGTCGGAGGCAAGTGAAGATACCGGAAATTCAACTGCAGCCGGAGACGGCGAGACTCTTCCTGATGACAACATTTCCCAGTATTCATCAGGGGATGACGATTCGGCTGACGCGTAGTCTTGAGTCAGAATACTATCTGCGGGTTGCTAAAATAAATTTTTTAGTGACCCGCTTTTTATGTATGTTTGTAAGGAATGTGCGTTTTAGTAAGCATGAAAAAATAAGTTGGTAAAGATTTGTGAAGGATTTTCGAGGATAGATTTCTTTTCGAAGAAGGAGTGTACTGGACGTACACGACTGATGAGAGAAGGAATATAGACCGAAAAGACGAGCAAAGATTACCAAGTTATTTTTTAAGGATTACTTAGTGGAAATGATGAAAAGACACTTGGCCGCGTTGCGGGATAAACTTAGGAGTATGCCTGAAAAGAACAAGCTTCTTGTGCTTGCTCTGGCTGTCGGTATATGCAGCGGACTTGCTGCTGTACTTCTGGAGTCTCTTGTGCATGGAATCAAGCATTTTCTCACGAACTGGTTTGATGCATCGTGGGACAATTATCTGTATCTCGTTTACCCGGGTATCGGTATGCTTTGTTCCCTCCTGATTCTCAGATTTTTCGTGAAAGACAATATCGGCCACGGAGTTACCAAGGTCCTCTTGGCGGTGTCGCGTAACGAGTCCAGAATCAAACCGCACAACATGTGGTCCTCCATTGTCACAAGTTCATTGACAATCGGCTTCGGAGGCTCCGTCGGTGCTGAGGCGCCTATCGTCTATACAGGTGCCGCAATCGGCTCGAATTTCGCCCGCTATATGGGCATGTCCTACAGGAACATGACGATTCTCCTGGGGTGCGGAGCCGCAGGAGCCGTAGCGGGAATCTTCAAGGCCCCGTTGGCCGGTGTCCTTTTTACATTGGAAATCCTCCTTTTCAATATTTCGATGACGTCAATGATGCCTCTGCTTCTGGCATCGGTCTCGGCGACGATGGTGTCGTACATCTTTCTGGGCGACTCGCTTCCGTTCGAATGTACATTGACACCGTTCGACATAAAGAATGTTCCTTTCTACATTCTCTTGGGATTTTTCTGCGGAGGATGCTCGCTGTATTTCCTGAGAACCACCTTGTGGCTGGAGGATAAACTCGGCAAGATGAAGAGTCCTTATAGAAAATGGTTTTTCTGTGCCGCCGGTCTGGGATTGCTGATTTTCCTTTTCCCGCCTCTATATGGTGAAGGTTATGATGCATTGTCCCCGCTCTTGAACGGACAGCAGATTTCATACGACGGAGATACCGTTCTGGCTTTCATGCTGCATTCGCCGTGGCTTGTGCCGGTCTTCTTTGCATTGATACTCTTTTTCAAGGTTTTTTCAATGACATTGACAAATTCCGGCGGCGGTGTCGGAGGAACTTTCGGTCCTACTCTTTTTGTCGGCGCCATAGCCGGATTCATCCTTGCGCGAATTACGAACCTGGTGCTGGCCGGTTCGGAGTTTGTCGTTCCGGAACAGAATTTCGTGCTTGTGGGAATGGCTGGACTTATGGCGGGAGTTATGCAGGCCCCGATGACTGCAATCTTCCTTATCGCCGAAATATCAGGTGGTTACGAGCTTTTTATCCCGCTTATCATTACCTCTACGATAGCTTTCGGAACTATTCGTATCTCAGAAAAATACTCGATTTATACCAAGCGAATCGCCAAGACAGGAGATTTGCTTACACATAACAGTGACCAGGCTGTGCTCACGCTTCTGAAGACATCTGATCTGGTCGAGAGCAATTTCAGTACGGTCAGCATTGACGCAACCCTCGGCGAACTGGTTCATGTCGTGTCGAATTCTGCAAGGAACCTGTTCCCGGTGCTGGATTCCAAGAAGCATTTCCAGGGCTATGTCTCGCTGGAGGATGTGCGTAAGGACATGTTCCAGACCGACTTGTATAAGACGCGCCATGTCTATAACTACATGAAGTCCTCTCCGGCTTACGTTTTCGAGGATGAGAAGATGGACAGCGTGATGAAAAAATTTGAAAAGACTGACGCCTGGAATCTTCCGGTGGTCAAGAAAGACAGGACATATATCGGATTCGTTTCCAAATCCAAGATATTCTCTGCATATAGGGACGAACTGAAAGTATTGTCACAGGATTAATGACTTGGGCCGAGCGTATGCCTTTGGCCTTCAAACTGATACACGAAAAATGAAACAAATCTATGTCGATTATATAGCCGGTCTTCTCGGCGTGAAGGACTGGCAGGTAGAGAACTGTGCGACGCTTTTCGAGGAAGGCTGCACGATACCGTTCATCAGCCGTTACAGAAAAGAACGCACAGGCGGTCTGGATGACGAGCAGGTCGCGAACATCCGCCATTGGACAGACGTATTCGTCGAAATGGAGAAGCGCAAAGCCTCGATTCTCGCGACCATCGAATCTCAGCAGAAGCTGACACCGGAATTGCGTGCCGCAATCGAGAACTGTGTCAATGCCAATGAGTTGGAGGATTTGTATCTCCCGTTCAGGCCGAAGCGAAGAACCAGGGCCACAATAGCGAAAGAGGCCGGACTGGAGCCGCTTGCCGACAAGATGTATGAGGTCAATGTCAGGAATCTGGACGCTGAGGCGGCCAAGTTCGTGAATGACAAGGTCGCTGACATTGATGCTGCCCTTGCTGGTGCCAGAGATATCATTGCCGAGCGACTGAGCGAGTCTGCGAAGGTCAGGGAAACTCTCAGGGGTATTTTCCGAACGAGGAGGGTAGTTTCGAAGGCTACCAAGTCCGGACGCGAAAGTGCCGATGCCCAGAAGTTCCAGGGATATTTCGACTATTCCGAGCCGCTTTCACGTATAGCTGCGCACCGTCTTCTTGCCATGCTCAGGGGAGAAGAAGCGGGATGGCTTTCAGTGAAGATCGATGCTGATGCCGAGAAGTGCGGCAATAAGCTTTACTATGACTTTTGTCAGGAGAGACGTTATCCGGCAGGCAAACTTGCTGAACAGATAAGGATGGCTGTGGATGATGCCTACAAGCGTCTTCTCGAGCCTTCCATCACCACTGAAATCCTTAAGGAGGCCAAGCAGAAGGCAGATCAGGATTCCATCGTGGTCTTCGGAGAAAACCTCAAGCAGTTGCTTCTCGCATCTCCCGTGGGGCAGAAGAGGACAATGGCAATCGACCCTGGATTCAGGAACGGCTGCAAGATAGTCTGTCTGGATGAGAACGGGGAACTTGTCCACCATGAGATTGTGTACCCTCATCCTCCTAAGAATGAGAAGATCAAGGCCATTTCTTCAGTTTCGTCAATGCTGGAGAAGTATGGCATCCAGGCTATTGCGATAGGAAACGGTACGGCAAGCCGCGAGACTGAGGAGTTCATAAAGAGGGTTCCTCTTCCTGACGGCTGCAAGGTGTTCGTGGTGAGTGAGGACGGCGCGTCCATCTACTCGGCTTCGGATGTTGCCCGCGAGGAATTCCCGGATGAGGATGTTACCGTGAGGGGAGCGGTATCTATCGGACGACGTCTCATGGACCCTCTTGCCGAACTTGTGAAAATCGACCCGAAGTCCCTCGGTGTAGGCCAGTATCAGTATGATGTCGATCAGGCTCTGCTTAAGGAGAAATTGGACAATACCGTCGAGAGTTGTGTCAATACTGTCGGCGTAAACCTCAATACTGCAAGCACTTATCTTCTGAGTTATGTTTCCGGTATCGGACCGGCCCTTGCGAAAAGCATTGTCAAGACACGTTCTGACAAGGGTGGTTTCCGTTCCAGGAAGGAACTGCTGAAAGTCCCGCGTCTTGGAGAGAAGGCTTTCGAGCAGTGCGCCGGATTCTTGAGGATACCTGATGCGGAGAATCCTCTCGACAATTCAGCTGTCCATCCGGAGTGTTATCATATTGTGGACAGGATGGCTGCTGATTTGGGCGTATCCGCAAGAGAACTGGTCGGCAATGCGCAGATGTGCTCCGGCATCAAGCCTGAGAAATATGTGGAGGGAGATTTCGGCCTTCCTACTGTCAATGATATATTGAAGGAACTTGCCAAGCCGGGCCGTGACCCGCGTGAGGCGGCCCAGGAGTTCTCGTTTGCTGAGGATATCCATGAAATCGAAGACCTTCATGAGGGAATGGAAATCCCTGGCATCGTCACGAACATCACTGCCTTCGGTGCCTTTGTGGATGTAGGTGTCCATGAAAACGGACTTATCCACGTTTCCCAGATGGGAAGGCGTGGCGACAAGGTGACATTGAAACTTCACCAGCATGTGACGGTCAGGGTCATCGGTGTCGATCTCGACCGAAAACGCATCTCGCTGAGACTCGTGAAATAGTCTGATACATATGTGATTAGCCCTCCCTTAGCGGAGGGTTTTTGTTTTTCTGATGTGAGTCAGGGACATGTGCAGAGAGTCTGATGCAAATGAAGAAAAGACAGAAAAGCGGGCAGTTTATTTATAAAAGATAAGGTAATTTGTAATATTTCCTTTCGATTTGTTCGTAATTCTCGTTTAAAATGTTATTTTTGCAAGAGGATAATAAAAATTAATCAGATGGAATCTGCAAAAAAAATAAGTGGTGGCAAGTTGGTTTCAGTATATTTGCTGTCCTTGCTTTCAGTCGTATTATGGGGAATGTCATATCTTTGGAGTGATAGGCTCCTGGCGATAGGAATCCCTGTCGAATACATAGTATTCGTCAGAATCTTCATTGCAGGTCTGGTTTTGCTGGGAGTTGCCGTAATTACGGGAAAGGATATAGCCATGAAGAAGAAGGATGTCCCTTATTTCCTTCTGATTGCGTTTTTCGAACCGTTCATTTATTTCGTATGTGAGACTTACGGAATCCGGTTTACGGAATCTCCGACCATCAGCGCATTGATCATTGCAGCCACCCCGATTTTCTCGGTTATGGTAGGCGTTCTTGTGTTCAAGGAGAAGTTCTCGGTATTCAATATGTTCGGCATTCTCATATGCCTTGGCGGTATCGTCATGGTTACACTTTCTGCCGGCGGTATAGGCGACAAGTTCATTTTCGGAATTATCCTGCTTGTAATCGCGGTTCTGGCTGAGGTTGGCCACGCATCTTTCACTAAAGTACTTGCAAGCAATTATTCGCCTATCGTAATCGTGATGTATCAGTTCCTCATAGGTGCATTATATCTCTTCCCGCTTTTCCTTACGTCAGGAATCAGGAATTTCGATGCAAGTGTCTATCTTTCATGGGAAGTATGGGAACCGATACTCTGTCTGGCAGTCCTATGCTCAAGCCTTGCGTTCGGCTTGTGGGCAAACACCATCAAGTGTCTCGGCGTTGCCAAGTCCAGCATCTTCTTGTCAGCAATCCCTGTATTCACAGCGTTGGAGTGCTGGATTCTCGGACATGAAATGCTCACTCCTCTGCAGTGGACAGGTATCATAGTCTCATGCGTCGGAGTGGTCATGTCACAGTACGTGTTCAAGAAACCGTTATGCCATAAAAAATAACGGTTCCCCGAGAGGTTTGTCTTCAATCAGCCGGCCTTCGGCCACGACATGTTTTCCGTTCAGGAAAACGTCTATAGCCATGCCTTTCAGTCTGGCACCTTCGTATGGCGTCCAGCCGCATTTGTAGGCAGCTCCTGCTGCACCCATATCTGATTCTCCTACAGTAAATTCCTTGTCAATGTCGATGACCAGGATGTCCGCCGCGTTGCCTTCTTTCAGCGCTCCGCGGCCCTTGATTCCGAACATTGACGCAACCTTCTCCGACATTGCCGATGCAATGACATTGAGAGGAATCTCCTCCTCGTCAGCTATAGTCAGCAGAACTGAAAGTTCCTGCTGTATTGACGGCATGCCTGAAGGACACGTCAGATATGGACGTTTCTTTTCTTCGGCGAGGTGAGGAGCGTGGTCGGAGCCGATCGTGTCAATGACACCCTCTTTCAATGCCTGTCTCAATGCTGCCCGGTCACTTCCTTTCTTTATTGCCGGATTGCACTTCACTTTGCTTCCGAGACGGTCGTAATCCTCGTCGCAGAACCAAAGATAATTTGCTGATGTCTCGGCAGTTATCTCAGGATTATATTTCTTGGCCGTACGAATCATCTCCACTTCCTCGGCTGTGGTCACATGGCAGACATGGAGCTTGGTTCCGTATTTCATGGCCATTTCCAATGCCTTTATCGTGCTGCGGATGCATGCCTGTCTGCTGCGGATCTCCTCATGGGCCTTCATCGGTATGTCCTCTCCGAACATTTCCTTGGCCTTTTCCAGATTTGCCTTGATTATGGACTCGTCTTCGCTGTGGATCAACACTCTTGCGTCCTTGAGGCTGAACAGCTCTTCGAGGGTGTTGCCTTTGTCCACGAGCATGTTTCCGGTGGAGGAACCCATGAAGACTTTGACGCCTGCGAACATTGACTTGTCTTCTTCCGTCCATCTGCTGATGTCCTCGGCATTTTCATTGTCCGCGCCGATGTGGAATCCCCAGTTCGCGTAGCACCTTCCCTCAGCAAGCCGGCATTTCTCCTTGATGCGGCCGAGGCTTGTGGCAGGAGGATTGTTGTTAGGCATGTCAATGAAAGACGTTATCCCTCCGAGCAGGGCAGCCTTGGACTCGCTGTTCATGTCTGCCTTCTGAGTCATTCCTGGCTCTCTGAAATGGACATGGGCGTCGATGCCGCCTGCCATCAGGACCTTTCCTTTCACATCCATGACCTCAGTATCCGGATAATCTTCAAGTATTCTTTGTGTCAATGTGTCTGTGGCGATACTTGTGCCGTTGTAATCGACGGCACCGTTGTCATTGACCTTCCATATTTTCTCTATGCGCTCTCCTTTAATCAGAAGCGCCCCTTGCCTCACCTCTTGGGCTGTGGCAAGGGACGCTCCTGACAGAAGAATTCTTCTGTCCGTATTCATGTGTTTATGCTTTCGGTTTTAACTTCCTGAATCTCAGTTTCATGACGCCCCAGAATGCCTCTCCGAAAATGCCACCGCTCATCTTGGATGTGCCGGCTTTGCGGTTTACGAAGATTATAGGCACCTCAGTAATCTTGAATCCGAGTTTGTAGGTCGTGTATTTCATCTCGATTTGGAATCCGTAGCCTTTCATCTCGACTTTGTCCAGGTCGATGGTCCTGAGCACCTTGTTGCTGTAGCATTTGAAGCCGGCGGTGCAGTCATAGACTTTCATTCCGAGGACAGTTCTTACATAAACTGAAGCGTAGTAGGACATTATGATTCGTCCTATAGGCCAGTTTATGACGCTGATTCCGTCGCAGTATCTTGAACCGATGGCCAGGTCAGCCCCGTCTTTGCAGGCCTGATAAAGTCTTGGCAAGTCTTCAGGATTGTGCGAGAAATCCGCATCCATCTCGAATGTATAGTCATATCCCTTGTCGATAGACCATTTGAATCCGGTGATGTAAGCTGTTCCAAGGCCCAGCTTTCCCGGACGCTCTATCATATGGAGCCTTTCCGGGAATTCCTGCTGGAGTCTTTTGACGATGGCTGCGGTCCCGTCAGGGGATCCGTCATCGATGATGAGAATGTCAAACCCTCCGTCGAGAGAGAAAACTTTCCGAATGATGTTTTCGATGTTTTCTTTCTCGTTGTACGTCGGGATAATGACGATTTTTCTGTCTTCCATATAAATTATTTTTTGGATGCTTCGGAAAGCATTTCCTTGACAGCTGCCTCGAGCTGTTTGTCCTCGCCCTTCAGGACGGATACAGGATCATTGTAAACCAGAATATCAGGTTCTACCTGATGGTTCTCGTTGTACTGTTCTTCCTTGAGGCACCATGCGCCGACCTGAGGTATACCGAAGATAATCTGAGAATTGATCTGGTTCTCCCACCATACGGCTGTCATGGTTCCAGGTACAGGCGATCCGATGATCTTGCCGATGCCGAGTGCCTGGTAAGCGTATGGGAATCCGCATGCGTCAGAGTAGTTGTCTTCACAAGTGAGGACGCATGAAGGTTTTGTCCATTTGCTGTAAGGATCGGTTCCGATATAACGGCCTCTTGGCCTGTATTCTACATATGCCTTGCCAGAGAGGAATGTCACGAGGTCATCGTGCAGCCATCCGCCTCCGTTGTGTCGTGTGTCCACGATGAGGGCTTCTGTTGTGCGGTACTTGCCGAGAGCCTTTGAGTAAACGTTCCTGAAGCTAGGGGAGTTCATGCCTTCGACGTGTACGTATCCGATCTTTCCTCCGGAGAGTTCAGCAACCTTGGCCTCGCGCTGTCTGATCCAGCGGTTATACATGAGCCCTGCATCTGAGAATGAAGGCTCCACGAATACTTCCACTTCCTTCTTGCCGCCTTTCTTGATGATTACCGAAGTCTTCTTGCCTGCCTTTCCTGTAAGGAACTGGTACCAGTCTTCGCCTGCCTTGATTTCTTTTCCGTCAATGCTTGCGATGATGTCACCTTCCTTAATCTCAGGATATGCGATGGAGAGAGCTCCGTCAGGGAGTACTTCCTTGACCTTCAGACCGTCACCTGCATAGTCTTCATCGTAGAGTACGCCGAGCTGGCCCATGTTCAGGCCGCTTCTGTACTGATAACGTCCGCCGGTGTGGGATGCGTTCAGTTCACCGAGAATTTCAGAAAGGAGTTCCTGGAAATCGAAGTTGTTGTTAATATAAGGGAGGAACTGCGAGTAGTTCTCCTTGTAGTAGTTCCAGTCAACTCCGTGAAGCTCAGGATCGTAGAATTTCTCCTTGACCTGTTTCCACATGTGGTCGAACATGTATTCGCGCTCTGCTTTAGGCTTGAACTCATATTCTCCAGCGTAGCTGATATTCTTGGTCTCGCCTCCGTTTACGCCGATCTTGCTGATGCCGAATCCTGATGCGATATAGATGTATTTTCCGTCAGATGATGGAATGATGGCTCCTGCTACACCTTTCTTGAGGACTTTGACGTTGCCTTCCTTGGTGTCTTTCACGCAGAGGTCATATCCGCTCTCAAGTCTTGTTTCATAGAACAGTTTCTTTCCGTCTTCTGTGAGATAGTGGTCGCCGAGTCTGCCGGAGAAGCTTGTGAGTCTGAATATTCTGTCAGCCCTGTTTGCAAGGTCGAGCTTGAGTTTCTCGCTCTTCTTGGATGCTGTGCTGTCCTTCTTCTCTTCTTTCTTCTCTTCTTTGGCTGCCTTCTTGTCTTCAGCGGTAAGAAGTTTTGCAATTTCATCGTCTTCCTTGTCTCTGAAGAATTCGGTCATTGCCTTCGCGTCGAAGAACATGATATAAACGTCATTTTCTGCGCCCCAGCTTCCGTGGCTTCTGTAACCGTCTCTGTCTGACTGCCATACCATAGCCTTTCCGCCGAGAGCCCATCTGAATGCACCGTCGTTGTAGCCGCTTTCAGTGAGGTTCGTAACTTCTTTCGTGTCAATGTCAACGAGTGCGATGTCCACGTTGTTCCATCCTCCGTTTGCCTGGTAAGATGAAAGGAGATAGTGGCTGTCCGGACTCCATTCGAATGAAAGGTCGCCGTCGCTGTATGAGTAGTTCACGTCCTTGAGGAGAGAGATGGTCTTGCCTCCCTTCGTAGGCTTGATCACGAGCTCGGTCCTGTCGCGGAGGAATGCCACATATTTTCCGTCAGGTGATACCTGTGGCTGGAAACATGTCTCGCCTTCGTCAGAGAACAATTCCTCCTTGAAGTCGTTTGCGTATGTGAAGTACTTGTCTTCCTTGTTCACGAGTGAAGAACGCCAGATTCCCCAGTGCCCGTCCCTTTCGGCTGAGTAGTAGATTGTCCTTCCGTCAGAAGAGAAGCTTACGTTTCTTTCCTGTGTGGCCGTGTTGGTGATTCTCTTTGTTGTCTTGTAGTCTGCCGATGTCACGAATACGTCACCTCTGAGCACGATGGCTATTTCTTTCTGGCTAGGAGCGACTGACATTGATGTGGCTCCTGCTGCGATGGTGAGTCTTTCGATGTCTCTTTCGTCCTGGTCTGAGAATACGGTGATTTCCACTTTCTTAGGCTCCTGTCCCTCTTTCATGGTGTAGATTTCACCATTATAAGAGTATGCCAATGTTCCGTTGTCAGCAACTGACAGATATCTGACAGGGTTCTTGGTTTCGAAAGTAAGCTGGACAGGTTTTTCAGGAGCGCTTACGGAACTCTTGAATACATTGATGGTGGTTCCGTTCTGCTCGCTGAGATAGTAGAATGTGTCTCCGTCTGCTGCGAATACAGGGTTCCTGTCTTCTCCGATGTAGGTTGTGAGCTTCTTGAAAGTTCCGTTCTCATTGATGCTCAGTTTGCCGGAGTTGTCGTTTCCCTTGTACATCCATATGTCACGTGTCACGGCAGACGTGTGATGCTTTCTGAGTGCATCCTCATATCCTTTCAGGTCCTCGTAGAGGATTGTGCCGTTCTTGTTGATTGTCAATGCTGATATAGGGAGTGAGGTGACTCTTACCGGTCTGGCGCCGTTGATGTCGGTGTAATATAGTTGTGCGTCTCCAGGATATCCGTCATATGTCACATCCTGCTGGATGTTGGCTGTGAACAGGACTTTTCCGTCAGGAAGAACGGCCTGCAGAGTCTCGTGTCCCGGGTGGAAAGTGAGCCTCTTTGGAGTGCCGCCCTCGCATGAGGTTATGAAGATGTCCCTGCTCTTCTCTCTGTAAGATGTGAATACGATGTTCTTTCCGTCAGCTGTCCACTTCGGATTCGAGTCGTATGCAGGATTTGTGGTAATCTGCAATGCTCGTCCGCCTGCGGCAGGTACGACGAAAATGTCTCCTTTGTAGCTGAACGCGATTTTGGTTCCGTCAGGAGAAATGCTGTTTGACCGGATCCATTTAGGAGTTTCCTGACCTGAAGCAAATCCCGCTGATAGCGTAATGGCTAGTGCCAATGAAAGTAATTTCTTCATTTTTATCAATTATTTGTGTTGTTCTCCTTTAATTCCGTAAGGATTCTGGCGGTTTTCCAACCAACATGTAAAAATAAGAAGAAATTTCTGGAATTCCCATCATTTTCCGCGTATCCTTGCTGCATATTTGCCTGGAGTTTCACCAAAGGTGTTCTTGAAGACAGTGATGAAATATGCCGGAGTCTGGTATCCGCATTGTTCAGCAATGTCAGAGATTGGCATCTCAGTGTCTTTGAGCAATGCGCAGGCTTTTTTCATCCTCAATGTCTTGATAAGTTCAACTGGCGACTTCCCAGTTATGTTCTTCAGGCGCAGATGAAGATTTCCTCTTGAGCAGCAGCTGTCTTCCGCCAAGTTTTCCACTGTAAATGCCGCATTCCCGATATTGGCTTCTATGCAGTTGATTGCGGAAAGCAGGAATCGCTCGTCATCAGGCTTCAAGTTATATGTGGAATCCACGTACATCTCGATTTTGCTCTTCTGCACCTTCTCCTCGTAGTTCTTGGTGAGCTGGGCGATTTCCACGTCCTTCATCTTCTGCACTTTACGGATATACCACAGTGTTAGGGCGGTGATTCCGGAAATTACCAGAAGCAGTGCCAGAATTTCCGCAAATGTGCTTTTGTACCATACCGGTCTTACCCTGATTTCCAGTCTGAGCGCGTGTTCGTTCCAGACGCCGTCGCTGTTCGCCGCTTTCAGAAGGAATGTGTATCGTCCTTTGGAAAGGTTGGTATAGGTCGCTTCCGTGCCTCTGGCGTCATTCCAGTTCTTGTCAAGTCCTTCCAACATATAAGAATATCTGCAACTCTTCTCCGAAATCATATCAGGACATGAAAAACCTAGGGTCAGTGAGTTCTGCCAATGTTTCAGGACAATCTTCTCGGTGATACTGATGTTCTTGTCGAGTATCCTGGACTTGTCTCCAGGCTTGATTTCCACGTTATTGACTATGAGTTTGTCGATAATCGGCCTCTTGGCTATGGTGTTTGGGACAATGTCTTCCGGATTGAATGTCTCCATGCCGTAAATGCCTCCGAAATACATCCTTCCTGTCGTGTCTTTTGTGTGTGCGCCTGTATTGAAAAGATCGCATCTGATACCGTCATCGTCTCCGAATCTTCTTATTCCGCCATTGGATGGGGCATATCTGTAAAGTCCGTCATCTGAACTGATCCATAGGTTTCCGTCATTGTCCTCTTCGATCCCACGAATCGTGCTGTTCTGGAATCCGTCCGGATGCTCAACTGTACCTTTTCCTGTTTTCTCGTCAATGCAGGCAAGACCATCGATGGTTCCGATCCATATTTTCCCGTCGTATGACTGGTAGATGCACTGAGTCTGCACAATGTCGTTGAACTTGTAGCCGCCGGTCTTGTCCAGAGTGTTGTCCTCATTGACAATATATTTGGAAAGGCTCTCTTTGGCCCCGATCCAGAGCTGGTTGTCCTTATCCTTGCACAGCGACAGGATTCGTGTCAGTCTTTCGGGACTGGTGTATTTCAGGTTGATTTTAGCGGAAGCATCATTTTCAATGTCATAGAGGTATAGCCCTATAAGTGTGCCGAGCCACAGTTTTCCGCCATTGGCAGGAATGATGCACATTATATCCAGTGGTGCTTTCAATTTTCGTGTCAATCCTTTTTCTATATCTATCTCATGCAGGCCTTGAACCTCTCCTCCTGCATACGCCTTTTCCCCGTTTTCGCTTACATGGACACTCCGCATATTGTTGAGAGCATAGTGTGAAACCTTTCCGGTTGGATCAAAACGATAGAGTCCATCGTTACGCGTGCCTACCCAGAATGCGTCGAAATCATCATGTTTCAATGTGGTTATGATCTTGTCCTGAAGCCGGAACCTGTCCTGGGCATAAGAGCGGAATTTGTCACGTTGTTTGTGCCAATACATTGCACCGCTGTACTCAGTGCCGATCCATACGCCTCCTGAAGAATCCTTGAACAGACTTCGGATATTATTGTCAGGCATGATTCCCGGAGCATATCGGCCTATCTTGCCGTCCTGGTCCATAATCATCACTCCGTCAGTCGAACCTATCCACAATTTTCCGTCATCGTCTTTGCAGAATGCGAATACTTCGAGCCATTTGTCGCTGCCCGTGTCGATTTTCGTGCTCGTCCTGTTTTTGAAATCGACCAGCATCAGGCCGTTGCCTTTGGTGCCCACGTAGTATCTGTCGTCTCCTGCCGGATATGGTACGATTCCGAATCTCGGCAGTTCAATCGGTTCGTAGTTGCGTATGAGAGAGTCGCATGAAAACCGGAGAGATTCGATGGCCTTGTCCCTTGTGCAGACTATTATCCGGTCTCCGTCCTTGCAGATTGAATAGTAGGTCAATGATTTGCCTTCCAGTTTGATTTCTCTGGAAGAGTCAGTATTCAGGTCGTACAGGAATGTGGCGTGTCGAGTGGCCGCAAGGTACTTGTTGTCAGCTACTTCCATTACGCATTCCACTGTTACAGCATCCTTGATGCTGATTCTTTGGAAGTCATCTGGCTCCTCTCTGTAATAGGAGAGCCCTGAGGAATTGCACACCCAGAGTCTTTCCTTCGAGTCAATGAAGAGGTCATGGACATTATTGCTCTGAAGACTGTTCCTGTCATTGTGCCTATGCCTGTAAATCGTGAAGTCTGTCCCGTTGAACCTGTCGAGTCCGTCAGCTGTCGCAAACCAGATGGTTCCGGATGAGTCCTGCTGTATGTCAACTACCGCATTGTATGACATTCCGTTTCTGACGGAAAATTGGGTGAGTCTCTGGCGGATAAATGAGTCTTGGCCTGATGTTCCATATAAGGAGAGCAGGAATAGTGTCAATGTAAAAAGTGTTCGTTTCATTATATGTCGTTTTAGCCGCCTCGCTGGCTGTTTTAGCGTTATTGATACAAATTTATAACTTTATTTTCTATTTATTGTGACAAAATTGAAATCAAAGTCATAACAATGCATATTACCTTTGTAAAGTATGGGGATTTAGTGCGTTCAAAACCGCATATCATAAGAATTAATACCAATTATAGTCACTATATGAAAATAAGAAATTTGTTATCCTTGTCAATGTTAGGCATAATGATTATGTTGTGCTCGGATGTTGTTTGTCTGGGAGCGGAAAGCCAGAAGAAGGCTTCCTATATTCTATCATTGAACGTTGGTGGCCCTGCAAGAGAGGTTGTTGAAACTCCGCCATTTACGGAAATCGACGGTCTCCATAATGTGAAGATTTCAGTAAGGTTCCGTCCCGATGTCGGTTTTGATGATGTTCTTCTTTTCTCTGTAATCAATGGCGGAACTATTACTTCTGCCACTCTTGACGGAAAGACAATTCCGGATAGCTTTATAGAATATATAGTCAACAGCGCCAACCTCCGTTTGCCCAAGGACTTGCTTCCGCTTCCTGCTTCGAAGGCGAGTCAGCGTAAATGGCACAAATTGGAATTGAACGTAAGGAACGCATCCAATTCTTCATGTCTCAAGTTGACAGGTGAGTCAGCCGATTCCTCAAACCGCGCTTTCTTTGTGGACTCTATAGAGGTGAGCGATATGGGTGAAATGCAGCGTTCTACGCTCCGTGTGCTTTACTGGAATATTCAGAACGGAATGTGGACGGATCAGCCGAATGGTTACCGGAACTTCATCGCTTGGGTGAAGAAATATGATCCTGATGTATGTGTATGGTGCGAGGCGGCTTCCATATATAAAGATCATTCAGGACAGAAAGCTCCTGCAGAGGAAAAATATCTTCCTGCAGGATGGACAGAGCTTGCCGGAAAGTATGGTCACGCCTATGTTGCTATGGGCGGGCATCGTGACAACTATCCTCAGGTGATCACTTCCAAGTATCCTATTGAAACACTCCTCAAGATTACCGATACTGATCAGCCTGGCAGACCGGTATCTCATGGTGCGGGTGTACAGCAGGTGGATGTGAATGGAAAGAAAATCAATATCATTACTTTGCACACTTGGCCTCAGCAGTGGTGTTATACCGCCACTCCGGATGAAAGGAAGGAAAGCAGAGCCAAGTTTGAGGGTGACAAGTATCGTGAATTCGAGATGAAATATATAGTTGACCACACTGTCAATGCTCCTGAATTCTCTTCTCAGACAGAATGGCTTATGATGGGTGACTTCAACTCTCCGTCAATGCTTGACGAGTGGTATAACCGGATACTCGAGAAAACTCCTACCAAATATCTCTGCCAGAACGTGATCAGGGATAACACCACTCTCGTGGACATTATAGGAAATTACTATAAGGGATACTTCATGTGTTCTACAGCAGGAGTTTCACGTATAGACAATATGTATGCTTCCCCTTCGATGTATTCGAAGGTCAGGAATGCCATGATACTGATTGACTCCTACACGACACTCAGAGCTGACAGCACCTATCCGTCGGGCTTCTATCATCCGTCTGACCATCGCCCGATTCTTGTTGACTTCGAGTTGTAATGAAGTTTGATACAAATCTATAATCCGATTGCGACAAAATTTAAATAGTTTTGAGATATTGCGTGCTATCTTTGTTCTGTCTGACAAACGGTATGTTTTCGGACATAGGACCACAAGAACTAATACCTATTATTATTCACATATGAGAAACAGAAAAATGTTATCTATTCTGGGCATGATGTTCATATTATGTTCAGCAATTTCCTGCAAAGGAGATGACAAACCTGACCAAGGCGGGACCCCTTCGGACAGGAACAATACCCACGGAGATCCTATTTCCGTGAACAATGGAAAAGTCAGGTTCTTCATTGACATTGACAAAGATGCCCCTCGGCTCAAATCCGGAGTTTCCTCCGGGGATTTGACGGGCTCGGCTGCCGCAGTTTATGTCAATGGTACAAAGTATCAGCTGACTGCAGACGAGAACGGGAACCTGTATGCAGATGTTTTCGAAAATTCACAAGGTTCATACACGGCTTCATTGGCCTTTGAAGGAGGCGAGAAGTGGTATGGTTCTTCTCCTACCATTGACTTTGCGATTCCGGTAGGTCAGTTTGCCGGTTCGGAGTCATTGACCAAGATTCCTATGTTCGCCGATTATAGGGAAGAGACTGGCAATAAATTGATTATGAAAGATGTGACCGGCGTTCTGTCGCTGCACATAGGCGGATCGGAGAAGATTGCATCCGTGAAGATCGAGAAGGCCGGTTCTGTAATGAGCGGACAGTTCCTCAAGACTGCTGGCGGACTTGTCCCCTCTGGAAATGTGGCGGATTTCGTCTCATTGAACTGCACGAATGAAGGCGAATTCACTCCTGCCGGCTCTGACTTTGTGTTCGTCCTGGCTCCAGGCGATTATTCAGGCGCCAATCTCGTCATCTGCACTTCCGACAGGAGAGTGATGAGAACTGGCATTGACATTGACGTGAAAGCCAATGAACTTGCGACTGAAAATATTGATTTCAAGGCTGATGAGAATGTTCTCTGGTATGACGGATTCGATCTTTGCACATGGGGCGGCAATATCATGGGCGGTTCTGAGGCTGCCGGTTTCGCTCCTTCCGCAGAGGCGATGACTACTTCCGGCGGAGCTTCAAGACAGGGAACCGATTTCGCATTGTCAGCGATAGCCTATAATGTTCCGGGTACAGGTTTCATCCAGGATTCTTGGGACCAGATTTCCGGAAAGACTGTCGGAGAGGCACATAAAATGTCTGACAGCTATGTGAACAGCAGGAATCTTTCCGACTATACATATCTGTTCAGGACTCAGGAATTCCAAGGTGCCATGGGGGTCGCTTTCGGAACTTCTGCCAGAGGAATTTTGGCTACTCCTGCTTTCGCTTCAATTTCAGGTTTCCGAAATGTCAAGGTTGTGGTAAGATTCTGCCCTAATGCGGGTTTCAGTGACCAGATTCTTGCATCTATAGTGAATGGCGGAATGATAACCTCTGCCGTGCTCGACGGAAAGGCTTTGCCTGAGAACTCTGTTTCATATATAGGAAACAGCGGCAACGAACTTATACCGACGAGCAGCATTGAAGTGCCTTCTTCTATGGCTGACCCTCAGGAGTGGCACACATTGGAACTTACCGTGAAGAATGCGACAAATTCCACTTATTTCTATATTGCCGGCAATGCTACAACCAGCGGCAACCATTCTTTCCTGGTGGATTCCGTAGAAGTCATTGACCTGGGTGAAAACCAGATGCGTTCGACCTTGCGCGTGCTTTACTGGAATGTCCAGAACGGCATGTGGGCCGACCAACCTAATCAGTATAGGAACTTTATCGCCTGGGTGAAGAAGTATGACCCTGACGTATGCGTATGGTGCGAGGCCGCTTCCATCTATACGGATTACACGAACAAGAAGGCACCGGCTGAGCAGAACTTCCTGCCTGCGGGCTGGGCTGAGGTGGCAAAGCAGTATGGACACAACTATTCGGCGCTCGGAGGACATCGTGACAACTATCCTCAGGAAATCACTTCAAAATATCCTGTCACTACGCTTCTGAAGATAACGGATACCGACCAGGAGGGCAAGCCGGTTTCACACGGATCCGCTGTGCAGCAGGTAGATGTCAATGGCAAGAAGGTGAACATTGTAACGTTGCACACCTGGCCTCAGGCGTACGGCTATGGCGTCAAGAAGGCGGACCAGGAAGCCAGCAAGGCCAACAATGAGGGTGACAAGTACCGTGAGTATGAAATGAAATATATCGTGGACCACACTGTCAATGCCCCTGAGTTCGCTTCCCAGACTGACTGGCTTATGGTGGGAGATTTCAACTCCAGGTCAATGATAGACGAATGGTATTACCGCATTGCGGACAAGACTCCTACCATGTATCTCTGCCAGAATGTGATAAGGGATAACACATCGCTTGTGGACATCATCGGAAACTGCTATCCGGGATGCCTTGTATCTTCAACAGGAGGAAATTCTCGCATTGACTATATGTATGCTTCTCCTTCGATGTATGCGAAAGTCAGGAATGCGCTTACCATAATCGATTCGTTCACTGTGGTGAAGAATGATACCCAGTACGGTACGGGCTTCTGTTTCCCTTCTGACCATCGTCCGATAATCGTTGATTTTGAACTGTAACCAATCATTCAATTATGTTCAATAAAAACTTGTTGAGGCTCTATGTCCTGCTTTCTGCAGTGACCATGATGTCATGGTCTTGCGACAAGTTGGACTCAAACGGGCCCAGAGGCGAGTATATCTCAGTGTACTTGTCCAAAGATCTTCAGGAAGGTGACGAACCGGTTTCATCCCTTTCTGTGCCTTGCGCAGGCGGAGATTACAAAGTTTATGTAAAGTCTGACATTGACTTCGAGACTGCATGGCAGGATGACAAGCAGACCCCGTGGGCTAAGATTACCAATGTCGAGAAGGATGGCGAGTGGAGTGTGGTTCACCTTGACATTGCCCCGATTTCTGACAAATGCTATTATACCAGACGATCGGGAACTCTCATGCTTAAGGCGCCGGAGATTTCTTTCGGTACGTTCCTTACTGTAAACCAGGGACTTGTGGCCAGAATGTCATCCGATTTCAGCTGGCTCAAATATGGTTCTTCAAGTCCTCTCTCTACAGCCGGCGAGGTTCATATCAGCAAGTGGACAGGTACATCCCAGAAATGGGAATCCTCCGTCTATAATGAAGGTGTTGCTCCTGCTTGCTACGGAAAATACGGCTGGTTCTATATCGGTGATGAACAGGGAACCGAGGCTGACGTCATAACTCCGTATATGAATGGTATTCAGGCTGATTCTCTGCTTATGGTCTCATTCAAGGCTGTTGCCTATACGTCTGAGGCAGGTGCCCATGACCAGGCAAAGCTCAGGGTTGAGGTCCTGGGCGGAGGCGTGATTCAGGATTTTGCTGAAGAAGGCAGGACATACATTGACATTGACCTGAGCAATTTCAGCGTGGATGATCCTACGACCATTTCGACTTCGATGTGGGACAATGGGCTTTCCGCATTCAATGTGTTCGTGATTTCTACAGAAAAGAGTCCGTTCACAGGTGATACGAGAATCCGTTTCATTACTCCTGATGGAGACAGAAAACCCAACAGGGTGGCTATGGATGCCATTTATGTCCGCAAGTATGTCATCAATGAGGACGTTCAGGATGAGGATGTATTTGCGGCCAACGGAGGCAGCGGACGCGATAAGATAACAGTGAAAAAGTAGATGGTTATGCGAAAATTCAGATTCATTTCAGTGGCCATTACGATGCTGGCAGCATTTCTGCTTCTGCTTGCACCTGAGATGTCCGCTCAGAATACCAATAAGATAAAGGTGTCGGGTACTGTCCTGGATACCTCCGGCGAGCCGTTGCCGGGTGTCGGTGTCCTGGTGAAAGGCACCAAGACAGGCGTGTTTACTGACGTCGACGGAAAATTCACAATTTCAGTAAGTTCCGATGCCGTTCTGGAAGTGTCATCCATGGGATTCGTGACCGAGAACGTGAAAGTCGGCGGCAAGACAAGTCTCACGATCAGGCTCGCTTCAGATGCCACGGTGCTTGATGATGTCGTGGTCATCGGTTATGGCGCGGTGAAGAAGCAGGACCTTACAGGTTCAGTTACCAATGTGCAGATGAATGACTTGAAGGCGGCCCCTGCGCAGTCCGTGGACAATGCGCTCCAAGGTAGGATTGCCGGTGCCGACATCATGTCCACCTCCGGTGAGCCGGGTGCGACGACCACCATCCGAATCAGGGGCTCACGCTCCATTACCGCTTCCAACGAGCCGCTCATCGTCGTCGATGGCATCATTGACGCTATCCATGACCTGAATGATATCAATGCAGAGGATATCGCCTCCCTTTCCGTGTTGAAGGATGCGTCTTCTACTGCGATTTACGGTTCGCGCGGTTCCAACGGTGTCATCATCATTACGACCAAGGCCGGAACGGGAAGCAAGGGCAAGCCGAACATCAGCTTCAAGGCTGACCTCGGATTCTCGCAGCTGCCAAGCCATCTGGACATCATGAATGCCAGTGAGTTCGCGATGTACAGGAATGACCTCGCCTCATTCGGAGCAGACCAGTATCACCCGGGACTCTCCATCAATACCCCGTTGAAAGACAATGTCTATCCTGACCCGCTTTCAATGACAGGAACGAACTGGATCGACGAGATTACCAGAACGGCGATGTACCAGAACTATTCGCTTTCTCTCACTGGCAAGACCGATGCGGGAAGCTATTATTCTTCATTCTCTTACAACAATTCTGAGGGTATCATCCTGGACAGCGGACAGAAGCGTTTCACAGGCCGTATCAAACTGGACAGGCAACTGTTCAAGTGGATGAAAGTCGGGTATAACGGTTCTTATACATGGAGACATAACGATGAGACCAAGACTTCTATCGGAGGTACTTCATGGTGGGGAGCAGCCCAGTATCTTAGCCCTATGCTGAAACCTCAGGATGTGGAGAACAACCTCTACTACGGCGGACAGAAGTACAACAGCCCGATTGCCGTGGTAAAACTCAATACCCATTATCTGGAGCGCCATTCCATGAATCATGCGTTCACGGCAGAGGTCACTCCGGTTAAGAACCTGACATTGAGAAGTATCCTCTCATATTATCTGTATCAGAGACATACCTACAGGTATTACAGCGGAAGGCTCCCGGCAAAGGCTGACAACCAGGGCGGTGATGCCTACAGGGCAGAGTATGATGAGAATTCCATCTCCAACGAGACAACATTGAACTATATCATGAAGACAAAGAGCGGCCACACATTGACGCCGATGCTGGGTTTTTCGGCTTACCGCTATGCTGCCCACAACTTCACGTTGTCCGGTTCAGGATATATGGATGACGCCGTTCTCTGGAACAATATGACGGCTGTCCAGGACAAGCAGACTTATGATGCCGGGACAAGTTTCTCCAAGAAGACCAAGATGTCGGCTTTCGCCAGACTTGACTACAACTACAAGTCCCGATACTATATCACGGCTACCGGACGTTATGACGGCGCTTCCAACTTTGCCGCCAACAACAAATGGGCGTTCTTCCCGTCGGCTGCATTGCGTTGGAACATCGCCAATGAGCCGTTCATGAAGAACGTGACATGGATTGACGACCTTGCATTGAGGACAAGTTACGGTGTTACGGGTAATGATGCCATCAGCGCATATCGCTCACTTGCAGCGATTTCCACTACGACCAACGGCTATATTTTCAATGGCTCCCAGCCTGTTGCCGCCTACAGAAGCCGTCTCGCTTCCCCGGATTTGACTTGGGAGAAAACAGCTCTCGCAAACTTTGCGTTGGATATGTCAATGTTCAAGGGGCGTCTGAACATCACCGCGGAGATTTATTCTTCCAAGACTTCTGACCTGCTTCTTTCAGTTCAGGAGCCTACCCAGACCGGTTATTCGTCCAGGCTTACCAATATCGGACGTACATCCAACAAAGGTATCGAGTTGTCTATCGAGTCGATGAACATTGCGAAGAAGAATTTCCAGTGGTCAACGAACTTCACGATTTCCCATAACTCCCAGAAAGTCGAAGATATCGGTTCCGAGGATTTCGTGACTGCATATTCTTCACCAGGGAACAACTCTTATATGATGTATGGTTATGTGAAGGGTTATCCTCTGAACTCTCTTTGGGGCTTCAAGTACGGAGGAACATGGAAGAGTCAGGAGGAAATCGAGAGAAACAAGATTACAAAGACGTATGTGGTCCCGGGCTATGTGGTCGGAGGCGCCAGATACTATGACATTGACCATAATGGTACTCTGGATCAGAAGGACCTTGTATATCAGGGAAATGCGGATCCATACCTCTATGGCGGCCTTCAGAACAACTTCTACTGGAAAGGCATCAAACTCGGTGTTTACCTTACCTATTCGCTCGGAGGAAAGCTTTACAACTACAGTGAATTCTACATGGCAGGCTCCACATTCACGAACCAGTACCGCTACATGCTGGATGCATGGCATCCTGTCAGAAATCCGAACTCTGACATTCCAAGGGCAGGTGCCAAGACTGATGCCGCCCTCGCGAGTGACTTCATGATTCATGATGCATCTTATCTCCGTCTGAAGAACGTGAGCCTCGGCTATACCTGGGATTTGCACAAGTCCAAGGCTCCGGTGAAAGACATAACGTTCACGGTGAGCGGTGAGAACCTGTATCTCTGGAAAAAATACAACGGATTCGATCCTGACGTTTCTTCTTCAGGAACCTCATCTACGCTAAGACGACTGGATATCGGCGCATATCCTAAGGCGCGTACAGTCATTTTCAGTATTCAAGTCAGATATTAAGAGTTATGAAAAGAATAAGACAAATATTGTTTTTCGCGGTTTCCGCAGCGATGGCAGTCTCCTGCTCTCTCGAGGAGGACACTTCTTCGCTCTATACTCCGGAAAATTACTTTGCGAGCAAGGCTGAGTGTCAGTCTGCCGTCAATGCCTGCTATACGCCGATCAAGTCCATATATAACTATACGTACTTCTTGGCTACGGAATGTTGTTCTGATGTGATTTCTTGTGCGTCAGGAACTTTGGATGCAAGTGTGGATATCTCTCCGGCAGTTCCGCGTCTCGGTCAGACTGTTTGGACGCAAGGATATCTAGGTGTCCAGAGATGCAATTTCGCTATTGCTGGAATTGAGGCGAGCAAGGCGATTTCTGATGAAGAAAGGCTTGCGCTCTTGTGTGAGGCCAAGACCCTCAGGGGATTCTTCTATCTGACATTGACAAGTTTTTTCGGCAACTGCCCGTTCTACTTCGACGACGTGACGGACAATGCGGTCATGAAAAGAATCGCTAAACTTCCTAGAATGGATGCGTCCGCTACACGTGACTCTGTCATGACGGACCTCAAGAAGATTGCGCCGCTCGCTCCTCAGACCAGAACCAGTGACAATGACGGTGACCGTCTCGGTGCAGCCTGCGCGTACATGATAATCGCAAAGTGCGCGATGTGGAACAAGCAGTGGGAGACTGCTTTGGAAGCATTGAAGGAACTCGAGACCATCTATGGCGACTTTACTCAGTATGACCTCGAAGAAAACGTGTTGTTCCGCAACAAGAACACACCTGAGTCAATTATGGAGGTTCAGCATTCATATACCCAAGGCGGACTCATATATACGTCCAATCTGGCCTGTGTCTGCACACCTACGAAGAAGAAAGTGAATGGCGTTACTCTCTATGATGGGGTCGAGATCCCGGAATTGGGGGACCAGGCAACTACCTGGACATCAGCACGTCCCAACGTCTATTTCTGCCAGGGCCTCCAGACGAAACTCGGCAAGGACAAGAGGAAGTCACTGAACATGGCCTGGGAATATGACGGACATCCTTTCAATAGTGTCAATTCCAGGCCGTGGATGGGACCGAAATTCTGGTGTCCGGACATGCAGAGCAGTTATGACGGAAACAACTACAAGGTGTTCAGATATGCAGACGCCATCCTCATGATTGCGGAATGCTATAATGAACTTGGTGATGACGCCAAATCTGTGGAATATCTTAACAAGACACGCAATCGTGCCGGACTCGGCGACTATACATACAGAACAAGCGCGAGACTCCAGGATGAGATCAGAAATGAGCGGGCTAGGGAACTCTTCGGTGAATTCCAGCGCAAATATGACCTGGTCCGTTGGGGAATATGGTACCAGAGCGTCATGGACTACTCGGATTACCAGACTCTGGTCAACAATCTGGTTCCTTGCCGCGAATACTATCCGATTCCTGACAAGGAGGTAGTATATTCTGGCTATGCTCTGGATAACAATGAATATAAGAGGTATGGACTCTAAAATATTGAATATGAGAAAAATATCTATATTGTCAATGATTCTGGCCGCGGCTCTTGCAGTTGTCGGGTGCAACAAGACATTCGAGATGGACTTGCCGCTTGCCGTGAGCAGCAGAGTCATTGACCTTACCAAAGATGCCGGCTCTACACATATTATTATATATGCTAACGGAGACTGGACTGCAAAATTCGTCGGGTCTGCCGAGTGGGCGTCCCTTGATCGTCTGAACGGCAGTGGCAATTCTGAGCTCGTGTTGGGGTTTTCTGCAAACTATGGTCTGTCAAGAAGGCTTGCCATCGCTCTTTCCAAAAATGAAATGAAAGATACCATCGTGGTAAATCAGGCAGGTACTCTTTCCGAGCCTGAACTCACTTGGCCTTGTGATAGCGTATCAATGTGCAAATCAGCCGGCAGGGCAGCATTGACAATCAGTTCGAACCTGTTCTACTCCCTTCAGAATACTTCATATTCGGTAGAGTATGGAGATGGTGCCGCGGACTGGATTTCCGATGTGGTTTTCGACGGAAGGTCAATGTCATTCGGCGTTTCTGATAATTCTTCAAGTACGCTCCGCAGGGCTACAATCGGAGTGAAAGTACAGATTCCTGGCAACAGCAAGACTGAGGACAAGGAGGAGACCTTCGAGCTCCGCGTGTCGCAGGATTCCGAGGATGCAGCTTTGGAACTTGCTGAGGCTGAGACTCTTGTCGGTATGAAAGGATCTAATTCGATAGAGACATTGAAGAATACTGTGTGGGCTTATGCTGAAGACTTGGCCTATACTGTGGATTATACTCCGGAGGTTGCTCCTGAAGATGCATGGATTTCAAATCTGGCATTGACTTCAAACGCTCTGACATTCGATACTGATGACAACATGTCGGGCGATGACCGCAGCGCTGTGATCAAAGTGCTGTTCAAGGGAGTTGAGGTCGCTGAGAAGACAGTCATGCAGGATGTCTATCCTGTGGTTGTGGACTTCGCCGCGCTAAGAAACTATCCTGAGGGAGAACTGACTGCGCGTGAGTATATTGACGGTTATATCGTGAGTGAGAATGGTACTGCTAATGTTTGTCAGAATCCTCAGACTGCTCAGTACAAGTTCGACACCAATGAGAGCATACGTACCGCAATCATCGAGTCCCTCGATGGCAAGTACGGATTCGCCATCAAGTATAAGAAGTTGGCTCAGAATACATTGCCTCGTTACTCGAAGGTCCGTATCTCTTTGCGCGGCCTGACATTGACAAAGAACAGTGACCCTGAGTATTACACTCTTACCGGTATGACCGAAGACAATGTCACTTCTGTAGAAGAGCCTAACCGGGATGCGGTTCCTGCCAAGAGGAAGAGCGTGTCCGAGCTTACAGATGCTGATATCTTTACTCTCGTGTCCCTCAAGGATATGGAGATTGTATTCAAGGACGGAAGCTACACCAACTGCACTGACGGTTATGCCAAGAAGACTGATCTCAACCAGGCAGGCGGTTCGGCTCCGAGATGGGATGTCGCTCCGTTGCTGCTGACGGACAAGAACGGGCAGACCATATCAATGCTGACCAACTCGCTGGTAGAGTGGAGAAGGGACGGGACCGGCGTGGCTCAGGGTTCAGGTGATTTCAAAGGAATCATCGTTGCTGAAACTCTGGTCCGCTATGGCAATCGAGGCAGATATCAGATCAGGCCAATGGTAAAGGACGACATAGCATTGACAGATGCTCCATTTTCCAAGACTCTGGTGGAGTGGAACTGGAACGATGCGAAGAATGATTCTGCACCGGAGATAGGCGCCGGAAACATTTCCGGTGTGGCAGTTTCACTGGCTCAGGATTATAATGCTCTGGTTCATACCAATGTCGCGACCAGCCGTACTGAAAAAGTGGCTTCGGGTGCCGGAGGAAAGGGCGTCGTGAACAACCAGGCCGCTTACTTCACTGCTACTTGGGAAGTGGGCTCTTCTTTCGACGTGGACTTCTCTACGGCTGGAATTTCCGGTACAAATCTCCAGTTCGGTTTCGTATGGGGCCATGGAAAGGGTGGAAACACCAACATTGACACTCCTTCAAGATGGAGGCTGCTCTATTCTGTGGATGACGGCGAGTCTTTCAAAGAATTTGTTCCGATGGTGAAGAACCGTTCTATCGTGTGGTGGACAAATACTGCTGTGGACTCTGCCCCCGGTTATACGGACCACATGTTTCAGCTTCCTCAGGAGTGCTTCGGAAAGGAGAAGGTGATTGTAAGATTCCAGGTGGTCGACAATGTCTGTGACATTGACCCTAAGTCGTCATCAAGTACTTGGCAGACAGCTCTTTCCATTGAGAAAGGTACGTTTACCAAGACGTCGAATCCGCTTCGTTTCGGTGCGATAACCGTCAGATACAACTAGAATCAGAGAGAGGACGGCAGTGAAACGGTGCTGCCGGACTCTCCCCAAAAATATTGATATTATGAATAACAATATGAAATATTCAGGCCTGGTATTGACTCTTTCCGTTCTTGCGTGCCTGCAGTCATGTGATTATGATGATGCTGCCGTAATCAGGAAGGTTGAGCTCGGAGCTCCTGAGAATGAGTATATTATCAATGCATCAGATACGACTTTCAATGTCGCTGTCTATTCCAATGCAAAGTATCATCTGGAGGTGCTGGACGGCGCTGATTCCTGGCTGCACATTACTGGTGAGCCGACTGCAGATGACGACAGCCTGACATTGTATTGCGAGCCTAACGTGGAATTCAGGAGAAAAGGCGTGATAGCATTGACAAGCGACGTGGATTCCCGCAGGGATACCATCATCATCAAGCAGCGCGGCTGGAAGGTGGCCAAACTTTCGATGGAGAATACTTCTATCGTAGCGGACGGCGGTTCAGGCGTGGTCAAGACTCCTGTAACTACCAATATCCCGTTCGACTACATGAATGTGAATACGGAATATTCCAATGAAGGAGACAATTGGATTGAAAAGGTCAATATTGCAGCTTCTTCGGACAATAAGGCGGAGATGGAGTTTACCCTCGGCGCCAATCCGGATGCCGTTGCTCCTCGTACTGCAAGCGTAAACTTCTCATTCGTTGATGGTTGGGGAGATAAAGTGTCTCTTCAGGTGAACCTTCTTCAGAAGAGTGCCGGCAATACATTGGGACAGGTGATGAGTTTCGACTCTTTCATTGACAAATACGCTACGGGCAAGACTGTTCAGGATTATGTGATTCTGGAGGGAGTTGTCGTCAGCAACAAGGCCGGAAGGAATGCCGGAGCCAATGAACAGAAGACGACATCTGCCGTGGACTACACTGTTTCAGAGAGGACGGTTTATCTGGAGGCGGAGGATGGCAGCAGGGGAGTCTCCATTCTTACCGCTACTGCGGAGGACAACATTTTCGAGCAGTACGACAAGGTTCAGATTCTCATGCACGGAACTGTTGCCAATCTCAAGGAGGAGCCTCTCCGTTGTGACATTACTGGCGTTACCAAGACTATGGTCACGTCCAGAGTGTCCGGAAACAAGTCTTCTGTTCCTGTCAAGGAATTGTATATCAGGGATTTGACTGATAATGACGTTTATACTTACGTTACTCTCAAGGATGTGGAGTTCCCTGTCAGAAAGGGGTCGCTCGTTCCTGTCAATGATGGTTATACCTGCGCAACCAACTCGAACCGTTTCACCCAGTTTCCGCGCCTTGTCCGCGACATCAATGGTGACGATATCTATCTGACTACCAATACTGTCTGCCGTTACAGAAGCGACGGAACACGCCTTCCTTACGGCTCCGGCAAACTGTCAGGAGTTCTGGTACATGATGCGTTCCCACGTATGACATGGCGTGACGGGGCCGACCCGGCAGAGATTAATGATGATCCACAGCTTGGCAATATCGGACGGTACCAGTTGCGGCACCAGACCAAGGACGATGTGTGGGGACAGATGAAGGATAACTTCGAGGAGGGGTTCTCGAAACTTCTTACGGAGTACCGTTATTGGGTTCCGAATGCCTCTGATTCCACCATGTTGCCTTCCTATGGAAAGAATGGCTGGATGAACCATACATATTCAAGGCGTTATACACATACTGAGGCAAAGGAATACATAAACAAGACGATGCTCCAGCACATGAACGGAGCCCAGACATTCTGCTACCTGGGGCCTGTAGGAAATGGTACCAACCCGCTTTTCCCTGCCGTTGACAAGGCCAAGACCAACAAGAACGGCTGCGGTATCATGATGGATCTGGCGGAGGACCGCGACCAGATGCCGTCTGTCCAGTCCCTCAAGGACCTTGTTTCCTACAACGGCAACGGAACAGTCGAATGGGCCGGTCCAAATTCGAAAGCTACACCTGCTGTCAATGTCAATGGTACCGGAAACAACTCCGGCAAAGCCTGGGTTCCGGGCGACGCCTACACCGGATACTCTAACCAATACTGGTGGGACTATGAGACGGACCGCCCGTATGCATGGCTTTTCAAATTCTCTACCGCCGGAATTTCGACAGGAGTTCTGTCAATGCAATTGTCAATGATGAACCAGGACCAGTCTTATTATGCCCCACGTTTCTGGAAGGCAGAATGGTCATACACCGATGACATGTCCGAGAAGGCTGACGGCAAGTGGCATCTGATCAGCGAGTTCTCCATCCCTGACGTATCTACTTGGTCCAATACCTTGTTCTCGTCAAGCGTGGGCTTCAAGCAGATGAACTTCGCCCTTCCGTTGGAAATTCTCGGAAAGGACAATGTCTATATACGTATCTGTCCCGCCAATGACCTTTGCAGCGACGGTTCCGATTATGCCAATGCTCATCTGAAGGATAAAGAGTCAGGCTTGTGCACGAATGCCATCGAGTACTTCGCTATCCGATATAACAAGTAGTTCAGGTTCTCATATTTGAGGACATAATATGATTCCTCCGTGAATTTTCGCCTGTCGGCGTGGTTCACGGAGGATTATGTAATGCTATGTGTCTGATTCATTTACTGTTGGCGTACCCGGGAAGCATAGTGCCCCGGTGTCTCTCCGAAGTGGTTCTTGAACACCTTGATGAAATATCCCGGCGTCTGGAAACCGGTCTGCTCGGCGATGTCCGCCACTGAGAGGTTCGTTTCCTTCATCAGTTCGCAGGCTCGTTTCATCCTCATTGTCTTTATCAGTTCCACAGGAGACTTGCCTGTCAATGTCTTGATTTTCAGGTGCAAGTTTCCCCTTGATATGCAGGCATGGCTGGCAATCGCTTCTACTGACAACTCCGGATTTCCGATGTCTTTCTCAATGTAGGACAGAATGGAAGACAGGAACGCCTCCTCATTTGATTTGAGGTTATATGAGGAATCCACGAACATTTCCAGTTTGGTTTTCTGTACCTTCTCTTCGTATGTCTTCGTCAGTTCCTGGATTTCCTTCTCCCTGTCCGTCTCAATTTTCTTTATGAACCAGGAGAGAGTGAAGGCCATTGCGCCGAAAATCAATATTGCCAATATGACCCGCATCGCTGTGCTCCGGTACCATACGGCCTTTACTGTGATTTCCAGCCGTTTGGGAGTCTTGCACCAGATTCCGTCACTGTTGGACGCTCTCAGCAGAAATACGTATTTGCCCTTGTCAAGTTTAGTGTATGTAGCTTCCCTTCCGCGTGCCGTGGTCCAATCAGTGTCGATACCTTCCATCTTATATTGGTATGTATTGCTTTCTCCTGATATCATGTCTGCGCAGGAAAACGAAAGGGTCAATGAATTCTGCCAATATTTGAGTTTGATTCTATCCGTGTATTGGATATTGGATTTCAGTATGCCGCTTTTGTCGCCAGGCTTGATCGGGGCATTGTTGACGACCAGCTCCGTTATTATCGGCTGGAACGTGTCTGTGTTTATCGTCATCTTTTCCGGGCTGAATACTTCCACGCCGTTTGTGCCGCCGAAATAGAGATTTCCTGCGGTATCCTTGTTGTGTGCACAGGCATTGAACAGCTCGCACCTGAGCCCGTCATCCTTATTGTAACTGCGGGCCTCACCGGTTTTCCTCACATATCTGAACAGTCCGTTGTTGGTGCTTATCCACAGGTTGCCTTTGTTGTCCTCTTCTACACCTCGTATGGATGTGTTCTGGAGTGCATTTACGTATTCTAGGCTTCCTGTGCCGTTTTTGTCTTCTTTGTACGAGACCAGTCCGTCCAGAGAACCGATCCACATTGTCGAATCGGATGTCTCATAGAGGCATTGTATCTGGATGATGCCCTTCATTACTTCAGGCGTCACGTCAGTGATGGTATTGTCCTTTGTTGTTTCCAGTACCAGCAAGTGCTCTTTTGCTCCCACCCAAAGTCTTCCCTTACTGTCCTTTCCCAGGTTGAGGATACGTACCAGACTGCTGTTGTCGGATGTCGGATAGGCTCTGGATGACAGGTTTTTCTCAGGGTCGTAAAGATAGAGGCCTACAAGTGTTCCGAGCCACAATTTTCCGTCCCCGGCTCCTTTTATGGACATTACATCTTTCGGGGAACTCAGGGCGCTTATTTTGCCGCTCTTCAGGTCAATGGAGTGCATACCATTGATTTCAGTGCCTGTATAGGCATATCTTCCGTCTTCGCTTATATGTATGGTGCGGACGTTGTTCAGGGCATAATGGACGTGTTTGTTCGTCTCAGGGAAGTATCGGTCCAGTCCATCGAACCTCGTAGCTGTCCATACTGCCCCCTGGGCGTCACAGTGGATGCAGGTGATGATTTCGTCTTCTATTTCGGGATGTCTTCCCGGGATTGTGAGAGAACTGAATTTGTCCCTTGCCTTGTTCCAATAGTTTACGCCTACGAATTCGGTTCCGACCCACATGCCGCCGGTATTGTCCCGGTAAATGCAGTTGACGTTTTTGTCTTTAAGATCCTCGATTTTGGATTTGTAGATGCTCTTTTCGTCTTTCAATATGAATAGTCCCGCATCTGAACCTACCCAGAGATTTCCATCCGGAGCATATGCGAGAGCGGAGACAGTCATCCATCCGTCATCTTCCTGCAAGATGGTCTTGTATTCACCTTTTTTTACATCTGCCAGAATCAGCCCTGCTCCTTTGGTGCCTATATAATATTTTTCATCATTTGCCGGAAGCGGGGCGACACCGAATTTCGGTATGGCGAGCGGGGCATATTTGCGGCATAGTTCACCATTTGCTATGTGCAGGGTTTCGACCATTCTCCATCTGGTGCACAGGATGATATTGTCCTTGTCTTTGCATGAAGAGTAGAAAATGAGCGGACTGTCTTTGTCTAATCTGAACTCTTCAGACGTATCTGTTGTCTTATTATATATATAGGATGCATTTCTGGTCGCCACAAGAAACCTGGAACTGTCTATCTGTATCATGTCTTCTGTTGACATGGTGCCGGGTATGTGCGCCTTGCGGAATACTTCGGCTATTGCATCATATTGTGCAAGACCGTTGGATGTGCAGGTCCAGAGCTTATGGTCCGTGTCCATCATTATCTTCAATACGCTGTTGCTCGGTATCGAGTTCGTGTCAAGATGACTGTGTTTATATGTATATATGTCATGTCCGTTGAACCGGTTCAGGCCGTCAGATGTCGCGAACCACATCATGCCGGTCGTGTCCTGGCAGATGTTGATTACGGAATTGTGGGACAGTCCGTTCTCTACAGTGTATTTTGTGAATTTAAGCTCCGGCCAGTCGGTTTTTGCTGATGACATCAATGCTGAAAGTACTGTCAGTAAAATGCTAAATATTATCGTTTTGGTTTTCATTTCAGTTTATATGGTTTCACTTTGTTTAATAGTGCGAATTTGGCTATTCTTCATTACAAATACAAAAGTACAATTTATTTTGTGAATTCTGCTACAAAAGTATAATTGAATTATAAAAGATACCAAGTACCTTTGTAACGTTTTTTAGATAAAATGAAAAAATGACCAACCGAATCTAGGACAAACTGAAAGAAACTGAAAAATTGATAATTGATAACATTGACATTATTTATGGTGAACAATCAATCCGAAAACAACACATAGAAGCCATTCTATGATTTTCATTAGTTTTTATTTCTAAAAAGATAAGTGTTTTTAATACAACTCTAAAATTATGTTTTTTAAGCTATTAACTTTCCAAAAAAGGAATTTGGCTATGAAGCTCATGTTGGCATTGTTCGTATTGCCGATGTTGGCTGTGTCTTCAATTTCCTGTCAGAAAGACAAGGGCTATTCCAGAAAGGAGTACATTCTTGTCTCTGATTCACTTGATGCGGTAGTGAGACAGACTCAGGCGAGGATTCTCCTTCCGCTCGAAGGTTCAGCCAAAAATGAACCGAAGATTCTTTATGTATGGTCAAATGTTGACTATGAGATTTCCTTCCAGACTGATGATGAGGATCATGAGGATTGGATCAAGGTAATCGAAAGACGCCACAATGCGAATATGGGTGTCGATGAACTTCTCCTCGAAGTGGAGCCTATGGAAGATTCTTATCTTCAGAGAACCGGAATCCTGTCATTGAAAAGACCGGACATCTTCCTGAACAATTTCGTCAAGGTGGTACAGGGGTATCCTTCAAGGATCGGAACCAAGTTCGACTGGCTTGAATATGGCTCGAACAATCCTTTGACCGGCCTTCCGGGAAAACTCATCTCAGAATGGTCTGACGAAGAGAAAGAGTCTGGCTGGACTTCTACCAAATTCCCCGGCAACGATGTCGCATATTGCTATGGCAGGGACGGATTTATCCAGCTCGGTGACGAAAATGGACACGAGGCTGATTTGATTTCTCCTTACAACATCTATCTCAAGAGGGATACTTTGCTGATGGCTGCTTTCAATGCTGTTGCATACAAGTCTGCTGTCGAGGCTGACGCGGCCAAGCTTACCATTGAGGTTACCGGCGGCGGAGAGTTCATGGACGGAACAAAGACCAAGACTGTGACCGTGAAACATATGGATCCGGAGGCAGAAGATATTCCTGTAAGCATGTGGGACGGGACATATAAAGGCTACTACATCATAAGCACCAAGGACAATCCTATTACCAGTGATACTCATGTGAGACTTTTCGCTGAAAAGCAGTTGGAAGGCAACAACCGTATTTTCATTGACAATTTCAATATCATGACTATCAAGAGAGAGTGGTGGAATATGCTTTCAGACGAACTTCCGAAAGACTTCCTTGGAAATAAAAATGAATAATCGAACTTGTAATGAATAACAGATTTTTAAGTTATATTGCCGGTTCACTGGCATTATGCTCATTGACACTTGTTTCCTGTGAAAAAGAGGCGGAGGTTCCGGCAGCCGGAACTTTCGGAAAGTGCATCTCCGTGACTCTTCCTGCTGAAAAGGGAAATACTGTCGTCAACGTCAATTCTGACGGAAAATGGTTTGCATCATTGTCACCTTCCACAAAGGATTGGGCTTCTATTGAAGGCGCAGAGTCCGGAAACGGTAACGGAACCGTGACAGTATCATATAAGGAGAACAACGGGATGCCTAGGAAGGGCGCTCTGTATATCTCTTCTTCATCCAAGGCTATTATCGATACCGTATTCCTGAAACAGTACGGCACATCTGCCTTCTTCGAAATTGCTGCAGATACACTCAGATATACTTGTGTGGCATCAGAAATAGAGACAATGTTCGATACCAACATCCCTGCTTCCGGCAAGGAGAAGTTCGTATATGACATCGAATGTGAACCACAGCTAGATGAGCCTTGGCTCGAGTGCGGATTGTCTGATGACTTGAAGAAGTTCACTTGTTCAGTAAAAGACAATCTTGGCTACGAGACTAGAAAAGCCAAAATTACCATTTTGTACGAAAACGAATTGGGAGAAGTCATCAAGGCTTCTGTTGCAGTGGTCCAGTCAATCCCAGGAGGAACCAAGTCTACTGTCGTGAAGACTTTTGAAGATATCCGCGCCATGATTCCCGGTTCCGAGGGTGAGTTGGAGATTCAGGACGATATCGCGCTGGAAGGATGGGTCATTTCCAATAAGGAGAGCCTGAATATGGGTGATTGCCCTAATGTGACCAATCACTCCGTGGACAGAACTCCTAATGCCACGACAGCTTACATTGAAAGCGAGGACGGTACTTTGGGATTCCGTCTCTTCACTGCTTCCGGAGAAACCAATCTGATGAAACGCTACGATTTCACCAAACTCTGGCTGAAGGGCCTTACTCTTGTAAAAGAGGACAATCCTGTCAGATACACGATCAAGGGCATTTCTGAAGAGCATTACATCTCTGTGAAGTCTGGCGCTGCCGATCAGCTTCCTGTGAAGACACGCTATATCAATACTTTGAAGGATGAGGATATCTATACATATGTGACATTGAAGAAGGTCGAGATGCCTTCCCGCAGAGGCGGTCTTCTTCCTGTCAATGGCGGTTACAAGGACCGTTTCACCAAATATCCTCTTCTTTTCGCCGATATCCACGGTGACTGGATGTATGTGATTACCAATCTTACTTGCTTCGATATTCTTCCTAAGAAACAGGTTCCTTTCGGACAGGGACGTCTTTCAGGTATCATCGTGCATGAGGAATTTTCAAGGTTCGAGAAGGACGGCAATATCGGCCGCTATCAGATTAGACATTGCTCTTATTCGGATTTTGCAATTTCCAATGACGTAAATGATTCATATTCAAAGGTTATTGTAGAATGGACCAATGAAATTGATGACAAGAGCAAGCCGAATGAGCACAAGGTTGCGAGAAAGTCCCCGAAAGACATCATCGGCGAGGATATTCCGGGTATCAGCTGGGGCTTGAGGCCTTCCGACGGCTGGGGAATCATGTATCAGGAGCCTAAGGGCACATGGCCTGCTTATGCAGGAAACTTTACCGACCCTAACAAGATGGGAACCACATCGGCAACCAGCTGGGGCTTTACTCCGAATTGGGATGCCGGTCTCGGCCGTGCCCAGGCAGGAACCATCTTGTTCTCCACCAAGGATGTGGAAACATCAATGCTGACATTTGTTATGACCGCGCGTCAGCACAAGTCATTCAATGTTCCGCCATATTTCGCTCTTGAGGCATCTGCCGATGAGGGAAAGACATGGACCAAGGTCGGAGACTTCACAATTCCTCCTATTGCCGACTGGGGTAATACCATGCCGAACCATCTGCCTGGTGACAAGACTTTCTATTTTGTTTTGCCTCAGGAACTTGTAGGTCTTGACAGAGCTATGCTCAGGTTGTATTGCCCGGTAAACAAGACGTTTACCAAGACTGGTTATGATGACGGTACCTTTACCGGCAATGCGGGAGGTTGCTTCCTGATTTCATACGCGGCAATCAGATACAAAAACATATAATGGATATGACAATGAAACTTTTTTCAATCCGACATATACTCGGCGCAGCAGTTGCCTCCCTTGCCCTCCTTTCGGGATGCTCGGAGAAGGCTGAAGTCGAGCCTGGCATTGACGTCTCAGCCGGAAACGACGTCACATATTCCTCAATGAAAGTTATCAACTATAACATTCTTGAGGGAATGAAGAACGACAAGGCGTCCAATTATGACAACTTTGTCGCGTGGGTAAATGAACAGAGACCTGACGTTCTGGCATTGGAGGAATGTAATGGATTTACCATTGAATTCCTTGCTGAACTGGCAGGAAGATGGGGCCATAACTATGTCGCTTTCAACAGCGAGCATAAAGGCTTGTATCCTGTTGCCATGACATCGAAATATCCTATCGAGGTCGTGAAGTACATGCAGAATGCGGGCAATCATGAGCTTTACCACAATGCTATCCATGCGAAAGTGAACGGTGTGAATCTCGTGGTTCTCCATCTGTATCCTTTCTCCAAATATCCGAATGATGCATCAGCTGAGGCCGGTTCCGGAGAGGAATACCGTGTGAGCGAAATGAATTATATCCTTGACAATACCATGAGGAAATATCCTATCGAGCCGAACTGGCTTATGATGGGTGACTTCAACAGTTATTCTCCGTTGGACAAGGACCATTATGGTGATGACAGGTATTATGAGGTGCATTCACTTGTTCTCAGCAACGGTTACTATGATCTGATCAGGGAAAGACATAATCACTTCATCAACTCTACTCCTTACAGCAGACTGGACTTCATTTACGGTTCCAAATCAATCCTCAGAAACCTTACCGGTGCTGAGATTGTAAAGGATGACTTCACGACAAGTCAGGTGTCCGTCGGGGACAAAAAAGAACAGGTTTCTGACCATTTCCCGGTATCAGTTACGTTCCGATTTACTAAATAATGAACAGGTATGAAAAAAACGTTATATATTCTAATAGCTTTTGTTTCAGTGCTATTCTCGCTTCCTTTGTCCGCACAGGAAAGTGAGGTCCGCACTGTCACGGGAACTGTAATCGACCAGGACGGAGCACCTATGATTGGTGTGTATGTCATGGCCCAGGACAGCAAGACTACAGGTACCATGACAGATGCAGATGGAAAGTATTCCATCAAGATCGGCGGAGATAAATCTCTTGTATATCAGTGTATCGGATACGAAACAGTTACACAGTATGTCGGAAAGCGTTCCAATATCAATGTTACCATGTATGTTGATACTCAGGAACTTGACAAGGTTGTCGTAATCGCTTACGGTTCGGTCAAGAAGAGCGACTTGACAGGTTCGGTCTCATCCGTGGATATGAAAGATATCAAGGACGTTCCTGTATCATCAGTCGACCTTGCCCTTCAGGGACGTATCGCAGGTGCCGACATCATGTCGACAACCGGTGAGCCTGGAGCGACGACTTCAATCCGAATCCGTGGTACAAGATCAATCTCTGCAACCAATGAGCCTCTTATCGTTGTGGACGGTGTCATTGACGGAATCAGCGACTTGAATGACGTCAATCCTTCCGATATCGCTTCCATCTCAGTTTTGAAGGACGCTTCTGCAACTGCAATCTACGGCTCGAGAGGCTCCAACGGTGTCATTGTGATTACCACAAAGACCGGCAGCTCCAATGCCGGCAAGCCAAGCGTCACTTTCCGTGCTGACGCGGGATTCTCTCATCTTCCCAGACAGATCGATGTTATGGACGCTTCCGAGTTTGCACAGTTCAGAAATGACTATGCTCTTGTTTCTACATCAGACAGTTATTCTGAAATCACCAGTACCACACCTCTGTCCAAGTATCCGTATCCAAATCCTCTCTCTTACGGAAAGGGTACCAACTGGATGGACGAAGTGACCAGAATCGCACCTTACCAGAACTATGACCTTTCCGTATCAGGAAAGAACCAGAATACTTCTTACTTCGCTTCTGTCGGATTCAACAACAACCAGGGTATCATCGACAAGAGTGGTCTGAAGCGTCTGTCCGCAAGGTTCAATATCCACCATTCTTTCAACAAATGGCTGAAAGTCGGTTTGAACCAGAACTATACCTACCGTGACCAGCTTCTCAACCAGGCGTCCCTCACAGGTACCAGCTGGTGGTCTGCTGCCATCTTCCTCAGCCCGATGATCAAGGCTTACTCCAACTTCAACGAACTTTGGTATTCTGGACAGAAGTTCAACTCTCCTAGAACACTCATCGAAATGTGTGAGCGTCAGAGAATTTCAAGGTCAATGAATACTTCAGCATATGCTGAGCTTACTCCGCTCAAAAGCGTAAAACTGAAGAGCCAGTTCACTTACAATACTTATGATCAGGCTGAGAATTCATTCAGGCCGGGAACTCTTCCTGCAAGAAAGGAGAATGAGGGTGCAAACGCTTCAAGAGAAGAATACAACTCCAGAAACCTTTTGTCCGAGACGACTCTCTCATATGCCTTTGACAACAAGTCAGGACATAAATTCGATGTCCTTGCCGGATTCACAGGTCAGAATTGGATGAGCCACAACCTTTATGTGTCAGGTTCAGGCTATACTCTCGACCAGCTGAAATGGAACAATATGGCCGCCATTCCTGACAAGCAGAACCTCTCGGTTTCCACCAATGAAGTCAAGAAGGTGAAGATGTCAATGCTGGGACGCTTCAATTATAACTGGAAAGGACGTTATTATGTGACTGCTACAGCCCGTTATGACGGAGGAAGTAACTTCGCGGAAAAACGTAAATGGGCATTCTTCCCTTCAGTCGCTCTCAAGTGGAACGTTACCCGGGAGCCTTTCATGAAGAAATCAAAGCATTGGCTCGATGAACTCGCTCTCCGTTTCAGTGCGGGACGTACAGGTAACGACGGTATTTCTCCATATCAGTCTCTTGCGAGAATCAACAGTACTACCAACGGCTTCCTCTTCGACGGATCAAGACCTTTGGCAACCTATGTTGACCGTCTTGCTTCTACAAAACTTACTTGGGAGGTTTCCGACATGTACAACGTGGCAGTTGACTTTGCCGCATTCAAGGAAAGACTCAGAGTTACTGCCGAGGCATACTATGTAGATACAAGAGACCTTCTTCTCTGGGTGCAGGTTCCTAGCCACACAGGATATACAAGCCGTCTCGACAATGCCGGACGTACAAACAACTGGGGATTGGAGCTCAGCGTTGAAAGCCACAACATCACCAAGAAGAACTTCTCATGGAGCACCAACTTCACAATCTCGCACAACACCCAGATGGTGAAGGATATCGCTTCTGACGACTTCGTCGTGGCATACGCTCCTGACAATGCTTCAGGTTACATGATGTACGGTTACGTGAAGAACTATCCGTTGAATGCCCTTTGGGGATTCAAGGACTGCGGTACCTGGAAGAACCAGGAAGAAATTGACAGAAACAAGGTGACAAAGGCTTACGTGGGCAAGACAATGTCAGTAGGATACAGCCGTTATGCAGATATCAATCACGACGGTATCATCAACAAGGATGACCTTGTTTACCTCGGATCAGCTGACCCTATCGTTTACGGAGGTATCCAGAATACATTCAATATCTACGGATTCTCCCTCGGTGTATATTTCGCATATTCGCTGGGCGGAAAGATCTACAACGTATCTGAGCTCCATCTCGGTAGCGGCAGCCCGTTCACAAACCAGATGCGCTACATGCAGAACGCATGGCATCCTACGAGAAATCCTCAGTCAAATCTTCCTGTGGCAGGTGCTTACGACAAGCTTCCTTCTTCAAGGTACGTTCACAGCGCAAGTTATTTCCGTCTGAAGAACATCTCCATGTCATACACATTCGATACTGCCAAGCTGACTAAGAACATCATCAGGGATATCAGATTGAGTGCTTCTGCCGAGAACCTTTATCTGTGGAAGTATTACAACGGATTTGACCCGGACGTATCTACATCTTCGTCAAACTCTGCCCTCCGTCGTATAGACGTGGATGCTTATCCTAAGCCGAGGACAATTATCTTCAGTCTCCAAATCAGATATTAATGTAATCGCAAAAACGTATATAAACATGAAATTCTATAAATCATTCATATTACCGCTGGCGATTGCGGCTATTTCTGTCCAGTCATGTGATTTGACGGAGCACCCTACCACTTTCGTCACCCCTGATGACTACTACAAGACGGAATTGCAATGCGAAGCTGCAATTAACGGTTGTTATGCCCACCTCAATTCCATCTACTCGTCAGACTTCATGACTTGTACTGAGGCAGTTACCGATTTGATGTATGTGTTTACAAACAGTGACGACGCCAGGATGAAAATTTCCCCGTCCAACCCGAGTATGGGAGACTACATCTGGAGATGGTGCTACACTCCGATCATGAGGGCGAATTCAGTTATCCCGGGAATCGAAGGATCTCCTATCGAAGAAGAAAAGAAGCCGGCACTGCTTGCTGAAATCAAGGTTGTCAGAGCTTTCTACTGGTATATCCTGACAAGTTTCTACGGAGACGTTCCTTTCTATACATTCCCTATTTCTGATGTCGATGCACAGAACAAGGTTGCGAAGATGAAGAGAATGCCTGCGTCTGATACCCGTAACTACCTTATCAAGGAATTGCAGGAATGTGTTCCTGATATGGTCCAGAGACGCTTCACGGATGACCGCAAGAGAAGAATGGGCGCACCTGTGGGCTGGATGCTGATTGCGAAACTCTGCATGTGGGAACACAGATGGGACGATGCTATCGATGCATTGAAGCAGATTGAAAAGATATATGGCGACTTCAGCCAGTATCCTCTCGATGATATCCTGTTCCGTTGCAAGAATACACCTGAGTCCATTTTCGAGGTTCAGCGCACTTATACCGCCGGAGGCCTCAGCGTTACTTCCAACACTGCGGCAATCTGCACTCCTTATCATTATGGAGAAGCCAACTATGACGGCGTGGAGATCCCTGAACTCGGAAAGTTCTCCATTACCTGGACATCCATGAGACCGACAGTATTCTACTACTCTACTCTCATGCCTAAGAAGGGTTCTGACAAGAGGGCAAACATCAATCTTGCCTATGCATATGAAGGAAAGGCATTCAAGAGCGCGGCGACTACTCCATGGCTTGGACCTAAATTCTGGTGCCCTAACATGCAGCAGACAGCTGACCATAACAACAACAGGGTATTCCGCTATGCAGACGCACTTCTCATGATGTCAGAATGCTATATGGAGAAGAGGGATTATGAGAACTCGCTTCTTTACCTGAACATGACGAGAAACAGGGCAGGGATCGGAGACTACGTGTTGAAGACACCTGAACTTCTCCAGGACGAAATCCGCAAGGAGAGAGGCCGTGAGCTCATGGGAGAATGGCAGCGCAAATTCGACCTTGTGCGTTGGGGAATCTGGTATGAGTCAGTTCTCGAGAACACCGGAAGGGCAGAGGTCAAGACCAATATCAAACCTTGCCACGAGTACTATCCTATTCCTGACAAGCAGGTTGTATATTCCGGAGGAAATCTTGATAACAAAGAGTATGAGAAATACGGTCTGTAGTTCTTGTACAGGCATATAAAAGATTAATACAATGAAAAAATATTTATTGAAACTGACAGGATTGCTTGCAATGTCATTGACTTTGGCCTTTGCAAGTTGCGAGATGAAATCAGACATGGAGATTCCGCTTGCGGTAGATACTGAGGCCCTCACTCTCGGCAAGGAAGGCGGAAGCACCAATTTCTCGATTTATTCTACTTCAGATTGGAACGTGAAATTGTCAAAACCTGTCGAATGGATGTCTTTGAGCAACCTCAGGGGACATGGCAAGGGAAATGTAGAAATCTCTACTCCTCCCAACTACGGCGTCGTAAGACGTGTTGACCTCATCATTATCGGCGGCAGCGATACGCTTACCGTGAAGCTGACCCAGGAAGGCGAAAGCGTCATCTTCAACTTCAAGGACAGAGTTAGAATCGGCAAGGAGTCCCAGCTGCTCAAGGCGGTGTTCGAGAACAACCTCGGAGCTGAAATTGAGTTTGTCCAGGATTCAGTGGCATACAAGAAATACGTTTTCCCTGATGAGGATGATGAAGACGTTACCGAGTTGCCTACAGACTGGATTTCCGGCATTGACCTTTCTGAGGATGGTTTCCTCAAGGCAAACATCGCCGCCAATACAGGCGACAGGCCGAGAAGAGCAGAAATCTGGCTCATCTACACGGATGCGAGAGAAAGGGAACACAAGGCTTTCTTGAATCTGGTCCAGGACGTTGTCACTATCGGACCGGAAGACGGAGAGGAATAATATAAGTGAATATGAAAAAGAATATTTTAAATAGCATATTGTCAGGAGCCGCATTGCTGGCTCTTGCGGCTGGCATCCAGTCCTGCGGAGCCGATGAAGGAGATCCGGTGAAGATTTCCGAATTCGGTGCACCTAAAACAGAATTCCAGATCGGTTGGCAGATGGACACCGTCAAGATCGAAGTCTTCTCCAATGAAGATTTCACAGTCGATTTCGTCGATGAAGTGGATTGGGCTGAACTTGACACCGACGGCAGAGGCCACACGCTGTCAGGAGACTCCAAATTCAATGTGATTTGCAGTACCAATGAGGGCTTCCCGAGAATGGCGTCGCTTCTCATTGCAACTGCTGACCGCAGCGATACCCTGCGTATCAAGCAGAAAGGTTACAAGACACCTTCCATCAAGCTCTCAAACCAGAACCTTGCGATCATGGGAGACGAGGCGCAGATTACTACTCCTGTCCAGACCAATCTCCTGATTGAAGACATGACCACTGACATTGAATATACCGGTGGCGGCGAGGGCTGGATCTCGGATCTGAGCATCATGAACGGCCTCCTTATCATGAAGGTCGCAGCGAACCCTCAGGAGAAGGAACTCAGAAGGGCCAATGTCATCCTGAGTTTTGTGGACGGCTGGAGGAAGAAGACATCAGTCAAACTGATGCTTACCCAGGCCAATGCCAACAATGAGTTCGGAACCGAGATTCCGTTCGACGGTGTCAGGGACTTCCTCGGAAAGATCACCAAGGACATATATATAGAAGGTGTAGTCATCAGTGACAAAGAAAACGGCAATGTCGGAGAAAACATGAGGACCACCGAAACCGGCATTGACAGAAATGGAGTGAAAACATCGGTCTATATCCAGAGCCTCGACGGAAATTACGGATACATGCTCAAGCTTGCTACCCCGGACGATAATATCTTCGAGCGCTACAGCAAAGTGAAACTCCTTCTCAGAGATGCCTACGTTGAGATGGGTCTCAACCCTACAAGGTATGTCATCAAGGATGTCCGTTCAAGCATGGTGCTTTCAGCTCAGGCAGGAAAGGCTTCAGACCTTCCGGTAAAAGAGAGATACATCTCCGAACTCAAAGATGATGACGTATATACATATGTTACGCTCAAGGATTGTGAATTCCCGATCAGGAAGGGTCCTTTCACTCCTATCAATGAGGGTTACGGCGAGGCATTCGACACCTGGAGAATTACCAAATATCCGCTTCTTGTAAGAGACATTGAAGGAAACAGCATCTATACATATACCAACCTCTCATGCCCTTACAGAAGAGACGGCAAGATGCTCCCTTACGGATCAGGCAAACTTTCAGGCGTTATCGTCTGGGAATGCTATGACCAGTTCGAATTCACCGGCGAGCCTAACTCAGGAGATATCGGACGTTACCAGATAAGACACCAGTCCCGTTCTGACATTGACTTCAACGAGAAAGTTGAAGACGGATTCTCAGGATTCGTGACCGAATACCAGTATGCAAACCTTCAGGAGCGCTACTTCTATCCTACCTACGGTACCAACGGCTATCTTACCCATTCAGTAGAGCCGAAGGAGGGTGAAGCGGCAGTTGCAGGTCTAGCGGAGATGGACTACTCTTATCTCGGACCTGTCGGCCGTGACAACTACGGAAACAAGAACGGTAACGGAGTTATCCTTCCTGACGGTTCTAAACTTTCAGTCAGCCCTAAGACCAACTGGCCGAACTATCCTAACACCAGCGACGGCAATAAAGGAAAGGGTATGGTCAGTGCGGAAGACAACTCGGCTATTGCCCGTTATGCGGACTGGTGGAATACCAGAACCGACAGGGGAGAGGCCTGGTTGCTCAAGGTTTCCACGAAGGATATTACAACCAACCATCTTTCAATGCAGTTGAGCATGATCAACTACCATGTCGGTGCTCCAAGGTACTACACTGTGGACTGGTCAGAGCACGGAGACAACACCAATGACAATTGGAACCACATCGCCGAGTTCACCATGCCGGATATCGTGCAGTGGGGTGCGACAAGATGGTGGCAGATTCCTGGATTCAAGACTCTTGATATTCCGCTGCCATTGGAACTTCTCGGTAGAGAGAACCTGTGGATCAGAATCGGAGCCGCAAGAAATGTAGCCGGATCAACCACCGGTTATGACGATGCTCCTGTAGGCAAGGGCAAAGAAGTTGCCATCAGCTACCTTGCTATCAGATACAACAAGTAACATATACTACTAGTTTATTATATATGGTGCGTGAGCCGCAGTTAGGACGTTTTGTCCAACTGCGGCTTATGCTATATTTGTAAATTATTGTCTATCAATGCCATGAAACGTATTACCGCAATTCTTTGCGTCCTTCGTCCGCATAAAGCCTGCCGCCGGAAAAATAATTTTCAATGCCGCAAGTCAATGACAGTGAGGGGTGTAAAATGATGCAGGAGGAGTGCGATATTAAGAAAATGTGAAAAAAA
>CAKUXR010000019.1 GCA_934700615.1 uncultured Bacteroidales bacterium
GCCGTGCGTCAATCAAGGTTGCAATACTATATAAAATTTTCGCGCAAAACCCGAAAATGTGGCGAAATGCCCCGAAATGGCGGGTGGTTTCAGAAAGATTTTTATGATTTTTAAATTTCAATGATGATTTTTAAATCTTTATGTCTTCAAAAACCACTTCATTTATACTTTTGAAATCACAAAAATATAGGACATGTTATGCCGGCAGGGGCCTTCGGAGCGGTACGCCCCGTTGGGGCTATCCTTCCCACCGCTACCGCGGCGGGCCCCTCCCATTCACGGAGCCACGGGCGGCTACGCCGCTCCGAAGGCCCCTGCTGGCCAGTCATGTTTAGATGGTGAATATTTCAGTGCCTAGCCACGCCAATATGACATTGACCTGCACAGATAAATGGCAAATGATACCACGGCAAATTACGATGTCTCTCGACAGACAGAACCGCGCTTGCAAGACAAATCAACACGCAACTGCTGAGTCGTTTACGTCGTCGGGACAAAGCCCTTCGATTTTCGACTCTCTTGACAACCGCTATCCGGCGTTACGTATTAATTATCAGAAGGTTAGCCAGTTATAAAAGCGCCAAGAGGTAGCATCGGAAGGGGGTCTTGGCAGGAGCGACTCGCTCCACACCGGCATGTAACATATTGGCACACAATATATTATAACCGCAAAACTAACAACTGACATATGTCAAGAGGGTCGAAAATCATTCACATAACTGATAAAAAAAATAACAGGGTAGAAAACAAAAGTACTGGAACACGTCATAGACAGCGGTCTGGAGCGCGCCCTTGAAGTATTCGAACAGCTCCGGAAGACACGGGGCAAAAAAAGCTCCGGAGACGCTGAGCACCTTCGCCGTCATGAACATGGTCTGGTCGGACGAAGGTATGAAGAAAACTCCGGAGACGCGGAGCCCGACAGAAGGAGATCGCTTTAAAAGTCAAACATTCCTCAGTAAGAATCAAGAAATCGCCTTCGGATTTGCACGGGAAGATACACTTTTTAATTTGAAATCAAATACTTCCTATATAGGATACAATTAGCTGTGCCTGTCTAGAAATCGAATGCCACAAATAAAGATATTCCATGCTGACTCTCATAATAGTAATCACATAGCAAATCATAACCAAGACCAGCACTTAAACCAAGCTTTGTCTTTCCAAAATAGGTGTGGCAGCCAATAGATGGATTAAAATAAAAACCCTCCATTTCACCTATGCTATAACCAATTCTCGCATCTATATATGGGGATGTGCGTTTATCTAAAACCTTATGAAACTCACTCCTTATATGTGCAAAAAAAGGAATATTAACATAATCTTCAATAGGATAATTAACAGCAAAACCGGCACCAATATACAAAGAAGGTATAATCTGGCACCCATGCGACGTATAGAATTGAACACTGCTCAAATCCACATTTTCATTAGGATAGATAACCGCCCCTTCTCCTACGAAACCTCGATATCGAGGAGCTGAAATCCATCCATATTGATCCAACATTGCATTCTTTTCTTTCACCGCAGGCATTTCCTTGGATATTTTCTCCACTTCATCAAATGTGCAGAAAAATGTACTTCCGTCCGGGGTAACGAGTTTCAAACTCTGACCCGGAACCTGTTCCATGATAAGCCCGCGTATAACACTGCCATTCTTGAGATATACGACATCCTGATAACTCTGTGCAACCGACGATATTGCAACAAACAACAAAACTGTAGCAGCAATGGCTGTTTTTCTAATTAGATTATTCATAACTTCTTATAAATTTAGACTTCGTTAAAGATTGAACTACATGCTCTGCTAATATCGTATTCCGATGAAAAAGCCAAAACCACATGGCGACGAAATGTGATACGCATTGAATCCGAAAACCACGCCGAATTTCTTCACTACCGAAACGTCGAATCCCATTTTCAGCAGAAGATGGGGATTGAGCACATAGTTCTCATCCGGGAAGATAGGTGTGCAAACCATGCGACACCTGCCTCGACGCCCAACAGAAAACCATGTCTCCGATTTCGCTTGAACTGGAAATTTCTTACATAATCGACAAATATCGGAAAGGAATTATGAATACCAGTGGTTGGCGGAATACCCGGATACATCATATTGTAGCCTTCCTGCCAACTCGCGCCACAACCAAGCCCCAAATATCTTTTCGGATTAAACCTATATCCCAGAGATGCAGTCAGCCTTCTGGATCCCACATCCAGAGACTCGTTAATACCAAATGTGACAGAAGACTGAAAACCATGGAAATCCTTCCCGTTACAGGCCATAGAGAACAGACACAAGAGGAATGTTATTATGATCAATTTGAACTTCAGGTGTGGTGACATCGGGCCTTTCATATGCAAAATAGTAATCGGTCAAGTCACAAGATAGGCAAAAAATTTTACAAAAAAAATGAACGTTTTATAATCATGGTACATAAATGCTGAAAACATAAGCCGTCAATATGACATTGACCTGCACAGATAAATGGCAAATGATGCCGCGGCAAATTACGATGTCTCTCGACAAACGGGACATCACTTGCGGGACAAGTCAACACGAAACATATGAGACGTTCTGTCGTCGGGACAAAGCCCTTTAATTTTCGACCCTCTTGACAACCGCAATCCGTCGTTACTTATTAATTATCAAAAAGTTAGCCTATTAGAAGAAAGCCAAGAGGTAGGAATGAAATGGGGTCTTGGCAGGAGCGCCTCGCTCCATATTAGCATGTAACATATTGGCATGCAATATGTTACAGCTGCAAGACCAAAACTGACAAATGTCAAGAGGATCGAAAATTATTCACATACCCGAAAAACAAAAGAGCCGAAACACGGTATAGACAGCGGTCTGGAGTGCGCCCTTGAAGTATTCGAACAACCCCGGAGGACACGGGGTTCGAAGAAAACTCTGTACAGAATCTGCCAACTCTTGCGAAACGTATGGAGTTCCGCCTGAAGTTCAAAGAAAACTCCGTACAGAATCTGCCGGGAATGGAATAATTGTCCCCTCTTGAAGTCATTCTTTTCCTGCTATCTTAAAATCTGGAGAGAACGTGCAGGACGGTGCCACAGCCCAAAGTCCAGCCAACACGTGACTCCGGAGACGCTGTGCCAGACAGGAGGTTACCGTCTCAAAAGTCAAACATTCCTCATTAAGAATCAAGAATTCGCCTTCAGATTTGAACGGGAAGATGCACTTTTTGTATTTTCCGGACATGGAAAAACAAAAAGTGTTTTGTAACTTTGAAAGACAACTAAAAAGAATTTTACGATGATTAACAATAAGCTTACTGTGGGCATCACACAGGGCGATGGCAACGGAATCGGATATGAAGTGATTATCAAGGCATTGGCAGACGCCAGAATCCTCGATTCCTTCACTCCGGTAATCTACGGCTCATCCAAGATTTTCGGATTCTACCGCAAACTCATACATAATCTGGAGCAGCTTGACACCTATGTCATCAATTCCGCAAAAGATGCGAAGCCAAAGAAAATCAACATACTCAACTGTCTGCCGGACAATGTTTATGTCGAGCCGGGACAGCCTTCTCCGGAGGCAGCGAAATGCGCGATAACAGCATTGGAATGCGCTGCCGCCGACCTGAAGAACGGGGACATTGACGTGCTGATTACAGGTCCTATAAACAAGAGGGCGATGACCAATGCCGGTTTCGGTTTCACCGGACATACCGAGTTCCTGAAACAATATTTCGGCGCCAAAGACGTGACTATGTTCATGATCAGCAGCCAGTTGAAAATCGGTGTGGTAACAGGACACATTCCTCTCAAGGATGTCCCTTCAAGCATCACCAAAGAGAAGATCTTAACCAAACTGCGCATCATGGATGCTTCCCTCAGGCGCGATTTCGGTGTCACCAAGCCTAAGATTGCCGTACTCGGACTGAATCCCCACTGCGGAGACGACGGACTTCTCGGAGACGAAGAGGAAACCGTTATCGCACCGGCAGTCAAGGCCGCCAATGATGAAGGAATCATGGCTTTCGGACCTTACTCCCCTGACGGATTCTTCGGTTTGGCCAACTACAGCAAGTTCGACGCGACACTCGCAATGTACCACGACCAGGGTCTGGCACCGTTCAAGGCTCTCGACTTCGAGGACGGAGTGAACTTCACTGCAGGACTACCGATCGTAAGGACATCACCGGACCACGGAACAGCATATTCAATGGCGGGAAGAGACGAAGCGGATCCGATGTCAATGATGTCATCAATCTATGCCGCGATCGACATCTACAAGCATAGGGTCGCATACGACAGGCTGCAAGCCGGAAAAATGCAGGAAAGAAATGTAGAGGAAAGCCGTCCGGAAAGACCGGGACGTCCCCAGATAGAATAACTCAAGTTTCGCAAGTGCGAAACACCGCTTATAGAGCCCGAGAGGGCGAGGGTAAGTCCCTTCCCCGAGGGGAGGGATTTAGGGAGAGGGTAACGTGCACATACAAAGTGCGTTGGGCTTTCAGCCTTCGGACGAGTGGCACCACTCAAATTCGCACTAACGTTCAGCAAGTTTGACAACTTGCGTAACTTGAGTAGAATAATTCAGATGCCAATGCAGACAGAGTCGCATTCCGAAATACAGTTTATTAAGGGAGTCGGGCCCAGAAGAGCCCAACTTCTGGAATCCGAATTGAATATCAAGACAACAGGCGACCTGATCAGGCTTTACCCATACAAATACATTGACAGAAGCAATATTCTGCCGATAGCTGCAATACAGCCCGGAAACGCATTCGTGCAAATCCGGGCTCAAGTCGTTTCATCCACATTACTTGACAAGACAGGCAAGTGCATTGACCCCTCTCAGGCAAAATTCAATGCAGTCAGCAGACTCAGTGTGATCGTCTCTGACGGTTCAGGCAGCCTGGAACTTGTCTTTTTCAAGGGAATCAAGTATGTCTTTTCGAAATTGACAATCGGTTCGACATTCATTTTATTCGGAAAGCCTACTCTTTTCAGCAGCCGTCTGAATATGGTTCATCCCGAGATAGATGACCCGTGTCAGAACAGTCTGCCTGGAGGCACGATGACTGGAGTCTATCCATCGACTGAAAAGCTCAAAAATGCCGGAATTACAGGAAAAGTCATGAACAAAATCATGGCCTCTGCCCTCAACGCAGCAGGAGGTTCCATTCAGGAGACTCTTCCTGAGTATGTACTCAAAGAGAAAGGCCTGGTACCACTCGCTTTTGCATTGACAAACATCCATTTTCCGAAGGATGTGGATTCGCTGAAGAAGGCCGAATACCGGCTGAAATTCGAGGAACTGTTCCTCCTCCAGCTGTCGCTACTGAAACAGAAATATATCCGCAGCCGCAATGCCAAAGGTCTGATGATGAACAAGGTAGGCGATGCTTTCAATATCTGCTACAAGTCTCTCCCCTACGACCTTACCGGCGCACAGAAGAGGGTCATCAAGGAAATCCGGGCTGACATGATGAGCGGCAAACAGATGAACCGCCTGCTTCAGGGCGATGTCGGTTCCGGGAAGACAATGGTGGCAGTGCTGTCTGCCCTGATTGCATACGGAAACGGCTACCAGTCATGTATCATGGCTCCGACCGAAGTGCTTGCACGCCAGCACTATAAGAACATGTGCAAGTATCTGGAGGGAACAGGGGTCAATGTTGCCGTGCTTACCGGCACAACGAAGACTGCCGAGCGCCGTACGATTCTCGAAGATCTGGCGTCCGGCAAGACAGATATAATAGTCGGCACACATGCATTGATAGAAGACAATGTGGTTTTCCGGAATCTCGGGCTCGCTATCATTGATGAGCAGCACAGATTCGGTGTCGATCAGAGGTCAAAGCTCTGGAAGAAAGCCAGTTGTGGTATTGCTCCGCATATCCTGGTCATGACGGCCACGCCGATTCCGAGGACATTGGCGATGACACTGTACGGCGACTTGGACGTCTCTGTCATCGACGAGATGCCTCCAGGCAGGAAGCCGATTCAGACCATACAGATTACCGAACGGCAGAAATTCCAGCTCTACAATTTCATGAAGGAGCAGATCGCCAAGGGGCATCAGGCATATGTCGTCTATCCGATGATTTTCATCAATGAAAAAGTGGACTACAAGAATCTGGAGAGCGGATACGAGGAAATTGTAGCTGCTTTTCCATATCCGCCGTATAAGGTAGCCATCGTCCACGGGCAGCAGAGCGACGAGGATAAGGCTTTCAACATGAACGCTTTTGCAGCGGGCAGGGCCAACATTCTGGTTTCCACTACCGTAATCGAGGTGGGTGTGGATGTCCCCAATGCCACGGTCATGGTCATCGAAAGTCCTGAAAGGTTCGGACTCAGCCAGCTGCACCAGTTGCGGGGCAGGGTCGGACGTGGCGGAGGCGATTCGTACTGCATTCTGGTACGCGGGGACAAACTGAGCGAGGAATCCAGAAAACGCATTGACCTTCTCTGTCAGACTGAGGATGGTTTCGTGCTTGCGGAGGAAGACATGAAGATGAGGGGTCCCGGTGACATGGAGGGCACCCAGCAGAGCGGACTTCCGATAGAACTGTCCATCGCATCATTGGCAAAAGACGGGGCAATCCTCTCTGACGCAAGGGCTTACGCCGACAGTATCCTGAAAAAGGATCCGGACTTGTCAATGCCGGCAAACAGGCCTCTGGCTCTGGAGATGAGGAAGGACAAGTATCAGAAACCAGACTACAGCAAGATTAGTTAATAACCAAAACCAATATAAGACAATGAAAAGTTTAATCAGCTCGGGCGGTCTTGCCGCCTTGACAATCAGCGCTTTACTAGCAATGAACTGTAATTGTGAAAAAGAGGCGGCAGAGTATATCGGGCCGTCTGACATTGAAATTACCGACGGGAAGATGACTCCTGAGGTCCTGCTTTCTTTCGGCAGGCTTTCGGACCCGCAGTTGTCTCCTGACGGAAAGACCATTCTATACGGAGTCAGCTACACTTCCATCGAGGACAACCGCACTTGCCGCAACTTGTTTGTTGCCAATGTTGACGGAACCTCTCACCGTCAGCTTACCAAAGACGGAAAGAGCATCAGCTGCGCCCGCTGGACAAATGGAAATACCATCACCTATATCCAGGGCGGCCAGATCTGGAAGGCTACGGTACGTGGTCTTTCCGGCGACAATCCTAAACTTGTGAAGAGGACACAGCTCAGCAATGTTCCAAATGGCATCAGCGAGTTCAAGCTCTCTCCTGACGAGAAGAGTCTGATGTATATCAGTTATGTCAAGAGTGACGTGAAGACAGCTAAGGATTCCGACCCGAAACTTGACAAGGCTGACGCGTATGTTGCTGAAGATCTGATGTATAGGCATTGGGATCATTGGGTAACTGAACTGCCTCACACTTTTGTCGCAAAACTTGGAAGCGAGATTACACCGGACAACAGCATTGACATTCTCGCAAATGAGGAGAATCTTTACGAGCTCCCTACAGAGCCTCACGGCGGTCTCGAGCAGCTGGACTGGACTCCGGACGGAAAGTATATCGCTTATTCCTGCAAGAAGAAGACCGGCAAGGAGTATGCCTTCAGCACCAATACTGAAATCTACATATATAATGTAGCTGAAGGTTCCTGCACTGTAATCCCTATGGGCGGCGGTTATGACACTAATCCGGTATGGAGCCCTGACGGAAAGAAAATCGTTTGGCTGAGCATGGCCCGTGACAGTTATGAGGCTGACAAGAACCGTCTCATGGCTGCCGACTTCAACAATGGCGAAATCAGCAACATCCGTGACCTGACAGCAGATTTCAAGTACAATGCTGCCGGTCCTGTCTGGGCTGATGATTCAGAGCACGTCTATTTCAATGCCCTTTCTGAGGGCCTCCAGGGCATCTTCAAGGCCGATCTCAATGGCGGAATCACACGCATTACCAAAGAGAACCAGTGGAATGACTATGATTCTCCTTTCGCCGTTGTCAAGGGCGAGGACGGAAGCACTAAACTTCTCGCAAGCTGGTGCTGTATGGACTACCCTACAGAGCTCGTCTGTGTCAATGAAGCTGACGGCGCTTCCGAGCAGATTTCTCATGAGAATGAGCACATTCTTTCCAAGCTTGCCAGCCACAAGACAGAAGCGAGAATGGTCCGTACCACTGACGGCAAAGACATGCTCACATGGGTTCTTTATCCGCCTCAGTTCGACGAGACAAAAACATATCCTTCCATCCTCATCTGTCTCGGAGGTCCTCAGGGAACTCTCAGCCAGTCATGGTCTTACAGATGGAATTACCGTCTGATGGCTTCCCAGGGCTACGTTGTAGTTCTTCCTAACAGACGCGGTACTACTGCATTCGGTCAGGAGTGGTGCGAGCAGATTTCCGGAGATTATTCAGGACAGAACATCCAGGATTACCTTGCAGCGGCGCGTGAGCTGAAAGCTGAGCCTTACATTGACAAGATGGCGGCCTGCGGCGCAAGTTATGGCGGTTATTCTGTTTATTATCTGGCCGGTGTCCATGAGAACACCTTCGATTGCTTCATCGCTCATGCAGGTATCTTCGATGAGAAATACATGTATTACGAGACTGAGGAGATGTGGTTCTGCAACTGGGACAACGGTGGTCTGACCGAGTACTCATATACCCCTGGACAGACTGGTCCTGCAGGTGACGGCATCACTTTCGGCGGTATCCAGCAGGCGGGTTCGCCTTGGAGTTCAAGGGCAAAGGCACAGTGGCATTATTCTCACAGTCCGTCTGAAAATGTGACGAAGTGGCATACTCCTATCCTCTGTATCCACGGCTGCATGGACTTCCGTATTCCTTATGACCAGGGAATGGCTGCTTTCAATGCCGCTCAGATGATGGGCGTTCCTTCGAAACTTGTCATCTTCCCTGATGAGTGCCACTGGGTTACCAAGCCTCAGAACGCGCTGTTCTGGCACCGTGAGTATTTCGACTGGCTCGACAAGTGGTGTAAATAAGGGCTGAACGAAAGGGGCAAGCAACGCGTTCCTTCATGTGAACGTTGCCCTCTCCCTAAAGAGGCTGACCGAAAATGTCAGCTTCTTTTTTTGTTCAGGACTACGCAAAAAACATCCCGGAATCCTTGACGGACTCCGGGATGAATTATTTGAAACTGTCCGGTTACGCTTTCGCGCAACATTGGACAATATTATTTGCCTGCGAGTTTCTTGTAAGACTCGAGACGGATCTTAGCGAATTCCTCTGTCTTCTGAAGGAGTTCATCTGCTCTCTCAGGGAAGAGTTTGTAGAGGGATGCGAAACGAACCTCGCCCTTCAGGAAGTCCTGGAACTTGCTCCAGTCAGGTTCCTTGCTGTCGAGTGAGAACGGATTCTTGTCTGTTCCTTCAAGTTCAGGGTTAAACCTGTAAAGGTGCCAGTAACCGCACTCTACTGCAAGTTTCTCCTCCTTCTGGCTGAGACCCATACCTGCCTTCAGACCATGGTTGATACATGGAGCGTAAGCGATGATGAGTGATGGTCCGTCGTAAGCTTCAGCCTCCTTGATAGCGTTCAGGTACTGAACTGGGTTTGCACCCATAGCTACCTGAGCAACATATACATAGCCGTAGCTCATTGCCATCATGCCGAGGTCCTTCTTACGGATTTTCTTGCCGCTTGCAGCAAATTTGGCGATAGCTCCTGCAGGAGTTGCCTTGGATGACTGTCCACCGGTATTTGAATATACCTCAGTATCAAGTACGAGGATATTGATATTCTGGCCTGAAGCGAGAACGTGGTCGAGTCCGCCGTATCCGATATCGTAGCTTGCACCGTCACCACCGATAATCCACTGGCTGCGTGCAGGGAGGAACTTCTTGTATGTCAAGAGTTTCTTGCAGTGAGGGCAATCCGTATTCTCCATGAGAGGCAGGAGTTTGTCCGTAACTTCACGGGTAACTGCAGGATTGTTCTTGTTCTCAAGCCACTCCTTGAACAGAGCCTTGATCTCGTCTGAAGCCTTGTCGCAATCGAGACCCTCGGTCATAATCTCAGCGATAGTCTCTCTTACGCGGTCAGAACCGAGTTTCATACCGAGACCGAATTCGCAGAAGTCCTCGAAGAGTGAGTTTGCCCAGGCCGGACCATGTCCTTCAGCATTGGTGCAGTATGGTGATGCAGGGAATGAAGCGCCATAGATTGATGAACATCCTGTAGCATTGGCAATCATCATTCTGTCGCCGAAGAGCTGTGTGATGTTCTTGATGTATGGGGTCTCACCGCAACCTGCGCAAGCGCCTGAGAATTCGAACAGAGGCTGTGAGAACTGTGAGTTCTTGACACTCTGTGCCTTGTTTACGATGGTATCCTTGTAGCCGACCTTTGTATTGAGGTAATCGAAGTTCTCCTGCTCAGCCTGCTCGTCGAGTGCTGAAACCATAACGAGTGCTTTCTCCTTTGCAGGGCAGACGTCAACGCAGTTGCCGCAACCTGTACAGTCAGCGACTGAAACTGAGAGGGCGAACTTGTAGTCCTTGAGGACTGCCTTGCCCTGAGATGTCTTGAGACCTGCAGGTGCCGCTGCAACTTCCTCATCATTGAGGATGAATGGACGGATAGCTGCGTGAGGGCAGACAAATGCACAGGTGTTGCACTGGATACAGTTGTCAGGCTGCCACTGTGGTACGAAGACTGCTACGCCACGTTTTTCGTAAGCTGCAGTGCCTGCCGGCATTGTACCGTCAGCGTATGGCATGAATGTGCTTACCGGAAGAGTATCACCTGCCTGTGAGTTCACGACGTCAGCGATTTCTCTTACGAATTCAGGAGCGAGACGGTCCTTGTTAGGGTTCACGAATTTGGCTGTGATGTTAGCCCACTCCTCAGGAACATTGACCTGCTCATACTCGCCTCCGCGGTCAACAGCCGCATAGTTCATGTTGACAATCTTCTCGCCCTTCTTGCCGTAGCTCTTGACGATAGCGTCTTTCATGTACTTGACAGCGTCCTCGTAAGGGATGATGCCCGTAATCTTGAAGAATGCAGACTGGAGAATGGTGTTGGTTCTTCCGCCGAGGCCGATCTCAGATGCAATCTTGGTCGCGTCAATGATATAGAACTTGATGTGTTTCTTAGCCAATGTAGCTTTCACGAAGTCAGGGAGTCTCTTTACGGTCTCCTCTGCATTCCAAAGGCTGTTGAGAAGGAAGGTACCGCCATCCTTGATGCCCTTGAGAACGTCATACTTGCGGAGGTATGAAGGAACGTGGCATGCTACGAAGTCAGGTGTGGAAACAAGGTATGGAGCCTTGATCTGTGCATCACCGAATCTGAGGTGTGAGCAGGTGTATCCGCCTGATTTCTTTGAGTCGTAGTCGAAGTAACCCTGGCAATATTTGCTGGTGTGGTTACCGATGATCTTGATGGTGTTCTTGTTGGCACCTACTGTACCGTCTGAACCGAGTCCGTAGAATTTGCACTCTGCTGTGCCTGGCTTGACGATGGAGATTTCCTTCTTGATAGGGAGTGACTTGAAGGTAACGTCATCTACGATACCGATGGTGAAGTCGTTCTTAGGCTCGCTCTGCTCGAGGTTGTCGAATACGGCAACGATCTGTGCAGGAGTTGTATCCTTTGATGAAAGGCCATAACGTCCGCCTACGATTACAGGCTCCTGGTCTTTGCCCTGGAACATTGCCTTTACATCGAGGTAGAGAGGCTCTCCGAGTGATCCCGGCTCCTTGGTCCTGTCGAGAACTGCAATCTTCTTCACGCTCTTAGGAAGCACCTTGAAGAAGTATTTCTCTGAGAATGGTCTGTAGAGGTGAACTGTAACGACACCGTATTTTCTTCCGTGAGCCTCGAGATAGTCGATGGTCTCCTTGATGGTCTCGGTAACGGAACCCATCGCAACGATGATTTCTTCTGCGTCAGGTGCTCCGTAGTACTCGAACGGACGATAGTTGCGTCCTGTGAGTTCTCCGAGTTCGCCCATGTAGCGTGCAACTACATCCGGAACAGCATCATAGAACTGGTTTCTGGACTCAACAGCCTGGAAATATACGTCACCGTTCTGCGCTGTACCTCTTGTTACAGGTGCCTCCGGAGTAAGAGCTCTTGCTCTGAATTTCTCCAAAGACTTGGTGCTGACCATATTTCTGAGATCGTCCTCATCGATTGCCTCAATCTTCTGGATTTCGTGTGATGTACGGAATCCGTCGAAGAAGTGGAGGAACGGAATGCTTGACTTGATAGCTGCAAGGTGAGCAACTGCGGCAAGGTCCTGAGCCTCCTGTACTGAACCGGAAGCAAGCATTGCGAAGCCTGTCTGGCGGCATGCCATAACGTCCTGATGGTCACCGAAGATTGACAATGCATGAGATGCGAGGGCACGTGCTGAAACGTGGAACACGGCAGGAAGCATCTCACCTGCAATCTTGTACATGTTAGGAATCATGAGGAGGAGTCCCTGGGATGCAGTATATGTCGTCGTAAGGGCACCGGCCTGAAGTGAGCCGTGAACAGCTCCTGCAGCACCGCCTTCACTCTGCATCTCGGTAACTTTCACAGTCTCGCCCCACAGGTTCTTTTTTCCGTGGGCCGCCCACTCGTCAATGTTCTCTGCCATTGTCGATGATGGTGTGATAGGGTAAATAGCTGCATGCTCACTGAAAAGGTAAGCAATCTGAGAGGCAGCATAGTTACCGTCACAGGTGATGAATTTCTTTTCTTTTGCCATAATCGTTAATGTTTATGTGATTGATTTTCGTTTGTTTCTATATGAAACCCAAATATAACCTGCTACATCATAGCAAGTTATATTAAGCATAAAGACATCGGCCGGAATCCCGACGATGTCTCTCTTATAAGACTACAGAGTCTCCAGACCTTCTACGGTCACGATAGAGCCGGCAATTCTCTTCACGAGTCCCTGAAGAACCTTGCCAGGACCTATCTCCATAAAATAATCTGCCTCGTCAGCCAGCATGTTCTTCACGGACTGTGTCCATTTCACCGGTGCTGTAAGCTGTGCAAGCAGATTCTTCTTTATAAGCTCAGGATCCTGTGTAGGCTGAGCCGTAACGTTCTGATAGATAGGGCAAATCGGTGCCTTGATTTCTGTGGCTTCGATTGCCGCTCCAAGTTCAACGCGTGCAGGTTCCATGAGCGGTGAGTGGAAAGCTCCGCTCACTGCTAGCGGCAAAGCCCTCTTGGCTCCTTCTGCCTTGGCCCTGTCACAAGCCTCTGCAACTGAATCTTTCTCTCCTGAAATTACCACCTGACCGTCGCAGTTGTAGTTTGCCGGAATCACGAGTCCGCGGCATGATTTGCAAAGGTCTTCGACCTGCTCATTGGTCAAGCCAATGATAGCCGCCATCGAACCCGGCATCTGCTCACAGCATTTCTGCATGGCCTTGGCCCTGATGGCTACAAGCTTCAATGCGTCCTCGAATGCTATGGCGTGGCTGGCAGCAAGTGCTGAGAATTCACCGAGTGAATGTCCCGCAACCATATCCGGCTGGAACTGGTCATAACATGCTGTAAGTACAACTGAGTGGAGGAATATCGCAGGCTGAGTCACCTTTGTGGCTTTCAATGCTTCCGGTGTTCCGTCGAACATTATGTCTGTAATCCTGAATCCTAGAATCTCATTGGCCTTTTCGAACATTTCTTTGGCCTTCTGACTCTTCTCATATACTTCTTTGGCCATACCCGGGAACTGTGCTCCCTGACCTGGAAATACATATGCTTTCTTCATAGTATCAAAATTTGTTTTATTCGTGTAAAAAAAAACGTGTGAGAACCTGACAGCCATCTACTATTCCCACCTTCCAAAAGCCTATCCCTACTCCAATTTGCCCATCGGCTGCCAAAATGTCGTTTACCCCTCAAAAATCGGTCCTAACTGAACATTCAGGCGGAATTTCAACAAAGAGAGACAGTTCGCCCTTGTCCGGCAAAATTAAATAAAATCTTAGAGAAAAGCGAAAAATTACACGGATTAATCATTAAAATAGTTAACTTTGCAATGGAGATACGGGAAATCAATTCCGCATGGCGTCATTTGTCCCTGTCTTCCTTTGCTCCCATAGTCTAATGGATAGGATTTCAGATTCCGGTTCTGACGGTTTGGGTTCGAATCCCGATGGGAGTACCACGACAGTTAAAATTTTTTCACCTGACGAGATGAACAGGCAAGGTTTTGCAGAAGACCTTGCCTGTTCTTTTGTTTCATGAGTTTGGCCGTGCCTCGGGAAACCATAGAAGATATCAAAATGGATATGAAGAATTCCATATGCGGCTGCCGGCCGGGCCATGCGGACCGGTACGCCACGCTGGAGCTATCCTTTCCACATCATGCGGCGGGCCAGAGCCGACAGTCTTCATACAGTTTGGTACCGCGAAAACGTTTCAGACGGAACAAAATGAATTTCTTACAGCGTTTTGTCCCGAGAAAACGTTTTAGGTAGAACAAAACAGCTCCGCCGCGAAGGAGATCAGAGAACTGCGAGGCCAATACCGGCGACATTTCGTAGATGCATCCAGAAAACGTCCGTAAAATCCGCCCCTTCCACGGACAAATTGTCCAACGTGACCAACTTGTCCTGATTAAAACGTTTTCTCAAGGACAAACCTCTCACTCTGAACAACTTATCCGGAAAGACCTGCTCTTTCACGGACAAATATCAATGCTTTGCTTAACAACACATAAGAGCACAACGAAACAAAATCCCTTCCACGACCAATGTCAATGCCAACCTGTGAAAACAGCTATCCCTCGGACAAAAATGCCACACTCAGACACAACTCAACCATGAGAACCTGGAAAACGCACTTCTTCAGAATTCGTAAACAATCCCGAACACGCCGAGTGGATATCGTTTTGGGCTGATTATTTGCCAAGGTCATGCATTTTCATCAAATTTACCGGAGCAAGGAAAAAATCAGACAATGACAGACAATAAGAAGGAAGTGGAGCGTGCTGAACTCCACAGGACCATTTGGGCTATAGCCGACGAGATGAGAGGATCCGTGGACGGATGGGATTTCAAGTCCTACATCTTGGGAATACTCTTCTACAGATACATAAGCGAGAACATCACATCGTACATAAACAGAGGTGAATGGGAAACCGGAAACAAGGATTTCAACTATGCGAATCTTGAAGATGCAGTAGCAGAGGGAATTAGAGAGGAGATGGTAAGCGTGAAAGGATTTTTCATCCTGCCGTCACAGCTTTTCGGGAACATCTGCAAAGTCTGCGACAAGGACGACAATCTGAACACGACTCTGGAGGGCATTTTCAAAGCCATCGAAAGTTCAGCCAAAGGCACTGCCAGCGAGGACGATTTCAAAGGACTGTTCGCCGACCTTGACGTAAATTCCAACAAATTGGGCGCGACCGTCATCAAGAGAAACGAGAAACTGGTCAAGCTCCTGAGAGGGATAGAGTCAATGAAATTGGGCGATTATCAAGACAATACCATTGACGCATTCGGTGACGCCTACGAATATCTGATGGGCATGTATGCATCCAATGCCGGCAAGTCAGGTGGAGAGTATTACACTCCGCAGGAAGTAAGCGAACTACTGACCAAGCTTGCGACTGTCGGCAAGACGGAGGTCAATAAGGTGTACGACCCGGCCTGCGGTTCCGGCTCACTGCTGCTGAAAGCCGCCAAGATATTGGGCAAAGACAATGTCCGACAAGGCTTCTTCGGACAGGAAATCAATCTCACGACATACAACCTATGCAGAATCAACATGTTCCTGCATGACATTGATTATGACAAGTTTGACATAGCCTGCGAGGACACACTCCTTTCACCGCAGCATTGGGATGACGAGCCGTTCGAGGTGATAGTTTCCAATCCGCCGTACTCGACCAAGTGGAAAGGAGACGACGACATAACATTGATCAATGACCCCAGATTCGCTCCGGCAGGTGTGCTTGCGCCTAAATCGAAGGCGGATCTGGCGTTCATAATGCACTCGCTGGCATGGCTGGCGACCAACGGGACAGCAGCCATCGTTTGCTTCCCCGGCGTGATGTACCGAGGCGGTTCCGAGAAGAAAATCAGACAGTATCTCATAGACAACAACTACGTTGACTGCGTTATCCAGTTGCCTGACAACCTGTTTTTCGGAACGAGCATCGCGACGTGCATCATGGTGCTGAAAAAAGCGAAAAAGGACAGCAGCACATTGTTCATCGATGCAACTAAAGAATGTGTCAAGGTAACAAACAGCAACAAGCTCACGGACGAGAACATCCGACACATTCTCGATGTTTTCACGGACCGGAAAGATGTGCAGTATATCAGCAGACTGGTGGCCAATGATGAAATCGCGAAAAGCGACTATAACCTGTCGGTTTCGACATACGTCGAGCAGGAGGACACGCGAGAGAAAATCGACATTGTGAAGCTCAATGCTGAATTGCAGGAGATTGTGTCACGGGAGAATGTTCTGCGGGCTGAAATTGACAAGATTATTAACGAAATTGAGATATGATGTCATTGTGCCATTTCGGAGCGGAAGGTAATGACGAAGCCGCTCGGGTGAGGAGCGGCTCCGATACTGACGGGCGTTCAGACAAGGCAGTCCGCCTACCGATTACGGTAGTGGGCCTTCACGTAAACCTTTTTGCCGCCGACCAATCTGAAATGGCCTCTGACAAAAACAGGTTTGTGAGCAGCTCTGCACTCTGTGGCAGGGCGCTCGTCAAACTTAATGATGATAGAGATTTTTTTCATTTTAAATGAATTGTTGTCAGCTTGAGAGCTGAGAGCGGCCTTCGAGAGTACTTCCGCCAGTACATCTCCAAAGCAAAAAAGCACTCACCCGAAGGCGAATGCTTTTTAAATTAAGTTTGACGAGCGCCTCAACCATTCATATAAAAAATCTCTGACACAAAGGTAAGGATTTTAAGGAAAAACGCAATACTTGACAGAAGGAAAACATGAGCAAGTTAGAAAGGTTAATACAGCAGTACTGTCCGGATGGGGTGGAGTGGAAACCGCTTACAGATACCAGCGCGACAGTTTCTGGGCAGACAGCAACAACAAGGTAATCAACGACCTGGTGGATTTCACCAAGACATTCTTCTCCAAGCATACCCTGCTGAACATCCTCACCAAGTATTGCGTATTCACCAGTGAGAGAATGCTGATGGTGATGCGTCCGTACCAGATTGCCGCCACGGAACGGATACTCCAGAAAATCAATGTTGCAAACAACTACAAACTCTACGGAAAAACCGACGGAGGCGGATATATCTGGCACACGACAGGTTCCGGAAAGACATTGACCTCATTCAAGACAGCGCAGCTGGCATCCAGACTCCCTTACATTGATAAAGTCCTCTTCGTCGTCGACAGAAAAGACCTGGACTATCAGACGATGAAGGAATATAACCGTTTCGAGGAGGGCGCGGCCAACGGCAACTCCTCTACTGCCGTATTGCAGAGACAGATGGAGAACAAGGACAAGAACGGCGGACATCATGATTACCGTATCATTGTCACGACCATACAAAAGCTTTCCATCTTCATCCAGAAGAACAAGAACCATCCCGTATTCCAGCAGCGAGTGGTAATTATCTTCGATGAATGTCACAGAAGCAACTTCGGAGAGATGCATACCGCCATCACGAAGAACTTCAAGAAATATCACATATTCGGTTTCACGGGCACGCCTATCTTCGCACAGAATGCCGGAACCGGAGGAGACATGAGGCTGAAAACCACGCAACAGGCCTTCGGAGACAAACTCCACACATACACCATCGTTGATGCCATCAATGACGGCAACGTACTCCCGTTCCGAATCGATTATGTCAATACCATGAAGGAGAAGACAGGCATTGCTGACGAACAGATTTCTGCCATTGACAGGGAAAAGGCGATGGCCTCGCCGGAGAGAGTGTCGCAGATAGTGAAATATATCATTGACCATTTCGACCAGAAGACAATGCGAAGTTCCTACTATTCTTTCAGGGTTCTCGACGACATCCACAAGGTCGCGAGCGCGAAGAAAGGAATTTCGCTCAAGGAGCACAAGACAGAACAGAAGTTGAACGGGTTCAATGCAATGTTCGCCGTAGCTTCCATTCCGATGGCCAAGGCATATTACAACGAATTCAAGAAGCAGCAAGCAGATTTGCCTGAGGCCCAGAGACTTAAGATTGCCACGATATACAGTTACAGTGCCAATGAAGAGGACATTGACGGCATCTTGGCTGAGGAGAATCCGGAGAGCACCACGCAACTGGATCAGCAGTCAAGAGACTTTCTGGAGGGAGCAATCAAGGATTACAACCAGATGTTCTCCACCAATTACGACACGTCCGGAGACAAGATACGAACCTTCTTTGAAAAATATTTCGGGCTATAAACGCTGTCCGTGCCTGCACCGACAATCCCAGTCTTCAGAGTTTCTCGAACTTGTAGCCGAGGCGGGCGAGTTCGACGGCGGCGCCGATGCGGTACATCTCGTGGCAGGATGCGACGAAGACCTGATATGCGGCAATACTCTGCGGCTCAATGTTTTCGTGACGGATCAGGGAAATCGTCGCATCGGCACAGCGGCGGAAAAGGTCGCGGAGAGACCCGGCCTCTGGAGAATTCAGGTCAATGCCTATAATGTCGGTGATGATGTGGTCATCCATGTCATCGAAACCCTGAGGCCCATAATACACGGAGTACGGCATGTTCGAGCACATTGACCAGTCGGAATCCCAGCCGCAGGCGACGGCCATGCCAAGATAGGAGGCCCAGGCAACGGCAACAGTGGGATAATCAGCGATTTGAGGCATGGCATCAGCAACATAGTCGCCGCCCAGTTTCTGCCAATGCTCATCAATGTCAGGACTCGACAACAGCATTGACGGAGCAGTCTGCACACTGCCATTGACAATCCCCTCGACAGGAGCGGAAGTCACTTTGAAACCGCTTTCGCGGCAGATGCGCACAAGTTCACCCTCAAGTTTGTCAATGAAAGTTTCGATATCGTATGTATTGTCCATTTTTATCAAAATTTTATAAAAGCCATGCTCCGGCAAAAACCTGACAGGCGCGAAACGCGCACAGCCGAGAAAGACAAAGGTACTATATTTTGCTAAAAAAATTTACCGCAGAGTGTTGCGGAACAAGAAAAAATACATATCTTAGCGCCCTAACAGTTTTGAATAACTCAAATTTATATATTTAAAGGCAATACGATCAGATAGAAGATACCTGAATTACCTGAAACATGAGCGACAAGTTCTATTGTCGGTTACATGAACCTGACTCCCAGGAATACATAACATCACAAATCATAAGTAAATGAAAACAAAACTTTTCTTGGCTTTGGCCGCAGCGGCAGCCATCACTATCTCCGGATGTTCGAAATCCGAAACACTCCAGACTCCGGAAATCGAAGTCTCCAACTTGTCAACAACAAGTTTCTCATTCACATGGACAGCAATTCCTGACGCAACAGGATACACCTATGAGGTGAAAGCTGCAAACCAGTCGACAGTAACTAGTGGCAACAGCGAAAAGCCTGAGAACGTAGAGGTTACAGGACTCAGCATGGCCAGCACATATACAGTTTCAGTTCAGGCTCTCGGAACCGGTTCATTCACGAACTCAGAATATGCTACCGTTACCGTGACGACATTGGACAACACTATCCACTTCTCTGACATGGTGCTCGCAAGAAGACTCCTGGAAATGACAGAGCCTAAGATTGACGCGGACGGTGACGGCAAGATCACATTCGAAGAAGCCGCTGCAGTGAAGGAACTCAAACTCGGATTCGACGAAAAACCGGAGAGCACAGTTAACTGCGTAACGGACATCACAGGACTGGAATACTTCACATCATTGGAGACATTGAGCCTGAAATACAACAGCGTAAGCGACATCAAGCCTATCGAAGGCATCTCGACATTGCAAGTCCTCATCCTCGGCGAGAACCCGATCTCTTCCATCAATCTCGACAATCTCGGCGAACTTACCGACCTCAGACTCTACGGCACGAACATCTCTGACATTGACCTGTCAAAGACTCCGAAACTCGAAAGCCTCTACCTCCAGAGGACAAAAGTCAGCAAGGTTGACCTCACTCCGCTCCAGTCTCTGGACCAGGCTCTCCTCAACAAATGCTCAAACCTTACCGAGCTCAAGGCTTCGAACCTGCCTAGCGTCACCAGAATCGATGCTGTGGAATGCAACCTCAAGAGCTTTGAGATTTCAGACTGCCCTTCATTGAGAGAGCTTCACCTGAACAGCAACAAGCTCACATCCATAAAGTTGACAAATCTCAACATGCTCATGAGACTGAACGTTTATGACAACCAGCTCACCAGCATTAACGTATCCAACTTGCCATTCCTCATGTGGCTGTTCGTGTTCGACAATCAGCTTACAAGCATCGATTTGTCGGCAAATGTTCCGCTGAGAGAGTTCAGGGCGTCCAACAACCCGCTTACAGAAGTCAATCTGAGCACAAATGAGAACCTCGTTGCGCTCGAGCTTGAGAATATGAGCAAGATGAAGACTCTGAATATCAAGAACGAATTCTATGACGAATGGGAGAGCGAGTATCTCATCGTTGACGGAAACACCGCTCTCGAGAAGGTAATCACCGATCCGGGTGCAGAATTCGAACTCGTCAAGAAGCTGTTCGCAAACAATCCTAAAGTTCAGGTTGTAACAGAATAAGATTTCTGTCAATGACAAAAAAGGCCGACCATCAAAATCGATGGCCGGCCTTTTTTGGTTATTCAAGTTCCGCGAAGGGAACTTTATGTTTGTCAGATGATTACTCAGCCTCTGCCGTAACGCCAGGACGCATGATTACTGTCTTGACAGTACCTGAAGCAAGAATTGTCTTTACGATATTCTGGACGTCAGCAGGTTTGAGATTCTCAAGCGCGCTCTCGTACTCCTTGTCGAAGTCAACGGAGTGGAGATCCATGAACTTGAGGGAATTCATCCACCAGCCGTTGGTGATACGTGACTCAGGAAGATTCTTGTGGAGATTCTTCATCGCCATATCAAATTCATCCGCAGTAGGGCCTTCAGCGGCGAGGGCGTTGAGACCTTCAAGGCTGAGGCTTATGAGCTTGTCTGCAGCAACCGGCTTGGTATCGAAATAAACCTGGATAAGAGCCTCAGGCTTAGGTTCGCTTGTAACTGAGCCGTAAGCGGATGCGCCATAGGTACCGCCCTCATCCTCACGGAGAGACTTGGTGTATCTCATGTCGAGGATATAAGTTGCAGCAGAAAGGGCAACCTTGTCAATGACCTTGAACTCAGGAAGTTCAGTCTGGAACACCTCGATTACGGTGACCTTAGGGGTCTGCATGTCCATCTTGAAGTCTTCGGTAACCTTTCCAGGAACGATCTCAGGGTCCTCATACTTCTCGGTGAACGGCTTCTTGCCCTTCTTGATGGAACCGAGATACTTCTCAACGAGAGGAGTAACGGTGTCAATGTCAAAGTCACCGCAGATAATCATGGTAGCTCCCGCAGCATCATTGAACAGCATCCTGTAGTTCTTCTCGATGGTAGCGAGGCTTGCATTGTCTACGACTGCCTCTGAAAGGAACTTGTGTCTTGGGTTGTCACCATAGAGAACTTCATTGATCACCTGGGAGAACTTGTAGTCAGGACGGAGGATGTAGTTAGGAAGGATAGCCTTAAGTTGCTTGATGCCCTGGTCAAACTCCGACTGGTCGAAACGAGGATCGGCAAAATAGAGATAAGTAAGCTGGAGTGCTGTCTCAAGGTCCTTAGGAGTGCAGTTTCCGTTCACGCCGTGGCGGAGAGCATTGATGAAAGGAGAAACAGAGACATTCTTGCCTGAAAGCATCTTGCCGACGGTAGTGCCGCTGAACTTGGAGATACCGCAGAAGCTCTGGAATGCGCCCCATACATTGCTGTCGAAGCTGTCGAGATCCTCGGTAGGAACCATTGAGAAACCGCCGTTCTTGTAAAGCTGGAATGCAATATGGTCTTTCTCGTCATCTGACGGACGGAGGATAACCTTCATGCCGTTCTTGAGAGTGAGAACCTTGCTTCCGTAAAGGCCGTCAGCAGAAGACTTCACTGCGCTGCCCTTAAGTTTTGAAGGATCAAGGAACTCTGTTGCAATAACCTCCGACTCATTAGGTTTGATTTCAGCGCCATTGACTTCTTCAATAGCCTTTCTGATATCCTCAACTGTAGGAAGAACATAACCTTCCTTCTGAGGGCCCTTGAATACGACTACCATGTTGCTGTCAGGGATAATCTGCGCAACAGTCTGATTGATGGCCTGGTCAGGAAGCATTGACATAAGCTGCTTGGTGATCTCATACTCCTGCTCCGGCTCCATGTAAGCATAGTTGTCGAAGAAGTTGTCGATAAGAGGCTGTACAAGCTCGGAGTTCTGTCTTGTGCTGGCCTTCTTGGCTGCGCTTTCGTAGTATGAGAGGAGGTCCTCCTTTGCTCTTGAAATCTCGTCGCTTGAGAAACCATATTTCTCCATCTTCTTGATCTCGGTATAGAATGCCTTGAAAGCACCTACAGGGTCATTCTCATGTGCAGCGATATTACCCATGGAAACTTCCATTGTCTCACAAAGGTTGCCGATCCCGAAACCTGCATGGATGAACGGAGCGTCAGCCTTTGCTGAAATGTCTGAGAAGCGCTCGTCCATGATGCTTGAAATCAATGACTTGAGAATGTCGGAAATCTTTCCGAGAAGGGTATTGTTGAACTCCTCAGGCATTGCCTCGTTCTTCCAATACACCTCAAATGTAGAATTGACAGCCTCAGGGTCTGATACGATGCCGATGACAGGCTCCTGGTTTCCAGGAATCATGATGACATCCTTCGCCTTAGGGTCGGTCGGTGCGGGAATATCAGAGAAAATCTCCTTAATCTTGGCCTCAACATAATCAGGGTCAATGTCACCCACAACGATAAGAGCCTGGAGGTCAGGACGATACCATGTATGATAGAAGTTTGTAAGGCTCTCAGGCTTGAAAGTCTCGAGGTTTTCCTGGCTTCCGATAAGAGAGCATGAAGCATACTTGGAATCACCATAGATGTAAGGCTTCGACTTCTCATACATTCTCCAGTTCGCATCTCTTCTGGAACGTCTTTCCTCGATGATGACTCCCCTTTCGGCATCGATTTCCTTAGGGTCGCAAGTCACGAAATGAGAGTAGTCATGCATGATGAGGATACAAGAGTCCACAACTGTAGGACGGATGAGAGGAATGTTATTGAGCATATAAGTTGTCTGCTCAACTCCTGTCTGCGCATTGACATTGCCGCCGAATGACGCACCGATGCTCTGGAGCCAGTCGAGAATACCCTTTCCAGGGAAATTCTTGGTACCGTTGAAGCACATGTGCTCGAGGAAATGTGCCAGACCGTCCTGGTCAGGGGTCTCCTGGATAGCACCGACATTAGTCGCAAGATAGAACTCGGCACGATTTGCAGGCTGACCGTTCTTCATGATGTAGTAGGTCAATCCGTTTTCGAGTTGTCCTTTCCTTACGGCAGGATCATTCGGCAGCACCTGATTCTGGGCATTCGCAGAGAACGCGAACGCAGAACACAGAGCCGCAAATAAAAGAACCAATTTTTTCATATACTAAAATAGTTTATCAAATATTTCACAATATCACAGTAACAAATTGTCACTGCAAAATCAGTGCAATTTATAAATATTACACCATTCCGGCAAAAAAATATTAATTTTGTAACGAATAAAGGGCGAAAATATAAAATCGATTTACATGCTGGAGGATTTCAGACTGAAAGTATTCATGGCCGTTGCCGAAACAGGAAGCTTCACCAAGGCATCCAGAAAACTGGGCGTATCCCAGCCGGCCGTGAGCCAAAATATAAGTTCCCTGGAGAAAGAAACCGGGGCGATACTGTTCCAGAGGACCAGAGGCGAAGTATCATTGACAAGCGAAGGACTCGTGTTCAAAGAATACGCATCGCGGATACAATATTGGTATTCAGCAACTTCCGAGATGTTCGGACAGAAAGGGAAGCTCACCTCCGGCAAACCCGTAAGGATCTGCGCGGATTCAGTGGCTGCCGCCTACCTGCTACCGAAGCCGTTGTCAATGATAACAGGCTCGAATCCCGACATTGTCTTCGACCTGACCCAGGCCCGGGCAAGGAAGCCGATACTGGAGGCTGCCGACAGCGAGGAGGTTCCGGGAACCCATTTCGGAACTCCGGAGGATGCCGACGTGGAAATCTCGGCATCGCCAAGTCCGGAAACCATTGACTTCGAGGGGGAAAGCAAACTTATAGGCGTAATGGAAGCCATCGTCATAGCTTCTCCCGCAAACAGGTCCGTAAATGCGGCGGCGGTCAGCGAAGAAGATACAGAAGCGACAGCAAAGCCGTTCTCGACCATCGCAGGAATACACATTTCCAACAAATTTGCAGTATGGAGCGGCTACAGTTCCCTGCTGACACCTGACCTGGAAGCCAGGACAGCATTGACCTCAGACTCCATCGAGGCGATAAAATCGGTCGTCGAAGAATCCGCATCGCTCATCGGCATCGTCCCGGCCCCTTGCGTCAGACAGGAACTCGCCAGCGGCAGGCTCCTCCAGATGCCGGTCAGACTGCCGGGATTCACGTTCGACATCCATTTCAATCCCCTGCCTGAATTTGCAGGACGCGACATCTGCCAACTCCTGAAAAGGACACTCTCGGAAAGCCTGAATTCATTGGCATAACAGAACTTGAGACATCTTAAAAAACCTTATATCATGAAATTGTTTACACTAATCACAGGAACCGTCGCAGCAGGACTTTCAATGCTGCTCGCAAATGTTCAGGTCAATGCTGCCCCACAGCCCAAGACCAAATTACGCCCGACCAAGACCGTCCTTCTTTATCCTGAAGGCCAGAATGTCGACAAAGGCATCGAAGAAAACGGCAAGACAATAACCGCAGGACCTGGCGTATCCAACGGTCTTACAGGTCCGGAAAAAATAGAGAGCAACGGCAACATGGACAATGTAGGCGACAGCGCCAGAATAGACATATACCTGCCTAAACGCCCTAACGGTCAGATGATTGTAGTATGCCCTGGAGGCGGATACAGAATACTGTCCACCTTCAATGAAGGTTCATATGTCGCAGACTGGTTCACAAAGCAGGGCGTGTCCGTCTGCGTCGTGAAATACAGACTCCCGGAAGGACATTGGACAGTACCGCTTACTGATGTCCAGAACGCATTCCGCTACTGCCGCGCACATGCCGAGGAATGGGGTGTCAAGCAGATCGGAATCATCGGATTCTCTGCAGGAGGCCATCTGGCAGCATCTGCCTCAACCCTTTTCACCGATGACATTACCAGACCTGACTTCTCAATCCTGGTTTATCCAGTCATAACCATGGACCTCGGACTCACCCATAAAGGCACCCACGACTGGTTCATCGGCAAAGAAAGCAAATGGCTGGACGAGAGTCTCAGCGTAACGGAATACAAACGAAAAAAAGCTGAGTATGAATCACTTATGGACAGGTACTCCCTCGAAAAACAGGTAACAGAGAAGACTCCTGCCACGATACTGCTTCTCAGTTCAGATGACAAGACAGTACCGCCGGAGAACAGCTTCATGTACTATGACGCATTGAGAAAGAACGGCGTGGACGCCCAACTCTATGTCTTCCCTTACGGCGGACATGGCTGCGGATTCACAACTTCCGAATTCGGCAGAGACCTCATCGGACCATACCGCAAAGTGTTTTTCGATGCCATCAGCACCTGGCTCGGAGAACTCAGGAAGTAAAACCTAATTCCAGACTTTACGGAAAGGACACATTTGAAGAACCCGTCAGGGACAGTGACAATGTGGTCCTTTCCGATTTTTTTAGGATTACTAAATTCTTCTCATCCTCATCAGCAAGCCTGAGAAGATACTTTCCGTAGTCATTCTTCGCCATCGGCTTTGCGACCTCGCGAAGTTTCTCGCGCGAAATCCAGCCCTGATTGAAGGCGATATCCTCAAGACAGGCGACCTTGAGGCCCTGACGTTTTTCGATGACTTCAATGAAAGTGGACGCCTCGGCCAATGACTCATGGGTTCCGGTATCCAGCCATGCAAAGCCCCTCGGCAATGTAGCCACCTTCAACTGTCCGCGATTCAGGAACTCCTGGTTCACAGATGTTATCTCAAGTTCACCGCGTGCTGAAGGACGGACATTCTTGGCAATTTCCACCACGTCATTAGGATAGAAATAAAGTCCCACGACAGCATAATTGCTCTTCGGCTGCGCAGGTTTCTCCTCGATGCTGAGACAATTGCCGTCCTTGTCAAACTCCGCGACGCCATAGCGTTCAGGGTCACTTACCTGATATCCGAAGACGCAGGCCATCGACTGCTCCTCCACCATTTTCACGGTGTCGCGGAGAAGTCCGGTAAAGCCGGCTCCATAGAAGATATTGTCACCGAGGACCATGCAGACGTCATCATTGCCGATGAACTCCTCACCGATGATGAAGGCCTGGGCAAGGCCGTCAGGTGAAGGCTGCTCGGCATATTCGAATTTGACGCCGAACTGGCTGCCGTCTTCCAGAAGCCTCCTGAATCCGGGGAGGTCAGTCGGCGTGGAGATGATGAGAATTTCCCTGATTCCCGCCAGCATGAGCACGGAAATCGGATAATATATCATCGGTTTGTCATAAATAGGGATAAGTTGTTTGCTGATGCCCTTGGTAATCGGATACAATCTGGTTCCGCTTCCACCCGCCAAAACTATTCCTTTCATATCTGATATGTCATAATTTAAATTATCTGCCGGCATTGACCTATATTATATAGGCGTCCGGCACCCGTTCGGGCGACAGCCGGGCCGACGCAGACAAATTTAATCAAAAATCGTGATTATAGAAGAAAGATGAGTATATTTGTCAAGACTCCGCAGACGCGGGGCAAATAACAACATAACGCAATGGAAGTAATCAAGACCAGCATTGACGGCGTCGTGATAATCGAGCCGCGGATATTCAGGGACGAAAGGGGATATTTCTTCGAAAGTTTCTCGCAGAGGGAATTCGACGAAAAAGTGGGACATATTGATTTTGTCCAGGACAACGAGTCAATGTCAGTCTATGGCGTCATGCGCGGCCTGCATTTCCAGAGGCCGCCTTATGCCCAGAGCAAACTGGTAAGGTGCGTCCGAGGAAAGGTCCTGGACGTGGCTGTGGATATCAGAGCAGGTTCTCCCACCTATGGAAAATACGTGGCAGTGGAGCTTTCCGAGGAGAACCACAGGCAGCTCTTCATCCCGAAAGGCTTTGCGCATGGATTTTCCGTCCTCAGCGATGAGGCGGTCTTCCAGTACAAATGCGACAATTTCTATCACCCGGAAGCGGACGGAGGCATCAGCATCCTTGACGACAGCATCGGCATCGACTGGCAAATTCCTGCCGGGGCAGCAATCCTGAGCAAGAAAGACACGGCGCACCCGCTGCTGAAAGATTTCGAAAGCCCGTTCATTATCAATGCTATAGAGAAGAAATAAGTTATGGATTTCAAAAGGAGTATAATCATTACCGGCGGTGCCGGATTCATAGGCAGTCATGTGGTCCGTCTTTTCGTAAACAAATATCCGGACTACCATATCATCAATCTGGACAAGCTCACCTACGCCGGAAACCTCGCCAATCTCCATGACATAAAGGATTGTCCGAATTATACTTTCGTCAAGGGAGACATCTGTGACATTGACACGATCCGCTCCGTCATGCGCCAGTATCAGGTCGATGGAATCATCCACCTCGCGGCAGAAAGCCACGTTGACCGATCCATCCGCGACCCGTTCACCTTCGCGAGAACAAACGTGATGGGAACATTGTCAATGCTGCAGGCGGCCCGCGAGTATTGGGAAAACCAGTCCACTCCGTGGTCTGTGGACAAGGTCAATGCTGACGGAACGGCAGGAGAAAAGGTCCCATGCAGATTCTACCATATTTCTACTGATGAGGTTTATGGGGCTCTGGAAATCACGGCACCTGAAGGCATCGGTTCACCGTTCACGACGAAGGCGTCTTCAAGTCACCATCACGCCTATGGTACCGATTTCTTCACAGAGGAGAACAAATACGCTCCGCACTCCCCTTATTCAGCATCCAAGGCATCTTCAGACCATTTCGTGAGGGCATTCCACGACACTTACGGCATGCCAGTCATTGTCACGAACTGCTCTAACAACTATGGTCCTTACCAGTTCCCGGAAAAGCTCATTCCTCTGTTCATCAACAACATACGTCACCGAAAGCCGCTCCCTGTCTATGGACGCGGAGAGAATGTGAGGGACTGGCTCTACGTGGTGGACCACGCACGTGCGATAGACCTGATTTTCCACAGCGGAAAAGTGGCTGAGACCTATAATATCGGTGGCTTCAACGAGTGGAAGAACATTGACATAATCAAGGTTCTGATCAATACCGTGGACAGGCTGCTCGGCCGTCCGGAAGGTGCTGACATTGACCTGATTACATACGTTACCGACAGGAAGGGACATGACATGCGCTATGCCATTGACTCCAGGAAACTCCAGAAGGAGCTCGGATGGGAGCCGTCACTCCAGTTCGAGGAAGGCATTGAAATAACCGTAAAATGGTATCTTGAGCATCAGGACTGGCTGGACAATGTCACTTCCGGCGATTACCAGAAGTATTACGAGAACATGTACGGCACCGGGGAGTAATTCATTCTCCCAGGGAGGCCCTGTACCAGTCGAACAGCATCTTCACTCCATCCTCGATTTCGACCTTGTGGGTCCAGCCGAGGCTGTGGAGTTTAGTCACGTCGATAAGCTTGCGCGGCGTTCCGTCCGGCTTGGACGAGTCGAACACGACCTCACCGCCAAAGCCTACAGCTTTTACCACGAGCTCACTCAACTCGCGGATAGTCAACTCTTTACCCGTACCGACATTGATATGGCAATTGCGGATTTCGCCCAATGACGGGATCGCTCCGCCGCGGCCTTCGCTGTTGTTGCGGTCCACTTTTCCGTCGGTCTTGGCCCCGTAGAATACGGAAGAGTACTTGTCAATGCCGATGATGTCACTGAAATTGACATTGAGAAGCACGTGCACGCTCGCATCGGCCATGTCTTCGCTCCAGAGGAACTCGCGGAGCGGCTTTCCGGTGCCCCACAAGACTACACGGTTATCATTGATCCCATAAAACTCAAGGGCCTTCAGTATGCGCTCCCGGCTGTTGCTTCCATCGACGTTGCCCTCGCCGATAATTGCGCGGAGCTTGTCCGTAGGATTGATCGGGCGCTTGTCCATGTCGGTTTCTATGGCACGCCAGTCGCCCTCGTGAATCAGCTTTGCGAGATAGATTTTTCGCATCATGGCCGGCATGACGTGGCTGTTCTCCAGATGGAAATTGTCATTCGGGCCATACAGGTTGGTAGGCATGACTGCGATATAGTTCGTCCCGTACTGGAGATTGTAGCTTTCGCACATTTTCAGCCCGGCAATCTTCGCTATAGCATATTCCTCGTTGGTGTATTCAAGAGGCGAAGTCAGAAGGGCGTCTTCCTTCATCGGCTGGGGAGCATCTTTCGGATAAATGCAGGTTGAACCGAGGAATAGCAGTTTCTTGACTCCGTGGCTGTAGGCGTTGCCGATTACGTTGCACTGCATCTTCATGTTCTGCATGATGAAGTCGGCCCGGTAGAGCGAATTGGCCATGATTCCGCCCACAAAAGCGGCCGCAAGTACCACAGCGTCAGGACGTTCCTTGTCGAAGAACTTCTGGACGGCATATTGGTCCGTGAGGTCGAGTTCCTGATGCGTGCGTCCCACCAGATTGGTATATCCGCGCTTCTCGAGGTTGTTCCAAATCGCCGAGCCCACCAGTCCGCGATGGCCGGCAACGTAAATTTTGCTATTCTTGTCCAGCATTGTCAATGTCTTTTAGGTGTCCTGCGATTACTCCCCTCCCTGCATCTTTTTCATTCTGCCGATGCAATGGCGCAATGATTCTGTCCAATGCGGAATTTCAATGTCGAAAGTAGTCTTTATCAATGTCTTGTCCAGCACCGAATAGTGCGGTCTTGCAGCTACGGTCGGGAAATCCACGCTCAGGCAAGGCTTCAGTCTGCAGACATTTCCGCACAGGCGCCCGACCTCGTAGGCAAGGTCGTAACGGGAGCAGAGCCCCTCGCCCGAATAATTGTAAATGCCGGAACAGATGTCCGTCTTTCCGGAATGGATTATGTCAATGATAGCCTGCGCGAGATCGCGCGCATATGTAGGAGTACCGATTTCATCAATGACAACGTTCAGTTCATCTTTCTCGGCTGTGAGACGCTTCATGGTCTTCACAAAGTTCCTCCCGTAAGGTGAGTACAGCCATGATGTCCTCAGTATCACATGGTCACACCCGGAATCGAGGATGGCCCTCTCCCCTGCCAGCTTGGTAAGTCCATATACGCCCAGGGGCCTGGTGCCGTCAAGTTCTGTATATGGTTTGAATGAATCGCCGCTGAATACATAGTCGGTGGAGATATGTATCAATGTTATTCCGAATTCCCTTGCCGCTTCCGCGAGATTGTCTACTGCGATATGGTTCTGCAGGTCGGCTTCTTCGAAGTTTCCCTCCGCCTTCTCCACGTCGGTGTATGCCGCACAATTGACTATAGTGTCAATGGCATTGACCTCTATCATTTCCCGCACTGCGTCGAGGTCGGTGATGTCGAGGGTTTCCGTTTCCATGTAAGGCAACTCATGACGTGCCGTGAAAAGGAAACAGTCGTCGGCATTGACAATGCGACTGCATGTATTGTCGTGTTCTCTGCCGGGGACGACGTCATGTCCCAAGGCCAGATTTCTGATTTCCATTCCAAGCTGTCCGTTGGAACCGGTAACTAAGATATTGTGTCTCATTGGTTTAAAGACATTTGAGCGTCTTCCTCCAGTCAGATGCAGAGTCAGAACATTATTCTATCCGCGGAAATCGGCATTGATTTCCTGATTTATCCTGCAAAAATAACATCAAGTTGAATATAATGCATAGTTTTCGGGGAATTTTGTACAAAGATTTTGTTTTCGGAGAAATTATTTCTAAATTTGCAGTCCTTTTGGCGCATAGTGCGCTGAAAGAAAATTTTAAACTTTATTAATTATGTTGAAACAGTACGAGACCGTTTTCATTGCAACTCCCGTTTTGTCTGAGGCTCAGATGAAGGAAGCGGTTGCCAAGTACGTTGACTTCATCGCCAAGAACGGCGGCGAGGTTGTGTACGAAGAGGACTGGGGACTTAAGCCGCTTGCTTATGCCATCCAGCACAAGACTTCAGGATTCTATCACCTTATCGAATTCAAGGCCAATCCTGAGTTCATCGCAAAACTCGAGACACAGTATCACCGTGACGAGAGAATCATCAGGTATCTTACAGTAGCTCTTGACAAGGATGCCGCTGCTTACGCAGAGAAGAGAAGAGCAAACAAGCAGGCTAAGGCTGCTGCACAGGCTGCTGAGGCTGCAAAATAATAAGGAGGACAGAATATGGCACAGACAAACAATGCACAGCAGAATAACGAGATCCGTTATCTGAACCCTCCTACAGTTGAGGTCAGAAAGAAAAAATACTGCCGTTTCAAGAGAGCAGGTATCAAGTATGTAGATTACAAGGACGCTGAGTTCCTTAAGAAATTCCTGAACGAGCAGGGTAAGATTCTCCCTCGCCGTATCACCGGAACTTCTCTCAAATTCCAGAGAAAAGTGGCTCAGGCAGTCAAGAGAGCTCGTTCACTCGCGCTTCTCCCGTATGTAACAGACCTTCTTAAATAATCAGGAGACAGGAATATGGAAATCATTTTGAAGAAAGAAGTGGCTAATCTCGGTCACGCAGATGATATCGTTAAGGTTAAAGCAGGTTACGCTCTTAACTATCTTATTCCTCAGGGATATGCAATCCTCGCTACTGAGTCTGCAAAGAAACAGCACGCAGAGACTGTACGTCAGAGAGCTCACAAGGAGGCTAAACTCGTTGCTGATGCTGAGGCTCTCGCAGCCAAGATCGCAGCAGTTTCAGTCAAGGTTTCTGCAAAGGTCAGCGAGAACGGCAAGATCTATGGTTCAGTTACAACAGCCCAGCTTGCTGAGGCTCTCGTAGCTGCAGGCTTAGAGGTTGACAAGAAGGATATCACTATCCTTTCATCTGTCAAGGAACTTGGCGAGTATGAAGCTGAGGTTAAGTGCTACAAGAGTGTAAAGGGCACTTTCAAGTTCGAAGTTGTTGCTGAATAATTTTCAGTAAGCATATTTTAAGGCAAGCCGACTGGTATTTCCAGCCGGCTTGTTTTGTCGTATGGTTTCCTCAGGTGATACGCATGTTTTCTGACAAGTAAGTTAAAAAATACGTATATTTGAGGTAGTGAAAGCATCTGTCATGCCCGTGTTCCGGCTGATGATACGGCGTGGAAACTGAGGGCAGGCCTTCACCTGGGTAATAACGATTACTAAGCAAAACTGGGGTAATAAAATCAATTTTTTCGTCAAAAGACTTAAAAGGTTACAAAAAATGTCGGTTTTATTAGTTTTGTTAAAAAAAATGTAATAACTTAATCCCAAAATTAAGCCTTACATCCGATGGATAACAAGACACAACCAACAGACACCCTTCAGAAAGGGAACATTCTTATCATAAACACGGGTTCCACCACCACGAAACTCGGATACTTTTCCGACGGAATCCGCGTATTCGACACCAAACTGGAGCACACCGCTGAGGATGTCGCAAAATATCCTTCCGTAATGGACCAGTCAGACATGCGTCATCAGGCAATCAAGGATTTCATGGCATCAAAAGGCATTCCTCTTGAAGATGTCGATATCGTGATGGCCAGAGGCGGTCTCATTACCCCGGTAATTACAGGAGTCTATAACGTAAACCAGGACATGCGCGATGTCCTTCAGAGCTGCCGCGACGGAAACCATGCGTGCAACCTGAGTGCCATCCTGGCCGACGATGTTGCCAAAGAAATCAACGAGATCAGAGATGAAAAGCATCTCACTCCACGCTTCGGCAAATGTGTTGCGTACATCGCTGACCCTCCTATGGCAGACGAAATGCTGCCTGAGTGCAGAATGGGAGGTATTCCTGAGTTCACCAGAAAGACTCTCTTCCACGCCCTGAACTCCAGAGCCATCGTGAGGAGATATCTCCGTGAGCATGGACGCAAGACGAATGATGCGACTCTCATCGTAGCCCACATGGGCGGAGGAGCTACCATCTCTCTCCACAGGAACGGCAGAGTAATCGACACCAACCACGGTCTGGGAGGTGACGGCCCTATCACTCCTGAAAGAGCGGGCTGCTGTCCTCCTTTCGAACTGATTGACATGTGCTTCAGCGGCAAATACACCAAGGAGGAGATCCAGAAGAAACTAATCGGACGCGGAGGCGCCGTAGCATACTTCGGAACAAACAGCATGATAGATGTCGAGAAACTGGCCGCATCGGGAAATGAGCTTGCACAGACTTTCCTGAAGGCATACGTCCTGAACATCTGCAAGTATATCGCTGCCATGGCTGCAACAGCTGACGGAAAGGTGGACGCAATCCTTCTCACCGGCGGTATCGCCCACAGCAAGATGCTCATGGATGCAATCACTGCCAAGGTGAAGTTCATCGCACCGGTAGAGGTTTACCCGGGAGAAGATGAGATCAACAGTCTCGCAGAGAACGGATACATCATCCTCTCAGGACAGACCAAGATCCATACATATAACAAGGACAGAATCATTGAAGATTAAACAATATACTTTTTTATAATGAAAAATATCGATTGGAGCCAGCTGTCTTTCAGCTACACTCAGACAAAAGCATTGGTATATAGCCGATGCATTGACGGAAAATGGGAATCTCCTGTTGTGACAGAGGATTTCAACATTACTTTCAATTGCTTTGCGGGAATTTTCCACTATGCCCCTTCATGCTTTGAGGGACTTAAGGCCTTCCGCGGTGTTGACGGCAAAATCAGACTTTTCCGTCCTGACCGCAATGCCAAGAGAATGTCATCCAGCGCTACATATCTTGACATGCCGTACCCGTCAGAGGAGCTGTTCATCGAAATGTGCGTACGCTGTATCAAAGAGAACATCGAATATCTCCCTCCATATGAGGTTACAGGTGCATCCCTCTACCTCCGTCCGGTACTCTTCGGTATCAACCCGCAGCTGGGCATCAAATCATCAAAGGACGTAATGTTCGCTGTAATGTGCTCACCGGTAGGTACTTACTCCGGAGCCAAGAGCCTTTCTCCAGGAACTGCTGTCATTTCCAGAAACTATGACCGTGCCGCTACACATGGTTCAGGATGCTACAAGCTCGGCGGAAACTATGCCCAGTCACTGCACGCATACAACCTCGCACACAACTCCGGATACCGTGAGCTCCTTTTCCTCGACACAGCCACAAAGACAACAATCGAGGAGTTCGGTTCTTCAAACTTCTTCGCTATCAAGGGCAACACATATGTAACCCCACGTTCAGGAAGCGTTCTTCCTTCAATCACCAACATGAGCCTCCGTACAGTGGCTGCCGACATGGGCATGGATGTGGAAATCCGCCCTATCAAGGTAGAGGAACTTGCTGAATTCGATGAGGTGAACTCATGCGGCACAGCTGTTGTGATCACACCTATCTGCAGCATTGACGACAAACCTGCACTCGAGTGCCCGGATGTTTCACGTCGCTACAGATTCCCTTCAGGCGACAAGTGCGGAGTTACCAGCGAGAAGCTCTACAACCACATCATCGGCATCCAGAAGGGTCTTGAGGAAGACACTCACAACTGGTGTATGTTTATCGACTAAGCGATGCTTGAATTAGATTCAATAGAAAAAATTCTTGTAGAAGACGGGACTGACGAGGCAATCCGTCTGCTTGAAGAGTATATCACCTCTTCTCCGGAACCATCCGACCGCGCCTATTATCTTCTGGGCAATGCCCACAGGAAGAAGGGCGACTGGCAGTTGGCTATAAACAACTATCTGGAGGCCATGGCGATAAATCCTGACAGCCCGGCGGCTAACGCGTATGCGATAGCGAACGAAATTCTGGATTTCTACAACAAGGATATGTACAATCAATAAACAAAAAGGTATTATGGCTAAAATGAAAGGAGCGACCATAGTCGATACCGAGAGATGCAAAGGATGTAATCTCTGCGTTGTCGCCTGTCCGCTCAAGGTCCTTGCTCTGACGACCAAGGAAGTGAACCGTAAGGGCTACAACTTCGCCCATGAGGTTCTTGCTGACACCTGTACAGGCTGTGCGTCATGCGCTACAGTATGTCCTGACGGGTGCATAACCGTTTACCGTCTTAAAACAGTCTAAGCTATGGCAGATCAGGAAATCACATTGATGAAAGGCAATGAGGCCATTGCCCACGCAGCGATCCGTTGTGGTTGCGACGGCTATTTCGGCTATCCGATTACCCCGCAGTCTGAAGTCCTCGAGACTTTGGCTGTAGAGAAACCTTGGGAAACTACCGGAATGGTTGTTCTCCAGGCTGAAAGTGAGGTTTCATCTATCAACATGGTCTATGGTGGAGCCTGCACCGGCAAGAGGGTCATGACTTCTTCTTCCAGCCCAGGCATCAGCTTGATGCAGGAAGGTCTTTCCTACATGGCAGGAGCTGAACTTCCGGCTCTCATCGTGGATGTAATGCGTGGAGGTCCGGGACTCGGAACCATCCAGCCTAGCCAGGCAGACTATTTCCAGGCATGCAAAGGTGGCGGACACGGAGACTATCATCTCATCGTTCTCGCACCTGCATCAGTTCAGGAAATGGCAGATTTCGTCGACCTCGGATTCGAATTGGCGTTCCGTTACCGCAACCCTGCGATGATTCTCGCTGACGGTGCAATCGGACAGATGATGGAGAAGGTGGTACTTCCTCCGTTCAAGCCTCGCCGCACAGAAGAGGAAATCAGGAAAGAGTGCCCTTGGGCTACTACCGGACGTTTCGGCGGCAGAAAGCCTAATATCATCACCTCTCTTGAGCTCCGTTCTGAGGAAATGGAAATCATCAACCTCCGTATCCAGGAGAAATACAAGAAAATCGAGGAGAGCGAGGTGCGCTTCGAGGAATATATGCTTGACGATGCAGAGTATGCAATCGTAGCATTCGGTTCCGCAGCACGTATCGCAAAGAAGAGTATCGAGATCGCACGTTCACAGGGCATCAAGGTCGGACTCCTCCGTCCTATTACCCTCTGGCCTTTCCCTACCAAGGAAGTACAGAAGCTTGGCGAAAAGATGAAAGGCATCCTTTCACTTGAGATCAATGCCGGACAGATGGTAGAGGATATCCGTCTCGCTGTAGCCGGACGCGTACCGGTTCAGCATTTCGGCCGTCTGGGCGGAATCATTCCTGACCCTGACGAGGTTGTGGATGCAATCAAACGTCTTTTCTAATTTCTAAAGACCATGACAAGAGAAGAAATAATCGAGCAAGGACAGGTTGTCTATAAGAAACCTACCTTATTGAATGACACTCCGATGCATTACTGCCCTGGTTGCAGCCACGGAGTTGTGCACAAAATAGTCTCAGAGGTAATCGAGGAGATGGGAATGACTGACAAAACCATCGCAATCTCTCCTGTAGGCTGTGCAGTGTTCGCTTACAAATATATTGATGTGGACTGGGAAGAGGCTGCTCACGGTAGAGCGCCTGCACTTGCCAGTGCTACTAAACGCCTCTGGCCGGACAGACTCGTGTTCACATATCAGGGTGATGGTGACCTCGCCTGCATCGGTACTGCCGAGACAATCCATGCTCTCAACAGAGGTGAGAACATCACAATCATCTTCATCAACAACGCTATCTACGGTATGACCGGCGGTCAGATGGCTCCTACTACCCTCCTCGGTATGAAGACGGCTACCTGCCCTTATGGTAGAGAGGTTTCACTTCACGGTTATCCTCTCAAGATTACCGAGCTTGCTGCAAACCTCGAAGGTACATGCTACGTTACACGTCAGTCCGTTCACAATGTTGCGTCCATCAACCGCACCAAGAAGGCTATCAGAAAGGCGTTCGAGTATTCTATGCAGGGCAAGGGTTCAAATCTCGTAGAGGTTGTATCTACCTGTAACTCGGGTTGGAAGATGAGTCCTGAGAAGGCCAACAAGTGGATGGAGGAGAACATGTTCCCATTCTACCAGCTCGGCGACCTCAAGGACAAAGGTGTTGAACTTTAAATCGACAAGGCTATGACAGATGAGATAATAATCGCAGGATTCGGAGGACAGGGTGTCCTTTCGATGGGTAAGATTCTGGCTTATGCCGGTCTGATGGAGAACAAGGAAGTTACATGGATGCCGGCTTATGGTCCGGAGCAGCGTGGCGGTACTGCCAATGTTACTGTCATCGTAAGTGATGATCCTGTTTCCTCTCCTATTCTTTCAAGTTTTGACATCGCCATCGTGCTGAACCAGCCTTCACTCGAGAAATTCGAGCCAAAGGTAAAGCCTGGCGGAATCATCATCTACGACGGATACGGCATTTCTGAGCCTCCTACAAGAAAGGATATCAAGGTTTACAGAATCGATGCCATGGATGCTGCCGCAGAGATGAACCTTATCAAGACTTTCAACATGATTGTACTCGGCGGTCTCCTGAAGATCCGTCCTGTAGTCAAGATCGAGAGCGTTCTTGCTGCACTCCGCAAGACTCTCCCTGCACGTCACCACAACCTCATTCCTCAGAATGAGGAGGCTATCCGCAAGGGAATGGAAATCATCAAGGAAGTTCAGTAATTCATTTTACGTTCATATGTTTACGGAGCCCGTCTCTTCAAGGACAATGTCCAGGAAAGAGACGGGCTTCTTATATGTTATTGCCTGCAGGAATCTGGTGGCCTGGTAAGGGAGCGCTGGAGCATGTCAGTGACGGAAAAGTGGCCAAAAAATAATATGTCTCCAATGCCCGCCGGTCGGGGCCTGCAGACCGGTACGCCCCGTCGGGGCTACCTTTCCCACCGCATGCGGGGCGGGCCCCTTCTCGCTCGTGAAGCCGCGGAAAAGCTATAAGTGGAACGAAATGGCAAATTGCGGAGACGCTTACGTGTTTTTCGACCCTCTTGGCAGCAGTGAATCCATGTTAACATCTGATAGTCAACCACTTGCGCTATACAATGGATGTCAAGAGGTGGTTTCGAAAGGGGGTCTTGACAGGTTCGTCAGGCCGACACGGTCCGGTATAACATTGACATTCAATACATTAGGAGAAAATAATAAAAACCATCAGCTGTCAAGAGGGTCGAAAACGCTGAATGCACGTCAATACGCAACCGGGAAGATATCTTTTGTCAGGGCGCTGAAAATTAACTTCAGTCTCCATATCATCTGACAGTGCTTACAAAACGAAACAAAACCATGCCTAGGAAATCTTTTTGTTAATAAAAACATGTCATAATGTTGCAGATTATCATAGAATAATTAAATTTGTAATCGGCGGGATGGAGATTGTGCCGGCTGAATGTCGTGAAAGACATTGACTTAAACAACATTTGAATATTAAATTACTTATATCAACCTTTCGTATTATGAAAAAACATCTTTTAGCCGCATTGAGCGTACTGGCGTTGGCGGCTGCAGGTTGCAAGGAGGAAACTAAGAACTATCCTCCGGCGACTGTCGAGATACAGAACATCGTGCCGCAGGATGTTTCCGTGCAGTTCGAACTGGCGCACACCAATGCGGTCTCTGTCGGATACCGTATTGAAGACGCGGACAATGCCGGGAAGAAAGAATTTACTGTCATCGGGACATCTGACCTTAAGACAATCGTATGCGACGGACTTACACAAGAGACTGATTATCAGATAACTGCTGTGGCTTACAATGAGAACGGCGACATTTCCAAAGAAGACAAGAAGACATTCAGAACGGAAAGGACACCTGCTGCGCCGGCCAGTGCGGAGATTGAGATACATGACATAACATATAGTTCCGTGACCTTCACCATTACGGTGAAAGACGCAGTCTCATATTCTTTCGGCGTGTCCGCTGCCGGTTCAGAGCCGGAAATGACTGAGGTCGAGCCGGAAAATCCGTCAATGAACTTCACTGTCAAGGATTTGACAGCGGAAACGGACTACAGGATTTCCGTCATCGCATACAATGCGGATAACGTTGCTGCAGAGACTGTTGAAAAGGAATTCAGGACAGGCGTGTTCGTGCCTTTCGGCGAAATCACTTCGGTAGCGACAGCGCACGGAATTTTCATAAAGACCAATGTCAACACGCAGGAATACCCGACTTACTTCCTGCAGATCTTCGACCCGGAGCAGACTTATGTCAATGATGAGTCCGTACAGTTCAAGGTAGATTCCAAGAAGCAGTTTGTCTATTACCTGCAGACGGCTATCCTGAATCCTGACATCAGAAGGAGTTCCTTCCAGGAATGGAACAAGACAAGGCTTTCAAGCAAATCAGACAGGATTCTCCTCTACGCCGTCCCTGTAGTCCAAGATGGTCCGAAATACATCTGCGAGGACTACGGCACCATAGTGGAGCAAGTACTTGAGATTCCTGAGAAAGACATCATCGGACAGTCTGATGCAGCCATTCTTCTGGGCGATCCGGACATAAATGAGGACATGCTGACCGTCAAACTCACCAAGCAGGGAGAACCTGTGGCATACTACACCGGAGTTGCATTGAAATCAGAAGTCGATGCAGCCGGAGGTATTGGAGCATATGCCCAGCAGGAACTGGACGCCAAGAAACTGGACTACAGCATCACATCCATAACGAACTTCAAGGAAGAACTGGAAGTTCGCGACCTTGCATTGAACACGGACTATGTGCTCTTCTCGTTTGCATACGACGTGAACGGCAAAGTCGGCAGTGTCCAGTCCAAAGAGTTCAGCACAAGCAGCCAGTTCGAGTACAAGAATGACATTTCAGTGGACGTCGCACTTAAGGAAGTGGCATTCACTTCTGCCGTATTCACGGTCAAGAGGACCAACTTCAGGAACGGCAAGTACAACTTCGTCACAATGAAGGACTTCGCTGAAAAACACGACAGCAACATTGACAATTACGTCATGCAGGAACTGATAGGACAGCAGACCAGCTATCCGATTTCACTTTATAGCGACAATGACATCAAGGGCTCCAGACTGCAGTACAATACGGACTATATCCTGATTGTTCTTCCGGAGTCCGACCAGAAAGACGGATATGGAAAACCAGCAACAGTACGCTTCCACACAAAAGCATACGAGAAGACCAGCGACGTAACTCTATCATTGACAATCAACAAGGTGGAATCTTACTATGGCTCATCCTTAGCAAGTGTCACGGTAACCCCGTCCGGGGACTGCGTCGGATATTACATGTATCTCATGGAAAAGTCAGTATTCGATGCGGTGACGAACTTGGGCGAGACCGTCTGCAAGACTCCGACCATCAAATACCGCAGCAGTTCCGAGGAACAGACATTCAACTCGGAATATTTCTTCGACCCGTCATATCTGGTATTCATTCCGGTAGATAAGGACGGCAAATTCGGAGCCCCTGTACATTCAGATTTATTAAGTAATCCTTAAAAAATAACTTGGTAATCTTTGCTCGTCTTTTCGGTCTATATTCCTTTTCTCATCAGTCGTGTACGTCCAGTACACTCCTTCTTCGAAAAGAAATCTATCCTCGAAAATCCTTCTCAAATCTTTACCAACTTATTTTTTCATGCTTACTACAAGAAACAAAATAATATATGAAATCAATATTCAATCACTGGTACGCGGCACTGCCGGCCATTTTGCTGACACTCGCGTCCTGCTCAGACAAGCACGAAAAAGACGACCCGAACAAAAAAGAGGACCCGGACGTGCCTGAGGTACCTGTACCGTCAGGACCTGCTGTAGAAATCTCTGATGTGACAGCTGAAGCCAACACAGTAGCCTTCACCATCACTCCGAAGGATGTCGCATTCTATTCATACTGCATCAAGTCAGAAGCCATGACTTCCGATCCGGTAGTCTGTGATCCTGCCGAGAAGAAGACATTCAACTACAACAGGCTGGCTCCTGATACCGACTACATTCTGATAGCACAGGGCTATAACGATGACGAAGTCGAGATAGCCAAGCAGGAAGTTCCGTTCAAGACCAAGGCATCTGAAGAGCCGACATTGGAGATTCCTCATGGCGAGACACCTTTCATTGAATACGGAGGCATGAAAGCCGAGGCCAAATCGGTAATCTATTACGAAGAGAATGACCTTCTGTGGCTGTTCGTATCCCCTAAGGAAGGATTCGACAACCACATTGACCTCATCTACGGAAACGCCGGCAAAAACGACTATATATCATTGAGCTTCACGCGCGACCAGCTCAACAAAAGCATTGACATGAAGAGCGCGTCAGAGCGTTACCTCCTGTTCAATTCAATATTGTCGGAACTGTATCCGAAGCCCGCAGTGCCGATGATCAGCATTGATTATCACCAGAATATAACAGAGGGGGCTTTCAATGTTACAAGAAACGGAGAGAAAATCGAGGGATACATAGAGTTCACCGAGGCCGAGACAGGCAAGAAGTGCAGAATCTATGCGACCTGCAACTACGATGAGGAGGCTGCAACAAGGGTGACCTTCATGACAAGAGACGGCAAGAAGGAGGGCATCGGAAGCGGATTCTACAGACTTCTTGACGACACCCACAGCGAAGTGTTCCTCTCGCCGGGCTCAGCGCCTATGGGAGACCTCATCACCGAAGTGGACAAATATTATATAAGGATCCGTTTCGCCAATGCCATTGCCAATGAAAAGAAGTTTGTCAATCTGGCTGACATCACCGGCGATTTCGAGTTCGAATATACTGATGCCGCATCCGGAAAACATTTTTCGATAAGCAATGGCAACCTGAACGGGGCCACCGGAAAGGTGATAATGTACAAATATGCCCTTCAGGGAGATTACCGTATAGAGTATGACATCACAGCTGACGGAGTCCATCTGGAAGGCTATGCGGACCACTCATTCAACTACTATTCCTACTACTCTTCAAATCAGTATCAGGAAGGCAACTATAAGCCGGTGGACATCAAGTCAGTCATCATTGACGAGACCAATCCTGATTATTATCAGATCTGGCTGCTGCCGGCAGAAGGTGTGACGACTTTGGAGGCTGCGGCTTCTGTGGAAGGGTCGGTGAAGGTCATGGTATCGCCATTGTCCCTGAATGCCAGAACCCGTTACTTCCACGACGAAAAGTCCGCAGGAAGAGACATGTCCATCACTTACAGGGGACAGGAGTTCAGCAACAGCGACACCAGCTACAAGGGATATGTCCGCGGCGCCATGCTCGGAAAGAAAATCGCATTGGAGTTCGGTGAAGAGAAGATCGGCCTGGACGGTTACTACGCCGGCAAATACATTGAAATCAAATAGTTTTGAGCAACCGCTACAAGTTTCGAAAGTGCGTAACTTGAGCGCCTGCAATGTATGGCGGTTCCGGAAACGGAGCCGCCTTTTGTCTATAGACGCAGGGAAACCGCCCCGGAAAAGTAACCTAGTCCAACTCTGCTTCCCTCAGCCTCCAGACACGTGGCGTCAGGCCGGTGTGCTGACGGAAATAACGTGTAAAAAACGAAGCGTCACAGAAGTTGTAGTCCCATGCAAGCTGCTTTAGAGACTTGTCCGTCCCTGAAAGTTCCTGTTTAAGCTTCAAGATGACATAATGGTCCACAAGAGTCTTGGCGCTATGGCCTGTTATGCTTTTCGTAATGATATTCAGATACTTGGACGAGATATTCAGCTGTCCGGCATACCAGTGCACATCACGGAACCGCCTGAAATTCATCTCAATAAGTTTCATGAAGGAATTGAACAAATCCCTTTTTCTCTTGGAGGACGGCGCAGCCTGGACCATATCAGGAAACCTCGAAATATAGTCATGAAAACCTATGAAAAACGCCTTGAGCTGATAGAGGACTAGTTTGTCAAGGCATCTGCACGTGCTCTGGCGGAAATACAGGCCAAGGAGCATGAACATTGACTTCACTATATCGGAAACCACCTGCGAATCACCGCGGCACCTGTCCTCGCGCAACTTGTCATAGATACTGTGCTCGATATCCAGACTCGCCTCCCTGAGAATATTCGGACTGAATACCAGCATATCTACGGTAAAATCACGAGACTTGCTGCCGACAGTGACGACATCACCCGGGAAAATGGTAATCACGCCGCCACAAGGCAGAGACCACGAGTGATAATTGACATTGACAATGGCGCTGCCGCAACGACACAGGACAATCATGCCGTTCTCGAACAGGAGGTCACCGCTCCCCTGCCCGTCAGGAGCCCTATTTGCGCCGGCCCCATGACAGATCCCGTCACTTATATCTGAAACGCCTTCAATCAACGCCGCTGTCATTTCTCCACTGATAATATTGTCCATATCGTTCCTTTTTATACCGCAAATATCGGCAAAAATGTTTCAAATAGCCATAACATTTCCAGTTTATCCCATTATTGTATCTTTTTGTCCAATGCCTTTCTCCGCGGACAGCAATACCTTTGCAGTCGAAAAACAAAGAGAAATGACAACGGAAATGAGAATCAAGGCGACAGAATCAGCTGTCGCAGTTTTTTTGTCAATGCTACTGTGTGCAAGCCTCCAAGCAGGAACCACCGGCATTGACAATACCCCTCAACGGCAGGAGCCGGCAGGCGAAAGCAGTGACACACTACGGCTTACATTGACAGACGTATTCACAAGAATTGAAAACGAAAACAGGACAATGGCCATGCTCCGTTCAGCGCAGGAAGCTGCCGAAGAAGGCATCAAGTCCGCAAAAAACGCCAAATATCCTGAAATCAACGCCGAGTTGAATGTCAGCTACATCGGCGACGGCTTCCTGACTGACAGGAACTTCTCGAACTTCACAAAAGCCCCGTCTCCACACTTCGGAAACGGATTCACGCTCGAAGCTCAGCAGGTGGTCTATGCCGGAGGCGCTGTCAATGCTGCCGTGGAAATGGCCGGCCATGAGGGACGCATGTCAGAAGCGGCAATCAGCAAAAGCCGTCAGGGCCTGAGACTTATGGTCGCAGGAGAATATCTGGACCTGTTCAAGATGGACAACAGCATAAAGGTCTATAAGGAAAATATAGCATTGACAATCAAACTGATAGAGGAGATCAATGCCAAAAGGGAGCAGGGACTGGCCCTTGCAGCGGACGTCACCAGATACGAGCTCAGGCTGGAGATGCTGAAACTTGACCTCGTCAGGCTCCAGAATACCAGGGAAATCATGAATTACCGTCTGGTAAATTCTCTGGGCCTGCCGGAAGACACCATAATTTCATCGGCACTTGGGGACGGCGACGACCTGCGCGACAGGAGCCGGAACAATTGGCAGGAAATCGCGGCTGACTCGTCGCCCGACATGAGAATATCCGATATCAATGCAGACATGGCATTGACAAGACAGAAACTTGTGCGAAGCGAGAGGCTTCCGAAGATAGCGGTCGTGGCATACGAGAATTTCAACGGCCCGATTACGTTCGAGATTCCTCCCATTGACAAGAACCTCAACCTCTGGTACGTCGGACTCGGAATACGGTACAATTTCAGTTCACTGTACAAATCCGGCCACAAAATGAAGCAGGCGGCAATCGAAGTCAGACAGGCGGAGCAGTCCAGAAGTGTAGCCGAAGAGAATCTCCGGAATGACGTACAGAAGGCCTATGCCGACTACATGCAGTCATACGTTGAGCTGGAAACCAGTGAAAAAAGCCTCCAGCTGGCAGATGAGAATTATGAGCGGATTCACGACAGGTATATGGAACAGCTCGTGCTCGTGACAGATATGCTGGACGCGTTCAACATGAAGCTCGACGCAGAGCTCGGAGTCTCTGCCGCAAATGCCGGAATCCAATACCGCCTCTGCTGCCTCAGATACGCAGCCGGAATCTTATAAGTCAATGATAATTAACATGTAAAAAACAAACAGCCATGATCAGCAAGAAAACAATCAAAAGAATATATAATGTGGTGATAATCCTCCTGCTTCTCTGCGGAATCGGATACGTCTGCTCACGCTTCGTCCATCCCGGAAAAGTGGAATACACCGATGACGCAAGGGTCGAGCGCCACATCTCTCCTGTCAATACCAGGGTACAGGGTTTCATCAGCGAAATCCGCTTCGAAGAGTATCAGCATGTCAGAAAAGGAGACACCCTCGTTGTCATTGACAATACCGAATACCTCTATATGCTCGCGCAGGCTCAGGCTGATCTCGCACGCGCGACTTCAGGCAAATCTGCGGACGCGGCCAGCATCAGGACGACTGCGAGCAATGTGACCGTCGCCGAAGCCGGCATGGAAGAGGCTGAGGCCAATCTAAAGAATGCCAAGGACGATTACGAAAGATACAAGGCTCTGCTGGCCAAGGATGCCGTGACAAAACAGCAGTTTGATGCTGTGGAGACCAGATACAAGGCCGCACAGGCGCGTTATGACCAGGTGAGCCGCCAGCGCAAGTCCACCGAACTCGTAGGACATGAACTGACAGGTCGTCTGGGACAGAGTGAGGCCAATGTCAATCTGGCCGAGGCAGCGCTCGAACTCGCCAAGCTCCGTCTTTCATATACCATAATCACAGCGCCTTGCGACGGCTATGTGGGACGCAAGGATATCCACGTCGGACAGCTGGTCCAGCCGGGACAACTGATGGTAAAGGTCGTGGATGACGCAAACGTCTGGATTATGGCAGATTACAGGGAGACCCAGCTCAAGCACATTTCCGTAGGCTCGGAAGTCAAGATTTCAGCAGATGCCCTGCCGGACACTGAATTTACCGGACATGTGGAGTCTATCGCATCCGCAACAGGAACGGCCTGGATGGGAGCGCCTGTCAATAATGCCACAGGAAATTTCGTGAAGGTGGAACAGAGGGTTCCCGTCAGAATAAGGATTGACGGCAAGCCGGAGGAACTTGCAGCCCTCAAGGCCGGGCTCAATGTGGAAACTGAAGTGAAGTATTGATATGCCAATGCCTCCTATGGTGTTCTCGATGCCGATGTATCGGGAATTCGTTCCAAAGAATATCCGCCCGTGGATTTATGTGTTCTTCGCGATAGTATTCCAGCTCAGCGGCGGAATCTATCTCGGGACAGTGTCCAATATGATGGGCACTACATCCTTCATGCGTGAGGATGTACTGATGATAGGCCTGTGCGGGGTCGTCGGCGTATGTATGCCGTTCCCGCTCCTGTTCAGATTCAAGTTCCGGTTCACCAACCGACAGCTTCTTCTCAATGCCGCACTGGGAATTGCCCTGTGCAACCTGCTTTGCATGCATGTCCAAAGTATCCCCGTACTTTGCGTAATCTCGTTCATAGCCGGATTCCTGAAGTTGTGCGGCACATTCGAATGCATGTCCAACATCCAGCTCTGGATGGCCCCGGGACGTGATTTTTCCATCTTCTTCCCGCTCCTTTATATGATAGTCGTCGGCTGCATGAATATGTCATCATGGGTAGCAAACCAGCTGACATACCATCTGGGAAGCTGGATGATGATGCACTGGTTCATGATCGGTCTGCTGCTCATAGTAGCATTGACAGTGTACGTCCTGACGAGGAATGTCCGCCTGATGCCGAAGGTGCCGATGATCAGTGTCGATTGGCTCGGCTGCGTGCTCTGGTCTTTGTTCCTGCTCGAAGGTATCTGGATTTTCACTTACGGCGAATATTACAACTGGTTCGACAGCAAAGTTTTCCGCACTGTCTGCGTGGCATGGCCGGTAACATTGGCAATATGCATTGCGAGAATGCGGCATATCCGTCATCCTTTCCTTGATCCGGCTGCGTTCAAGTACAGGAATCTTTATCCGGTGCTCGGTCTCTTCCTCGTACTCGAAGTCATGTGCGCGACTCCGAAATCGCTCCAGAACGCGTTCACTTCTGCGGTGCTGGGTTACGGGGCCATGACGACGGCCCGGTTTTCGGTCTGCGAACTGGTCGGCACATTGTTCGGTTGTTCGTTTGTCCTCTGGTGGGTCAAGGTCGTGAAACTCAAATACACAAGTCTGCTGTCCGTCGGTTTCGCGGCGATTCTCATCTACCAGCTGATAATGTATTTCGGGCTTTCGCCTCATGTCAATGTCGAAATGTTCTATCTTCCGACGATACTGCGAACCTTCGGTTATGCGATATTCTTTGCAGCGCTTACCATTTATCTAGAGGAAATCATGCCGTTCCAGCACTTTTTCATAGGACTGACCATATGCGGATTCATCCGTAACGGCCTCGTGGATACGATAGCGTCCGCCGGATACGCACATGCGCTAAGGTATTATACTGCAGAGTATTCGACCCATTATTACGCATCGTCAATTCCCCAAGGTCTGGACGCTGACGTCACCGGATACGTGGCCAAGATGGATGCTCTGGCACCTCTGATGGCCAGTGTCAAGACCGTCTTCGGCTGGTCCTGCTTCATCGGAGCCGCCGTGCTTCTGGTCTTCCTGCTCTATGGTGTGGAGCCTGTCCGCAGAACGCTGAAGAAAATGCCGTCTTGGAAGTCTGTGGGAATGACACTCAAGCGGTCACTCGGCATCGCATAAGATATGCGACACATAACGTCAGTTCTGTAGCAGAATCTGAAAACGAACAGGGCCGCGCAAAGGAGAATCACCCTTTGCGCGGCCCTGTTTCACTTATATACAACCTGAAATCAGGCAAACTATTTCAAATACGCATCGCTTACGACTTTCTGGCTGCGGGCGATGAAATCGCTCAGAGCCTTGCCCTTGAGAAGGCCATTGGCAAGAAGAGCCAGGTCAGTAAGCTGCTGGAGGACTTCATTCTTGGAAGCGAACTCCTCGATTTCTGCCTTGTGGGCAGTATGAGCGGCTTCCTTGGCCTCACGTACAGCAGACTTGGCATCCTCGGCAGCCTTCTTCTGCTCATCAGTGGCATCCTTGGCCTCGCCTGCCTTGATTACTTCAGGATCAGCCTCTGCGATAACCTCCTGCGGCTTTACCTCTGCCTTCTCCGCCTCAAGAATCTTGGCAATGACAGGATTCTCGGCATTGACAGTGATATTGTAGGAAGCAGGCATGTTGCCATAGAAATTCAGACCTCCGCCCATGGCACTCATCTCACGATAACGGCGCATGAACTCATTCTGAGTAATGATGATCGGCTCGCCGGTCTCACCGAGATTGTCAGCCTGAACATAATATTCATACTCCTTAGGAAGGACAGCCTTGAACAAGTCAGAAATGTCATTCTTCTCATTCTCAGAGAGTTCCAGCTTCTTCCTGTCCTCCTTAGGGATAAGATTGTCTATCGCGTCAGAGTCCACACGGCAGAACCTGCAATCCGTCAACTTCTGCTCAAGGAGATTGACAAAATGGGAATCGAGTTCGCAGTCCATGAGAAGCACGTCATAGCCCTTGTTCTTTGCACCCTCAATGAAAGAGTACTGGGATTCCACATCGGTAGCATAAAGATAAACCACCTTCTTGTCCTTGTCGGTCTGCTCTGCCTCGATAGCCTTTCTGTACTCGTCGAAGCTGAAATACTTGCCGTCGGTATTCTTCAGAAGAGCGAACTTCATAGCTCTCTCGCAGAACTTCTCGTCTGACAACATGCCATACTCGATAAAGAGTTTGAGGTTATCCCATTTCTCTTCCAGAGACTTCCTTTCAGTATTGAAAATCTCCTCAAGTCTGTCAGCAACCTTCTTGGTGATGTATCCTGAAATCTTCTTCACATTGGAATCACTCTGAAGGTAACTTCTGGAAACGTTCAGCGGGATATCCGGAGAATCGATTACACCATGAAGCAGTGTAAGGAAGTCAGGGACAATGTTATCCACATGGTCGGTAACGAACATCTGGTTGCAGTAAAGCTGGATCTTGTTCTTCTCGATAGCCATTCTCTCCTTGATCTTAGGGAAGTAGAGAATACCTGTCAGGTGGAACGGATAGTCCACATTCAGGTGGATGTAGAAAAGCGGATCCTCATAGGTAGGATACAGGGCCTTGTAGAAGTTCATGTAATCCTCTTCCTTCAGGTCAGCCGGCTTGCGGGCCCAGAGAGGCTCCACGCTGTTGATGACCTTGTCCTTGTCCGTATCGACATATTTTCCGTCCTTCCACTCCTGTTCCTTGCCGAACACGATTGGGAACGGCATGAACTTACAGTATTTACTGAGGAGCTGTTCGATTTTTCCCTTGGATGCGTACTCCGCAGAGTCATCATCGAGATAAAGTGTGATGACAGTTCCCCTGTCAGTCTTGTCACACTCGCCCATCTCGTACTCAGGGCTGCCGTCACATGACCATTTGACAGCCTTTGCGCCCTCCTTCCAGGAAAGGGTCTCGATGGTCACCTTCTTGGAAACCATGAATGCAGAATAGAATCCGAGACCGAAATGTCCGATGATATTGCCGATCTGGTCCTTGTATTTCTCGAGGAACTCGCCTGCTGAAGAGAATGCAATCTGATTTATATATTTGTCCACCTCTTCCTCAGTCATACCGATACCGCGGTCAATGATTCTGAGTTCTTTCTTGTCTTCATCAAGTTCAATCTTCACGAAAAGGTCTCCCAGAACGCCCTTGAAATCGCCTGAAGAAGCAAGTGCCTTCATCTTTTCGGTAGCATCCACTGCATTGGCCACAAGTTCCCTGAGGAATATCTCATGATCTGAATACAGGAACTGCTTAATCACCGGGAATATATTTTCCGTAGTGACACCTATTTTACCTTTCATCTCTGCCATAATATTTATGTTTTAGTTATTCAAAATAAAAATACCGCCCGGAATACCCGGACGGCAGTATAAAAGTCAAATAACGTTCCAATCAGATTGTCATGACATTTTGTCAGAAGGATTCAGCCGAATGACCGTCTCTAGAACGACTTCACATATTTGACGGACCCGTCTTTAAGATACGTGGCCTCCATAGTGTCCAACACTTTTCCCCGACAGCGGAACGACAATGAAAGTGCACCTGTACACAAAGCTTCCTGATTACGGAAAGAACCCGGATATTTCCAGGATACGAGCATATCTTCAGACCTGAATCCAAGAGTATAGTCAGATGCCTCGAACCTCTCACCCTCAAATGAGATCTTCCACGGATGATGGACAGTTCCAGGTCCGACTTCCTCTGTCATCTCTGCAGAAAGTTCGAAATTGTACCGGTAGTTCTTATGGGCGTCACCGTCTGTCTTCGTCACTTTCCAAAAATCGCCTTCCTGCCTGATATTGAAAGTCTTGTCCGATATTGACCAGAGGGTATCCCGACCTGAAATCATACATTCCAGCGGACCCGCCTTCACGCCGTTGGTATCGACTATCACATATGTGCCATCGGTAAGAGGAACGTTCAATGTCTCCTTAAGGCGAAGGACATAATCCAGGGTAAAAATCGAGTTCCTGGCAACTTCTTCCATGATGTCATCAGAATAATGCTCATAATACTGGCGGTTATATTCATATTGGCCCCAGAATCTGGTTTCGTCTTCGTCGCATCTGGACATGCAGGATGACATCAGAATTCCTGCAAACAAAACAAATAGTATCTTTTTCATACTGAGTTATTTTAGAATTTATAACCGACTCCGAAATTGATTCCGTTGAAAACCTTTCCGAATATCAATTCCGCCTTACCGTAAACCTTGCCTCCAAGCGTGTAGGATACAGGTTTTATCTGATACTCGAATGCCACGTTCTGCGGACAACCCTCATAGAATCCGGCACCGAGTTCTACAGCTCCTGACAATGTGGAAAGCCTGGTCATCAAATAGTAGAACCTGACTTCCGGCATCACATAGGCTGCAAAAGATTTCGTATATATAGGCTTCACTTTCTTCAGTCCATGATAGACATCACCGGATACGACAGAAAGAGACAGGTCCGCGCCGACAGCGATACGGCTTGCGACCCTGACCTCGAAAAGTACAGAATAAAGACCCGAATACCTCATATTGCGCACGGCATCCGAATACATGTCCGCAACCATGTGATTTTCAAAATTCTTGAACGAACCGTTGTCTTTGAAGAGAACGCAATGATGATTCAGCTGACCTGCGGCAGCATTGACCGAAACATCGAATTTGAACGGCCTTATGGGCCTGAATGCCAAGAGGTCCTGAGACATTGACAAAGAAACGGCTGCCACGATTGCGGCAGCCGATAAGAATTTTCTCATCTTCCCGCTCATAATATGTTGTTGGTTAAAATCCAAAACATAGATGCAGGAAACTTGAAAAATGTTGCATTTTTCCGCCAGTGCGGACAGAAATTATTTATACAAGTTTCGCAAGTTAGATAACTTGCTGAATGTTTGCGCAAATTGGAGGTTTGTCTCCCATTCGAAGACTTAAGGCCCACGCACTTTTTTTGTGTTCGTTACCCTCACCCTAAATCCCTCCCCTCGGGGAAAGGACTTATCCTCGCCCTAGCGGGCTCCAAAAGCGGTGTTTCGCACTTGCGAAACTTGAGTTATTTATACATAAATCTCTTGATACTCATTTTAGGAGTCTTCTCGAAAGGCTTGTCCACGACCTCAACCTTCTGGAGCTGACTGTATGACGGCAGCGCCCTGTTCGATGCGATTCTGACACGCTCAGGAATATCTGCGACGGTCTCGGCATCAAGTCCGTTCTTGCGGATCGCATCCTGGTCGAGATAAATCAATGCTACAAGTTTCGAAGCACGGTCCACGACAACAGACTCCACAACATAATCCTGGTTGTTCACCACAGCCTCGACCTCCTCAGGATAGATGTTCTGTCCGTTGGCGCTGAGAATCATGCTCTTGCTGCGGCCCTTGATGAAGATGTTTCCTTCCGCGTCAATGATACCGAGGTCACCGGTCTTGAGGTATCCGTCCTCCGTAAATGCTGCGGCAGTAGCCTCAGGAGCCTTATAGTAGCCAAGACAGATATTGTCACCCTTAGCCTGAATTTCACCCACAACGTGCTGGGGATCATCAGAGTCAATGCGGACAGTCGCACAATCCACAGACTTGCCGCAGGAACCTGGGACATAACTGTCACACGGCTCGTAAGCAAGAAGCGGAGCGGCCTCAGTCATTCCGTACCCCACGGTATATGGAAGTCCGAGTTTCTTGAACCACTTCTCCACTTCAGGATTCAGCGGCGCACCGCCCATGATGATCATCTGGAGATTTCCGCCGAGGGCGCTGAGGAGTTTCTCACGTATCTTCTTAAACAGCAACGACTTGATTCCAGGGATTCTGGTCAGGACCTTCATTACAGGCTTCTCCAAGACAGGCTTGATGGCACTCTTGAACACTTTCTCCATGACAAGAGGCACAGTGATGAGAAGGTATGGCTTCACGTCACGCATCGCCGACAGAAGAAGGGTCGGCGAAGGAGTCTTGCCGAGGAAGGTGATGCTGGTTCCGTTGCAGAGCGGGTAGAGGAACTCGTAAACCAGGCCGTACATGTGGGCCATCGGCAACATTGACACCATCGTAAATTTGTCCGATGACGGAATATGGCGCTGGCCGAAGTCGATGGTCGCGCTCAACGCCTTATAGGTCAGCATGACACCCTTAGGGGAACTGGTGGTTCCGGAGGTGTAGTTGATTAAATCCAGATCATCCCAGTTGTCGGTATTGTAGGTAACGTTCTCCCCGGTGAATCCCATCGGATATTTCTGTGCAAACCTCTCGGATACGGAAGCGAACGCCTCCCTTACCTTCTCGTCCGCCACATGAAGAAGCATAAAGTCATTGACACTTACGACAGCCTTCAGGCGCGGCATGGCCTTGATGTCCAACTTTGCCCATATATCATTGTCAGTCATAAGGATAAGGCTCTCCGAATGATCTACAAGATGATTTACACTTTCAGGAGTGAAGTCTGAAAGAATCGGCACCACGACAGCCTCATAGGTATTGACAGACAAAAAAGACACAGCCATTCTCGCGGTATTTTTGGCGCAGATGGCTATGCGGTCTCCCTTCTTCAGTCCACATGCCTCGAAAAAGATGTGGAAACGCTCAATCTGAGTTGCAAGCTGGCCATAGGTGAAAGACTCACCTCTGTAGTTGCATACAGCAGGCTTTTCCCAATAAAGTCTGACAGCATTCTGAAGTCTCGCAAAATAATGTTCCATAGTATTAATATCTTTGTATATCAGGCGCAAATTTAACAACTTTCCGTTATATTTGTGCAGAGGCATACCAGATTTGTTCGGCATTGCCCAAAGACTTTAAATTCATCCGGTTATGACGAGAAAACCAATTGTTGCATTGATTTACGATTTCGACGGGACGCTTTCCCCGGGAAACATGCAGGAGTTCGGATTCATCCAGGCCATCGGCAAGACGCCTGAGGAATTCTGGAAAATGAGTGACGGCATCGCGGCAGGACAGGATGCGAGCAATATCCTGGCCTACATGAAACTGATGGTAGATGAGGCCAAGAAGAATGATATCAAGCTGAAACGCAGCGAGTTCAAGAAATTCGGAAAGGATATCAAACTCTTCGAGGGCGTGACTTCGTGGTTCGACCTTGTCAATGAATACGGGAAGAGCCGAGGGGTGAGGATCGAGCATTACATCAATTCCTCCGGACTTAAGGAAATCATCGAAGGTTGCCCTATCGCAAAACAGTTCAAGCACATTTTCGCAAGCACATTCATCTACGACTCCAAGGGCGAGGCTGAATGGCCGGGAATCGCTGTGGACTACACGGCCAAGACACAGTTCATCTTCAAAATCAACAAGGGAATTTTCAGCGCGAGGGACACTAACCAGGTCAATGAAAGTATCGCGGAAGACAAGAAACGCATACCTTTCACGCAGATGATATATGTGGGAGACGGAGAAACCGACGTCCCATGCATGAAAATCGTCAGCATGTTCGGCGGGCATTCAATAGCAGTCTATAACCCGGAAAATCCGGGAAAACAGGCAGTTGCTGAAAAACTTCTGAGACAGGGACGAGTGAATTTCATCACTCCGGCCAACTACAGCCACTACAGCAGGACGTTCAAGATAGTGTGCGGCATCATTGACAAAATCAAGGCAGACTGGTCGCTGGGGCTCCTCCGCGGACAGCCGAAGGGCAAGACTGCAAAATAATTTTCATCAGACATGCAAGATTCGCGGGCAGACGCATTTATGTCCGTGAACAAAAATAAGTCATCATGAAAATTTTAAATAACTTGACAAAAATCGCAATGGCGATTGCAGCGGCCGCCACAATGCAGTCCTGCCTTAAAGACGACGGAATTTCATACTCGGAACTCATCCCTAACGCAGTTGTCACCATCAAACCTGTAGCACAGAACGGTTATCCTTTCTACATGCAGCTTGACGACAGCACCGTGATTTATCCTTCAAACCTGAAACAGTCACCTTTCGGGGACAAGGAAGTCCGCGCGTTCATAAATTATAAGAAGGAAAGCGAAGAGAAAGGAGCCCAGGTAGGTTTCATAAACTGGTCACGTGAACTCCTCACGAAGAATACCGTGGAGTCTCTCGGTTCCGACGAAAAGAACACCGCGAAATACGGCAATGACCCTGTAGCCCTCGTAAATGCATTCCCGACCGTATGCGAAGACGGTTATCTCACACTGAGATTCAGAACGTTATGGGGAGCATACATCAATATCAAGCATGAGGTCAACCTGGTTACAGGCGTGGATCCGTCAGACCCTTACCTCGTGGAATTCAGACATAACCGTTTCGCCGACGCTCCGGAAGTACAGTCAGACGCTTACGTGGCATTCAGGCTGAACACACTGCCGGACACCCAGGGCAAGACAGTGAAACTCAAGGTCAGATACAGAAACTGGGACGGCGAGACAAAGGTTGTCGAGTTCGACTACAAGACCCGTCCTGGAGACGGAAAATAACACGGCATTCACAGCCGGATTTTTCAAGACAACGGAATGCGATTGGCAGACATCAAAGCATATTCTGAAAAGAAACTCGCAGATGATATCCGGAAAGGCAACGAGACAGCGATGAAAAAGCTGTATGACACCTATTCCGGATATCTTCTCGCTTTGTGTTGCCGGTACATTCCTGACAAGGAAACAGCCGAGGACATTCTTCAGGACAGTTTCATCAAGATTTTTTCTTCCTTCGACAAGTTTTCATGGAAGGGCCCAGGCTCGGTAAAGGCCTGGATCAGCAGGGTCACTGTCAATGAAGCTCTGCAGTATCTCAGGCGACAGAAAAAATGGAACTTCGTGGAACTTCCCGACAAACTGCCGGACAAGGCTGACGATACGTCTGAAGAAGATCCTGACGTTTCGGAAATACCGAATGATGTCCTGATGAAGATGATTCAGGAACTGTCCGACGGTTACAGGACAATCTTCAACCTTTTCGTTTTCGAAGGCAAATCACACAAGGAAATCGCTGAAATGCTGGGCATTACAGAAAGCACCTCGGCATCCCAATTCCACAGGGCGAGAAAAATTCTCGCGAAGAAAATCACCGAATACAAGAAACAAGAGTCAATATGAGACAAGATTGGACAGACAAGTTGCGAGAAAAGATGGACACCTACAGCGTGGAGCCATCGGACAAGGTCTGGGCCGGCATCAGTTCCAAGGCCGGATTGGCCGGACAGGGTTCCGCCACCGGAAAGTCCGCCGTACCGATGTGGATATGGCGTTCAGCAGCCGCAGCTGCCGCGGTCATGACAGGGGCTCTGATTTTTGTAAAGGTCAATGACAATGAGGCGGACAAATATACGGCCTACAATGAGGCTGAGGCCCCTGAAATTGTCAATGACAGTCCGGAGGTTCTTCCTGAATCCCCTTCCTCCCAGACACTTACTCTCTCAGAAAATCCCATAGAGAAGACCTCGGAAGTCAAGGCAGGGCCGACTGGAGAAGCGGAGCAGCACAAGGAGGCATATGAATCCGCGCCAGTGATGGCAAGAGTCCAGAAAACGGAAGAAGCGGAGATCATTGACATTGACAAAAGCGACAATTCCGGCATCGGTGAGATTTCGGACGAAGGCATTGACAAAGAGCCGGTCACCGGCATTGACAATTCCGATGGGGCTATGGATTGGGAGGAATATCTGAGGTCGGAGCCGCAGGAGAAAAGGCGCGCTGACAGGCGAGGTTTAAGTATCGGACTCGGTGCGGCAGGGGCCGGGAGTTCGTCGTCGATGGACAAATTCGAGCCGAGGGCGGTGATGGGTTCCAATCCGCTTGAAGGTGAGGCGGGAACTGTCGGCTGGGCTGATGACAGGATTCTCACAAGCGCCGGCACGATTGTTTATAATCAGCCGGAAGTCGATGATTCCTATTCACATAAGATGCCCGTAAAACTCGGATTGACAGCAAGATACGCATTCACCAACCTGCTTGGAATAGAGACCGGACTGACCTATTCCCTCCTTCAGTCAGACATAAAGAGGGGTTCGGAATCCACTACCGGGGCGTGGAGCAACAGTGAGCAGACGCTTCATTATCTGGGAGTTCCGCTGAATCTGACGTTCGATTTTCTGAACACACGCTATGTGAACATCTATGCGGCTGCGGGCGGAATGATGGAGTTCGGAGTGAAAGGCAGCATAAAGACGACCGACCACCTCAATAATTCGATGACTTCCACATACCAGAATGCGATTACGCCGAAAGGCCTGCTCTGGTCTGTCAATGCTACCGCAGGTCTCCAGTTCAATGTCCTGCCGTCTCTCGGTATCTATGTCGAGCCTGGCATGAGCCATCATTTCAAGAATGACAGGCAGCCAAGGTCTTCCTATACTGACAAGCCGACCAATTTCGCACTTGGGTTCGGACTCAGATATACATTCAGGAAATAGTCCGGGTATCCGCCACACAAGAGGGTCGGGCCAAGCCGCCAAGCACAGGTCATAATCATAAAAAACGCTCTTCCGTGTGTCATTGCACGAAAGAGCGTTTCGGTTTGGTTCAAGTATATTATTGTTAAGCTCGCGTCAACTTACTGATTAGAAGGCGATTGACACTCCTACACCGGCAGCGATGCTTGTGCGGTAGAAGTCATCCTGACCTGGAATCTGAAGATTCTTGATGTCAAGTTTCTCTGCAAGACCAGGAACTACAGGAGCAAGCTGTCCGAGCACCGGAGAAAGTTTAGCAGCAACAAGGGCTCCGTTTCCACCGTAATCTGCCTGTTCCTTGGTGAAGTGCATGAAGAATGTCTTATAGACGCCAAGGTCGATATTGACCTTCTTGCTTACATGGAACTGCGCTCCGATACCGCCGGAAATAGAACTTGTAGAGTAGCTCATATCTGAGATGTAACGTGCATCATTTCCGAAACCGAAGGTGCTGCTGTTGGCTCCGATACTGAGGGTAACAAGTGGGCAGACGTCATACTCAAGACCTCCGAGGATCTCGAATGAATTGTGTTTCAGATAGTTCTGTTTGTCATTGAGACCGGTCTCATTGTTATACTGCTTTGACTGCTTGTCGAAGTAGTAGTTTACACCGAGGGCTACGCGGAAATTAGGCTTTACAGAATACTGTCCTCCGACATTGATATTGCCCGGGATATCGGCAGCGATGGTCTTTTTGTCATCGAACTGTGAGATACCGGTGGTGTTCGCCTTGGTGTCATTGTTCAGACGCACCTTGGTATTGAACTCGTAACGTGCTGAGAAATTGAACTTTCCGGTCTTGTAGTCAACAGAGATGATCGGCGTGTATGCGATGTCTTTCTGATGTGCGTCGAGGTTTTTGTCGCTTACGAGGTCACCTGCCATTGCTGTTGCCTGGTCAGCTGAGATCATCCCTCCGGAAAGCTGTGAAATGGCAGCGCCAAGGACATTGGCAGCAGGAAGCATCTGTCCGCCGTACTGGAGCTGGATGTTCTTGAGGCTTCCCACGTAATAGTTGGAAATGTAATTCAGACGGACACCGGCAGAAACACTCCAGTTCTTGCTGATCTTGTAACCAAGGTTAAGCTGCCCCGCGAAATTATACTGCTCGCCGGTAAGATTGATATCCGCATCATAACCGGTTATCATATTGGTTCCCACGAGGTTGTTGATCAATGCCGGAATCATCGCAATAGGTGCCTCGAATGAACCGAGTCCCTGGTCATACTTAGCCTTTCCGCCTCCGGAAACGACTCCGAAATGGAATGAACCGAACCAGTTGTTGTGCTTGTACACGAGGTCGAGGTGCGGAAGAACCGGCACAAATGACTTTCCGGTGTATTTCTTATATCCTTTGCCGTCATTGTCAATGCCATATTTCAATGGCTCATAAGTCGAAGTGGTATATCTTCTCTGGACTGCTGACTGGACGTCGATTGCCAGATGCCAGCCATTCTCCATGAATGCAACTCCCGCAGGGTTGAAATAAGCGCCCTGAACACCGATTACGGCATTCTGCGCAGGATTTCTCAAAAATGCCACATTCTGATTGGTATTGGTGACGTAGCCTCCTGCGAAAGCGGAGACTGATGCAGCCAAAAGTGCTGCTGTAACAATTAGTCTTTTATACATTTTGTCGCTTTTATTGGTAAAAACTTCGACAAAATTAGGCTTAATCGACTATAATATAAATTTTTTCGACCATTTGACATAAAGATAACGTTTTGGCAGACGGGAAAGTTATCCTATCTGCCAAAACACACACTAGAAAAACGCTTATGAAAAATATTTGTTGTTCAAGTCCGCAAAAGCGGGATCCTGATTATTTTGATTTGATTTTTCCGTCCGCAGTCTGGTATGAAACATTACCGCTTCCCGTGACGGTAATGTCAGGCTCAGCACCGCATTTCATCTTGGCCGCATCTATGTCGCCTGAGCCGACTACCATGTAAGTCGCCTTGCCGGTTTTGCCGGCCAATGATATGTCGCCGCTTCCGGTAATGTAGGCTTCGACGCTGTTTACATTGACATTATCGAAATCCATGTCACCGCTGCCTCTGACAGAGGCTGTCAGCACATCGGCATTGACCTTGCCGAAATCAACATCTCCGCTGCCTCTGACGAGACCGTCAATCCTTCCGGTCTTGATTTCTTCGCAATCCAATGATCCGGAGCCGCTTATGTCAATGCTGAATTCCGATGTGAGGATTTTTCCGAATTCGACTGTACCGCTTCCGGTGATGGCAATAGTGACGAGGTCATCCGGCATTGACAATTCCCTGCAAGTGAAGTCTCCACTTCCTTTCAGGTCCAGACTTCCCAAGACCGAGCCGTGCACGGTGACTTTTGCGTCCATGTTCCAGATTCTGCTGTATGATGCCGAATCTTTAACGCCGATGGTCAGTTCGCCATCGTTTTCTGTGACATCAATGTAAGGAAGAATATTGTCAGAAGCATTGACAGTCACGAAGTTCTTTCCATCCTGCAGGTACTCCACATCAATGCCGTCACTTACAGTCAGGCGATGACAGTTTTCAGTCTTGATTTCTTTGGAAGCCATTACTCCGCTGGCCTTTATGGTACGTTCGTTGAAAAGTCGTACCATTTCGAGAGCCTTGTTCTTGTCAATGCGGACGGTGCATGATTGTGTGCCGGTCACCAGCAGCGCGAGAGCTGCTATAAAACTTATATATTTCATAAAATCAATTATTTGGAATTACCGGGCAACCTCAATGTCATTGAAAATCTCGGGCCCGATTCCGAGAAGTTCCATCTGGTGGCGGATTTTCGGGAAAATGTCATCCATAAACTCATTCCTCTTGATGCTCAATACTTTATCTCTCGCATCCGGGGAGATGAAATAGCCCAGTCCCCTCTTGTTGTATATTATTCCGTCGTTAGTGAGTTTTTCATACGATCTCATTATCGTATTGGGGTTCACTCCCAGCTGGGCTCCGTAGTCCCTGACTGACGGTATTCTTCCGTCCGGCTGGAGTGTTCCTTCCAGAATCTGGTCACATATCGCATCCAGAATCTGGAGATAAATCGGCCTATTACTATCAAACTCCATGATTATTAATGCTTTATGGTTTTTAATCTAAAATATGCTGCGGTCGCGAACGCGGCAAAGACAAGGATGTCCCAAAGTGTCGCGAGGATATTGAATGCAGGTATAGCCCAACCCAGGAAGTCCGGATTCGTGAGATATTGTTCAGCAAAGCGTTCTGTCCAAAGTCCGAAACTGTCAATGTCAATCAAGCCGAGACTGATGACGATGCCGAAAAGAATGCTGAAGAACATCTGAATGCCGACAATGATGAGGAGAGGGTACAAGATCTTGTGCTTCTTGAAGAAAATTGCTCCCAACAGGAAGAACAGAGCTGAGCCTGCAGAGTGGATCCACATTGAGAAAAGGCTAACGCTAACAGGGGCGTCGCTTGAGAACGGGAAAGTAAGTATGGTATTTACGCCGTCTCTTACGCACTTGAACAGACTGCCTCCGCAGCTACCGTCGATGGCACAGATGATACCGTCCAATGAGAGATAGATGAGTCCGAATGTCAGTGGTACCACGAAGATGGTGTTCAGCAGCATTGACAAGAATTTTTCCGGCACCGATGCCGGTATCATCAGGAAGGACGAGCCGGCCTTTTTATCGGTAATATAGCCGTAAACGCTTGCAGGATAGATGAGTACCATCACAGCAGAGGTAATGACGCCTGCGACAATTCTGGTTGTCTCGCCCGGGGTGTCCCACTGCCCGCTGAACAGGAGCGAATAAATGGCAATAAATGTATATAGAATCACCGGTACGGCTGACATCAGAAGCAGGGTCGGGCCGAATGACGCCACCCAGCGCTTCAAATCGTATCTGAAATATTTTCCGAAACGGTTGAATGAAAATGTATTGTTCATGATATTAAGCTTTATTTGTCCTTATTTGTTGTCCGCTACGGGGAACAGGCCCTTGATGAGTTCCTTGTTTTTATGGACGGCATTGAAGAGAGCCTCAATATTTACCTTGCTCTCAAGGCCTTCCGCATTCGGATAGACCTGGATGAAGCCGCCCGGAAGTTGCTCGCTGTAAAGTGACTCCGGATGGATCTGGGTGCCGTAGTCGAAGTAAAGTTTCTGAGAAATTTCTTCAATGCTGGCGTTCATGAGCACGTCCTGCTTGTCCAGAATGATGATCGGGTCAATGATGTTCTCGAGGTCCCTGACCTGGTGTGTGGAGATGATTATCGTCGAGTCTTCTGATGTGTATTTCATCAATGCGCTTCTGAACTGTGCCTTAGACGGTATGTCCAGTCCGTTGGTCGGCTCGTCGAGATAAAGATATTTGCATCCGAGTGCCAATGCCAATGATATATAGGTCTTTTTCAACTGTCCTGTGGACATGGCATTGAGTTTTTTCTGAGGGTCATTCTCGAAGAGTTCCATTATCTCCAGAAAGCGCTCGTGGCTGTAGTCCGGCCAGAATTCGCCAGTCATCTTCGCATAATCGACTGCCTTGATCGGCATGGTAAGCATCTCGTCTGCGAGGTAGAACTGCTTTGACAGCAATTCCGGATTTCTGCTGTAGGGTTCAATGCCATCTACTGTTATGCTTCCTTCTGTAGTTTTCTTCAGTCCGCAAAGCAAGGTCAGCAATGTTGTCTTTCCTACTCCGTTTTCTCCCAGGAGTCCATATATTTTTCCGGCCTCCAGGTTCATCGTGATGTTTTTCAGTACCGGAACTTTTCCGTAGCTGAAACCTAGATTCTCAATTCTTATCATAGTGTATGAGTTTATTAATACACTGCAAAGATACAACAGTTTTCTGAATATGCAACAACCCGGACCAAAATTTTCGTTAATTTCACTTATTCTCCGTAAATTTGCGCACCAACTAATAACACAAAATGCGCATCAAATATTTGATTTTGTCCATAATGCTTTCATTGTCAGCAACATGGAATGTAACAGCACAGGATGAAACCCTTCTGAACTTCGGCGTACTGACCAGATTTGACTATCAGAGAGAGTATATTGACGGTTCCCCTATTCGCGAGAACAGCGGTTTCAAAGGCAAGAATTTAAGTGTATATTTCAATGGTGACTTGACTCCACGTCTGTCCTATTTTTACAGGCAGCGTCTCAACAGGGCACATAAGGATGAGTCTTTTTTCGATGCTACAGATTTCCTCTACCTGACCTACAAGCCGACTGAGCATTGGTATTTTTCGGCAGGCAAACAGACGGTTTCCATCGGAGGCTATGAGTACGACCTGGCTCCGATAGATTCTTATTTCGTTTCCGAGTTCAGCAACAACATTGACTGTTACCAGCTCGGGGCGAGCATTTCGTTCCTTTTCAATGACAGGAATGATGAGCTGGTATTCCAGTTCTGCCAGAGTCCTTTCAGAGACATAGCCGGCAAGGAGGATACATATTCCTATAACTTGTTATGGAGCGGGGCATACAATTGGTTCAAGCCTCTGTGGTCAGTGAACATGGTCGAGTATGCTCAGGGCAAGTTCATAAATTATATTGCATTGGGTAACATGTTCAGTTTCGGTGACGCGTCGTTTTTCGTCGATGTGATGAACAGGTCAATGCTGAAAGATCCTTCTTTCTTTCTTGATTTCACTGTCGTAGGCAAGTTCATGTATGACATTTGCGATCATGTGAGCGTCTTTGCAAAGGCGAGCCATGACCATAACAAGATAAATTCCAGCACTGATCCTTCTGTGATGCCCGGCACTTCCATTACCCGTGCGGGAGGTGGCTTCGAGCTCTTTCCGCTAAAGCAGAACAAGGATTTGCGTATCCACGCGGTTTTCTGCAAGACATTCGGTTCCAACGGCAATCCAGATGGTACTCTTGTCGATAAGCAGACGTATGCGAATATCGGTCTGTCCTGGAGAATGAATCTCCTGTCGTTCAAGAAGAAGCAGAAATCATGATAACATTTGCGAGTGTTAGCATTTCTGAATGAGTGTTATAATGCCAGACAGTCTAATCTGCCAAGTGACTTGAGATAGCATAATAATTATATACGGTGTAAATAACGGGCATTTTTTACACGGAATTGATCAAATTGACAAAACGGTGTAAAATCAGTCCGATATTTACACCATTTAGTTCAAAGATGCGATTTTTAACTGAACGCTCACGTGTACAACGTGTATGACCAGGCCACCATGCACTTGACATTTTCTGGTGGCCATTACGCGAGACAGAGCGGGACTGCCGAACCATGGTCGTGCCACAGGAACAGGCCGCAGCGAAACACAGCGTGGCCATGCCGCGTGAACAAGTGCAGAATTTGGACCCTCTTGGCAGGAGTAATTAGTTATATATTTGCAGTAAGTCGCTGAAATTGAGGGCATTGCGAGAGAAAGGACACAACAGGAATCTGCCAAGACCACCTTTCAAAACGACCTCTTGGCAAGGGACTGATCATCTAATCAATTAAGATACAGACAATTACGGCCGCATCGACCTGTCAAGAGGGTCGAAACTGAGATGGTCATCACACACGTGTGCCATAGGACAGGGACAACGGCAAAACCAGGACATACGTGGCCATAGGGCGGAGACAACGGGAAACCAGGACAAACTCAAAGATGGACAAAAGACTGATAAGAGTACGTGTGCGATTGTCTAGGGTGTGGTAAACATACTTGGAAATTGTCAATGCCGCCTGTGTAACCGTCCGAGTCGTGTCACTGGGAAAGGGCGCAGCGACACCTGCGTGGACAGGCAGAGAATGTCGACCCTCTTGACAGGCGCCATCAGTGACACATATGCAGTAAGTCACAGAAATTGAGCGCATTGCGAGACAATAGCCGCGACAGTAATCTGCCAAGACCACCTTTCAAAACGACCTCTTGGCAAGGGACTTATTTCTTAATCAACTAAGATACAGACAATTACGGCCATATCAACCTGTCAAGAGGGTCGAAACTGAGACGTTCATCACCACATACGTGGCCATGTTGCGGGGACAACGGCAAAACCAGGACAAATACACCTGTCCGCAGGCCCCGGACGACAGTCTCAAAGGAAAACACGCCATCCATGCCCACAGGAATCCGAATGTCGTGGACTGCCTTCCCACGCACAGGTATAAACACGAAAAAAGAGTCTCCGGACGATCTCTCGTCTGAAGACTCTTTCAAAGCACGGCGGCTTCCTACTCTCCCACCTGGTCTGGCAGTACCATCGGCGATGACGGGCTTAGCTTCTCTGTTCGGA
>CAKUXR010000020.1 GCA_934700615.1 uncultured Bacteroidales bacterium
AGCTTCAAAAAGATTTTCGGGACGGAAGTCAACAAGGACATTCTCATCGAATTCCTCAAGGTGATTTTCCCGCAGTATGCAATATCGGACATCACATACGTTCCGACGGAGCAGTTGGGAATTATGGAGGACGACAGGAAGGCAATCTTCGACGTGCTATGCAGGACTGAGGACGGAAAGACGTTTCTCGTGGAGATGCAGCGTGGTTACCAGAAGCACTTCTTCGAAAGGGCTCTGTTCTACACTTCATTCCCGATAATGAAACAGGGAAAGAAGGCATTGGCCGAAGAGGCAAGGGGAAACAGGCCGTGGGACTTCAGTCTGGACGGAGTTTTCTTTCTGGGAATCCTGAACTTCAAGTATGAGGATGACGAGATGACCGAGCACCGGTACCGGCTGCTTGAGGCAACTTCGAAAAAGCTGATGACGGACAAACTGGAGTTTGTCTTCGTAGAGGTGGAGAAGTTCGACAAGGGAGAGGATGAACTGGAGACGGACTTGGACAAGTGGCTCTATCTACTGAAGAATATGTCCAATCTACTGGAGCGTCCGGAGAGACTGAGGGACAGAATATTCACGAAACTCTTCGATGTTGCGGAACTAGCCCAGCTTGACGACGAGGACAGGATTAAATACATTAAGGCCATGAATACTGAACGGGACACATACAATCAGATCGAGTACGCGCGTGAGACTGGACGTGAAGAAGGTCTCAAAGAAGGACGTGAGGAAGGGCATAAAGTGGGCAAAGAGGAAGGTCTCAAGGAAGGACGAGAAGAGGGACACAAGGAAGGTAAAGAAGAAGGGCGCAAGGAAGGCAAAGAGGAAGGCATAAAGGAAGGGCGTGAGGAAGGCGCAAAACAGAAGAGTTTCGACATTGCCAAAAGAATGTTGGAGAAGGGGATTGATATTGAGACAATTTCAGAACTGACAGGTCTGACAGAAAAGGAGATTTCTGAATTAGACCGGACAAAATCGCGATAAATCTTATACGACTCGGTGCATCTTGCGAGATTATAGCACAGGCGACAGGTCTCTCAGAAGAAGAGGTATCCTGGCTAAAGGAAAGGTCGGATTCAAAGTAGTCTTGATTAAAGAAATATAATTCAGTTATTTGTCCGGGAAACGCTATGTTTTCTGGGCAAATTGCGTTTTATGCAGATAACTGTGTGACCGATGATCGATTGGTAACAGAGTATGAAAAACTGGCGGCATTGGTGTCCTTCGTTGTGGGGGAGACTGTCTAAATGGTCAAACATTTCTAAGTGAAAATCAAGAATTTGCTTTAAGCAGTGTATAGGGATACGAACAATTTCACTCTTGCTAGGACTTTTAAGACAGTCTGGTATTCGACCCTCTTGACAGACGTGGTTTAGCGTTTTATGCTGAACGTCAAGCTTTTACGGAAATCGTGGGATGCCAAGAGGTGCGTCTGAAATGGGGTCTTGACAGGTAGATCAAGCTAAGCAAACTCTGTATAATATTGGTGTCTAACAAGTTAGCGGGATGAACCTTAAATTGTCGTCTGCCAAGAGGGTCGAAACAGAAGGCCTCATCTGTCAGCTTATCTTCTGCCTTTTCTTGTGCGGCTGTGCTAGACAGAATGCTGGAAGATGACAGCCAGAAGTCTATGACCTAAATAAGTCGCTTAGTAATCCTTAAAAAATAACTTGGTAATCTTTGCGAGGCTTTTCGGTCTATATTCATTTTTTTATCAGTCGTGTACGTCCAGTACCCGGGTTCCCCCCCTGACCAGAACGAAGCGCAGCTGCAGTAAAACTAAACCCCCGCAGAATGCATCTACGAGGGTTTTCTGTGGTGCCACCGAGAATCGAACTAGGGACACAAGGATTTTCAGTCCTTTGCTCTACCAACTGAGCTATGGCACCAGATTTTTTCCTTACTTGAAGTTCGGTGAAGTACCGTTCTTTTCGTTTGGGATTACAAAGGTAGGCATTTTTTCTTACACTCCAAATTTTTCTTGCACTTTTTTCAATATTTTTTCGAAGTTTTTTCGCGCATATACAATAACTCATTATCCCTCAGGGAATTGTCCAGAACCACTTTTTTTGACATTTTTCTGCCATCACCTGACGCAGAAATGTAACCCCAAGACCACATTAAGTAATATTAACCCAAACAATCAGAAATAACTCCCCTACTCCTCATCCCGGACACAGCGGACAGTGCCGCTGCCGAAACTTTCGAGGGAAAGCTGGCCGGAACTCTGCCAGATAAGACCCTGACCGCTGCCCTGCTTATAATAGCCGGCACAGGCACCCGTAAAGAACGTATTGCTCCACATGAAATTGGAAGGCTTGGAAAGGAACATCGTCATCATTGACAACTCCCTTTGGTTAGGCACACGCCAGGCACCTCCCTTGGCGGCCTTGCACACGTCGGCCGTAGCAGATATGAATGGCTGATTGTAGCCAGTATTGATAATCGAGCCACGCGCAAACGTGCCTGGCAAATCAGAAGAAGCCACGACAAACTTCCCGTAAAGTTTGTTGGTCGTATTCTCGCCACGCTCAAGAGAAGGACTCATGGCCGTCGATTGGTAACCGCGGAGAGCATCTTCAGCAAGAAGCATGGTAACCTCTGTACCATCAGCCACAGACTTATGCTCATAATATTTGTCTGCCGTCACACCCACACCAGTACCATTGGACTGCAGATTCCTAACGCAACGGACCTTGGACGCCTGACCCCAAGAATTGACGACACCCTTGCGAGAAGTAGAAACGCCCTCTTCAGCCCATAGAACAGCCATATCCGAAGAAGTGAAATAATGCCAAAACTTCAGAGCCTGATCTTTGATAAGCTTGTTTCCATTCATATCATAGATTCCCTGATGATAAGCCGTCTTCAGCGCATCCCAGTCATTCGGATTGAACAGACGCGCATCCGTAGGCAGAATCTCCTCACCACTCCAAAGACCGATGTACTGGCCCACAGAAGCAAGGTACCATTTGACCTCGGAAGCATCTATCTTTCCATCGCCATCCTCATCACGATTACGGCTCATACAAGCCATAAAAACATCAGTGTACAAATCCTGAGCATTATCACTACGCTTCTGCACCCCGGATGTCGGGTAAAAAACAGAAACATTCTTCCTGGTCGTGGCAAGGCCATCCCAAGTCTCACCGGTTCCCGAATAATTGGAATACTTCAGAGCAAAACCCTTGACCTTCTCCTCCTCCGAAACACTCTCTACCCCATAAGGCACAAGCGACGGGTCCATCTTATAGAAAGTCCATACAGGCTCCTGCGAAATCACATACTTGGCCTCCGCATAAGAACTCATCTTATCAGGACTCGTCTCATAAGTATTCGCCAGATACACAACACGTTCCTCAGTCCGGTTCGCATACTTAGTCCAATCCCTGTCACTATAATAATTCTCATCAATGAAACACGTATAATAGACTCCGCGCTTACCATTGACCTTAGCATTGAAATACGAATCATTGTCCACATTTGCCATAAGATCGACAAACATCCTGAAGACATTCATCGTATTGGACAGGCCCGGAAAACGACAGACATCCGCCACGGTACGGGCCGAATAAGTCTTCTGACCGACACCTGAAGTCGCGCCGGTATTCTTCACGAAATGCACCCAATAATAGTCATGCTCCGTCTTTCCGCCCTGAGGATCAGCAAAATAAGCCTCCTTCCCGGCAACCGGAACAGCATTGAAATGACCATCGAAAGTCCCGACCTTCGCCGCATTCCTGTCCGCATCAGTCTCGGCAGCCTTATACGCAGAAGGGTCATACAAGCCATCCGGTCGAACCAGAAGGCTCTCCGTCTCCCCGAAAGCCGTCTTGAACTTCACAATGTATCCGAAATCCCTGAGTCCCTGAATCTCCTCCTGCGTAAACGAAAAGACACGAGACTCATAATGACTGTCCACATCGAAAACCTCACCATTGTCAGTCCTGATGATCACCCCCTCAGCCCCGGGATTATCCTTGTCAATGATAGTGTTCCCATCAGCCTTCGCCTCAGCGACAATATCATCCACCCCATTGACAGTAACGGTATATTCATACTTGTAGTTCCTCACCACACTGAAATCCGAAAGCGACTTCCCGAAATCACCCAAATGGATGGTATAGTGCACATTACCAGAAACATCCCCCTTCTTGTACTTGCCATAAATGACAATATATGTAGAATTCACTGGAGCATTGACAAAAGACTTCACTCCATCAGAATAGACATTCCTCTCACGGTCATTCCACTTCGAAATGGCAGAAGACGACGTCTGGATATTCTCCGGAAGATAGAAATTCACCTCCAGCTCATTCATGACCGTACGCGGCAAATTCTCGAAATCCGAATAAGATGCAGTCGTATTCTTGTCAATGACAGGAACCCGTCGAGGGACATTGCAAATCACATAATAATCAGGGTCGAAACTAATCCCCGCCCCGGTCTTCACCGTAATCTTATTCTTGGAAACCGCCTTAAACAACTTAAGACGCTGAGCATCAGCAGAAACAGGATTATCAATCCTACCGGTACCCGTACCGGACTTCGACACATGGACAGGCTCACCATCATTGACATAACCCGTCATGAGAAAACAATTGTCCATCGGATTTACAGACTCCTTCTGACGCGAATATACAGCCGCGAGAAAATCCTTCCTGGTCAGGTCCGAATTCGTCGCATTCAGAATCCGCTCATCCGTAATGCTGTACTGGGACGTCACCGCATTGGCGATGCCATAAATATACACATCCCCCGTAACCGCCTGAATACCGGAAATATCCGCAGACTTGTCATAACCGGTAGAAGAATTACGGTCAGCATTGAACTTCAAGTCACTCTCCGAAAAAGTCTTGAAACCCACAAGCACACCGATCTTGTCGAACACGTACACACGGAGGTCATGGACAGCAACCTCATTGGCATCATTCGGGTCCCAGCCCTTGACCACCACACGGTCAAGCTGCCCCGACAACACATTGAGAGACAACGTTACAGCCTCCCCGTCACCTGCGGCGGAAGGAACCGTCTCCTTCGCGCAAGCGGCGAAAATGATTAAGGTCAATGCCAATGCAAATATTCTTTTCATAGCTTCATCAATTGAATTCCACCCCTCCGCCATGACCGCCATTCCACTGCATGACAGTGACTTTCAGGTCAATGACAGTATTGCTGTAAGACAGATTATAGAGATAACGCTTGCCGGCCTCCCAGCGGGAATCAGGCGTAATGGCGTCAAGACTGAAAGATTTGTCAATGTCACGCTCCTCATCCATATAATAAGTAGTCTTGGAATAAGGACCATTAGGGTCCTCCTTGAAAGTCACATCATAATCACCCTTATGGTCCGGGTTATAGACATAGCGATTTCCGGAGACATAGTCATACTCCCCCTTTCCGGGATTTTCCGTGCGACTATACACAGAATAACCGCTTCCCCTTCCGTTATACACATATCCGATATGACCGACACTTTCCGTCACCGTATAGCTGAACTTCAATGTCTTGCCCTCCAGACTCTGCGGCCACGCCAACTTGAACTCCCCCTTGTCCGAAGCAGTCGCCGTTACGGAGCCTACATGATTGAACAAATCCACCTTGGCATTGGCAGGAAGAATCTTCACAGTCACCCCGTCAGCAACACCTTTTATATCAGAAACATCTGCCAATGTATAAGTTACGGAAGGACAGCCGGAAATATCCGCATCCCTCGTCCATGCGCCGGAATAGTCAATGCCGGCCTCGCCGCCGGACTGAATCTGCAGGGAAACATCCTTCAGTTTCAAGTCCCCCGCACTCTCATTCTTTAGAGTAAACGCAAATGCCGAAAACAAATGCTTAAAAGTCAAGCCCACAGGCCTCTTCACATCAGTTCCATCAGAGATATCAGTTCCTGCAGACGTATCCAGATTACGCTCCACGACATTGGAATAAACGAAATCGAACTGCGGAGAATCCAGATCCATCTCCGTCTGCGGAACCGCAAAAACATGAGGCGCCCCTGCCTTCCCGAATCCGAAGCCGTCGCCCCACAAAGTCGCAGGGGACAATGCCGGATCCACGGAATTGTCATTGACAAGAACACCATAAAAACGATGGGCACCCGCCTTCGTCCAATAATAATTTTCAATGTCAGAAGTAATGTCAATGCCTTTGCGGAACGGCCAGACAGCTCCGGCCTCTCCGCCGTCAGACACCACATACTTCCCGTCAATATATGCCACCGGACTGTCTCCCATATACACATCCCAAATCTGCAACGCATTGCCGAAGCGACAGAAAGAGTCACCGTCAAGCATAGCCTTGGTATCCTGCCCGTCACCACGGGCAGTCACGCATATGGGACTGCCAGAATTCACATCTTCCCTCTCCACCCGCACACTGGTGCAGGAGGTAAAGGCCAATGCGGAGGCAACGCCCAAAACAAACATATATTTCATATCAGTTATCATTGTCAAAACCGAAGACGGATGCCCACAACGCGGGCAAATTACTTATGCTCTATAGCACCACCTTCTGTGGTGACATTCTCTTCTTTCCATGGCTGAACTGAAGGTGCGATGTAAATCTGGTCATCAGTACCGAATGTAAAGTTGATATCATAGATATAATGCTTTGCATTCATCCAGCTAGTAAGAGACTGTTCACCCACTTTACACTGATTGAGATGAAGTACCGCTTTCTGCTCCACTTTTGCAGTTCCTGGAACATGCTGATCATAAACGATAGTGGCTACAATGTCGTTTGTAATTTCCTGCGGGATTACAAGAGTACCGTTTGCATTGTTCTCCACATTGGCAGATGTCGCCGTTAGAGCCTGTTCTCCCCTGAATACTACAATAGGATCTTTCGATTTAGAATCAACAGCCGGAGTCCAGTTGATTTCGGACACATGTGTCTCAAATGCACCCTTTAACGCAACATTATCAAGAGTCAGGCTCTTAATAGTGATGACCGGTTCGGTAGTCGTGGCCATACCCACAGGCTTCGTAAACTTAGCCTTGAAAGTAATCCAGGACATGGCATGATAGAAAGTCATGACCACATTGTTGGAGGCTGAAGTGTGTGACGATGCAGTTACCGGACTCCACATGAAGTCAACTGTCTTTTCGGTAAGACGAGACTGGGTAAAAGTTCCGTTTTTGAAAATGTCAGACACCACATCAGTTCCGTTAGCCTTGAATGTATGTGAAGCGACAGCCTGAGCGCCCTCAGCATCTGTAAGAGGCGAATAGGCAGCGAACACGAGGGAACCGTTCTTCGGCCAATAATAAGGGTAAGCGGCACCATCCTTCCATCCTGCCCAGTATTTTCCGTTCTGCTTGAACTGGACATTGTCAAGATAGGTTGACGCAAACTTGAACGCAGAAGCAGCAGAACCACCCGGGCAATCAGCCTGGTAGTAAGCGTACACACCCATAATCTGATCAGCAGGGAAGGCCGCATCGGTTACAGTTGTCTTGGTCTTGTTGATTTCATTGACAGGAGCCAATGCAATCTCTCCAGCAGGCTCATAGCTTACTGAAGACTTGGTGCAGGCAACAACGGCGCTGACGCCAAGCATTACAATAAAGAGTTTTTTCATCTTAAAAAATATAAAACGTTGTTAAATGATAATTTCAGAAACGATATCTTTCCATTCGTCCACGTCAGGGGCAAGACCGCCTCCCGAGCCAGGATTGTCAGGCTTAGGGATCACGATGTCACCCGTCTTCACGCGGATTATCTGTTCTTTGTTTCCCGGGAACTGGGACGACACATCGACATTGAAAATATACCCTTTGCCGGCGGTATCTGTAATCACGAGCGAAAGTATCTGTCTTTCAGCGGGATTAGGGTTCTGGCCGAAGGTATTGAAACCGGTCTTCAGCGTCCCGTCGGCATTGATGCCCTTCACGTCGAAATAGACAGTCGCGACATCGTCCGAGCGCTTCCCCGTCGAAATCCGGTTAAACTCAGACACACCGGTAATCACCGCCGAAATTGACGAGACATTTTCAATGCCATTGACCTTATCGACCTCCAGAATCCACGATTGGACGACAGTTTCGCAGTCTATTGTCAATGTTACTTCAGGAGAATCGACAGACCTTGCCGGAAGATCGACCTTGTTTAGTCTCCCCACAAAGAGATGGTCCGGGTCATAGACGATATGCTCGTCCTCGTCTCCTTTAGCGCTCTTGGTGCCACGACTCTTCAGTTTGCTCTTGAATTCTTCCGAAATAGAGTTCGTGGCAGCAAAAATCCTGTTGAAATTGTCGGGCTCCTTCACCAGAGTCACCTGAGTATCAAAGTTATAGGCCAACACATCATAGATTCTTCCCGGAAGGACATTGACCTGGCCTCCGGAAAGCGGCAGATATGCCTGGGTCACAAGGTGCCCGTCGGAATGGTCGAAGAAAGCGACCCTCATAACGGACGGGTCCTTGGAGACAGTATAGTTCACGATGTCACGGTCGAGATTCATCACGACATTGACAGTGTAGTCAGCCTCAAGAAGCGGACGTCTCCTGCATGAGGCAGCAAAGACAGCCAGCATCATAAGTATCAGAATGCCAGTTCTTTTCATCGCGCACCTCCTTTTATCTGACGTTTCACGATGAGCGGAAGCACGAAGGAGATTCCCACCCTTGTCGGGCCGAAGAATGTATAATAATTCTGCTTTACGCCTGGGTCCTTGATGAGGTCGGCCCAGTCGGATGTCGGGGTATAATGGCGGGCCTGTGTAAGGATGCAGCCCACACCGACATTGAACTCCATCCTCATCCATTTCTTCCTGCCTATTGGCATACCGAAGGTATAGTCAATGCCAATGTCGATGTATTCGCCCTGATAGCCGCTCTTGAGCTTCTGATAGTCATAGTAGCCGCCACCGGCATAAAGTCCGAGAGCATGACCTTTCAGCTTATCGTCACGAGTCCACTCATATTTACCGTTCCTGCCTGTAAACCAATACTTTCCGTCGATGAACCAGCCCAGCATCTCGCCACAGTATTTGTTGCTCTTTGCAAGCCACCAGGGATACCAGTAATCGGCACCGATAGAGAAATGACGTCCGACAGGAATTTCCACGCCGAAGTTAAGCCCTGGAACAAGCAGATTGGTCCTGCCTGCAAGAATCATCTGGCGCTTGTACTCCGGAAGAACAGGAGAAACCGGTTCCGTCTGAGGTATCAATGCCAGATGGGGGGGGGTGGAAGGATAGTCGGTAAAATGCTTCTCCACGTGGGCGATTCCCGGATCCACCCACACGCAAATCCATGTGGCATAACGCAGCCGAGGCATGTTTTCATCGATGATATGACGCCAGGAACGACCTCCGTCCAATGACTTGAGACTCAGCTTTTTGGATTCAGTATCAATGTCAGAGCGCAGGATTCCGAGGACCAGTTCCCTGTCTTCCTCATGATAGTTTTTCTCGATTTCTTCGGTAAGTCCGTCCCAGTTTTCAGGGACAGGATCCAGTTTGATTTTGTCAGCGGTGAGTGACGAGCCTTCAGGCACCATCTTTAGAAGGAAAGCTTTTGCCGACTCCGCACGTTTACGCGAAAGCCATACATTTCGGGAGTAAGGGCCTTCAGGAGATGCAAATGAACGGATTGTGATGCTGTCGATTTTCGGGGAAATGGACAAGAACTTGCGGATCTGACCAAGTTGCCAGATATTGTCGAGATATTGCTCGTCAATATCGACACCGTTGAGACAATAGTAAATCGCAAAATGTCTTGCGACTGACCTCATCAGCGGTTCGTCATTATCTTCTTCTATCTGATTTGCAGTTTTGACGTTGTCGGAACTATCCGGTGTCATGGTGATGTTGCAGAATTGCATGCAATCACCTGCCTGGAGTCGTAAGGAAATCGACATCAAAAGAGCTACAGCGAGAAGCTGTATCTTTGAACGAGTTCTCATACAAGTTTAAATTCACAAGTATTTTATGTGCCGCCTCATCCCCCGGCGGCCATCTTTTTCTAAAAGGGAGCGCAAAATTACAGCATCATTTTCAGATATCCAAGAGTTTTCCTTTTCGCAGAAAATACGCTAAAACGTTAATATAAAAGCTGGTACACAGCGAATAATTGTCAATTTTACCTATTGCATTGTTTGTACGCTGTAATCTATCTTGCTGAAAATCAACCCTCCCCCCCCCCCGAAAAAAAAGAAGCCGCGCCAAGATATGACGCAGGCAAGAAATGTCCTATTTTTCGCTTTTTCTTATGAATAAATTTCTTTTAAAAAATTATAATTTATGCGTATCCTGACCGAAAGTGGCATCTAAAACATTTTGAACCACTTGAGGGAAATAACGCATTTCCAGGACATGCTCCTTTTCTGCTATCTGGTCAGGCGTATCGTCCACGCTGATAGGTGTGGAATACTGGGCGATGATTTCGCCTCCGTCCACTTTCGCGCTCACATAATGGACTGTCATGCCGGTCTCAGTCTCCCCTGCAGCCTTTACCGCCTCATGGACATGATGGCCGTACATTCCGATTCCTCCGAATTTAGGGAGAAGTGCAGGATGAATGTTGATCATCCGACGTTCATAAGCATTGATGAGGAACTCAGGAACTACGAGAAGGAAGCCTGCAAGCACGATAAAGTCAATGTCATATTCTTTCATCAGCGACATGAGCCGGGTCTCGTCATTGAACTCCTTCTTCGTCATGACTGCCGTAGGCACTCCTAGATTTTTCGCGCGTACAAGGGCGTAAGCGTCTGGTTTATTGCTCAATACCAATGCCATTTTGTAGTCAGTAGATCCTGCGAAGTGGCGGATTATCGCCTCGCAGTTTGTTCCGCTTCCGGATACGAAGATTGCAACATTTGTCATGTGAAGTGCGTTTTCTAAAATATTGTGCGAAGATACGGCTTTTGACATTATTATGAAACTTTTCTTTGGCTGATGTTCCCAAGTAACGTGAGAAAAATAACCTGCTTCAGATTAGAAGCAGATTTCCGGTGAGAAGTTCCCGGGCAAATATTGTGACAATGTATGCAAGAATTTGCTATATTTGATAATTTATAGGTGCGGTCACGGGCCGGCTTCGGATGACATTGACCGGAGATACCGAGAAGACATTGACCTGAACCCGGCGCCTGCACCGGCATTGACATTGACATTGACATTGACATTGATAAAAATGAGAAGGAAAAAGATATATCAGATTCTGGCGGCAGCTGCCGGCGTTTTTGCGATGGCGGCGTTGCTGTGCGGTTCTGCTCTCGCCCAGACGACGAAAGTCAAGGGACGCGTGACTGACGAATCAGGCATTGGACTTCCTTTCGTAGCCGTTTATTTTCTGAACACGACTATCGGTGTTTCTACCGACCTGGACGGCAACTATTCAATGGAGACGAGGGACTCGACGGCGTGTCTGCTCTGCGCGTCCATTCTCGGCTACGAAAACCAGATTATAAGAATCAGCCGGGGAGCTTATAATGAGGTCAATTTCAGGCTGAAGGAGGTCAATACTTCGCTCACCGCGGTCGTCGTCAAGCCGGACAACCGATACATGAAATGGATTCTGAAGCAAATCGACAATCATAGGGAGATCAATAACCCTGAGCGCAGAAGTCATTATGTATGTGATACTTACACGAAGATGGAACTTGACCTGACCAATGCTGAGGAGCAGATCAAAAACAAGATGCTGAGGCGCAATTTCGGCTTCGTTTTCGATTATATGGACACGTCGTCGGTTTCGGGAAAGCCATATCTGCCAGTCATGATTTCGGAGACGAGGGCGAAGCGGTATCACGGGATATCGCCGGAAGTGAACAAGGAAGTCATCGAGGCGACCAGAATTTCAGGTCTGAATGAGGACAATGCGGTTTCCCAGTTTACGGGCAGCATGCACCTGAAGACCAACTTCTACAACAATTTCATCAATGCTTTCAATGTGCAGATCCCTTCACCGCTGTCGGCATCCGGAAACATATACTACAATTACTATCTTGTTGACAGTCTGAATGTTGAAGGCAGGAAGACGTGGAAAATCAGATTCCACCCGGCCAAGGGCATTTCTTCGTCAGTCTTCGACGGGGAGATGAACATTGATGCGCAGGATTTCGGACTGCGGGAGATTCATGTGAAGCTTTTCCGCGGTGCCAACATAAACTGGATACGTGACCTTGTCATTGACAGGAGCGATCAGCGTGTGGGCGATTCGGTGTGGTTCTACAAACAGGACCGGCTCTACGTGGATTTTTCCGTGACGATGCGGGACTCGTCGAAGCTGGCTTCTTTCCTGGGCAACAGGCAGATAGAGTACATGAATCCGGTTCTCGGGGAGGATGCGAAGCCGGAGGTCACAAAGGTCAATACCAATGTGCATATCGAGAAGGAGGCGGCGCGGCGTGATGACGAGTGGTGGGACAATGCCAGGCCATATGCGCTGTCCACGAAGGAGCAGAACATATATAATATGGTGGATTCCATAAAGCAGGTTCCGCTCTTCAATAACATTTACAATGTGGTGAACACTGTGGTGTCCGGCTATCTGGAGACGAAGTATTTTGCTTTCGGACCATATTCGAGGATTTACAGTTTCAATAAGATAGAGGGAAACCGTGTGCAGATCGGAGGCCGTACCACGCCTGAGGTCAGCAAGAAGTTCAGGCTGTCGGGATTTCTGGCTTACGGGTTCAAGGACAAGGAGTTCAAGGGCGGCGGTACGCTGGAATGGATGCTCAGCAGGCAGCCGACCATGAAGCTGACATTTTCGGGGAAGAAGGACATGATGCAGCTCGGCAAGGGTACCGCGGCTTTCAATGAGACTTCCCTGCTCACGTCAATCCTGACGAAAAGGGGCAGCGAGAAAAGGAGTCCTGTCAATGAATATGCGGCGAGGTTCGACTGGGAGATCAAGCCGTGGCTCAATACTTCTACCGCATTGGAATTCAGGAGGATATATTCCAATGTCTTTGTACCGATGAGGCGTGTTGTTTCCGAGAAGGATACTGCTTTTGTGAATTCTGTCGGGGCCAATGACCTGCATATCACTGCCAGATTTTCCAAGGATGAGACTGTAACGCGTGGCATTTTCGAGAAGTCCTATCTGCATTCGGCCTATCCTGTCGTCACCATTGACCTTCTGGGTTCGCTGAAGGGCATCGGCAGGAATGAGTACAGTTATTTCAGGTCTGAGGTCAGCATGGACTACAAGCTGAAGCTGCCTCCGGTCGGGGCGTCCAGAATCAAGTTGACGGCCGGCAAGATTGTCGGCACTGTGCCATATCCTATGCTCAAGCTTCATGAGGGTAACGGTACTTATATTCTGGACCAGAGTTCGTTCTCGTGCATGGAGTTCTATGAGTTCGCTTCAGATACGTGGATGTCGCTGCTCTGGGAGCATAATTTCGGAGGTTTCTTCTTGGGTAAGATACCGCTGATCAAAAAGTTGCATTGGCGTGAGGTGGTGACTTTGAAGGCGGTTTATGGTACGTTGTCGGAGAAGAACAACGGTATTCTGGGAAGTGAGCATTCGTCTGAGGCCCCATTGCTTTTCCCCAAGGGCATGACGTCGCTGAACAAGCCTTATGTCGAGATGGGTGTGGGTATTTCCAACATTCTCAGGCTGCTTCGCGTGGATGCGTTCTGGAGGCTGACGCACAGGGAGATCGAGGGCGCAGACGGTGTCATGAGGAAGTCGCCAAATTGCTTCGTGGCTACCATAGGGCTGGAACTGAGGTTCTGATTTGTTTCGTCGGGTTGGGTTTCGAAGGTGACAAAGGTGGGATAAGAGTGCTGAGGGTGGTTCCCGAAGGTCACAAAGTCGGGAAATACTTGCAAAAAACGGCGACAATGCTTGGATATCCGAAGAAAAGTCCCTAAATTTGCAGTCCAATTTTGAATCAACTAAATTTTAAAGAAAATGAAAAAAGGAATTCATCCCGAAAACTACCGCCTTGTAGCTTTCAAGGATATGTCTAACGACACAGTGTTCATTACACGTTCTTGCGCCACCACAAAGGAAACTCTGATGGTCGACGGAGTTGAGTACCCAGTAGTGAAAGTCGAGATCTCTAACACCTCACATCCATTCTACACCGGTAAGGTTAAGCTCGTGGATACTGCAGGTCGTGTCGATAAGTTCTACCAGAGATACAAGAGCAGACAGAAATAATTTCTGCCGAATCATATACAAAACCCAGTCTGATGAGTCAGGCTGGGTTTTGTTGTTTTTATTATTGTTTGCGATATGGGGCAAGGTTGTCTCAAAAGTCAAACATTTCCCAGTGAGTCAAGAATTCGCTTTGAGCCGTACATATGGACACTAACAGTTTCACTCTCGCAAGGACTTTTAAGACAGTCGGGGGAGGTGAGGCGAGGTTTTGTTCCAGATAAATCGATTTAGCGGTACGAAATGGCCAAGACTGATGGTTTTGTACCGCGGAAACGTTTTAGGTGGGACAAAATGCCACAGACAAGACGGTTGGCCATGCCTATGACATCATTATGGTCAGAACAGCGGGATTCAAGTCCGGTCCTATAGGGATTCCTACTTCATTCTATACGGCTGGTCGTCATACAGGGTGAAGCGCTTGGCCTTGCGGACCCACTTCTGCTCCTCCAGCTTGACATATTCCTTAGCCTCCTGGAATGAGATTTCGCCGGAAAGATATGAGGCCAGCTTCTCGTCAGCCAGTTTCTTGTAGAACTCCTCGGAAAGCGTAAACTCGGGATAGACATCCTTGAAATAGCGTATCAGCTGAAGAGTATGGAGCAGCGAATGGTATTGAGTACCAGGCGTCAACATAATCTGATACCCGAAACACCTTTCGTCGGCATAACGTCCGGCTGACGGCTTGAAAGAACATGGACGCAGGAGAACGCCTTCAGGAACCGGAAGACGGTCATACGGACCATGCGTGATGAACGGAGCACCGAAATACTCATACGGACGGGCTGTACCGATGGCCGGAGTAATATTGGTATTGTTCCACAATCCCCCGCCGCTATACATGTAGCAGGTAAACAGACCAGGAATATCTGACGCCGGCGCTATAGTCCACGGAAGAAGATCCTTGTTGTAGTCCGAAGCCAAGGCCGAAATGACATGAAGAGGATACTTTGCACCGATTTCCGCATAGAACAGATTGCACAGTTCACCCAACGTAAGTCCGTGACGGTGAGCGACTCGCGGCACAAACGCCTCGCACTCCGTCATCGGAACAGTACCCTCGACCACCCTGCCGGCCGGATTAATATGATCCACAATGTAAAGGGCTGGAGGTTCATCAATGACCATGAGGAGCATCATGAGGCGGAGAACGTCCTTCGTATAATTGAAATAACGCACTCCTACATCCTGAATTTCAACTACAATGGCATTGAGCCCCCTCAATGATTCCGAGTCGAAACCGATATGGTTGGTCCCAGGCGTAAGCTCGGCATCCTCAGGCTGGAACAGACGTTCCAGATTACCTCTCTCCTTGAAAATCTGATACATATAACGGTCGCTGCTTGTGTCCCAGCAATTCTGGGTACAGAAGCAGCCGACCTTACCATCAATCAGAGCCTTGTCCAGCTGGTCCTGGAGCGGAGTTGTTCTGAATGAAAACATTATCTATACAAGTTTCTCGAATGCCGGTTATTTACCTTCAATGATTTTCTCCGCAACCTTGATGACTTCCTCACCAAGTTTCACAGCCTCTTCCTCTGTAGGAGCCTCAGAATAAATACGGATAATCGGCTCAGTATTCGACTTGCGGAGATGCACCCACTCACGCTTGGACTCGAAACTGATCTTGACACCGTCAATGTCATTGACATTTTCATTGGCATAAATCTTTTTCAGCTCGGTCAAAATCTTATCAATCAGCGACTTGTCCGAGAGTTCGATGCGGTTCTTCGCGATGTGGTACTCCGGGTATGTCTTCTTGAGCTCTGACACCTTCATCTTCTTGTGAGCGAGGTTGGAGAGGAACAGGGCCACGCCGACCATGGCGTCACGGCCTGAATGGATTGCCGGATAGATTACGCCTCCGTTGCCCTCTCCGCCGATAAGGGCACCCTTCTCATGCATGAGCGTAGTAACATTGACCTCACCCACTGCGGAAGAGTAGTATGTGCCGCCGTAGCTCTCGGTGACATCTCTCAAAGCCCTTGAAGATGAGAGGTTTGAAACGGTGACGAGATTCTTTGCGCCTTCAGCTTTCGCGCGTGAAAGGAGGTAATCTGCCACACTGACGAGGGTATATTCCTCGACGAACGGCTCGCCGTTTTCGCAGATGAAAGCGAGTCTGTCAACGTCAGGATCGACTGAAATTCCGAGGTCAGCGTGCTCTCTGACAACGGTTTCGCTCAGGTCAACAAGGTTTTTCGGGAGCGGTTCCGGATTATGTGCGAAGTCGCCGGTCGGATCGCAGTTCAGCTCAATGCATTTCACGCCAAGTCTCTCGAGCAGGCGCGGCATGATGATTCCGCCGACTGAATTGATGGCATCGAGCACCACTGTAAAATGTGCATCCCTCACGGCCTGCGCATCCACTGCCGGAAGCGCCATCACTGCATCGAGGTGCTTATCAGTAAAATCTTCGTCAATGATAGTGCCGAGATTATCCACATCGCTGAAGTCAAAGTCTTCACTGTCAGCACATTCCAGAACTGCCTGACCTTCTGCCGCAGAAAGGAACTCACCTTTTTCATTCAGCAGTTTCAATGCATTCCACTGTCTCGGGTTGTGTGACGCGGTAAGGATAAGTCCGCCGTCAGCACCGGAAAGGATCACGGCCATCTCGGTTGTAGGTGTGGATGCGAAACCTGCACGGATTACATCTACGCCGCATGCTACCAGAGTTCCGCAAACAAGGTTTTCCACCATTTCGCCGGAAAGTCTCGCGTCTTTTCCTACTACTACGGTATATCTTTCGCCTGCGCCCTTAGGTCTGCGATCGCGAAGTTTCAAGCAATAAGCGTATGTGAATTTGACAATATCTACCGGAGTGAGCGCTTCACCCGGTTTTCCGCCGATAGTGCCGCGGATTCCTGAGATGGATTTGATAAGTGACATTATTATATGTTTTTATTTGTTCTACGTTTTGTCCGACTTTTTGAGATGGAGAATCTGCTGCGGGCAACATTTATGACGATTGTTTATTTGCGTACTCCGAGGGCTTTCAGCACAAGGTCTTCCATAACCGCATATCCTTCAGCATTCGGATGCACAGTATCACCGGAATAGACTGCCGGCATCTTACCGTCAGCATCTGCAAATGCCTCATAATAGTCAATGACCTTGATTCCTGCCTCACGAGCATATTCTTTCAGCATTGAATTGAACTCCTGAACATCAGGCAGAGGATTTTCGATTTCCGGTCTCCAACTGAATTTATAGGACGGGAGCAATGTGCAGAGGATCGGGCGGATTTTGTTTGCCTTGGCGATCTGGCACATCGACCTGATGCTTCCGAGCATCGACTTGAGATCCGGCGCATAGCCTGCGTTACGGGCAATGTCGTTGATTCCGCAGAGTATCACCACGTACTTAGGCGCGAGTGAGACCACGTCCTGCTGCATTCTGACGAGAATCTGGGATGTAGTCTGCCCACTTATTCCGCGGCCTGCCAGATTGTTCTCCTTGAAGAAATCCGGATGCGTTTTCGGCCATGAGTCCGTGATGGAGTCGCCGTACAGGACGGCAAGAGGTTTTTCTGACAATGCTGAGTTCGCTTCAGCGTATCTTCCGAACTGCGCCCAGTCCTGAGGGCGGTTCTGTGCCAATGCCATTATCGGCAGAAGCATCAATACGAAGGTTATAAGCTTTTTCATTTTTCAGTGATGATTTTGAAAGAGCGAAGTTAAAATTTAATCGTGTCAATGCCAAATTTTTGTTCACCAAACGGGATAATTGAGTAACTTTGCCGCCGCAGGCTGAACGTGGGCTTTGCAGATGACATTGATTTCTGACGAAACTTGTATTGAAGGTAATTTAACATTGACATTATTATATATGATGAAAGCTGTTTTGACCATTCTTCTTCTGGTCACATCCAACATTTTTATGACGTTCGCGTGGTACGGACATCTCAAATTGCAGGAAATGAAGATTTCGACCGGCTGGCCACTGATCCTTGTCATTCTTCTGTCATGGGGCCTGGCGTTCTTCGAGTACTGCGCCCAGGTGCCCGCCAACAGGATCGGTTTCCAGGGAAACGGCGGACCGTTCAATATCATGCAGCTGAAAGTTATCCAGGAAGCGATATCATTGACAGTTTTCACAATTGTGGTCACATTCCTTTTCAAGGGCCAGCCTCTCCAGTGGAACCACCTGGCGGCGTTTGCCTGCCTGATTTTGGCAGTTTTCTTCGTTTTTATCAAATAATTCACACTTTTTTGAAAAATTTTGCAGAAAAATTTGGAATGTAAGAAAAAATCCCTACCTTTGTAATCCCAAACGAAAAGAGTGGCCCACAAGACACTCAGTGAGGGAAAAACAATAACTGCTGGGTTCGTATAACGGTTAGTACTCAAGATTCTCAATCTTGCAATATGGGTTCGATTCCCGTACCCAGTACGAATTCAAAGACTTGCTGAAATTCAGCAAGTCTTTTTTATTGGCTGTTCTGTCACAGACACATCTGCACATGTCCATGCCACGTGGCCACCCGCGGAATTTTACAATCATCTTGCCGGGACAAACGGGTCAGGGGGAAAACTCCAGCAGGCGGGACGACGCCACGGCCACCTTTGTAATACATTGATAATCAGGCCTCATTTATTTTAAGCGTGGATTTCCGATAATTTTTTGGGCACTAATCCACACGCAATTTTACAACTACCTACAAATCAGACTATTACAAAAATCGATGTGGCACCGTCCCGACGGAAAGTAAAAGTACGGAACAGCTGACAACGCGTCAAGACGCAACTCCGGAGACGCGTACGGGGTGTGAAAACAAGTAAATACATAACAGCGGGACACAAGGTTCTCCCCTGACCTGGGCAAGATTGGAGGACATTTCAGGTGAAAATCCCGACGGGGCCCCTATTGGTGGTTACTGGTGGTTCTTGCAGGCGGACCATTGACTTTGACTGAGTGTAGCCGCCTGCTTGAAACAACCGGCCACACGTTATCTGAGGCGTGCTATGATGCTGTCGCCTAGGGCGGACTTGCGGCGGATATGGTCAAGGACCTCCTGGACGAACGGATTGTCATCGAAACCGCCTCCTCGGACGGCATTGAAATCCTCATCGCGGCGGGTCTTGTCACCATCGGCGCCGAAGCCGGTCATGGAGGTCAGGGCAAACTCCTTGCTGGCGTCATCGTAGATCAGCTTGTCCAGCGAGACTACGGCATTCTTCCACTGTTTCACGATATCAGCGGCCTCGCTGCGGGTAATTTGAGAAAGGTCAATCTTCCAGTAGCGCTCGATAGCATCATATGCCCATGTCCACTCATAACTGTAATAGTGATTGAAAACGTCCAGGAAACGGTCCGAAAGGGCATTGACATCAGCAATCTCACCGGAAATCACATCATCACAAATCCTCTCGATTTCAGAAGCCGGAGCTATAAGACCAGAGATATCCACCCATTGACCAGAACCTATGGACGTGTCACGGCGGAGGGCGCGACGAAGTCCCTCATCGGTGCTAATATCGGAATCTTGAATCCTGGAAATCAGCGAGTTACCCAAGAACTTCACGATTGCAGTCTGGTAATATTTTATACCCTTGAACAAGGCCGCATTACGTATCGTCGCCTTCTTATATGAGTAATTGTCGGCTCTTAGACCGGAAGCCTCCTTGAGACGCTCAAGAATATCAATGCCGGAGAACATTTTCTGGACCGTGAACGGACTCAGATGATTGAAATTGATATGGTCCAGACGATGCGGGTCCTTGCGTCTATCCCTCTCTGGCCACTTCTTCACATCACGAATCGTGCCGACAGACTTCAGGTTCACGCCCGGAACAATGTATGTAGAACCCTGCTGTTCAATAAGATAGGAAAACGGCAAATCAGTCGTATCCAGATTGTTGACATGGCGGCCCATCACCAGGGAGAACGCACCGATTTTGGCCGGCCAGAGGATATATGAATCGGAAGTCGTCTTCGCTCCCCTCTCCAGGATGCCCTGGTGAATCGGCCCGAGCTTGTACATGTGGTTACTCTGGTTGGACCCCGAGCCGGCATTCATAAACGAAAACATACCGGCTATCAACAAGGTTGACTTATGATGCGTAACCGTGTACGGTCCGGCGAAAAGCGAACATGCCTCACCGTTCTCGCCTTGGCAATTACTAAAAAACAGGGACTCTGAGGCGCTGTAGCCATGACCAAGCACGCAAGCCTGGCCGACAAAGCATTTGGATATCATCACCCCGTCCGTTATCTTGCTTCCGCTCTCGACGATAAAGTCATCCGCGATTACATTCATACCGATTTCGACTGGGTCTTCCTTGCACGAAATTATAGAGCCGTTACGGAGACGGGAAACACCCTTTATCTTGCAATACGCACCGACATTGACATTGACAATATGCATCGCGTCGAGGATTTCGACATTTTCGCCGATGACGCCGAAAGGCGCGGAGACGCTCGCCGCATACCGCTCAACCATCGCGTCGAGGGCTTCTGTCAATGCCGGTTTGTGTCTGTAAAGTGCTGATATATAGGCTTCATGTGAGGACAGATGATCATGGATAGCCACTTCGCGTCCGCCAGTTTCATTGAGGACATTGATCTTTATTCCGTTGCCGAAAGTGGTCTCTCCGTAGGTGATGAGGTCGGTGACGTTTTCCAGATAGGAGCCGTTGCCGATGATGTAGTTGGCGATGTAGTTGCGGACGTGCTCTATCATGCAGTCGTCCCCGACTACGACATTGTGAAGTGTGGCATGGTAAATTCCGCTGTGCTTGTGGATGCCTCCGGCCAGGGTAAAGATTTTTCTGAAGGCGCCGAGTTTGATCTGCCCTGAAAAATTGACATTTCTGACGAATTCCGGATCGAATTCCGGGTCAACGAGGACATTGGTCCAGTCCTCGCATCTGCACGATTGTGCTTCCAGCTGCGCTATCTGCTGAGCTGTCAATGAGATGTAGGTTTTCATTTTTCCGTATATTATTTCTGATAAACCATATATTAGGGTACAATTTACGAAATTATCGGAAAAGGTCAATGAAGAACGCAAAATTGAGTTACTTGTCATGTTTTCCTTACAAAACGATACAATAGCGCGAAAAATTTATTACATTTGTAGATGCGGGCTGAAAAATCGGCCCGACTTACGTATAAACCACATATAAAACCAATATGAAGACACTGAAGAACGACATTTTGTCGATTAAGGTTGACAGACACGGAGCCGAACTCTGGAGCATCAGAGACCATTCCGGCAGAGAATTCATCTGGCAGGCGGACCCTGCATTCTGGAAAAGGCACGCACCGGTTCTGTTCCCTATCGTCGGCAGTTTGTGGGAAAAGAAATATAGAATCGACGGGAAAGAATATACTCTTGGCCAGCACGGATTTGCGAGGGACATGGATTTCCATCTGATTTCGTCTGACGAGAACACATTGTGGTACGAGCTCCAGTCGGATGCGGAGACATTGGCAAAATACCCTTACGCATTTACATTGAGAATCGGTTACAAGCTGAACGGCAATAAGATACAGGTGATGTGGGAGGTTTGCAATGACGATGACAAGACGATGTATTTCCAGATTGGCGCGCATCCGGCGTTCTATTATCCGGATTTCAATCCCGACACTGAGGAGAGGGGCGCTTTCAGGCTGTATAAGCGTGGCGAGAATGGCGAGATGAAACCGCTTGAGTCGCTGAAGTATTTGCTGATTTCGGAGAAAGGTTGCGCGGATACCGAGCATGTCCACGAGTTGCAGACTCCTGACGGAAGGCTTCCGCTGAAGACAACGACATTCGACCGAGATGCCTTTATCGTTGACAATCAACAAGTTTCGAAGGTGGTTCTGGAGTCGTGCGAGGGTGAGCCGTTCGTTTCATTGGAGTTCGACACACCGGCGCTTGGCCTATGGTCGCCTGCCGGCCTCAATGCTCCGTTCGTCTGCATTGAGCCGTGGTACGGCCGCTGCGACAGAGCCGGTTTTACCGGAGAGTTCTCCGAAAAGGATCTTGTCAATGCCGTGGAGCCGGGCCAATCGTTCCGTGCCAGCTACACGATCGAAGTTTTCTAAGTCAATGACAGACAGATATAAGAGAGGCAGGGTGATGAGCCCTGCTTTGTCGTGTCAGGGAGGTGGCGAACCAGGAATGGGAGAAGTCAAATGGAGAAAGGTGGTGATGAAATCAGCACCTTTTCAAAATATGACATTCTAGGCATCGTTAATTCAAAATAATTCGTATATTTGCAACGTCATTATGATTGTGACATCGTTAAGAAAGCAAGGCAGGTATCTATCCCTTAAATGGATACCTGCTTTTGTCGTCTAAGAGGGGAGGTGCTTGAACTAGGAGAATTTGTCTTTCACACTTAACGATAAATATCATAATGAAAAGAAGACAATATTCCACATTAGTTAAAATCTCCATTAGAGTGGAGGTTTTCAGGCTTGTTTGGGTGAAGGCGTACAAACGGCTTCGCTTCGGCAGGATTGAAAGGGTTAAAGGACATTATCGCAGATATTAAGGGTGTCAGCGGTTTTGAGACTTAGCCCTGTGTCCTTGTAAGGACGCTCTACTCTATCCCCTCTTTTTTATTGTTACCTATGCTAGTTAATAATTTCTAGGCCATACTGAAATGGTGGATTTTGTCCCATATAAATCGGTTTAGCGGTACGAAATGGTGTTTTTGCTGGGTTTTGTTCCGAGAAAACGTTTTAGGCGGGACAAAATGGGATGTGGGTTGTGACGTTTGGCGTGGCGACAGGCGAAGAGGCGTGGGAGTTGTACGTAAACATGTGGGATATGGAAAAAGGGTGGCTGGCAAGTCTTTGGACTTGACAGTCACCCTTGTTATTTGGGATCGCATTTGGGGCTATAGTTGGGAAACCTCGTATGGACCTTGTTGCGATGTTCGCACTGGGATTATAACTGGTAAACCTTGTATGGACCTTGTTGCGATGTTCGCATTGGGGTTATAACTGGTAAACCTTGTATGGACCTTGTTGCGATGTTCGCACTCGGGTTGTAACGGGTAAACCTTAACCTATTCGGTCATATTCGGTAGAAACTGGATAGCCCTGCGATTATTGTCGTTGTTGGGATTACTCCTTGTCTCCCTCGTAGAGAGCGATGGCGGCACGTGAGAGGGCCGGGTCGTCGTAGAACATGTTGCCTACACCGCCCTTGGCTGCTGTCTTGAGGAGAGAGGCTGGGACGCCGTACTCGTTGACCAGGCAGTCATATACGGCCTTGGCACGATCCTGACTCAACTTCTCGTTGAGACGCTTGCTGCCGGTGCCCTGGTCGGCGTAACCGGTAATCACATAAACTACGTTGTTGGCCTTGATGATCTCGGCAAGCATACCGAGGTTCACGCGGGATGCCTTGAGGAGCTCGGACTTGCCAAGTTCGAAGACAATGTAGTATGGATATGCGAGAGTCCTGGTCTTGCCCTCTTCCCATCTTGGGAGATTGCGGAGCTCTTCTACCTCCTTCATGAGACGCTCGTTCTCAGCCTTGGTCTCATCGATAACCCTCTGGTAGTCACTGACGTCGTACTCAGAAGAGATGACACGGGTAACAGTCTTGGTGCGACCGAAGCCACGTGGTTTGAACTTATAGGTAACACCAATGGTAGCAGCGAGAATACCCTCACCATAGCGGCCGCCTTCCTCGCCATCGAAACGGTCATTGACATAGCCGGTGCGGAGGTCGAGATTGATATCTACGGCATCACATACACGGAATGCACTCAAATAACCGATGTGGCCCATGAGCTCGGTTGTCTTAGGGTTCTGGGTAACACGACCTACACCGAGACCCACGTATGGGATGGCGCTGTAGAACCTGTCAGGACGATAACCGCCGAAAGCATTGGAAAGGTTGCACATCACGTCGCCGGCGAACTCCACATATCTGAACTTCTGCTTGGTCAGCCAATAGCCGTGGCCGCCCTTGCCTGGAACCTCCTTGCCGGTAGAATGGATATCTGTCTGGGTCGCGCCCTTGAAACTGAGACCGCTGTAGCGGACCCTACCTCCTACAACCGGAGTGAACCACTTGCCGAAATATATGTCGAGAGCAGGAGAGATACGGTCAACCAGCTTGCACTGCTTGTCGTGGTCACCGAAAATCAGCTGACCACCACCCTGCAGACCGATGAACCAGTTCGCACGCGCAGGAGCGGTCTGAACACGGAATTTGTTTCCATCATAAGTTACCGTCTCGGTGGTGTCACTCTTGACCTTCACCTGAGGCTGTGCGGCTGCACCGAATGTCAATGCCAACAGCACCGGCACTAAAATAAATTTCATCTTCATATTAATTAGAATTTTCAATATCATTTGACAACATCTCGAACGCAACGGACTCTGAAGCCTGTAATTACCCCATCACCTGTGGTAATAATCAATGGTCCAGCCGTACTCTCAAGAATATAATAAACCATATCTGTCTTTGAACCTTGTGGATGTCTCTTATACAGTGTTCTCGACGCAACTTTATTTAGTGACTCTACCGCAGTATCCGAATCTTTATCTCGCAAACATTTCAGAATCACAGTCAATTCCTTCTCATTAGGAACCCTCCATTTACCCTTATCCGAACCATCAGTAGCCTCAGAATATGAAGCACAACTAGACTTATTTGGATTCTTCATATCTTCATTAGTAAACTTTACCTCAGTGGCGTATGTTGTACCAGTTGTGCCTAGTGTGTCTCTTCGTTGTAAATTTCTCTTCGCTATTTGGAAAGAAGATGGAAGAATATCAAATTCACTTCCCCTATAATGACTAGCATATTCACCTGTAACAGTACCTGCAGCACGAACACTCTTCTCATCCATACCCTTCATGGTAACAACTCTGTTTATCGGATCATATACAGACACATCCGTTGCGGGATCATTATATTTTTTCAAACTTCGCACACATCTAACTTTGTTTTCAGTGTTGTCTTTTGGGCCATATGCTGAACCCTCGGCGGCCCACCACTTTGCATGAGCTTTAGTACTATTCCAATAACTATTCTCTACTCGGTCTTCCAATGTAATTCGAGCATCCTCAGGAAGAGAGTTCATTCCAAACCAGTAATATGTACATTGGTTCACAGCAGGAAGATACCACTTGATCTCAGAAGCATCTATCCTTCCATCGCCATTCTCATCCCTATTTCTCAATAGACACTGATACTCAGCAGCGTTATTTCCCATTTTTACATTACCGTTAAAACCATTGGTAACATAGGTACTCCATTTATTAGATGTCACCAATGAACTAGTGCTAGTACTGAACTCAGGATTATTCGCATATCCATTATCAGAATCCTTTCCTGTTCCGCCATAATTTTTTGTCGCAGCCGTCTCCTCGATCTGCTCGATTCCGAACGGATTCGCTACAGACAAGTCATAGAATGTCTTGATAGAACGCTGGGATATATTGAAGAAGCCATGTGTCAAGTCTGTGTAGGTACTGTGACCATCCTTACTCTCGAACACGTTCGGACCGAGAATTACAGACATGGTACGGTCATCTGCATTGATGAACTTTTTAAGTTCAGCGGTCTTTCCGGCATCGTCGTCAGCAGGCATCTTGTCCTCATAGTAGTACTCATTCACATACGCTATGGTGTAGTAATACTCCTTAGCCGTCGTCTGTCCAGGTTCCGTATAAGTACTTTTGAGCCAATATTTTTCTGTCTTATTTTGAAGATCAGTAATAAGACCGAAAATATCAGTAGTTTTATCCTCACCAGCACCAGGATAAGATATATAGCCTTTATTTGCAGCAGGTTTACCAAAACGAATCCAGCCATAATCCAAGTTCTTCTTTTTCGCTTCGAAATCAGCAGGGTCATCAGTACTCTTCACCATAACATTTTTGCTGTACGGAGAATTGACCCTGATAGCATAAGTACCTGCATCAACATTAGCCTCGACCTTGAGCAACACAGTCTCGTAATGAGAGTCAAGTCTTACATCGAGGTACGCATCAGTCGTATGGGTAATGTTACCCTCAGCACCCGGCTGAATCTCACTATTATCCTCGGCCTTGGCCTCAGCGATAATATTATCCACGCCATTGACCGTAATCTTATAAGTATAGTGATAGTTACGCCTTACTGTAAAGTCATTGGCAGACTTTGTGAAGTTACCGAGATGAATATAATAAGTCACATCACCGCTGTAATTCTCCTCAGGTATCGAGATGGTACCCTTTACGGCAACAAAAGTTCCGTGCTTAGGAGCATATTTGAACGTATTATACTGTTCCTGAGTAGGATTCTCCACGCCATCACTATTGCGCTCCTCACGATTGAAATAAGTCCACCCACCGGTAGGATTTCCTTTCACATTTTTAGTCTGCGCATTCTCCGGCATATAGAACGCGAACTGGCTACCCACAATAGGGAAATCACTACCGTTATGGAACCTGTTCTCCTCGCTGACATTAAGATCGCCCTTGTACGCAATGTCATCTGTCCAATCACGCTCCATCAATGTGCAAGAACGGGAATACTCATAAAGGCCATAAGACTCCGGCTTGAAAGTAACATGAGCCGTAGTAGTCGTACCCGCTATCGGATGCGAACCATTCACAAACTCGAAAGTAATCTTCGCCACACTACGTCTGAGACGGATAATGCCGTCAAGTATGTTCTCGCCAGGCTTGATATCCAAAGAACCGTCACACTGATCGTAAGTCTTGCCTGCAGCGCAATACTTTCCGCTCATGAGCACTGAAGTTTCCAGAATATCCAAAGCATTGTTCTGCTTGGTGATGCAATAATCAAGGAACTGACTGCGGGTCAGGCCCTTGAGAGCATTGACATCTACAGGGAAGAAGCCCTTGCCGTAGTTCGCAACGGCATACATATACCATTTTCCGCTACGCATCTCCTCGAGATCCTTCGTAGGAATGACAATGTCATACTTATAGTTGGAACCCACATTGGAATTAAACGTCGGGGTAATCTCTGACACTATAGGCATAGCCTCAGCATCATTGGCCTTATAGAAGAAAATGGCAATCTGCTCTACTGCAGATTCCACAGCCTCAGTAGCCTTGGTGGAAATGTTTATCTTATCCTGACCGGGAGCTGAAATAGACATCTTGATGGATGTTACCGGCAATCCTTCTTCATAGCCCGGACCAACTTCTTTTGCACAAGCAAAAACCGATGCCAACGCAGCTGTCCACGCGGCACACTTAATCAAATTTCCGAATTTCATAATTTGCTTGATTTTAGTCAAATGTAACTTCCTGACCGATTTCATCCCACTTGTCCACTTCGACAAGCGGTTTGTCATCTTTCTGCACTACAGAGACATTGGAGCCGGCGCAGATACCGCTCTCCGTCAAGACCTGAACCTTTCTGGTTTCAGGAACCACATAAGGCAATTTACGTCTGTTCATCATATTATTTATTAGAGGTATATACATTTCAACCCTTAAAATTAGTAAATATTTATTGATTTATAGCAGTTTGTCACAAAAAAATCACGATTTTTTCTCCGTCTTTTCCGACGACTTGCCACGTTTATGCTTTTTGCCCTTCTTGGAATTGCCATAACCGTAGCCATAGCCATAGCCATAGCCATAACCGTATCCGTAACCATAGCCATAGCCCTTGTGGCTGAAATCAGCGCCATTAAGGATAATCGCCATATTACGCAGTTTCTTCTCCTCATACATGGTCTCCAGATCAGGCAACTGCCTTCTGTCCAGACGGCCTGCCATCACCACGAAGATGGTCATGTCAGCAATTCTGCCGGCAATAGTCGCATCCGCCACCATCCCCACAGGAACACTGTCCGCGATTATGAATTCGTAACGCTTGCGAAGTTCAGCAAACAGTTCGTCAAGCCTCTCATCCATAAGGAGTTCCGCAGGATTCGGAGCATGGGTTCCGGAAGAAATCACATCCAGGCCCTCGACCTCCTTGTCATGATGGATAATGTCATCAAGAGTCAGGGACGGGTCCGCCAGATAATTGGTCACACCCACATGATGTCCGCCGAAGAAGGTACTCAATGTTCCCTTACGGATATCCAAGTCGAGCAGGACAACTGACTTCTTGGCAGCAACATAACTCTTGGCCAGATTCCTGGAAATGAACGTCTTGCCGTCACCCTCACCCATTGACGTAGTCATGATGGCCTGGACAGGATGATCCTTCTTCGACATGAACGCCATATTGGTACGGACAATCTTGAAGGCCTCCGCCACAGAAGACGACTCCTCATCCTTGTCCAGAGGAACGTCTCCGATGAACGGAATCGAAAGCTTGCCCTTGATGTCCTTGCGGCTGTGAATCTTGGTGTCCAGGAACATAATCATAAGGAACACCGTTCCGGGCACAGCAAGACCGAGAAGCAACCCCAACAGGATAAACTTGTTCCTGTCCGGAGAAATAGGGCCTGAAGGACCTGAAGCACCGTCGATGACACGTGCATTGTTGTCCACCATTGCCTGTGACAGTGCATTCTCCTCACGCTTGTTCAGCAGGAACAGGTAAAGGCTTTCCTTGATTTTCTGCTGACGTTCGATGGAAAGCATCTGCCTTTCCTTGGTAGGAATCGAAGCGACACGCACTCGGGCACGAGACTCACGCGCCAATGCGTCATTACGTCTGACATTGATACTTACGATCATATTGTCCACTGCGCGGATGATGGACTGCTTCATCGCATTGAGCGAATTGTTCAGTTCCTCCACGACCGGGTTCCTCTCGCTGCTGTCCTCGATGAGCTTGTCCCTGCGGAGCTTGGCGGCATTGTACTGGCTGATCTGACCTTCTATCTTCATGTCGCTGATACCGGTATTCGAAGGTATCAGGTCAATGTCCCTCTTGGGGTCAGTCAGATATTCCTTTATATAATCCGCAAGCCTGAGCTGTGTGTCAAGTTCCAGCACATCAGAGTTATACTGCTGTGACTGGTTCACATACATGCCGGCAGCACTGTTCAGGTCCACAATATTGTTAGCCTTCTTGAAGGACTCGAGGTCGGACTCCACACCTCCGAGGTCCGATTCAATGATAATCAGGCGTTCATTGATGAACTCGGCAGTATTGATGGCAACCTGATTCTTGTCATTGATAGCCTCCTCGTTATAGACGGAGATGAGGGTGTTCAGCACATCCTCGGCACGCGCAGGCGAGCTGTCTTTCAATGACAATGTCAGGATGGACGCCTCGTCCTCTTCCTGTCTGATTCCCAGACCGCCCTGATATCTCGCTACAACGCTGGAGATAGGATTTCTTGTGACGAAGACAGGTTCTCCGAACCACTCCTTGCTGTAATAATTGGTAGGGGTCACTAACATCCGGACACCTGCAACATTGACAGTATCTCCAAAATCAACAATGAGTTCCTTCGCATCTTCGCCGTCAACGCGCTCGACGACGCGCACAAGGAATTTGCTGAGAGGTGTCACTTTCAATGATACGTATTCCCAGTCCTGAAGTTCAGGGAAGGTTACTCTGACAGGTGATTTCGTGTAGAGTTCAGACATCAGCAGGCCTTCCTTCACCTGATAGTCCACATCGGCATTGACCCTCTTCGCCACTTCACGCATCAGTTTGCGGGAGCGGAACTGGAGAATCTCATTGGCGACATTGACCTTGTTGATGTAGTTGTCGTATCGGTCGAGGCCGGCGGAGGCAATCTTGTTCGAAGGGTCCTTGATGATGACGGTCGCGCTGCGGAAGAACACCTGCTGCGTGGACGAGTACTTCAGCCAGGCAAGGCCGACGAACACGATGACCGACACCAGGAACCATTTCCATTTGGAAGCAAGATACAAGAGGATGTCCATGACATTGACCTCATCATTTCTATTCTGATTCATAGTCACTTATCCTTTTATTTCGTTGCCCAGATGACAGAGCATATAGCAGTAATCGCAGACAGGAAGATCGTGATGAACTTCGTTGTCGTGTCGCCCTTGTCCGCCTTTGCATACTTAGGTTCCACATAGATGATGTCATTCTGCTGGAGGAAGAAGCACGGAGAGTTAAGCACCTCGCTGCTTCTGATGTCGTGGTAGAATTTCTCTTTCTTCCCGTCGATCTCCCTGATGACGCAGACCCTGTCCAGACGGGCCTTCGGAGTCAGGTCACCTGCATTGGCAATGGCCTCCAGGAGCGTTATCCTGCCGTCCTCGACGGTATAGGTACCATTACGGGCGACCGCGCCCCAGACAGTGTACTTGAAGTTCTTGAAGTCAATGTTGACCATCGGACTCTTTATGTACTCGCCTTCGACAATCATGTCGCGGATGAGTTCAGAAGCTTTTCTCGTTGTAAGTCCGTCAAGATGGACGGTTCCGAGTATCGGAAAGTCAATGTTGCCTTCAGAATCGACCTTGTATCCGTCCTCATCCTGGGATGTGGACTGGCTGACGCTTCCATCGGCATTGACATTGACCGCATTCCCGCGGTTGAACGGGATGGCAAGTTCCGGCTGTTTGCAGGTGACAGTTATACGAAGTCTGTCATTGGGCCGGATTACCGCCTCGTGTGCCGAATCATACTTGTAGCCGACTCCGGGCTCCATATCATTCAGGTACACAAACTTTTTCGGTGATGCGCACGATGCCACAAGCACCAGCAACATCAGGATCAGTAATTTGTTTTTCATTGTTTTTGGGGTATTTCAAGTTTGGGTAACATCCGCAGCCTCCGATGTTCCGGAAGCCACTGGATTATCCTTCAGTATTGTTTCATGACATATTATTGCAGCCTTGTCATCAGGCCTACATTCCATAAAGCCGACCGCGACAGATTCCGAAAGAATCTCAAGCGTATCGCACAACCTGTTCTCCTGCATAGGGTCCCTGTGCAGGGCCGAGCAGCTCGGATATATGCAGAGGAACGCATCCAGTCCCTCTTTCAGGGTCATCCGATTCTCCTGCGACTGTTCCAGACGGACAATTCCGCCGAGCGGCACTTTCTTGTAGATATAGACCGGCTTCTTTCCGCTCCAAGGAGTCCCGTAGGCAAAAGCCTTTCCGCCAATAATCCTGATTGCTGGGTTGTCGTCGTTCAGCAGCCACGCTTCACGGAAGTTCCTCAGCCACAGCTCCGAATGAGTGCTCTTCCCTGTTCCGCTCTTGCCGAGAAACAGATAGGCCACGCCGCCAAGCACGACCGCCGAAGCATGAACCGAAATCCCGCCCAGGGCAAGCACCGCCTGCGACCACATAATTCTCAGCATCGAGCAAAGAACCATGCCGGCATCCGGATCGTTCAGGTCAATGTCAGCAGAAGCTTCGCTGAAGTCTTCAGCCACAGACATGTAATGGTCAATGTCAGTGTAGCTCATCTCCAGCCACCAGTCCCCTGCCGCTGTCCTGTACATCCTTACTTTTCCGACATCGCTTTCCGTCTTTTCGATGAGTTCAAGGCCGGAAGGTCTCTCAAGCACTTCGGCATTGACCTTAAACCTGAACAGCAAGTCCTCCGTCCGGCAGGTCCTGAACGTCCGGAAGGACGGGAGCATTGTCGCGGTCGCGATTCCGGCAGGAAGGTCCAGCGAGAAAACGAAATCCGCTATCCTATAGTACGTTGTCTGTCTCATAACTGTCCTCCTGCAAGCTGGGCAATCTGCCAGAAATATTCGTCCGGAGCATAGCGTGCGGCAAACAAGGCATTGGCCATGAAGGCTTTGAGCGTCCGGCACTTGCCCTGACCGTTTCCCGGCATTGACCTTCCGAAGTTTCCTGCGAGCACCACTCTGCGCAGAAATTCCGAAGCGTCGGCGTGAGGTTTCTCATAAGGCAGGAATTCCTTGCCGAGGCCCAGATAATCGGCCAGGAAGGCGTGCACCATGCGAGTCCACGTGGCGAGACCTGCTTTCCGGTACATTCTCCTGAGGTCTTCCGGTTCATACATTCCGTCATAAGAATAATATGCCCTTGCAAGATCGCACATCTGCCGCAGCCCTACACCGCGTCCGAAAGCGTGTTTCATTACATGCGAATGAAGAACGAGCAGATTCAGCGCAGGTACTGGTCTGAACATCCCGCAGCTGCCGGCCTCAAAGCCAGGATTTTCATCCAACGTCTTCAGCCACTTGCGTTTACGCGGAGCGCACAGGTCAATGTAAGACGGATGGTGCTCCACGACAATCCCCTGCACCGCGTAAGTAAAACTGCCGTCGGGCTTATGTTCGGGAACGTAGCCATGCTGCCGCGCCACAACCGCTGAGGCTTCAATGTCATTGAAATAAAGGTCAATGTCACCGCACTCGCGGCTGGAGGGTCTGGCGTAGAGACCTGCACATTCCTGGCCTTTGAAGCATACCGGCCTGAGATTCCGATACATTTCAGAAAGCAGGGCTGTAACATTGGTCATGGTGCCGTTCAGCCTTTCGATTCTGTCAGACTCGACAGCCCAACTGGCCAGTATTCCGTCTGGAGGCAACTGGTTTTCAGGCAGATGCTCCAGAGAATCGGCTACTATGGCAGATACGGTGTGGATTCTGGACTTTTCGAAGACTTCCTGCCATTCGTCGGCGCTCAATGGAAAGAGCTCAGAATTGTCAGGAGGCCTGTTCCAGAGACCGGACCGGAGCAAGGTCAGCAGAGCTTTGTCTGTTCTTGTCAATGCCAACTTCATATTATTCTGTCACGAGTCCGTTTTCTTTCCAATTTTCAAGCAGCGCCGCAGCGTCTCCGGTGGCCGTTTCGAGTGAAACGTCATAGTTGCCGCACAGGCAGGCAGCCATATCGTCGAGTGTGAAAGGGTTGTCTTTCAATGTATTCCAGAGGTAGGCCGCAGTGTCATTGAAAATATAGACCTGCGACATATTGCTGTTCTTTCCGTCAGCTTTCACTACCATGTTCTGCTTTCCGAGCCGGCGCAGCACGCAATTGGGGTTGATTTTCATATTAGAATTTCTTGCCGCTGATGATGGACATGACTGTGAGCCATATGATTTTCGTATCCATTACCAGCGTCCTGTTTTCAAGATAGTCGATGTCCATGTGCAGACGTGTCAGCATCTTGTCCATCGTATCAGTGTAACCATTGTACAGTGTCGCCCATGAGAAAAGCCCAGGACGCAACTGATACAGCCTCTCATAACTGTCATTGAGCTGCATAATCTTGTCAATGAAGTATTTGCGCTCAGGTCGCGGGCCCACGAAACTCATATCTCCACGGAACACATTCCACAGCTGCGGGAGTTCGTCGAGATGGTGGTCGCGGAGGAATTTTCCGACTTTGGTCAGGCGGCTGTCGTCCTTGCAGCAGAGTGCAGGATGACCGTCCTGCTCAGAGTCGATACGCATTGACCTGAACTTGTAGATTGTGAACGGACGGCCGAGGTAGCCGATTCGTTCCTGACTGAATATTGCCGGGCCGCTGCTTTCCAGACGGATTGCTATCCATATTATAAGGAAGAGCGGGCTGAAGACAATCAGTCCGAGTCCTGAGGCGACGCAGTCAAGTATGCGTTTCAGGGACTCGTCGAATAAAGTAAATGTACGACTGCTCTTGATTGCAGTCAATGTGTCTGTACTCATTTTTTTAGAATATCAGTTTTTATTAGATTTCGGCTTCAAGTATCTTCTTGTAGCAATTGAGTTGGCGGGTTATCATTACATCTGAGGTGAATAGCGAATTGAAGCGTGCCAATGCTCCGTCGCTGTATTTCCTGTAGGCCTCCTGAGATGAGGTAATCTCGCGGAAGGCATTGGCAAGTGCCTCAGGGTCACGTGGTTCGACATTGATACCGGACACTCCGTCTTCATTGACCCAGGACACTCCCGAGCCCGGTATTTTGGTCGCGACTACAGGCCGGCCGAGGGACATCGCTTCTATCTGGACGATTCCGAAGGCTTCTGTCTTCATGATGCTGCTGAGGCAGAAGATGTCGCAGGCGGTGTAGTATGCCGAGACTTTGTCGTCAGGGACGCGTCCGAGGAGCCTTACTTTGGACGCAAGTCCACCGGCATCTATCGCGGCCTGGAGTTCGTCTTTCATCGGACCTGAGCCTCCGATGAGTATCATCCAGCTGTCATCCAGATACTTGGCCGATTCTATGAGGCAGCCATAGCCTTTGTACGGAACGAGGCGCCCCATCGTGAAGACGATTTTCTTGCCTTCGTATGTCTTGCGGATTTCAGCGGCTCCGGCAGCGTCGGGCTGTACCGGTGCGATGCCTATCGGGATGCATTCTGTCTTTTCCTGCACTTTCCTGAGGTATGGCGATGCTGACAGGTATGCCGGTGTGGTTCCGATGATTTTGTCGGCGCGGCGGATCAGCCAGCTCTGGAGAGGTTTGTACATTGCCATCAGCAGAGGACTTTTCTGGATGTCGCTGTGCCAATGCAGGACCACCTTGCCTTTGTATCCTGAGAGGAAGAGGGACAGCGCTGCCATAGGGTCCGGATGGTGGACGTGGATGAGGTCGTATTTGTCTCGCCGTCTGCGGACTTCGCCTATCATTGATGGCGAAAGCATTGTCCCTGAGAACTTTGCCATTGTCGGGCAGATGGTCACGGATGCATTGGCATTGACCTTTACCTCTCCGGGAGGGACTCCGGCGGAGGCACAGAGCATGTCGCAGTGTACTCCCCTGGGCGAAAGGCCGGCGGTCAGGTCGTACATGACCTTCTCGACGCCTCCGAGCACGGGCCAGAATTTTCCTAACTGAAGTATATTTATATCAGCCATTCAACAGTTCTTTGTATAGTTTTATGTAATCGGCATAGCGGTCGGCCTTTCTGAAGTTGGCCAGTCCGTATGCACGGCAGTTGTCTCGCCAGACGGAACGGTCCGTCGCGGCTATCTTTCTCGCTGCGGCCAGGGCCTGGGCGACGTCGCCACAGTCAGTCACCATACCGCATTGATCCGTAACGGACTCGGGGCTTCCTCCTGTCCTGTAGGTCACTACCGGGGTGCCGCAGGATATCGACTCGAGGTTCACGGTCGGGTAGTTGTCCTGATATGTGAGGTTCAGGAACGCGTCGGCTGCGCTGTACAGTTCGGCGAGTTCGTGGACGTCGGATGTCCGCGGGATGCCGATTATGTTGGCCGGCATGCGGGTCATCTGATTCTTGTCCAGGCCTACCAGGACGATGACTTCCTGCGGGGTCAGCATTGACGCCATGCTTATGAAGTCGTCGAGTCCTTTCGCGGTGCTCCAGATGCTTGCGGCTCCCATGTACATTTTCCGGTCGCCGATTCCGTAGCGCTCGCGGACCGCGGTGCCGTCTGAAGGCTTGAAGACGTCCGTGTCTATACCATTATGTATGACTTTGTAGCGGAAATCTTTCAGGAAAGATTGCTGCATTTCGCCTTTAAGCCAGTCGGAGACGGTGACGATGGTCATTTTGTCGGACGGGATGGAGCAGAATGCGTTTTTCTTGTCTTGCCAGTTTTTGGCGGAGCGGTCTATGAGCCAGCTTCTCGGGAATTCTCGGGTCTGGGGGCATTGGCCGCAGCCGTATTTCCATTTGTCGCAATCTGCTTTCATGTAGTAATAGCAGTGCCCGGTAAAAAGCCAACAGTCATGGACTGTCCAGACGACAGGTTTTCCTGAACGGCTAAGCCAATCGAACAATATCTTGTAGTTCAGGAAATAGCCATGTATGTTATGTATGTGTATTATGTCAGGATTTATCCTTTCAATATCCTTTATAAATTTCCTTGTAGCGGCGTCTGAAGCCAGGCCATGACGGTCAAACAACCTTGTAATCATGCCATGGAAAGCGACACTCAGCGGATCTCCGACAAACACTCTCTTGGAAGTGCATGACATCTTTCCGTCGCGCCCTACACTATATGCAATATAACTTTCCCATCCGGCGGACATGGCAGCCTCACCTATTTCCCTTACAATTCTACCAGTCGATGTGCTCGTCCTAAGAACAGGATTAATTTGCAACAGTTTCATCAGCAGTCGGTTTTAACTTTCTAAACAGGTCAATCCATTTTTCCATCACCTTTTCCTCAGAAAAAGTTTCGGAGATTTCCAGCGCGGATTCTGACATCTTCTTCCTGAGATTATCGTCCGACATCAATGTGGTCAGACGTTTCACAAATGTGTCGATGTCTCCGTCAGTGACTATGTATCCGTTGTTTCCATCCTTGATTATGTCGTATGGTCCGCATTTGAAGTCGAACGATACGGAAGGAAGTCCGCATGCCATTCCTTCTATCATCACCATAGGAAATCCCTCATAGTGTGATGTCATCACCAGAATCGAACTCTTTACATATTCAGAGCCGATGTCTTTCACAGGCTTGTGGATAGTGACGCTGTCCCTGATTTTCAGGAAATCGATCATATCCTCAAGCTGCTGTTTCCATTCGCCCTGACCGAAGATGTCCAGCTTCCAGTCTGAAAGTTCTGGATTCTTCTTGACTCTCTCCCAGATGGTCAAAAGTCTGTCAAAACTCTTCTGGTAGTCCAGACGTCCTACAGCTATCACTCTGTGCGGCGTGGAGTCCGTACTTCCGGACGACAGTTTCATGGCAGCGTTCGGAATCACTTCCATATTCGGAAGACCGCCCCACAATGCCGCGTCCTCATTGGTCAGGACAATGAACTTGTCGAAACGTCTGACCATAGCAGGATCCCGTCTGGTTCGCCATAGGTCTGCAAGCCGCAGAAGTCCTTTTCTTCCGTAGAGGAGCCGGAAGAATCTGTTATAGTGAAGTTCGAGAACCTTGCGGCTCCCGTCCTTGATTTTCGGAATAAAGGAAGACTCTGACGGATAGAGAGAGACCATTATATCAGTTTTATTCTTTTTCAAGAATTCCGCCAGAGCCTTCCTGTGAGCCCGTCTCTTATTGAAATACCCCAAAAATTTCAGAAGCGGGCTTTTATGGTTGTCATCGGAATAATTGATTCCCAAGTCGGTGATTTCCACGCCTTCAGGAAACGGATAGAACGGTGGGCGTCCATGCTGGTCTGTCGTCACAATGGACACGTCCCATCCCATCTTATTCTTCAGATATGTCACTTTATTAAGAAGCACCCTTTCCATACCGCCGGGGTTGTAGATGGAGTGGATGCAATATGTCAGTTTCATTGAGGTTCAGTTTTTAATATGTGGTTGTTAGTTTTCACTTGTAAATCACGCCGTATATAAAGCGCTGGAAAACATTGAAATATACCCAAATTGCAGGATAGATGCCCCAGGCTGCAAATTGCTGCAGGAGCTTTATTCTGAACGACAGGCGCTTGTTGTTCCAGATGTATCTGTCTGCTTCAGGATACCATTCGTGCCAGCGACGGTAGTCTTTTTTGCTTCCGGTCAGAAGGAACGGCAGTTTGACATTGAGCTTGAACAATGCGATTCCTTCAGTCAGGCCTTTTCCGAACACGCTTTTCAGGTATGCTATGGTTTCGTCAGTATTGAATTTCAGGTCGGCCAGGGCTCGGTCTGAAAGCGATCCGCTGGACATGGCCACGTCGCTTTTCACATAATGATAGAATGCTTCGTGGACATATGCTCCGCGTACCGCCCTGGACATCAGGCGTATCATGGTCATGTCTTCGCCCATGCTGTGGCCTTCCGGGAAGCGGATTCCGTTGTCGGTATAGAGTTTCTTCCTGACGATTTTGTTCCAGACATTGTACTTCATCGTGCCGTCCAGCATTGACCTTACCGCCGCGAACTGCGTGCTACGCATCGGCTGCGACATGTACCTTTCGTTGTGAGGGAATGTCAGATACCAGTCGCACCACACGATGTCGGCGCCTCGGGTCAATGTCGCCATGTACATTTTCCTCAGCATATCGGCTTCGACGTAATCGTCGCTGTCACAGTGATATATGTATTCACCTTCGGCTGCGTCCATTCCGGTATTTCTTGCTGCAGGAAGGCCTTTGTTCACGGGGTGCGTCAGCAATTTCACCTGATCTTTGCGCTCAGGATGCCTGGCAATGACAGTCTTGAGGATGTCAATGCTATTGTCGGTCGCCGCATCGTCCACGAAAATGAATTCGATTCCCGACTTCATAGTCTGGGACAGCAGCGATTCCGCACAACGTTCTATGTACTTCCCGACATTATAAATCGGAACTATGACTGAAACATTTATCATAAAAAAACTTTTTCCTTTCAAATTCTATTGGTGCCTGCCAGTCTGGAGACTATATATTTTACGACTGACGCCAATATCAAGGTCAACGCAACAACTGCGATTACGAACATCCAATCCTCTGTAATGTTGAAATCCTTCCCCCCCCCATACACATTTTCATTGCGACTCCATGACAGAGATATATCTCGTAGGAGATGGCGCTCAGAAAACTAAAGACTCCTATCTTGCCAATCAGTTCGACTTCAATGCTTGTCATCACAAACACCAAAGCAATTGTCAAAGCCATAAACGCAACAATTGACGAAACAATTGTTTGCATAATAAAACAAGTACAGGTAATTCCCATCATCAACGGAATCAACCAAATTCTTGCTCTATATCTATTAAGTAGGGTTACAAGTTCATTTTCCTTGTCAGCATAGAACATCCCCAATGGGAACATGATTACTGATACATACCAACATCTTTCAAAGCCTATTGAATAAACTATAATGATATACACCAAAGTATATAGGAACATGTTCACCACATGACATCTAGCGGATGTTTTATTAATAAAATAGAAGCCCAGATACATCAATGCCAATGCTACAATAAACCAAGCATTGGGTAGCAAAGTGATGCCACGCGACCAATCTCCGACAAGAGTCTTTGCATCAGGCATATCAACATTCAAATAGACCAGAAATATTATTAATGCAATAGCATATGGTAAAATAACAGATTTCCATAGTCTATGGTTCAGAAAGTTCGACAGATAAGTCTTTCCTTTCAATGTTATGGAGCGTCCAAGGCCATAACCTGACATGAAGAAAAACACAGACACAATGATTGCACCCCATCGACGGAATTCTGAAAAGCTGGAAATATCACACGTCGTAGAAAAGTGATGAAATACAATCAAGATGGTGAGGACACCTTTAACTGCATTTGACTTATCTTTACTTAATATGGTTATAGGACTCTTTCTTGTCAGCGATATAACATATAGTATCGCTAAGCATATTGTAAACGATATCATGTAAATATAAATATTGTCGTGGTCAAGAGGCGATTAGGGGAACAACACTTTTAATCAGAGATTGAGTTATTTTCCATTTCACTGACTTGTTTGGCTACACTGGCATTGTTCTCTATTACTGGGAGTTTTTCGGGCTCAGTTTTATAGGGCAGACAAAGGAACAGGGCAAAAACCAGAAAGATGTCTGTGGATACTTTGCACCAAATGGAAAAATTCAGTAAAAGGAGCATCAAAAACAGTGAGCCAGCTTCCGGCATACGTTTCCTGCAGGTCAAAGCTACCTTAATGATGTAAGCCATGAAGGTTATCAGGCCGAAAATGCCGAAATAAAATATAAATCTGAGGTAGCCAATATCGGTATCTTGGTAAAAGCCATGCCATCGCACACCAGTATAATAGGGATCCAAGTAATATGGATTATCAAAATACGCATTTCCAATCAACCACGTCTTGAGTTCTTTTGGAAATACAATCATGCTCTTCAATACATCATTAGAACGGACCTCCCAAGTCCCCTTCTCAGCTAAACTAAAGAAGCCTTCAAATGCAAATCTCAGATTATGTTGAAATGTTGGACTAATTTTGTAAAAAAGGACTGACATACCGATAGTAACCAAAAGAATTCCTCCAGCCCAACTCCATAGAGACTTGTATTCGCGTATTGAACTGAGCGAAAACGGACGCGTCAATATAAGTAAGTAAACAACTGACAATGCTATACCGATAGTGGTCGTCCTGGCGATCATATTTCCTACGACTGCTATAAACATGAAGGCTGAAAGATACCACAATATGAGCCATCTCCTGTTAATATCAGTTATTCTCGTATCAGATGAAATACCAACAAGCCTATAGATACACATTAGCAATATGGAACAAAACCTAGTACCAGCGACATCCAAGCTACAACCTATCCCATAAAGGCGATCATCCATCTTTCCCATAAATCCCTGACCAGCAAGGAACGAATCGATGAAATGCTTGACTGTTGGAAAATTATCTATCAATAATGCCAATGAACATTGTACTACACAGAGGACTATCAAATAATCACATACCAAAGACACCTCAACTCTACCATGAATATTCCGTATCAATGATACTATTACGTTTGCAGCACTTAACCAGACCAACATAGAAACGACATAGGTCGCATAAGTATAGTCTGAAGTTCCGTTATAAGTCACCGCCGTGAAACCGATAAGAGAGACTATAACCGCAAGTACTACAATTGACATAAAATCCTTATCCAGATTCACATTCCTTTTTTTTGCATATTGAATTATAAGGACAATCAATCCGATACCCGCCATCGCCATCTTGGTATTAATTCCCGGCATGAACGTAAATTCAAAAGGGAAGAAATAGAAAGATAGCACCACCAATGCCATCGTATATAATATATATTGCATTCGTTTATGTCATTTAAACAATCCTCCTTCCGAAGACGAAATACCTCAACAGAATCTTGACTCTTTTCCACAAAGGAAGAAGATCATAATCATTGATTTTTCTATAGAAGAAGTCAAAGTAGAATTTCTCGTCGAAAAAAGGAGACTTCCTGTAATATTCCCACCAAACATCAAAGTTTATACTGTAACTATTCCATGGTTTGTGACCATTAAAATGAAGAGTTCCAAACTGCTTGGCTTCTGAGATTTCCTCTTCCTTGACATATCCGGACTTTACAAGCTCATCTCCGCTATTCAGATAGTAAAAGGTGTAGTCAGTCATGTTATATTTTGCAGGGAGCACCTTTAGATTCTGCCCACATACAACATTGAGAATATCCTGATCTTGAAATTTATATTGTTTCTTCGCCTCTTCTCTGAATCTATATAACAAACCATCTTCCTTCAATTTCTTGGAATTAAGAACAATAAATCCTGCTTGAATATACTCTCCTTGAACAAGCCCGTCAATCTTGTTGATATGTGCTATCCCATCCTTTCCAAGATTCATTCCGACATCATAAGTTGCCGCGATGTAAACATCCGACATATCGGTATTATAAAGAAGACTCAAATCACTTCTAAAGATAACATCAACGTCAGAATATATAATCTTATCATACTCTGGTATAATCTCTGGTATAAGTAAGCGATAATATGTCGGTATAGTTACACCTCTTATTTCAAACGCATTATCAAACTCGTTTCCTATCGGCCGAAATGAAAGATTGCAATTCTTGTAATACTCAGGCAATTTCGCCAATTCGGTATTACTCATAGGCTGATTGGCCGGATGTAATATAAAGATGTCATAGAATGTATCGTCATCTGCATTCATCAATAAAGACGAAATACAAACACATGCAGGCATAACTAAATTCCTGTCAAAAGAAAAAGCGATAGGTATTGTCATATTATCAATGGTAAATTTCTGTATTCTTCACTTTTGAGGAATTTACGCCCCTCCTTTATAGCATCAAGTTTTATCTTGAATATATCAAACCTGCCCTTTATGAGTGATATCACTAAGGCAAACGTAAATGCATATCCGATGCATAGAATATCTAGAAGTCTCATCATAACTGATTTTTCTGGAAGGTATATGAATCTATGCCAGAAAATGGTCTTATAGACAAAATCTGCATAAATGAGGGACCGTTCTTTCTCCTTAGAAGTATTATGTCCTGCATCCAAATGTAAGATTCCTGTATTATAGGCCGTAAGTTCCTTAAGGCCAAGCTTATACATCTTATAATACGTAACCTGATCATCCCCTATCGAATATCCCTGCATGTCCATCCACAATTCTTCCTCAAAATGTATAGACAAAAAATCGGTTTTTCGACACAGGAAACAAGCTCCGGCATTAGTCTGTGACCAGTATGCATCTTTAACAGGATGAGCGTTATACGAATACCCTGCAGTCCGCATTACCTTGTATCCCCACTGACTGTCTTTATATCTGGCTCTCATTCTTCCTGAAGCCGCCATCATAAACCTTTGCTTGAATGGACGCTCAGAATTAGGATAAATATCAGGAGAAACAACGTCCGCACCATATTTCACCAGAAGACCAAACATCTTTTCTGTAATATCGGATGGAAGATACAAATCATCGTCAAGGAATAATATATACTCTGTCTTAACATCATCGTAACGCAAAGCTCTCTGCGCTACCATACCCTTTTTGACGTAAATATACCTCTCCGTCCCCACCGTTTCCGACGGAATCCGATATCCTTCAGCTATATAGACCAATATTTCTTCTGGAGGAAGAGTTTGGCTGACAAGCGAATCAAGTAACTTCTGATATTTAGATCCGGCATTGCCAAGAGTTCGGATTACTGCAGTGTATTGCATAATTTAGGATATCAATTTATGTACAACTTTACTCGCCTTATTTTTAAACCTTACTAAAGTAGCGGTGATTGCCGGAGGAAAATGACAAACAAAATAAGACTTGTTAAAAATATGATATCTATATATTCTTTGCCTGGTTCTTGAACATAGAGCCTCCAAATCAAATTTATCGATAATAGATTCCCTTACTTCATAATATGGACTGGACGATAACGTATCTAACGACCAGTAGTACATCATAACACTGTTCAACTGATATATTCTTCTGACATCAATGCTATCCGTTTTCATCGAACATTCAGCAAAGGTATCACATAAACAAAACGAATACTTGATATTGTCAGTATTAACGCTTGATGTCAAGGAGTTTCCGCGCTTTCTGTAGGCATAAAACTTTAATGGCACATATACGGATTTCAGCGGTTTTATAAATAACCTGATATTAAAATCAATATCCTCTTGGAGCCGCTGCTTTTCATTAAATCTCAGTTCAGAAATAGCCTCACGTTTGTACAAATATAACCAAACAAAGTTTTCGCCATGGATACCATCCCGTATAAACACATCGTTAGTTACAATTTTGTTTGCAATCTTCCTACGGCAATCAAGGATTTGCCTCTGAGTAGCCATTCGTCCAGAATCATCAAACTCATCGAAATCGCCACGAACCACATCAGCATCAGTCTGTTTAGCCACTGACAAAAGCTTATCCAAAGACGAATTGTCAGTCCAAAAATCATCTGAGTCAACAAATATTACATATTGACCATTAGCCCTATCCAATCCGTAATTTCTTGCTGATGACAGACCACCATTATCTTTGTCATATAGGTGGACTCTAGTATCCATAGCTAAATACTTTTCACATATTTCTCTTGAAGAATCAGTACTACCATCATTAACTAACATGATCTCGATATTCCGATATGTCTGTTGAATTATACTGGTAAGACATTCATCTAAATATTTTTCCACGTTATAGACAGGGACTATCACTGATATAAGGTCTGATTCTTTCATAAATTCATTAGCTATTAAAAAATGGTTGACAGCAAATCATTTAAAGAGTACCATATTATCAATTTAAATGTCATAAAACATCTAAATTCGTCTCAACCACCTCATTAAACATAAGAGTCATCTAACAAATAGTCTCTTAAGGTAATTAAACAAAGTCATAGACATCAAATAATATTTAATTCTAAAGTCTAAAGGTAACTTATTCTTAAGTTTGCCATATAGCGTCTGAACAAATTCGTTACTATACCATAAACTATGCTCTCCATATATAGCTTTCTGGCATAGTTGTTTAAATAACAAGAACGTTCGAACTTCGAAAACATCATCAGATATACCCAACTTCCAATATGCCTCAAATAGGTTCTTTAATATATATATAGAATCGTCAGGACTCAACTTATACTTATCAACGAAGGCATCTCCCATAGAGTAATAGTCATAAAAAGCGATACCGGATTTATATCTTATTGATTTCGTCTTATACAAGTATTGAAGATTGAATAATTGATCCTCTCCTATCCTGATATTTCTATTGAATCTCAAATCAGCAATCAAAGAATGTTTGAATAACTTAGACCATGTTGTCCTTAATACTACTTCATATAAAATTCCACTATAGAAAGACTTTGCTGGTATATAGACACCATCACGTCTTTCAATACTATTAAGAAACACTGTTGAATCATCATAAATGGAATAAGAAGGAAAACAAATTAAGTCTTCAGACAATATATTCCAATCTATATCAGAAAAACACGATCTGATAACATCATCTGCATCTACAAATGTTATCCATTTTCCCTTAGCATTATCCAACCCTAGATTTCTGGCAGAACTGACACCACCATTAGGCTTATGAAAGGCTCTGACACGAGCATCCTTTTTAGAGTATTCATCACAAATACGTCCTGAATTGTCCTTGCTGCCATCATCTACCAGAAGCAGTTCAAAATCCGTCATCGTCTGAGACAAAATACTGTCAACACAACGATTAAGATACTTCTCCGCATTATATACAGGCACGATTATCGAAACTAAAGGCGCTTGGTTATCTTTCATAATCTATCTACCTAAAGCAAATCTTAACTTGTCAATTCCAACCACTATAGGTCTCATGCCGTGAGTGAGCATCCACATCATGACTTTGATTTTTTTATTACAAAACGGACATGACCAGATATACTTTCTGGTGACAGGAAAAAGGTTCAAAAATTCTCCATGTTTATCTGGAAATAACACTAAATCCTGTTTATTTTTCAGCACCCTCCAAGAAAGTACTTTTTCCAACCTTCGCCCCAGACCATGTTCCTCTATAAATGCAATAATAAATTGATAAGTTTTCTTTTCATCCTCAAAAGATTTCGGGTTCAAGCCATGCATTATCGATGATTCATTAGTCCGATTATAACAATAGAGTGGTTCATTCACCTTTGATACTCTCTTGGCGTAATAGAACAACTGACAAGAAACATAGAAATCCTCACAATAAGCAATCCCTATAGGATAAGAAATAAGATTTTCCAAATACACACTACGCTTAACAAACAAATTGCATAATGATGTCCAATCAAATGAGATATAGCGTTCTAAAAAAGGAACCTTATCTTGACACAACTCTACAGAACGACAGATTGTTTTTTGCAAGCCATAATCCATAAGAAAATCACAATACACAATCTCCGACTTAGTTCGCTCCGCTTCATCATACAGTTTCTCATACATCTTCACGGAAACATAATCATCCGAATCGCAATGCGCCACATACTCACCTGTCGCGACATCTAGTCCAGTCTTTCTTGCTTGAGCCAAACCTCGATTGTGATCATGACGGACATACTTGATCTGAGCCAACCTATCAGGATAGTTGTTCGCAAGATTCTTGACCAGTTCTATGCTATTGTCAGGAGAGCCGTCATCCACAAAGATAATTTCAATATCTTTAAGAGTCTGTTCAAACAACGACTTCGCACATCGCTCTATATACGGAGCAACATTGTACACCGGTACGATAACCGAGACAAGAGGGGTATTATTATCTGTCATGGCACTTTCTTACTTTCTTTCCAACATTCCGCTCAAATAGCCAAGGCTATGAGCCTTAAGTTTTTGCAACTTAGAATATACTTCTGCATAGTCTATCGGTGCTATCAGTTCGGAGCGACGAGCATTGAACTCCTCATAATCATTGACCATTCTTCCTTCAAGCCCGAGTTGCGATAGCATTGACACAAATCTGTCTGCGCCGCGTGAGTGATTGACAATCGCGATAAACGGCTTGCGGTTTATGATTGAAAACACGCAGCCATGGAACGAATCTGTGACCACAAAGGACGCATTCCTGAAATTGTCAAGCCATGACTGTACCGGAATCATTTTATCCGGGCTTCCGTCTGACTTCTTGGGAGACAAGCCCATAAAACTCTCTTTAAGACCTAACTCGCAGGCAACATCATTGGCGATTTTTGACTTTTGTCCATCAGTATCAAGAACATAACTGACAAGAGTATCCTGCTCAGCAGTCACTGAACATGAAGTTTTCGGTCTTTCAATAACATAATCGTCAGCGTCGAGCAGCAACGTCGGATCCAGAACAAGTTCAGCATGCTTTCCGAAATACTGTTCCACAAGTCCGACAGCAGACTTCTCACGGACGGAGATAGCTTCGAAACGCAATGACAACCTTTTGCATGTCTCCAGCATCTGCTCAGAAATAGGATTCTCAGATGTTCCGAAAGACGCGCCATAGGTAATTTTCAGCATTTTGTCATCTTCCGGGAGGAATCCTGCAAAGCAGTCAGTCAAAAATGGGGAATAACACTCTCTCCAAACCTGATCACTGCCAACAATAAGACAATCTAGGTTCTCTTTCTTAACCCGTTTGAGGAGTGCTTCCGAAGATCTTAATGGACTAGTTATTTTAAGGTATTTATGTATAAACTTAAGCAACACAGAGCAGTCATCCAGTTTGCTTTTATCTATCAGATAAGTCTGACTCCACGGACTCAAGATTGCTATATTCTTCTGACCTCGGATATATCTTCTGACCAGACACTTCAATACGCTCCCACATCTCCGGATAATCAAGCCGGCAGAAGGTGCAGCGAATGTGCGATCCAGGACTACAACCTCATGTCCCATCCGCTCCAAAACTGTCTGAAGAGCATAACATTGAAGAATACCTCCGTAATTTGATGCCAGAGGTAAGGTCAAGATTCCGATTCTCACGATTGTTTCTGATATATCATTTCTTCAGGCGGTCCCAGAACGAGCGTTTGGGTTCCGCTGCAGAATAAATTTTTCTGTAATACTCTCCCCAGGAGAGGCCTGAATGAATCATCTCGTAGATGACACCCCAGTCGGGAAGGCCGCCGAGATTGCGGTCATCAATGAAAAAGTCGGCAGTGAGTTTTCTCGGCTGCTGAACAATTTCATCCGCGTCGTAACGGATCTCAGGATGATTCGTATTGACGGCGTAAAACTCAACCCCGCGGGCGGAACACCATTCGACAGCCTCTTTGAGAAGATCGCCTTCACGAACAGACCATAGGATAAGCCTATGGCCTTCGGCAATCAGTAACTTCAATGTTGCTGTGGCAAATGGTATTTCTTTCCCGATTTCAGGATACCTGTGCTCTACGATAGTTCCGTCAAAGTCAATTGCGATGGTCATGCTTCAGATGATTTCGATAAATTCTGGTGAGACAGAAACGAGGGCTACAGACATTACGCCTTTGACCTCAATGACAACTTTTCTGGACCTCATGCCTTTCAGTTTCACGAACATACCTTCGCATCCTTGGAAGATTCCCCCGGTTATCCGGACTTTCTGACCTTTGGAGAGGTTGACCTCGCCTGCCGGATAGTACCGGAGATTCTCCTCACAAGAAGCAGTCACAGATATGAAGCGGGCCATGTCATCATCCGGGACGATAATCTTGTTCCCGGTCCTCCCGTCCATCATGTACTGCATGAATGGAATACGTCCGGAATTCTTGACTTCCGTCATCCTGTCTTGTGTACAGTTCACAAAGACAAGATTCCGGACTGCAGGTTCCAGAACTCTCTTGCCGTTTTCGGTTACGTGCCACTGCATAGGTGTATAGCTGGTGATTCCCAGCGAATCCAGAATCCTCTTGACCTCGGCTTCCCTGCGATAAGTGACTCGCATGGCAAACCAAAGTCTTATGGTCTTTCTGGCCTTGACCTTGAGGTAAGCACATACCTCTGGGGCTTGATTTTTAATGTACTCCATTGAAAATCAACTACTTATATCAATTTTTTAATAAATACCGCTGTTATTTTGCTTATTATAGCCTGAAAGTTAGGTTATGTTCGGCAAGTGGACGGCTATCTCGTCTAATTAATTCAGGAAAAAGCCTTGCTTATCAGTAAAGGTTAGTGTATCACCCTGCTTCTATCCTTTATAATTTTTCTAAATGCAAAGGAAGCGGTTTTAGCTTTCAATCACGTGTTAATTCTTGTCGAAAATCGACTTTTTTCACAAAAAACCAGCCGAAAATTTTAGGAAAAATCTTGTCAAATCAGTACCGAAATAGACAAGTTAATTTCAGAACTATTTAGTTTTCAGTGTTTTACGAGCGACTACTCGTCCCCCCCCCATTCGATGCGGTGCGATATGCAGAAGGTGTCACTCCTGTAAAAAGTTTGAATGCTTTCGACATTGAAGATGCGTCAGGAAAGCCTGTAAGCGCAGCTATGTCGAGCAATGTCATCTTTGGCTCGGTCTGACGGAGCAGGCGCTTGACTTCCTCTACCCTGAGAGACTTGATCCAAGTATTGAAGTTCATCTCATAAATATTGTTCAGGAAGTCGGAAAGCAGTCTCGGGCTGACTCCCATGAAGTCTGCAGCGCTCGACAAGGTGATGCCTTCCGTGAGATATAATTTATCCGGACTTTCGCTCCATTGTTTTACAATTTCGTCAATTCTTCGTCTGTCCGGTGTTTCAGTATCGGAAGCAGTTTCTGCAGGCTCCTGCACATCAGATGCGGTTTCTTCTACGGGTGACGGTTCCGGAATCATATCCGAATCCATAAAATCTTCACTATCATTGACATCGCCTGCAACTGTAAACGTATCTTTTTTCTTTTGTGGTACGTCGTGATAGGTGAATGCCGGCGAAACGAGATTGAAGATATGCTGGAGGTTTACCAGTACGACAGTAAACAGAACGAACAAACCCGTATTCAGGCACATGATTACCAGTCGGTGAACGGCGTTTCCGCTGAAAAAGAAGATGAATGTCGTTACTATATAAACAGTAAACGCCAACATTATGGAATAGACCTTGTGTCCGTCTTCAATGTGATTGCCAGTATAATAGTCGCCAAGAAGCCTGTTATATCTCGACATCTCCCGATATAGCCAAAAGCCGACGACCAGCAATTCTATCAGAAGGCAGACAAGCAAAGTTCCGGACAAGAAATTTGCAGAACCCAACTTGATAAAATCCACATATGAGGCCAATGTAATCGAATCCGTCTCCCGCAAGAATGCCACAACATACAAGACCGTCAGAACAAATACCGGAGAAACAAGCAGCAACATATTGCGGAGATTGACTTTCTCGGATCTGAAGAGTTTCAGCATGGCTCCCACTCCCAAGAAAATCTGGCCATACATTATGAGCGGCGCAAAGAAGTGGTTTGTTACTACGTAATCGACCTTTACATACTGGAGATATATGACGACTGCATCAAAAAGCACGTCCAGAAATGCCGCAAAGGCAATGCATCTCAAGACAAACCTGAAGTTGTGAGATTCGTTGTTTTCCCTTGTCCTGACTCCAATAAGGACCACTCCCAGCACAAAACAAATCATGCCGGAACACAAGTAAACAAGAAATTCCATTAACTTCAAACTCATAATGGCAAAGATAACATGTTTTTCACTACCACGGAAGCGAAAAACCCTGCTTTTTACTTAAAGAATACGCAAATGGTGCAAATGAACCAAACATGAACCAAAACCACCCCGAAAAACAAATTTTGCCAAGCCAAACAAAAGCAGTAATTTTAGGGATAAATCAAGACGTATGGGAAATTTTATAGATAAAGGCAACGATGGCTTTGCTTCTGTCCGCAACACTAACTTTGTGGACAAGAGTATGCTTATTGAAGAAGTTAGCTCTGTAATGTTGACCGAAAACCGATATATGTGCGTTACGCGTGCACGTCGATTCGGAAAATCCGTTGCAGTGAAGATGCTTAATGCCTACTATGACAGGTCCTGCAACTCAGAGAGTCTGTTCGATGGGTTGGAGATCAGCAGGCAGCCAGACTTCAAGAAACATCTGAATCATTTTCCTGTACTCTATCTGGATATGACCGATTTCGTAACGAAGTACGGAGACGATGATCACCTGATAGAAAAAATGAAGCAGGACATCTGCAACGAACTGCTGAATGTGTATGAAGGAGTCTCAATGAATCCCAATGACGATCTTATGGACCTTCTGGTAAGCATCGTTGACAATACAGGTGAGAAGTTCGTATGCCTGATCGACGAGTGGGATGCTCTTTGCCGAGAGGGATATGAGAAGCTGATGGATGAATATGTGGATTTTCTTCGCAGGTTATTCAAGGGCAGCAAAACGGAGTATGTGTTCACGTGTGTCTATATGACAGGTATTCTTCCTATCAAACGGTATAACACACAGTCAGCATTGAACAACTTCGAAGAATATACCATGCTGAGTCCGGCCCAGCTTGCCCCTTACTTCGGCTTCACGGAGAAAGAAGTTCTTGCTCTATGCAAGGTGGCGGATATGGATGCACATGAAATGAAACTCTGGTATGACGGCTACGAATTGGGAAACGAAAAGGCCATATACAATCCTTTTGCCGTAATGAGAGCATTGAAGAGAAGATCGTTTTCAAGTTACTGGACTAGCACGAATACGTTTGAGGACTTGCGCAGATATATCACCATGAATTTTGAGGGGTTGAAGGATGACATTGTCTCCGCGTTCAATGATATTCCGGTGAAAGTCAATTCTCTTCGTTTCAGCAACGACATGCATAAGGTCGACTGCAAAGATGATGTTCTGACGCTATTGTGTCATCTGGGTTACTTGTCCTATAATGATGCCACCAAGTGCGCCTGCATTCCGAACTATGAGGTCCGTCAAGAGTTTGAAACGGCCATAGCCGACACAGGATGGGCAGAAGTGACAGATGCTCTCAAGCAATCAGAGTACTTGTTGTCTTGTGTTTTGAATGGTGATGCAGAGGTAGTTGCGATACACATTGACACAATTCATGAGCAGAATACCAGCCTCATCAAGTACAATGATGAAAATTCATTGGCTTGCGTCCTGTCGCTGGCATTTTATACTGCCAGAAGCCGTTATCAGATAATACGGGAACTGCCTGGAGGCAAAGGCTTCGCAGATATCGTAATGATACCTCACAGAAACATTGACCTGCCGGCTATTGTACTCGAATTGAAATACAATCAAGATGCCGATACGGCTATCAACCAGATTAAGCGTAAGAATTATGGGGACGCGCTCGAGAGATATTCCGGGAAAGTGATTCTGGTGGGCATCAACTATGACAGGAAAACTAAGAAGCATAGTTGTGTTGTAGAGCATACCGAAAAATTCCAACAAACCAATAGACCTTGAAATGAATTTTCTAGAAGAAAAGATTATCTCGGACGGAGTAATCAAGGAGGGCAACATCCTCAAAGTTGACAATTTTCTCAATCATCAGATTGACATTGACATCATGAGGCAGATTGCCTATGAATTCAAGCGCCGTTTCCGCGGCCGGACTGTGACCAAGATTCTAACCATCGAGGCAAGCGGCATCGCGATTGCGACATTGCTGGCGGACTTGTATGACGTGCCGGTGGTATTCGCGAAGAAGAGCGAGACCGCGAACAGCACGGACGACAAGTATGTTGCTCAGGCTTACTCGTTTACACACAAGAAGATGAACAATGTGTTCGTGTCGAAGCCTTATCTCAATGCCGGAGAAAAAGTCCTGATTGTGGATGACTTTCTGGCAGACGGACAGGCAATGCTCGCTCTCATTGACATTGTCAAGCAAGCAGGTGCCGATGTCGTCGGTCTGGGCGTCGCCATTGAAAAGGGGCAGCAGAGGGGCGGCAAGCTTCTCCGCGAGGCCGGATACCACCTGGAGTCCATCGCGATTATCGATGACATGGATTTCGAGACACAGACTATTCATTTCAGAGACAACAAATAAACTATGGCAAAGTCCAACATTTATGAGCTGGACGGACGGGTTCCGCTGGCTCAGGCTGTTCCGTTCGGTCTGCAGCACGTACTTGCAATGTTCGTAAGCAACATCACGCCTATCATCATCCTGGCAGGTATCGTAGGGGTCAATGCCGAGCTTCAGGGAGCCCTCATCCAAAACTGCATGATTATCGCCGGAATCGGAACTTTCGTGCAACTCTACCCTATCTGGAAAATCGGTTCCAGACTTCCTATCGTCATGGGTATCAGCTTCACCTTCCTGTCATTGGCCATTTTCATAGGCTCGACAATGGGCATGGGGACATTGATGGGCGCCGTCATCATCGGCGGACTCATCGAGGGGATTCTCGGACTGTTCGTGAAATACTGGATCAGACTTGTTCCGCCTATCGTGGCCGCCACAGTCGTTACCGCCATAGGATTCTCTCTGCTTCCTATCGGTGCGAACAGTTTCGCCGGAGGTCAGGGTGCAGCAGATTTCGGAGCTGCCCACAACTGGATTGTCGGTTCGGTCACACTGCTGACATGCCTGATTTGCCAGGTATTCGGCAAAGGTTTCCTCCGTTCGCTTTCCGTATTGGTCGGACTTATCGTCGGCTATATACTGTCACTTTTCATGGGCATGGTGGATTTCAGCGCATTGAACGGAGCCGGGTTCATTTCACTTCCTAAGTTCCTGCCGTTCAAGCCAGAGTTCAATCTTGGGGCAATCCTCTCAATAACAGCCATTTATATGGTCAGCGCAACAGAGACTATCGGAGATACCAGCGCTCTCTGCGCAGGGGCACTCAAGCGCCAGCCAAGTGACCGGGAGCTAGGCGGAAGTATCGCTTGTGACGGATTCGTGAGCACAGTAGCCGGATTGTTCGGATGCACGCCTATCACATCATTCAGCCAAAACGTGGGTCTGGCAACAATCAGCGGGGTCATCAATCGCTTCGCTATCGCGACCGGTGCGGCAATCATGGTCATCGGAGGCATCTTCCCTGCCGTAGGACTGACATTGACAACAATCCCGCAGGCGGTGCTGGGCGGCTGTACCATCATGATGTTCGGAAGTATCCTTTTTGCGGGTTTCGGCATGATGGCGAAGTGCGGCTTCGGCAACCGTAACATGATTATAGCCAGCCTGTCACTGAGTGTCGGACTCGGCTTTACTTCAGCTTCACAAATGTTCAATATCTTCCCTGATATCATCAAGACCGTCTTCGCCGAGAACTGCGTCGCAGTCGTTTTCGTTCTTGCCGTGCTGCTGAATCTAGTCCTCCCGAAGGAGAAGCCCGAGGCGTAAGTCAATGATAATGAATTAATAGAGTGTCAATGAACTATGGAGTATTTGTCTAAGGAACGCTACGACGAGATTGTCGCAGAGATCAATTTTCTGATAAATGAGGAGTATCCGCGTATAAAGGATGCCTTGGCTGAGGCCAGGGCACAAGGTGACCTGAGTGAGAATTTCGAGTACCGTGCGGCCAGGAGGGCCCAGGGCAAGACTATCAGCAGGATACGCTTTTTGCAGAGGGTGCTGGACTATTCCAGAATCATTGACACGAAAGCTCTGCCGAAAGATCAGATTTCGTTGCTGAGCAAGGTGGAGTTCACGAATCTGGCAACAAATGTGAAAATGACTTATACCATCGTCAGCCCGCATGAGATGGACCTCCAGAACGGAAAGATTTCCTGCAAATCGCCGATAGGAATGGCGCTGATGGGCAAAAAGGTCGGTGACATCGTGGATGTCCAGGCACCCTCAGGAGTATTCCAGCTGCGAATCGAGTCAATGTCAATCGAAGGGTAAATCGTCTTTTTCTTTATTCATTAGCAGCTTCTGTTATTTCAAACTGTTAATCTTGACACAAACACACTGCACATGGTCGAGTCCATATAACATTGAACGAGAATCTATTCCCATCCAAGAGAATAAAGTCTGAATTTTCTGGTATTCATTGACGATGTAACTTGTGTCTATTTCCGAAGCATGAAGTCTGAAGCAGATTGGTTCATGGTGAGCGATTCTGTTTCTCAAACTATTCACCTTGTCAAGTTCATTAAATATGTAGGCATTGTTGTATTGAGCAGTAGCCGATGAACGAGGTTTATTTGGGAAGACTCTCAACAGACATTGCCCTGTCGCACGATACTGTAGAGAGGAATACATATATTTCCATACACCGAATTCCATTTCTGCAATCAGTTTTGAATGAGAATATATGCCTTGTCTATCCAATCGGTTGAAAGCTTTTTCTATGATTTTTCTTGTCTCGTTCATGCGGCCGTTGGCGAAGATTCCATTAACTTGAACAGAATCTTTCAGCCAATTCCCTCCTAATGTCGGTACCAGAAGGCTATCAATAGCATTACGCAAAGCCACCTCAAAGCAGCTGACAATCGTGAACATCTCCTGCGATAAGCGCAAGTTGTAGCGGTACAAAGCCATAGCCTTACGAGTGTCACCATTCGTAGCATCTTTGTATCTCTGCATTCGCTTGGCAGACAATATTCTTTCAAATTCAAAATATTCCATAAAAATTAGTCCATTTACTTGGTTGCAACAAGAAAAAACGCTATATTCGCAATGTTGATTCCCGGTAGCCTCTGACTCGTCAAGCTATCGGGTCTTGTTTTTATATGATTCTCGTCTACAAAAATACATCATTTTCTGCGATCATGATTATGCCACACTATATTATTATGGAAAACTAAGCATAAACTTTCGTATCGCAAAAACGTTTCAACCAGAGCTTATCCGTAAATGCCTACCTTTTTCCGGTCAAGTTGCATATTCCGGCACTGCATGTGGCCAACCACGGAATTTTCATACTCGCCCGCGTCTATCTGTTGCCACAGATACTTTGTGAAATGACGTCAGTTTAAGTAAGCATGAAAAAATAAGTTGGTAAAGATTTGTGAAGGATTTTCGAGGATAGATTTCTTTTCGAAGATGGAGTGTACTGGACGTACATGACTGCCGGCCGGGGGCTGCGGAACGGTGTAGCCGTCCGCGGCTTCATGAGCGGAAGGGGCCCGCCGCGAAAGCGGTGGGAAGGATAGCCCCAACGGGGCGTACCGGTCCGCGGGCCCCGGCCGGCAGCCTCCATAGGATTACATTAGGGGTCTTGCCATTTTTCCATCGTTAAAACAGGGTGTTTCTGCCACTTTTCCAATACGGTTTGTACCGCACTCGAGAAATAGCAGTACCGAGCGAGGACTTTTTCGACCCTCTTGGCAGCTCTAGAATCAGCTATATGTCTGATAATCATATGATTACCAGATTATTGTAATGCCAAGAGGTGCATTCAAAAGGGGGTCTTGGAAGCGGCTGTTGTAGCTCTCTATCAGCATAATATACTGATATACAATAAGTTATACGCATCTAATACTAATAAATGTCGTGCCAAGAGGGTCGAAAAACATATCAGTAAGAACAGAACACTCGTAAAGATACGCTACTCAAACGTCAGCAATTTGTGACTAAAAATCAGGAAACGTCCGTGAAAACAGAGCTTTCTCCGGACAAATGTGATTACAAGACAATTTGTCCGAGTTAAATCGTTTTCTTACGGACAAATTGTTGACATTGAGCAACTTATCCGTAAATGCCTATCTTTTTCCGGACAAGTTGCATATTCCGGCACTGCAAGTGGCCACGCCGATATGGCATTGACAGCGGCACAGGGCCATTTGAGGTGGCAGAGGGGGCCTTTCGGATGGTGGTTCTGCCACACTACTATGCATCTCATGCATCTGCATGGCCATGTTGCGTGGCCTACCACGGAATTTTCATACTCGCCCGCGTCTATCTGTTGCCACAGATACTTTGTGAAATGACCTAAGTTTAAATATATAAAACTGATGTCCGTCATGACTGCCGGCCGGGGGCTGCGGAACGGTGTAGCCGTCCGCTAAAAATGAGCTAAAAGAAGGGGCCCGCCGCGAAAGCGGTGGGAAGGATAGCCCCAACGGGGCGTACCGGTCCGCGGGCCCCGGCCGGCAGCCTCCATAGGATTACATTAGGGGTCTTGCCATTTTTCCATCGTTAAAACAGGGTGTTTCTGCCACTTTTCCAATACGGTTTGTACCGCACTCGAGAAATAGCAGTACCGAGCGAGGACTTTTTCGACCCTCTTGGCAGCTCTAGAATCAGCTATATATCTGATAATCATATGATTACCACATTATTGTAATGCCAAGAGGTGCATTCAAAAGGAGGTCTTGGCAGCGGCTGCTGTAGCTATCCGTCAGTACAACATACTGATATACAATAAGTTATACGCATCTAATACCAATGAATGCCCTGCCAAGAGGGTCGAAAAACATATCAGTAAGAACAGAACACTCGTAAAGATACGCTACTCAAACGCCAGCAATTTGTGACTAAAAATCTGGAAACGTCCGTGAAAACCGAGCTTTCTCCGGACAAATTGTATTATAAGTCCCATTTGTCCGGATTAAAACGTTTTCTTGTGGACAAACATTTGACATTGAGCAACTTATCCGTAAATGCCTATCTTTTTCCGGACAAGTTGCATATTCCTGACACGGAATAACTGCGGCACTTGCAATGCACGGATTTTGGAAAACAAAAGTACAGAACCTCTGAAAACGCGTCAACACTTAACCGCAGAGACGCTTACGAATGCATAAAAATCCCGCGCTACGATAAGGCAGTGCGGGATTCTTCTTTGACTGTTTCTTGAGGATTACTTGACCTCAACGTAGATGTAGAGGGACTTCAGGGTGATGGTAATGGTATGTTCTCCATTCTGGTAACATACTACTACGTCTGGTGAGAATCCTCCTGGGCGGCCATTGGTCTCAACATATTCTATGGCCTCCTGCTGAGTTGCGAATTCGGTTCCTACTGAGCCGAATGAAGAGGTGTAAGCCTTCGAGAATGTTCCCAGACCGAGGGACGGATCACCTTTTGCGTAACTCTTCCAGATTTCAAGCTGCTCAGCCGCGTCTGTATAATATTCGTAATCAAGAGTTGCCTTGAAGCTGGCAATAATCTTGCTTTCAGAATCTCCATTCACGTCCAGGTGGAACACATTGCCGGCACCATCCTTCACATAGTCGAAATAGATGTAGTTCGAGCCCCATGCGGAAAGCTTGTTTCCGGTGATGTAATTGGCCTGGGCAAATGCGTCATAATCAGTTCCGACAAGACTTGAAGCCTCAGCATAATCCATTACGTAATAACTTCTCAGGAGGCTCAGGACAAATGTTCCGTTGATGAGCTCCGGTACCAGATATACGCTTCCTGACACAAAACTGAAAACTGGATACATGTAATTGCCATCTGTTCCTTTCTGGGCAACAAAACTGATGGACTCGTCGATAGTCTGAACCAGACCTCCGCCACACTCGCCCTTATGTTTCATTCCGAGGAAAGTTCCCAGATTCAGAGGCCCGGACTGCTCCATGAAGAAGTTCCACAACTCGAGAGACTTGCCGGCATCCACGACACTGGCATTCATTTCAGTAATGACACCGTTCTTGTCAGAAGATACTGTCAATGTCATGTCGTATGACTGGGTAAGGGACTTGTAAAATACATTGAACGAAGCAGTGCCTTCACCGGCATCCGCCTTATTCTGGTATTTCTCGTTAGCACTGACAAAATCATTGAAGTTTGTCCCAATGCAAGAGGACAGTTCAGTACAATCAATCTCTCTGCGTTCAACAGTGGACGACTCCTTGTCGCAAGAAATTCCGAAGAATGCAGCCGCTACTCCGAGAAACAATAGTGATTTAAATTTCATACTTCTGTAATTTTTAGGGTTTTCGCAAAATTACGATTATTCGCGTTTGAAACAAATATGACATGTGGAAAAATTTAAGTTCACACGTACAAAACCAAACCCACAAATCTATAAATATTTAATATTCAACATATTATTCTAATTAACATTTTTTCAGACATACCAAGATAACCGTACTTTCAAGGGCCTTTAAACGTTTATGGTAAGCAATTCGTCTATGTCGGTGAGGTAGTTCGGGGTCCTGAAATCGGACTTTACTTTCCAAATGGAATCCTCATCCCCTTCCACGCCCAGGCGGACAGTCTTCAGGCCGAACTTAAGATTCATATTGTCAATGCATTGGGAGAGGTCAATGCGTTCCTTACGATTCGGAACATGGTCGAAGAGGACAGGCTGCGAGAGGCCGTCGGCGATGCGGGAAAGAATCACGCCGGACTTTTTGTAATGGATGCCTGGACGGTAAATCCGGTCAACTACCTTCAATGCATATTGTGTAAGTTCCAGAGTATCAGAGGACGGCAGTTCAAGACGCTCGGAATCACAGTTCATATACTGAGGCAGGTCTTCACGGAAACGGTTGCTCATAATGAAGACTGTGACTTCTCCTGCGGATGAGTTCTGAGAGCGGAGCGTCGCCGCGCAACTAGCTGTGAATGACGCCACTGAAGCCTTCAGATCATCGAGTGAGGTTATCATTGACCCGAAACTCCGGCTGGTGGTAATGGTCTGGCGGTCCTGAATTTCGCTGGTGTCAATGCAGGGATAACCGTTCAGTTCGCGCCATGTCTGGTAACCGGGCTTATGGAAATGCCGCAGCACCCACTCCCCCGGTTTGTCCGCAAATTCCAATGGCGTGGATATTCCGAGGGCTATCAGTTTCTCCAGTGTACGCCTGCCGATTCCCCAGATGTCTGCAAGTCCGGACATTGACAATGCCTTCCGGCGCCTCTCGTCATTATCAATGATGCAAACTGACCGGTAGCCAGGGTACTTTTTGGCGAATTTGCTTGCGACCTTGGCCAGAGTTTTCGTCCTGGCGATGCCGACGCTTACCGGAATGTCTGTCCAGAGGCGGATCTTCTCCACCATTTCCCTCATCATCTTCACGAGGTCATAGTGTGCCTCGTAGCCGTCCAGATAGAGGAACTGCTCATCTATGGAATAAGTCTCGGTACGGGAAACGCATTGACGCATAATGCTTTGCACCCGTTTGGACATCGCCGCGTAAAGCATCAGATTGCCGGAGAATATGGCAACATTGTTCTTGTCAATGACATTGCGGACTTTGAATAGCGGGTCTCCCCTTCTGATTCCCAACGCCTTGGCCTCCGGCGTCAGGGCGACGATGTTGCCGTCATTGCTCGACAGCACGCACACCGGTCTGTTTTTCAGTCCGGGATGCAAAGCCCTCTCAACGGAGGCGAAGAACGAGTTGCAGTCGGCCAATGCCACCATGATGTCTTCGGTTTACAAGTTGCCCTTCGCCTTATGTATTATATATGTCACGGTTCCCCAGATGCTGAAGTCGTCTTCAGGAGTAACCTTGAAACGGGGATAATCGGGATTTGCAGGGACAAGCCAGCCTTCCCCGTCCTCTTCAATGAAGTGCTTCAGGGTGAATTCGCCGTTAAGTTCGCATACGGCTATCTCCTTCGGTGTCGGGTTGCGGTTACTTTTATCGACTATGACAATATCGCCGCTGATGACACCGGCATCTATCATTGAATCTCCGTTTACCCGCACAAGATATGACGCCTCCGGGTGCGGACAGAGCATCCGGAGCAGGTCAATGTCCTGAGAGCGCTCGTCGCTGTCAAGAGGGACCGGGAAGCCTGCCACAACCCGCGTGTCAAAAAACGGAAGGGAGTATGTCTTGACTGCCGTAGCTGGCACAATACTCCCGACGGAGGTCAATGACGACTCCGCATCAAGGGCACGACGGAGACTCCGGCGTATGAAATCCGTCTTGTTCGGTTTGGCGTCCAGTCGTGAGGCCATGTCTCCCGGGAGCCTGAACGACACCATTTTGCTGTCACCCTTCGGACGGCCCGCACCGGGACGCGCACCTCCATGTGATTTCTTTATGTCCATATCCATAAGATTCATTATTCAAGTTCCGCAAGTCGTCAAACAGGCCGAACCACAGCACGAAGATACTAATTATTTTGATTTCCGTAATACATTTTTCAAAAAATCGCAAAATTTGACGACATTTTATCCGAATATTGCATATATTGCGGCGGCAAAAAACTAAAAATATGAACAGACTAAAAGCACTATTCTGCCTGACCGCAGGCATCATTTCACTGGGTCTCCAGTCCTGCAAAAAGGACGGGGAACCTGCCGTCAAAGTTGAAAAAATCGAAGTTGCACAAACTTCAGTCACCCTCAATGTGGGAGAAACATATACCCCTGAAGTCATTGTCACACCGGAAAACGCAAAAGAATATACACTGGCATTGACCTCGGACAACGAAACCGTCGCGAAAGCCGAAGGCCTGAGCGTCAAGGCATTGGCACCGGGCTCGGCAGTGGTAACTGTCAATGAGACGACTTCCGGCGCAAGCACTACGTTCAACGTGACAGTCTTCCCAGAGGGATATCCGAAAGAGGCAATAAAGATGACGACCGCGACCGGTTTCTTCTACGGAGACTATTATATGGCCGGCACTGACAACGCCTGGGCTCTTATGACGAGCGGGAACGCGGTCTTCTCAGGTAACGCATTCGAAGGAGAAGGCATAGGTGTCTTCATGGAGCTGAACGCGCCGAAGACAGGCGAGCAGGACCTGATCAAAGGAACGTATATTCCTGATCCTGACGGGAAAATGGAAGAATTCACATTCACCAAAGGAGATGACTTCAATGCCGAAGGACTGCAGGGCACATTCATATATGACAGCAGCGTAGAGGGCAACTACCTCATGGTAAAGGACGGATGGATTCAGGTGACATCCGAATCAGGAGCATATGCGGTAACCGCATGTCTGAAGACCGATACAAAATCATATACGCTGACATATTCAGGCTCATTCCCGCTCCAGAACTTCTCAAAAGACTACGACAGCTATAAAGTGGTGGAAATGAACAATCTGGCAGTCGGAACGCTAGACTACTACGGACAGAAAATCTATGGCAGCACAGCTACCGCGCCACATTCTGAATGGACAATCTATCTGGGTGTCGAAGGATTTGATTTCGAGACATACGAAGGTTCAGGAGACATGCTGATGCTCGACATTATCACTGCAGAGAAATATACAAGAGAGGTGCCTTCAGGCAGATACACAGTGATGTATGCGGCGGACAATGCTCATTTCCAGCCGTTCATGACAGTTCCGGGACTCGGTGACGCAAGTACCGGAGACATACTCGGAACATGGTATGCACCTGATTATATGCCTACTTACGGAGCGAATATCGGATATGTTGACATTGTCAATAAAGGAAATGACTCATACTCCATCGAGTTCAAGTTCCGCGACGACCGCAACGAGGCCTATTTCCAGGGCAAGTTCGACGGAAAACTCGTATATGGTGACTATCACGAATAGTCAGACAACAAACCAGACGCAAAACGGGAAGGTGCGCTCATGACACCTTCCCGTTTTTGTATCTGACTGAAAGACAGCAAACTACTCTTTTACACATCTGACGCTCATACCCTGCGACCTCGCGTCCTTCATCGGCTTGAACATACGCTTGCCCTTCATAATCGCCATATACTGGCCATAGAGAGCCGGATTCGTGGTAGAGGCCTTGCCTACTGTTCCGAACCAGATGCCGGAATATGGATTGGCTTCCTGATGGTCAAGACCGCCGGACGCATAAACTCTGGTACCGGCCGTAGGGAACCATTGGCCGTAAATGTTTGCTCCAGGATTGGCAGGGTCCCAGGTCATGTCTGCAAACTTCATCCAGTCATACGGGGTATTGCCGTCAGCATCACTTACAGGCACCTTATAGCCCACAGGACACGGATCATAGATCGTCTTCTTGAAGGATACTCCGCCCCAATAGTCATCATCGGAAACATCTGTCCAATCCTTTGTCTCATAATCACATTCAGTAATAGGAGTACCATCTTCCTCAAACTCTCCCGTCTCCCTGTACGTCATGGCGAAGAAGGTCATAGGCTGACGGATGGACTTTTCTATAGTACCGTGATATTCAGCAAGTTCCCTTGTTTTCTTGAGAACATTTCCATCAATGTCATAAAGTTCCCTTTCTCCGTCTTCCTGATACGAATAGTCCTCATTGATAACAGTATAGCATCTCGGAGCGGTGAACGGATCCTTTCTGCCCCATTGATAAATCATGCCATAACAGTCAACGGACGCATGGTTCACGTCAATGGCTCCGAGATTCCTGTACATGAAAGTCCAAGTCGTTCCAGATTCATTCGGCTCAGTGGTGTACAGGTCGAGTTCAGGATCGTAATTGCAGACCCACAAATGCCAGCTCCAAAGGATATTCCCGTCAATGCCACACACGGCAACAACGGCATTTCCCTGAACATCAGACAGTTCAATATAAATCTTCTGCTCCGCAGGGTCGAAGTTCAATGACTTTACAAGTCCCTTCGTATCTTGCCATACCAGTTTCCCGGAGGCCCCGTTGCCAGTGGTCTCGGTCTTGGAATTTCCTTTATACGCAGTGGTGAAAGTCACTGTACTGCCAGGTTTGATCAAATAGCAATTGGCAGTTCCACCGGCAGAGATATCCACCGCCTTTTCCACGATCTCAGGTGGAACGGCAGGTTTCTCGTCAGGAATACCCGGCTTCTTGTCTTTCTCACAGCCGGCCATTACAAATGCCGCCAGGCATATCAGCGCTGCAGCATTGACATAATCCATAAGTCTTTTCATAATCCATTGAGTAAAGTAATCCTTAAAAAATAACTTGGTAATCTTTGCTCGTCTTTTCGGTCTATATTCCTTTTCTCATCAGTCGTGTACGTCCAGTACACTCCTTCTTCGAAAAGAAATCTATCCTCGAAAATCCTTCACAAATCTTTACCAACTTATTTTTTCATGCTTACTAATAACACTTACATATCAAAGGTCTAAATATAAGAATTTTTATGTTCATCCGCCCGTTTTAGAAAAAATTTTTGGAATTTTTCGGAACAATAACTACATTGTGAAAAACTGAACTTACAAACCATTTATACTATGAACCGGAAGTTTGACACTTTAAAATCCAAAAAAAGTTAAAAATATTTGATAGAGTTCGTTCAGAACTCTTTTTTTTGTCA
>CAKUXR010000021.1 GCA_934700615.1 uncultured Bacteroidales bacterium
GACACCAGGAGATGGCTCTTATAGTTGATAATCAACTTCTTGCCTGCCACGCTGGCGAATACCAACAGTTAGCGATAGTGAAAATCTTACAAAATGAATATTTGTGTATCGTAATTTGAATATTAAGTACACACGGCGAAATCGTTCTGAATTTTACAATATATTGTAAAGACAAGTCCCCAGATCACTGTTACAATGATCTGGGGACTTGATATCCAAATAAAGATGATATTTCAGAAATTCTCCTTCATCTTATCGAAAAGATTCTTGTCTTCCCTGCTGAGATTAGGCACAAATGACTCACTCTGACGCATTGACTCGAGCGCATCCTTCTCGCTTGATTTCAGCTTCTTAGGAATCCATACAAGATACTTCACGTACAAGTCACCGGTACCGCTTCCGTAGCCCTTGACAGCAGGCATTCCCCTGCCGCGCAATCTTACTATGGTACCGGACTGGGTACCCGGCTCGATCTTAATCTTATATGTACCGTCCAGACATGGAATCGCTGCCTCACCGCCCAGGATTGCATCGGTCACAGGAATAATCTTGGTATAGAACAGATTCTTGCCCTCACGTTTCAGAGACTCATGAGGAAGTTCTTCTATCACTACAAGAAGGTCTCCATTGATGCCGCCGGCCTTGGCTGCATGGCCCTGCCCCTGGAGAGTCAGCTGCATACCATCCTCGACACCGGCAGGTATATTGACGGTAACGGTTACGCGCTTGCGTACGAGACCTGTTCCGCCGCATGTATGACAAGGATTGGAAACAATCTTTCCTTCACCGCCGCACCTTGAGCACGTCGTGTAAGTAACGGTACGTCCAAAGATACTGTTGACATATCTCTGCTCCTGACCTGAACCGTGACAAACCGGACAAGTCTGGATATCAGACTCATTCTTCGTTCCCTTGCCGCCGCAATCAGGGCACTGCTCGTACCTCTCGATGGAAATCTCCTTGGTCACGCCCTTGGCAATCTCCTCCAATGTCAGACGGACTCTGGTCCTGATATCACGTCCCCTCTGGACACGCTGCTGGGAACCGCCTCTTCCACCGAAGCCGCCGAAGCCGGAAAAGCCACCGAAGCCGCCGCCGTTTCCGCCGAAGTCAAAGCCGGCACCGAACAAATCCTTCAGGATATCATTGATGTCAAAGCCGCTGAAACCTCCGGCGCCGCCACCGAAGCCGCCTGACGGACCGTTGAATCCGAACTGGTCGTATTTTGCCCTCTTGTCCGGATCACTCAGCACCTCATAAGCCTCGGATGCCTCCTTGAAATTCTCTTCAGCCGTCTTCTTCTCCGCATCAGTACCGCTCACCCATCTGTCAGGATGCCACTTGAGCGCAAGCTTCTTGAAAGCTGACTTTATCTCATCAGTGCTGGCCGTCTTCGCAACGCCCAGCACTTCATAATAATCTCTCTTTTCAGCCATAGTTACAAATACCTCCCTAGATTCCTACGACAACCTTGGCATAACGGAGAATCTTTCCGTCGAGCATGTAACCGGTCTCGATGACATCATAGACAAGACCTTTCTTGTCCTTGTCCTCTACAGGCACCTGAGCCACAGCTTCATGGAAATCAGTATCAAACTTCTCTCCCTTAGCCTCGATTTTTTCCAATCCCTTGGACTTCAGATACTTCATGAGCTTGTCATAAATGAGGGCAGTACCCTCTTTGGCAGCCTCATCGCTGGACTTGCTGAGGAGTTCCATCGCCCTCTCGCAATCATCAAGAACCGGAAGAAGGCCCTTGATGGTATCCTTGGCGGCAGAATTGACAAGCGCGAGCTTCTCCTCGGAAGTACGGCGTCTGAAAGTATCGAACTCAGCCATCAGGCGCACATAATCATCCTTTTCCTTGGCAAGTTTGACCTCAATATCCTTCTTCTCCGCCTCAAGTTTAGCTATTTTTTCTTTGCAATGTCCTTTCTCATGAAGCTCTTCCTCTGAAGCATCATCAGACTTTTTGTCAGCATTGTCACATTTCTGCTCGTCACACTGACATGTTTCCTCGGAGCAAGGAGCCTCATTTTCCATCTTTTCCTGATCTTTTTTCAGCTCTTTCTCCTCTTCTCTTTGCTTTTTCATATCGTCTTAACCTTTTATATCTTTTTGAAAACAACCCACAAATGGTCGCTATAATAATCACCCACAACATATTAGCCCGTATGGCCAGGCTGGGTTATCCACGGCCATACAGTCCGATGAATGAGCAAATTATCTGCCACAGCGGAAAACTGCCAAATTGACACCACAGCCGGAGAGGCATCTCCCGCAATTACAAACTATGCGGGGCCCGGCCATCAGGTCAAGTCCCACATAAAAACTTGCCGGTCACACCCTCGCAGATCCGGCCGATACAGGTCAATGCTAGAGTTCGAACAGCTTCGCTGCCGCAACCGCACAATTGATTCCGTCAATGGCAGAAGACACGATTCCTCCGGAATATCCGGCGCCCTCTCCACAAGGGAAAAGACCAGGTACCTGAGGACATTGACAAGTCTCCGCATCACGCACGATACGCACCGGTGAAGAAGTTCTGGACTCGACACCCAGGATCAGCGCATCCTCAGTGTAATAGCCGCGCATCTTGTTGTTTATCAAAGGGAAAGCCTTCTGAAGACGGGATGCTACACACTCAGGAAGAAGTTCATACAAAGGAGCGGAAACCACACCCGGACGATAAGATGTCTCCGGCAGGTCCTCAGACATCTGCTCCTCGCAGAAATCCACCATCCTCTGGGCAGGCGCGCAAAGCTTGTTCACGACACCATTCTCATCAGCCTCAGCATGTTCAGCAGCATAATCGAACATCTTCTTCTCCACATCATGCTGGAAATTCAGCAGGGAGAACACACCATATTTCTTATACTCTTCAGGAACATCATCCGGCTCGATGGAAACCACCACACCGGCATTGGCCCACTTCGAATTTCTGGCCGAATTGGACATTCCGTTGAGAACAGTATAGCCGTCTTCAGTAGCGGACGGAACAAGAATGCCGCCAGGACACATGCAGAACGAGAACACTCCCCTCTCATCCACCTGCTCCACAAAAGAGTACTCGGCAGCAGGGAAACCGGGCTCCCACTGGCCACGATAACGGATCTTGTTGATAAGGGCCTGAGGATGTTCCACACGGACACCCATCGCAAAGCCCTTGGCCTGAAGTTCCCAGCCCTTCTTGTCGAAAAGACCATAAATATCGCGAGCGGAATGGCCCGTAGCCACGATTACAGCCTTCGCCTTGAAGGTCAATGCCGATTCTCCGTCTCTTTCATCAATGGCAGTCACGGTGATGACACCGTCCTCTCCCCTTTCAATGTCAGAGACTCTCGTCTGGAAATGATACTCGCCGCCATGCCCGATCACACACTCGCGGATGTTGGCCACAAGACGCGGAAGCTTGTCCGTACCGATGTGAGGATGAGCATCAATGAGAATAGACGGATCAGCACCGAAGTTCACGAACTGATGGAGGACCTCCCTGTTGTCCCCTCTCTTCGAGGATCTCGTAAAGAGCTTGCCGTCAGAGAAAGTACCTGCTCCGCCCTCGCCGTAGCAATAGTTGGAATCAGGATTCACGACTCCGGTCCTGGACAGCTTAGCGATATCCGGCTTACGGCCGCTGACATCCTTGCCGCGCTCCAGAACCACCGGCTTGAGACCGAGGGTAAGGAGTTTCAATGCTGCAAACATACCGGCAGGACCGGATCCGATGACAATCACCGGCTCTCCGGCATGAACGTCCTGATATTCAGGAAGTTTATACTCCTCATACGGTTCATCTTTCCTGTAAGCCTCCACTCTGTAACGCATAGTCACGTCACCTCTGGCATCTATCGAGCGATGCACGATATGGCAATGCGCATCGGCATTGTTCATCGTAGGCTGATATGACTTGGTAGGGTCAATGACATTGATGACTGCATTCGGCCTCAGACGCAGAGCCTCTGCTGCGGCCATTCTGATGTCATCCAGTCTGGGTTCTCTGCCCATGCGGCAGGATACTTCAAATTCTATCATCTTTGTAACTTGTTTTTCGTCATTAAAAATCCGCCATTCGCGATACAGGAGACACATCCAAAGGAGTGCGTTCCCCTGCAAGATAATGGTAATAGCCGGCAATGGCAATCATAGCCGCATTGTCCGTAGTGAACTTGAACTCAGGAAGATACGTATTCCAGCCACGCTTCTTGCCCTCCTCCTCGATACGATTTCTGAGACCGCTGTTCGCAGAAACGCCGCCACCGATGGTTATCTCCTTGATACCCGTCATCTTGGCTGCCTTGATGAGCTTGTCCATCAGAATATCTATCAATGCCTTCTGGAAACTTGCACAGATGTCCTCCTTGTTCTTTTCCATGAAATCAGGATCCTTGGCCATCTCGTCACGCACGAAATAAAGGAGAGAAGTCTTGATGCCGCTGAAACTGTAGTCCAGTCCCGGAATATGGGGCTTCGCGAACTTGAAACGGTCAGGATCACCAAGTTTTGCAAGCTTGTCAATGATAGGGCCGCCCGGATAGCCGAGGCCCATCATCTTGGAGCACTTGTCAAAAGCCTCCCCCACAGCGTCGTCGATTGTCTGACCGAGAATTTCATAGTCAAGAGGACTGTTCACCTTGACTATCTGAGAGTTGCCTCCTGAGACGAGGAGACAGAGATAAGGGAATTCCGGATGATGGTTTTCCTTGTCATACTGCTTCACGAAATCAGCCAGGATATGTCCCTGGAGGTGATTGACCATCACCATAGGTATTCCGAGAGACACGCTCAGAGCCTTCGCGAAAGATGTGCCTACAAGCAGAGAGCCGAGAAGGCCCGGACCACGGGTGAATGCTATGGCAGTAAGTTCCTCCGGCTTGACCCCGGCCTTTTCCAGAGCCTGGCTCACTACAGGAACGATGTTCTGCTCATGAGCTCTGGATGCCAGTTCCGGAACGACACCGCCATAATCTTTGTGAACCTGCTGACTGGCAATGACATTGGACAATAGATATCCGTCCTTGATAACTGCAGCGGAAGTATCATCACATGATGACTCAATTCCGAGAATGATGTCTGTATGTTCCATTATCTTTCAAAAAACTCCAAATATGACGCGCAAAGGTAATAAAAAGGTAATAAATAATCTTTATCAGACGACAAAAACAGACATTGAACCGACATTATACCCCTATTATACCCCTTAAATCAAAACAAAATTAGTATTTTTGTATGATACAACTTTCTCTGGCCCCGGGACAGAGACAAAAACGACAGGAACTGAAAAAGACAGCAAAAATAGTCTATCTGACAATCATGACCATAGTGGCGCTCATTGTCGCCGCTCTGATTGCCGTGCAGTCACCTGCCGTACAGACATATATGGCCGACAAAATCCTCGTTTCACTGAAAAACAGCATTGACGGGGACATCACCATAGGCAAGATCCACGTGGCGCCATTCAAGGCAGTCATGCTGAAAGACGTGGTCGTCATCGACAGGCATCCTTTTCCGGACACTTCAGGGGCCGCTCCTGTGGACACTTTCTTTTCCGCAAGATACGTGACGGCATCCCTCAGCGTAAAAAACCTCACGTCTCCCGACGGAGGCATATACCTGAGGTCCGCGAAAGTGACTGACGGACAGTTCAATCTCACGATCGAACCCGGCATTGACAGCATCTCATCCAACACTAACCTCAAGCGCATCTTCCACATGGGAAACTCCGACAATAACAAAGAGAAGAAGGACAAGGAAGTCTTCAGCATATCGGACGTGAAACTGGAAGGCATGAGGTTCAGGATGGTGAACTACAAGAAGGACAGGACCGCATACGGAAGTGACTCCATAAACTGGTTTAACCTGGATGTCAGTGACATAAACCTCTCAGGACGGGACCTGAAACTGAAAGGCCCGGTAATGTCCGGCACATGCGACAAACTGTCATTCAGGGAAAAGAGCGGATTCGAATGTCTGATCCTCTCAGGAAAAGCGAAGGTCGGAAACGGAAAGACCATAGTGGATGACCTCAGAATCAAGGACGACTGGTCGGACATCACGCTGCCGTCTTTCGTGATGTCATACAAAGACACGGATTCGTGGTCCTACTTCACCAGCGATGTCAGGATGACCGGCCAGATAAAGCCAAGCACCGTCAGCATGAAGACATTGGGGTATTTCGCACCGGCATTGAAAAACTTCCGGCTTTCAGCCCGCCTGGAAGGCGACGTTGACGGATATGTGAACGACCTGTCAGTCAAGAATATACACATCCGGGCCAGCGACGCCGACGGATATCGGGACTGGGCGGACCACGAAGGGCACGGCATTTCCGGCACCATTACAGGCTCCGTCGTCGGACTGCCCGACTCATACGGAATGCTGACCGAAGCCACCCTCAGCCACATCAGATTCACATCATCCGGACTGGAGCACTTCATAAAAGGCTGGGCTCCCGGGGCGTCCCTGAACCTTTCCAATCTCTGCAAAGGAAGCGGACTCGAATTCTCAGGAAGGATGCGGGGACCGCTCAACAGGCTCCACGTCCACGGAACCCTCACCGACGGAGCGGGAAAGGTCAATGCCAATGTCCACATCTTCAATGTCATTGACAAGTACCGGCCGCTGGAAATCGGCGGAACCGTACAGACTGAAAGTCTGGACATCAGCAGAATCGTCGCAGGTGTCCCGATAGGCCCTTGCGACATGAGGGCAGGGCTTTCCGCGACATTGGCGGAAGACGGGCCGGATGTCCGCATTGATTCCCTCCACATTGACAGACTGAATGCTCTCGGATATGACTACACAGGCCTGTCGGCAGCAGGAACCTACAGCCAGGAGGCGTTCAACGGACGTATCGTCTGCAGCGACCCGAACCTCAACTTCCTGTTCCAGGGTATCTTCACGTTGTCATCCAAGACCAACAACGCGCTGTACAAGTTCTACGCAAACCTCGGATATGCAGACCTCCACGCCCTCAACATTGACAAGAGGGGCACTTCGAAAGTGAGCTTCACCACCCAGGCGAACTTCACCAGAGTAAGCGGAGAGGACATCATCGGAAACATCGATGTCAATGACATTTCGCTTGAGGACGACCACGGAATCCACAATATCGGAGACATCGAAATTTCCTCACACGCCAGAAATGACATGAACAGGGTGAAATTCGCATCGTCATTCGCAGACATTTCCTATGTAGGTTCCAAGTTCTTCGCCAGCTTCATGCGTGACCTTCAGACAGTTACGACCAAGAAAGAATTGCCGTCGCTATACAGTGACCCTAGCAGCACATGGGACGGGAACAGATATGACCTTTCATTCAGGTTCCATGACACGAAAGACCTGCTGTCATTCATCGCTCCTGGAGCCTATATCGCAGACAGCACGGCATTGACCCTCAGCATTGGCAATGACGGGGCAATGGAAGCGAAACTCAAGTCCGGACGACTGGCATACAAGGACAAATACCTGAAAGGCATTGACTTGCGCATCGACAATTCCGTGAAGCAGCTGAAGGGTATCCTCAATGCAGGAGAGGTTTCCGCCGCACCTATACTTGCAAAATCCTGCAATCTCCAGATTCTGGCGGACAACGACAGCATCGGGCTCGGTTTCAGATACGACAATGAAAGCGAATTGGCGAACAGGGGCGAGATAATCCTGAACGGAAACATTTACCGTGACGACAAGGATTCTCTTGCAGTCAGAGCCGGCTTCCTTCCTTCATATATATATTTGAAGTCAAATCTCTGGAAGATAGCCTCCAACGACATTGACATCCATAAGGAGACCGCGAAGGTGGACAATCTGGCAATCATCGGAAACGGCCAGACGATTCTTCTGGACGGCGGATGGTCCGCATCCCAGACCGACACGCTAAGGCTGAACATGGACAAGTTCGACATCTCGCTCGTCAATGCGTTCACCGGCATTGACATGGACATAAGGGGGCGTGTCACCGGACGTGCCATGCTCATTTCCCCGGCACGCGAGAAGACTGGACTCCTCATGGGAATCGTCTGTGACTCAACAGGTTTCGGAGGACGGGAAGTCGGGACGCTTCGTGTAGGAGGTGTCTGGGATGAAGAAAAACAGGGCTTCAGTTATGCGTGCAGGAATCTCCTTGACGGCAGCCAGACCTTCGGGGCCAACGGAAATTTCTATCCGAAAACCAAGCAGATCGAAGGAAAGCTCTCCCTGTCCGGATTTGATTTGGGATATGCGGAACCATTCCTGAAATCCGTATTCAGCAGCATGGACGGCCATCTTACAGGAGACATCTCATTCAACGGCCCGCTGGAGAACCTTGAAATTGACGGAAACGACCTGACTCTCGCCGACGGAAAACTCGGCGTGGATTTCACGAAAGTCGCATACAATGTGTCCGGCCCGCTGTCCGTAAACAGCAGCGGCCTGAGATTCCACAACATGGACATAAGCGACAGGTTCAATGCCAGGGGAACCGTCAACGGCCTCATCGGCTGGGACCACTTCAGGGACATGACCTTCGACACAGGCATCAGGTTCAGCAAGATGGAGGTCCTGAATCTTGGAGAATCCGACAACCCTTCATTCTACGGCAATGTTTCGGCAACCGGTGAGGTCACCATAACAGGGCCGCTCAATGCCATACTTCTCTCCGCAGACGCGAGGACCGACAAGCAGGGCGATTTCCATATTCCGCTGAACACCTCGTCATCGGCCGGAACATCCAACCTGCTGACATTCAAGGAGCCATATAAAGAAATAATCATTGACCCTTACGAGGAAATGATGCGGAGGCTGAAGGAAAAAGAGAAGAAATCCAACGACTTCGGAGTAAGGCTGAAGGTCAATGCCACACCGCAGGTTTCCGCCAACATTGAAATAGACAAGGCAGCCGGAAACGTCCTGACCGGATACGGAAACGGACTCATTGACCTGGACGTAAGGCCAAGCACCGGAGTGTTCAGCATCAACGGAAACTACAGCATCACGAGCGGCATCTATCATTTCGTGGCTCTGGGAATCGCGAAGAGGGACTTCACCATACAGAACGGAAGTTCAGTGAGATTTACCGGAGACGTGATGGACAGCGACTTGAACATCAATGCATTATACAAGACGAAGGCATCTGTCGGGACATTGATAGCGGATACGACTTCCACATCTACAAGAAGGACGGTGGAGTGCGGTATCGCCATCACTGACAAGATCAAGAACCCTCGGCTGGATTTCTCCATCAACATTCCGGACCTGGATCCTACCACACAGGGACGGGTGGAAAGCGCACTGAACACCCAGGACAAGGTCCAGAAACAGTTGCTGGCACTTCTGCTCACAAACAGTTTCCTGCCTGACGAGCAGTCCGGCGTCACGAACACATCTTCGTCAATGCTGTACACCAATGTCACGGAAATCATGGCCGGACAGCTGAACAACATACTCCAGAAGCTGAACATCCCGCTGGACTTCGGACTTGATTACCAACAGGATGTGAGCGGTTCCAACATATTCGACGTGGCCCTTTCCACAGCCCTGTTCAACAACAGGGTAATCGTGAACGGAACCATCGGAAACCGGCAGTACAAGTCCAGCACCTCAAGTTCGGACGTGGTGGGAGACCTTGACATTGATGTGAAACTCGACAAGCCGGGAGCAGTCAGGCTGAACCTGTTCTCCCACTCGGCCGACCAATATACCAATTATCTGGACAACAGCCAGAGAAACGGTGTCGGACTTACATACCAGAAAGAATTCAACACCTTCGGTGAAATGATACGGAACATGTTCCGGAGCAGGAAGCGCAAACAGGAAATCGAGGCGGAAAAGCTTCAGGAACAGCAGAATGAGAGACAAATTAGAATCAGAATCGAAGCGGATGACGCAGTTAAAAAGAGAAGAAATGGAAAAAAACAACAATAAAGGAAGACTCTTCCTGATTCCTTCCCCACTGGGAGAAAATGACCCGCGCGAGGTAATACCTGACGGAGTTTTGTCAATGCTGCCGAAGCTTACCACATATGTTGTGGAGGCTACGAGGACAGCCAGACGATACCTGTCTGCAGCCGGTCTCAAAGGCCATATCCAGGAACTGGAATTCCATGAACTAAATGAGCATACGAAACCTGACGAAGTAAGGGCACTGCTGACATTGTTCGACAACGGCAATGATGTCGGACTGATTACCGAAGCGGGACTCCCGGCTGTCGCCGATCCTGGTTCCCAGCTCGTAAGCCTGTGCCACAAGGTCGGCATTGAAGTCGTGCCTTGTTCCGGTCCTTCTTCGCTCATGCTGGCATTGATGGCATCAGGCCTGAACGGACAGTCATTCGCATTCCTGGGATATATCCCGGCCAAGACGGACGAGAGAAGGCAGGCGCTGAAAAGCATTGAAAAACATTCTCTTACAGAGCGTCAGACAAAGCTCTTCATCGAGACTCCGTACAGAAACGAGCAGCTTTTCAGGGATATTCTTTCCACATGCCAGAACTCCACTGAACTGTGCATCGCAGCGAACATCACCATGCCGGACGCATTCATAAAGACCAAGACCGTCGGAGAATGGAAGAAATGTTCCGAGGGGAAGGAAATTATAGGCAAACGCCCGTGCGTGTTCCTGATTCTCGCCCATAGAAACGCTTAAAGTATTGAATATGACCAAGAAAGCATCATATATAACTCTCGGCTGCAAGCTAAACTATGCCGAAACTTCCACCTACGAAAGGAATTTCATGAAAGAGGGATATGAATCCGTGCCCTGGACGGAGAAGGCCGACCTCTATGTCATCAACACCTGCTCCGTCACGGAACATGCAGACAGGAAGTCGCGCAACATAATAAGGAAGATTCACAGGACAGCGCCCGAAGCAACTGTCGTCGTGACAGGATGTTACGCACAGCTGAAGCGTGCGGAGGTGGAGGCACTCGAAGGCGTCAGCCTGGTTTTCGGTGCGGACGAGAAGAGTTCGCTGGTAAAGACCACACTCGAATTCATCGGGGGACGCGAGTCAATGCCGCAGGACCTTTCCGCCAATGACACTTTCGCCGCCTATTCAAGCGGTGAAGAGAGGACAAGGTCATTCCTGAAAGTCCAGGACGGATGCGACAACTTCTGCGCTTATTGCACCGTTCCGTTCGCAAGAGGCCGCAGCCGCAGCATATCCATCGCCACAGCGGTAGAGGAAGCCAAGAAGATTGCCGCGGCCGGTGTCAAGGAAATTGTGCTCACCGGTGTCAATACAGGAGATTTCGGAAGGAAGACAGGAGAGAGTTTCCTGGATCTGCTCAAAGCTCTCAATGATGTGGAAGGCATTGAAAGATACAGGATTTCTTCCATTGAACCGAACCTTCTCACGGACGAGACCATCGACTGGATAGCCTCGGGGACCAAGTTCCAGCCGCATTTCCATATTCCGCTACAGAGCGGAAGCGACACTCTCCTGAAGGATGTCGGCAGGAAATATACTACTGAGTTCTTCGCTTCGAAGATTGACTACATCCGGAAAAAAATGAATCCGAAGGAGGGTGAGGTCAATGCTGACGGAAGCAGGAAGCCCGACGTGTTCTTCGGCATTGACGTAATCGCTGGACTTCCTGGCGAGACCGACGAGCTTTTCCTCGAGACATATAACTTCCTGAAAGACAGGGTGCGTCCGGCATTCATCCACATCTTCCCTTACTCCAGGAGGCCCGGGACGAGGTCTGCCGCACGCAAGGACCAGGTCCAGGACTGCATAAAGACAAGAAGGGTGTCAATGCTGGAGGAACTTTGCAAGTCGCTCAACGAGGAGTTCATCGCATCGCAGAAAGGTGTACGGGAGAACGTCCTTTTCGAGGAGAGCTGCAACAACGGCATGATTGCAGGCTACACCGGCAATTATATAAAGGTAGAGAGGCCGTGGGACGAATCTCTCGCAGGAAAAATCGTGGAGGTGACATTATGAAGGCCAGACTCACATTTCTCGGGACAGGAACATCCCAGGGAGTTCCAATCATAGGATGTCAGTGCAATGTGTGCAAAAGCATTGACCCTCATGACAAAAGGTTCCGCTCGGCGGCATTGGTGGAGTATGGCGGCCTGACAGTACTTGTGGATGCCGGTCCGGATTTCCGTATGCAGATGCTGCGTCAGGGCATCTCTCATCTGGATGCCATCCTGCTGACACACAGCCACAGGGACCATACCGGAGGACTGGATGACGTAAGGTCATTGAATTACATTGACCAGCGTGCTGCTGAAATCTATTGCGAGCAGTCTGTCCTGGATTCTCTCAAGGAGGGTTTCGACTATGTTTTCGCGAAGAGGAAGTATCCCGGGGCTCCGGAATGGAACATACATCTCATTGACGAAAGGCCATTCTTCGTGGAGCCGGGAGATGAGGACAGGAAACTTGTATGGGTGCATGACAAGGGATATTGCTATCAGAATCCGGATGGTTCGACGACTCCTACTGATGACAACATCGTGTCGGAGGCGGAGCATGCAGAGGACTCTGATTTCTCCGGAGAGCTGAGATCGTCCACAGGTAAGGGCATTGAAATTATTCCCATCAGGGGAATGCATGACAAAATGCCTGTTCTGGGATTCAGATTCGGCAAAATTGCGTATATTACGGACATGAGTCTGTTGCCTGACAGGGAGCTCGTAAAACTACAGGGGCTGGAACATGTTACCCTCAACACAGTGGGATATAAGCCTCACCACTCGCATTTCTCTCTTTATCAAGCAATTGACGTAGCCCGGAAAATCGGCGCAAAACATATGTGGCTGACTCATCTGTCACATACGTTTCCTGTCTATGGCGATTTCTGCGGACAGCTTGAGGAGATTGCGCCCGACATCGACATAAGGCCTGCGTATGACGGACTTGCAATCGAAGGGTAATTTACATTTAAGAGAATATGGAAAACATTGAAAACAATACAGTTACAGAGCCCGTAATTTCCTTCAGGGATGCGGAAATCATGAACGGTGAGACTTCTGTGATATATGACTTGGATATGGATGTATATCCTGGGGACTTCGTATATATAGTAGGCAAGGTGGGAACCGGCAAGACTTCCATCATCAGGACCATCATTGCGGAAAACCCTCTGACAAAGGGAAAGGGAACCGTATGCGGATACGAATTGAACGGTATCAAGGATAAGGACATTCCTTATCTCAGGCGTAAGATCGGTGTCGTTTTCCAGGATTTCCAGCTGCTGATGGACAGGAGCGTGGAGGACAATCTGGGATTTGTTCTCAGGGCTACCGGATGGAAGGACACGGAAAAAATCGACAAGAGAATCCGTGAAGTCCTGGAAAATGTGGGTATGGAGAACAAGGCGCACAAGATGCCTCACCAGCTTTCCGGAGGTGAACAGCAGAGAATTGCCATCGCAAGGTCTCTCCTGAATGACCCGGGCGTGATAATTGCTGATGAGCCGACCGGAAACCTTGATTCCGAAACCGCTGACGGTATCATGAAGCTTCTCACCGGCATCAACAGGACCAAAGGGACTGCTGTGGTCATGGTTACTCATAACCGTAATATTTTCGACAGCTATCCCGGAAGGGTCATGCTCTGCAAGGACGAGAGTTGCAAGGAAATGTTGTAGGACTATGACGAAGAAGGACAGATATAAGGGAATCGTAGCCTGGTTCGAGGAAAATGTGCCAGTAGCGGAGACTGAACTCCACTACGATACGCCTTTCCATCTCCTGATTGCAGTCATTTTGTCTGCCCAGTGCACGGACAAGCGTGTCAATATGGTGACGCCTGCCCTGTTCGAGGCCTATCCGGACCCTCAGACACTGGCAAGAGCAAGTTTCGATGAGGTTTTTCCCTTCGTCAGGAGCATTTCCTATCCGAACAACAAGACAAGCCACATCATCGAGATGGCCCGGAGGCTTGTCAATGATTTCGGCGGGGTCGTCCCGTCTGACATCGATGAACTTATGAGTCTTCCCGGTGTCGGCAGAAAGACTGCCAATGTGGTGGCTTCTATCGTCTATGACAAGCCTGTCATCGCGGTAGATACCCATGTCAGCCGTGTTTCCAGGAGGCTTGGGCTGTCTGACGGCAAGACGCCTGAGGCTATCGGAAAGGAACTTGAGGCCAACATTGACGAGGACAAAAGGGCCATTGCCCATCATTGGCTCATATTGCAGGGACGATATGTCTGCACTGCAAGAAAGCCGCACTGCGAGGAGTGCGGACTGAAGGTATGGTGCCGGGAGTATAGCCGGAACCTGCGCAAGAATGAACTTAAAATTTGATAAGTAACACATAACAATATGCACGAGATTATTCATTTCACTTCTGAAAACATATTTCTTATCGGGTCAATCCTGGTATTTACAGCTATAGTCGTTTCCAAAACGGGAAACAAATACGGCGTTCCTTCCCTCCTCATATTCCTGCTGGTCGGAATGCTGTTCGGAAGCGACGGACTCGGACTTGTATTCGACAATTATAATCTCGCGCAATTCCTCAGTATAGTAGCATTGTGCGTCATCCTGTTCACGGGCGGTCTTGAAACAAAATTCAAGGAAATCCGTCCCGTAATCGGACCTGGTGTCGTGCTTTCGACCTTGGGCGTCTTCCTTACGGTCATATTCACGGGAGCATTCATCTATTTTCTTTCTAGAATTGAGCGAATCGGATTGTCGCTGTCCATCGTAATGTGTTTCCTGCTGGCAGCCGTAATGTCTTCTACGGATTCGGCCTCTGTATTCAGCATATTGAAAAACAGCAAGATGAGGCTCAAGCAGAATCTGAAGCCGATGCTGGAGCTGGAGTCCGGTAGTAACGACCCGATGGCGTATGTCATGACGATTGTGCTCATCCAAGTTGCAAAGCTTCTTTATGAACCGGCATCAAGCATAAGCGGCATCGACTATTCCCATCTGATTCTCAGTTCATTGCAAACACTCTTCCTGCAGATGACCATCGGTTCTCTGGCCGGTGTCGCTATCGGTTTCGCAGCCGTATGGACTCTGAAAAGGGTCAAACTGAACAGCGCTCCGCTCTACTCGATTTTGCTTCTTGCGGTCAGCCTCTTCGCATTCTCGATGACCCAGATGATTCAGGGCAACGGCTATCTGGCAGTATATATCGCAGGCCTCATCATAGGAAACAAGCCGATGAACAACAGAAAGGAGATTCTCTCCTTCATGGACGGCATGACCTGGATTATGCAAATCGGAATGTTCCTCAGCCTCGGTCTGCTCGTCAATCCTCATGAGATGCTGCATGTCGCACCTATCGCCCTTCTCATCGGTCTTTTCCTGATATTTGTAGGACGTCCTCTTACAGTATTTCTCTGTCTCTTGCCATTCCGGAAGATATCTTTCAGAGCCAAGTTGTTCACTTCGTGGGTCGGCCTGAAAGGCGCTGTTCCTATCATATTCGCTACTTATCCTATTGTGGAAGGGATTCCGGGTTCGGAACAGATTTTCAATATCGTGTTCTTCATCACTCTGCTTTCCTTGATTTTCCAGGGCATGTCCATCCCAAGGGTTGCGAAAATGCTTCATCTGAATCTTCCTATGGAGAAGGTTCCTGAAACATTCGGCATCGAAATTCCTGAGGAGGCGGGCAAACTTCAGGATTATACATTGACAGATGATGACCTTGAAGGCGGCAACACTCTCAAGGAAATCCAGTTTCCACAGGGCGCCAGGGTGGTAATCATCCGAAGAGACGACAAGTTCATCATTCCTGACGGCAGCGTAGAACTGCAGAGCGGTGACCAGCTTCTCATCATATATGGAGAGGCGGATGAAGACCACCACATTCTCGGCAAGCTTTAGGATTTCAAGACATAAAAGGTTAAGGAAATAACGTTATTGTAACAACTCGACACTATCTTTGCGGCAACAGCGGAAATTATGGAACTCAAGAAAAAAATTCTCGTTGTAGATGACGAAGTCGACATTTGCAACATTCTGAAATTCAATCTGGACAAAGCCGGATTCGAGACAAGTATCGCACACTCGGCAGAAGAGGCACTGACAAGCGGAGTTGCGGGTTATGACCTTCTGCTTCTGGACATCATGATGGAGGGAATCTCGGGAATGCAGATGGCTGCCATGATGAAAAAGAATCCTGAGACAGCAAACATTCCGATTATTTTCGTATCGGCCAAAGATACTGAGGATGACAAAGTGGACGGGCTTGGAATCGGTGCTGATGACTACATCTCCAAACCGTTCTCCATCAGGGAACTGATTTCCCGTGTGGAGGCGGTCCTCCGTAGGACATCTGCCACAAAGGAATCTGCCGGCAATCAAAGCATTATCACATACAAGGGACTGACAATCGACATTGACAGGAAGAGCGTTACCGCCGATGGAGTTACAGTCGAACTGACCAAGACCGAATTCGAGATTCTTCAGCTTCTTCTGAGCAATTCCCCTCATGTCTATACAAGGGAAGAAATCCTGTCCAAGGTCTGGCCTGACGAGGTCATCGTTCTCGGAAGGACTGTGGATGTCAATATTACCAGACTCCGCAAGAAACTTGGTGAGTATGGGGCTTGTATTGTGACCAGACACGGTTATGGTTATTGTTTCGAACAAAAATGAAAACTAATGCATCCAGACAAAAGATATCGCTGACCTCCCGGCTGCTTCTGCTTGTAGCTACGATTTTCGTGTCTTTTGCGATGTTTTTCATCTTCTTCCAGTATCAGAGGGAGAAGAAGTATCGTATAGATATTCTTAATACCAGACTCCAGATCTGCAACGAGGATGTCAGGGACCTGATTCTTACGGATACGGCAGCATTGACAAGATATGAGGCAAGGCTTCTTAATGACGGCATCAGGGTTACTGTCCTCGACACATGCGGCAATGTCCTGTCCGACAGTCAGGCCTCTGATTTGTCCAAGGTAAAGAATCATCGCGACAGGTCTGAGATCCGTCAGGCAATGTCCTCCGGAGAGGGTTATGCCATCAAGCGTTCTTCTTCTACGCTTGGGGGCAAGTGGTTCTATTCCGCCACTGCGTTCAAGGATGACGGTATCATTGTCCGTTCCGCGCACATATATGACGTATCGCTGATGACAATGCTTTCTGACGTCAACGGTTATCTGTGGCTGGTTCTTGCATTGTCAATACTGCTGCTTTTCGTCTATTACCTTTACATGAGACGAATCAAGATGAATATCAGACAGTTGAGCATTTTCGCAGACATGGCAGAGCATAATTTTGACATTGAAAATGCTGATATCCGTTTTACCGACGATGAGCTTGGCGAGATTTCCCAGAACATTGTACGTCTATATGCCAAACTTCAGAACAGCGAGGATGACAAGACCCGTCTGAAGCGTCAGCTGACCCAGAACATCGCACATGAGCTCAAGACGCCTGTAAGCAGCATCAGGGGCTATCTCGAGACTATCATTGACAATCCCGACATGGATGACAAGACGAAGGCCGATTTCATGGAGCGCTGCTATGACCAGAGCGGAAGGCTGAGCAACCTCATTTCTGACATAACGATGCTTTCCAAGATTGATGACGCTTCAGGAAGTTTCACGACAGAGCACATCGACATTTCTTCTCTTCTGGACGGTATCAGGAATGATGTGGAGCTCCAGCTTGAGAACAAGAAGATGAAGTTTCTCATTCTTGTAGCGCCGAAGACTGTTGTCAATGGCAACCAGTTGCTGTTGTATTCCATTTTCAGGAACCTGACTGACAATGCGATAGCTTATGCCGGTGAGGGCACGACGATAACTGTCCAGTGTCCCAAGGAGGACAGCAACAAGTATTGGTTCATCTTCTCTGACAACGGGGCCGGTGTTTCCGAGGAGCATCTTCCGCACCTGTTCGAGAGGTTTTACCGCGTGGACAAGGGCCGTTCCAGAAAGCTAGGCGGAACGGGGCTTGGTCTTGCCATCGTAAAGAATGCCGTACTGATTCATGGCGGTTCGATTTCAGTGAAGATCGGAAGGGCCGGCGGTCTGGAGTTCAAGTTCTCATTGCCGAAATGATAAAGACCACGCTTCCGCGTGGCCTTTATCATTTCTGACTTATGGTCTAAAGATATTTCACCGGATTGCTGCGGCCTGCGAACAGGCTGGTAACATCCTTACCCACGAAATCTCCCTCACGGACCTTCTCCCCCTCAAACTCGAATCTTCCTGGAGCAACCTTAGATTCAACCCATCTGACAGGTCTGTAAACAGCAACTATAACTCCATCAGAAACAGCCAATACATAATTGATAGATTCAACCCTTTTCTTGGAAACCCGCCAATACTTTCTTGCACACTCATAAGTCGAACCTCTTCCGTCAAGATCATGTCTGTTAGGATATGTCTTGGAGATATTCACTGCCATGAGATTCTTTCCATCCAGAATGGTATTGGTAAACAATGTTTGAACAGCTGGCATAATCTAAAGTTTTAATGTTTCGATAGTCACTCTTGAAGGTGAACGACGTAAACCTGACCAAATTCGCCCAACCACGCTCACTTGGACATTGCCAAGATAGGATATTTTATCGATTTAAAAAACACTCCAGCACACATTTTTGAAAAAAAATCAGCCAAACGGGCATTTTTTTCAGAAACCCAGCAGGACAAAGAGGACGACCTCACTTGCGGCGGAGAACCAAGACATCAATCTCCGGCCAGGCGCCCCAGCGGTAAGCGATATTGCCGCCCGTGCCGGTGCTCACAAAAAGACGGCGCTCCCCTTCAGAATAAAGGCCGCCCCACTCGTGATAAAGGAACATTGACGGCGAAAAATTGCCGATACGGAACTGCATCGCATGGGTATGGCCGGAAAGGGTCAGGTCAATGTCAGTGTCCGGGAGGACCTTGCGGCGCCAATGCGTAGGGTCATGACTCATAAGGACTTTGAAAATTCCTGACGGAAGACCGGCCTGGGACTTGGTCAGATCACCACGTTCAGGGAAAGGCGGACGACCGTCATTCTCGACACCGATAAGAGCAATGCTGTCGCAGCCATGACGGATGATACGATTCTCATTGAGAAGCAAATCCATGCCGGCAGAGCGCTCCATCCCTATCAGACGACGCTGCTGCACCTCCTGCTCTCCGGGAGAATCATAATGGGCATAACCGAGATAATCATGATTGCCCATGATGGAGAACACCCCGTCAGGAGCATTCAGCCGGGACAAGACATTGACAAAAGGCTCCAGTTCATCAGGAGAAAGATTGACCATGTCACCCGTGAACAGAATGACGTCAGGAGAACTGGCATTGACCTTCTCGACGATAGCAGAGACGGTTTCCGGCGAGAACTCGAACGTACCGATGTGCAAATCGGAGATTTGGGCTATCCGGTAGCCGTCAAAGGATGACGGCAAGTCCGCAAACGGAACCTCTATTTCATTGACTATCACATGGCGCCAGCCGAAAACAAGACCATATAACGCCATGCAAACCACCACAGAAGATACCGCGATGCCTGATATCAGACCACATTTGGAAAACGGTCTCCAGAAGAGAGAACCCATGCGTCCAATGAAAGAGAACACGGCAAAAACGCCTTGGGGAATGAAAAAGGCGGTGATGAGAGCCGTCATCAGATACCAGCCAAGCATGCTGGAGCCACCTGATGCCACACAAAGCACAAGAAGGATGAGCGGTAGCCAATGCAGCCATTTCGCCCATCCCTTATAATGTCTAAGATATATGAACCATATCCAAAGGGAAGCGGCAACGATGCCGACCATCCCGAAAAGCACAAACTTCATTTCGTTTCCGAATTTGACAACCCCCGAAGAGGATTACTGACGGGCGGAACGAACTGCAAAAATCAGGCCCTCCCCTCAGAAAAATGTCTTGCGGCACGAAGCATATGTTTCAGTGAACTGGCCATCTCTTGAGTCTCCTGAAGGATATTCAGATAGACATATGACACGGTAATATTCTCACGTCCGGCCTGCATACGGGCCATCTGCTCGTCACGAGTCTGGGAAAGACAATGCTTGAAGGCATCACACTGCTCGTTAAGTTTCTGGACATCAGTAAAATCACCGGCACTGATTACCCCGCAGACACGCTTGAGAAGATAAAGCAACGTATCACGCAAAGGAAGGAACTCCTTGACACGCTCCTTATCGAGCGGAACGAAACTGTTGTCAATATGTTCCACGCAAGGGTCACAGATTCGCCTCAGACTATAAAGCATATCCTCGCAACTGTTGATTCCGAGATGGAACCAGGTGTTCTTTTCGATTGCGACATCAGGGTCGATACGCCTGAGACCGAGCATCTCCTTACGTCTGGTCTGTTTAAGTTCCATACGCTCCCTCCTCAATCCGGTCACAGCCTTCTGGAGCTTGCCCAAATCCTCGGACACGAATCCGTCAGTCACTTGGAAATACGTATCATTCACAAACTCAAGGAACTGCGCATTGCTTCTGGAGATGTGGGAAGACAGCAGGCGCAAAGTCTGGGCGCTGTCCTCGGATGTAATCATTTCATTGAAAATGACATCACCATTCTCCTCATCCCTCTTCTGCTTGTATTTGATATTGCTCCTGACAAGAAGAAGAATCGCGAGCACCACAATTATGGCAGCTGCCCAAAGACCGCCAAGCGTCATTATAAGCGCCACGAGGAAACAGAGGATGAACGCGGCTCCGGCAGTAATGAACCATCCGCCGATAACTGAAATGACACCGGTAATACGGAACACCGCACTTTCGCGTCCCCATGCCCTGTCCGCAAGAGACGTACCCATTGCCACCATGAAAGTGACATAAGTGGTAGAAAGAGGAAGCGTCAATGATGTACCGAGGGCTATGAGGAGGCTGGAAACCACCAGATTGACAGTAGCCCTGATTTCATCGAAGGCTGCCCCGCGAGGCAAGACGACATTCTCATTGTTGAATCTGGCATTGATCCATCTCTTCACTCTCTCAGGCACGAGTTCGGAAATTCCGGCAGCAGTGTTGGTACTGAAACGGACCAGGATTCTGGCCATCTTGGAAGAACCGAACATCTCATCGCCGGCATCCTGACGGGCCAGGTCAACGGAAGTCTTTACGACATTGAAAGCCTTCTTGGAAGTCGCAAGCGAGATGACCATCACCGTTCCCGCTGCAACCAGGAACAGAACCGGAGTCTTGGCCGGGCCATTGAGCGAATCCATCATGAAACCGGCATAGTCACCGTTTCCATTGGCCATAAAATCAGTATAGGAAGCGAAACCGGCCAGAGGGACTCCGATAAAGTTCACAAGGTCATTACCTGCAAAGGCCATGGCCAGAGCAAAGGTTCCGGCAAGAACCAGCACCTTGAATACACTGATTTTCAGGAAGTAAAGAATCTGGGACAGTATGGCGAAAGTCACGAAACAGATTCCGCAGATTGTCCACTGGTGAGTATTCATCCATGCCTTGGCATCAGCAGTCATGAAAGAGAAGTTGCCGACACCTTTTATCAGCATGAAATAGACAATCGCAGTAAAGGCGATACCTCCGAAAATGCCGATTTTCCATTTCAATGCCTTGTTGTTATATGTAAAGGTAAAAATCAGTCTGGAGATATACTGGACGAAGGTACCGACCGCGAAAGCGATTGCCACTGAGACAAATATCGCCATAATCATTGTCAATGCCTTGCTCGTGTTCATGAGTTCGCCCGCATTGATGGCAGAGTCGCCGAAAGTTTTTATCAATGCTATTGCGACAGTACCTCCGAGGAGTTCGAACACCATGGAAACTGTCGTGGACGTAGGAAGTCCCAGCGTATTGAAAATGTCGAGCAGGACAATGTCAGAGGCCATCACGGCCAGATAGATGAACATCACGTCCTGGAAAGAGAACATCGAAGGATGGAAGACACCATTCCTCGCGACATCCATCATTCCGTTGCTCATAGTCGCACCGAAGAAAATACCCACGGCGGCCACCGTAAGAATGGTCCTGAAGGTAGCGACCTTTGCTCCGATTGCAGACTGAAGGAAATTCACCGCATCGTTGCTGACGCCTACCATAAGGTCAAAGACTGCCAGGACAAACAGAAATACCACAAAAGCCAGATAAACTGATCCCATATAAAACACATTTTATCAATGCAAAGTTCGCATGATAATGTTATATGGATATTACGCGGATATTACATTTTTGTTACCGATCCCCTCCAGACCCCGTACAATGGCTCTTTTCAGACCGTCTGACGGCGGACAGCAGCGACAAGCCAATTCGAAGACTTCCTGTCACTAAAGTCAATGCCGATTCCGAAGATATGCACATTCCCGCCCGACTGGACCTTCAGTTTTTTCCTGAGTTCATCGCTGGTCATGGAAATATTGCGGGCAGACACTTCCGCCTTAGGATATTTCGCGCTGAAAGCCCTTATCGACTGTTTGTTAAGAGGAACGACATCTGCAATATCGAACACCTTGCCGAAGAACTGCATGTCAGAATCCCCTTCCGGAGCATCCGGCGAGAAATACAAATGCGTGGAACGGGCAGCCTTGACCAGGCCGGCGCCCAGAGACGAACACACGGCATTGAAAAGGCCTGCCTTGGCCAATGCCTTGCCTGGCTCGAACAACATTGACATTGACCTCAACCCCTCTTCATCATTGAAAAATTGCGGCACCGAATTCTCCTCTGACGCGGAATCAAACTCCTTGACATGACCGTTTTCATTGACAATCAGCCTGTAAGCGACATCTTCAGACGGGCCGGCAGGCACGAGATGGAGCAGCAATTCCTTGCACTCCCCCGCCGCAGAAACGACATGGACGGCCCTCGTGGCAGCGCCCGCAGAAAGCAGACGGCGCACCAGCATTGAAATGTCCGCCATCGGAGAAAGTTTGACCAGCAGGGACGGGGCGACCGCAAAAAGTTCTTTTGTCAATGTCAGGATGTCGGGGCTGCAGTCTTCCAGAAGGAACACCTTGCTGCCTGTGGATGAGCGCCTTGCAGGATCCATATATATGAGGTCAGGCCTGAATGCACGCAGACTGTCCCAAAACGGAGACGACCGGGCCGACTCAGGCTCCACGCAAAAACAGGACACCTCTATGTTATGGGAACCCAGAACACCGAAGTTATGCACTGCCGCCTCAGCCCTGTCAGGATTCATCTCATTATACATCACGGCAGAGGCAACTCTGGAAAAGGCCAGGCTGTCGGCCCCAAGACCACCTGTAAGGTCGGCCATCCTGAAAGACGGATTTTCAGAACATATATCTTTGGCTACCATAGCCTTATATCCGGCAGTAGCAGAGGAGCTTGACTGCTCCGCGCAAATCCTGTCCGGATAGATGATATCCGGCTCTGCATACCACTCAGGCAGTTTCGTGCGGATTTTCCTCCTGCATTCAATGATTGTCGCGGCCTTGTCAATGTCAATCCCCGGCCACTTCCCGCGTGAAAGCAGCAATCCTGCGACATCGTCGTCAGCATGTTCCAATATAAAGTCTCTCAATGTCATATTCCCGACAGGCTGACATAAAACAGCCGGACACAAAGGTACTCTGAAATTCCGCCATTGCCAAACGGCCGAAAAACTTTCAAATACGGGGAATGATTTGTATTTTTGCAAAGTTTGGGCTGCACGTGCAGAGCAGCGGAGAATATACATACTAAATCATATAATTATGGCAAAAGATTTTAGAGAAGTTGCCCAGAGTTGGCTTGACGGAGATTTCGATCCGGAGACAAAGGGCAAAGTCATTGAACTCAGAAACAGCGACCCTGCCGGGTTTGAAGATGCTTTTTACCGCAATCTGGAATTCGGTACCGGTGGACTTCGAGGAATCATGGGTGTCGGCACGAACCGTATGAACAAATACACTGTCGGCATGGCCACACAGGGACTTGCAAACTACATCAAGGCTCATGCAGCTGATTGCAAAGACGCTTATGGCGACCCTATCAATCCTGAAGATGTACGTGTCTGCATCTCATTCGACAGCCGAAACAACAGCAAGCTTTTTGCAAAAATCACAGCTGACGTCATGTCCGCAAACGGAATGCACGTCTTCCTGTTCGACAATATCCGTCCTACACCTGAGCTCAGCTACTCCATCAGAGAGAAAAGAGCCATCGCAGGTGTCATGGTGACGGCATCACACAACCCTAAGGAATATAACGGATACAAGGTTTTCTGGTCAGACGGAGCACAGATTACATCCCCTGTAGATAAGGATATCGTAGCTGAAGTCGCAAAGATTACAGACCCTGCACAGGTACGTTTCGAGCCTAAAGAGGAATGCGGCGAGATCGAGCTCATGGGAAAAGATGTGGATGAGAAATACCTCCACGACATTCTCTCCCTCACACTCACCCCGGAGGCATGCAAACGTCACCCTGAACTCAAATTCGTCTATACCCCGCTTCACGGCTGCGGTGTGAGACTCGTTCCCGAGTGCCTCCACAGACTCGGCTTCGAGCATGTCTATCATGTTCCGGCTCAGGATGTAAGCGACGGAGACTTCCCTACAGTAGCCTCACCTAACCCGGAGGAGCCTTCTGCAATGAAGATGGCACTTGAGGTAGCGGACAAGGAGGGTGCGGACATTGTTCTGGCTACAGACCCTGACGCAGACCGCATGGGAATTGCCGTAAGGGACAACGACGGCAAGATGGTCCAGTTCAATGGAAACCAGACAGGTTCAATGCTTACCTATTACATCCTTTCACGTTGGAAGGAACTCGGCAAGCTCACACCTGAGACATATGTCGTGAAGACCATCGTGACCACCGAACTCATAACCGAAATCGCAAAGAGCTTCGGAGTGAAGATTTACAATGTCCTCACGGGATTCAAGTACATTGCCGAGGTCGTAAAACGCAACGAGGGACACGGAGAGTTCATCTGCGGCGGCGAGGAAAGCTACGGATTCAATGTCGGACAGTATGTCCGTGACAAGGATGCCCAGATTGCATGCTCAATGGTCGCAGAATGTGCGGCTTGGGCAGCAGACCAGGGACTTACCCTCTACCAGCTCATGCAGAAGATATACAAGGAGTACGGATACAGGAAAGAAGGCCTGACATCTCTCGTCCGCAAGGGCAAGACCGGTGCAGAGGAGATTCAGAAAATCATGGTTGACATGCGCCAGAATCCTCCTAAGGAGCTTATCGGCTCACCTGTAGTGAAAGTCGTGGACTATCTCAAAACCGAGGAGACCGGACTTCCTTCTTCAAATGTCCTCCAGTTCTTCGATGAGGCCGGAGACGTAGTGTCAGTCCGTCCTTCAGGTACCGAGCCTAAGATCAAGTTCTACTTCGGAGCCAAAGGCGATGATGCAGATGCCAAGATCGGAAGACTCAAGGAGCAGTTCATAAAATAACCCCTTTGGGATTAAATTGAAACACCCGGCATGCGAACCAAACGCGTGCCGGGTGTTTTGTCATCTTATCAGCAGATTATTTTCCGCACAGGTAATGCAGCCAGAAATCGTGGTTGGCAGCATTGAAATGCCTGCCCTGATAACCGCCGTATCCGTGCATTCCATCAGGATAAATCATGAATTCGAACTTCTTTCCGTGCTTCTGCAACTCATTGATAAGCTGCATGGTACTCTGGAAATGAACATTGTCGTCACCGGTGCCGTGAGTAAGCTTGAGCATAACCGATTCGTCCCCGTCAAAAGTAGGCTTGTACTGTGACGCATAGCTGATTACGCGAGAATCACGATATCCTTCAGGGTTTGTCTGAGGAGTCTCCATGAAGCGCTCGGTATAATGGCTGTCATAGAGAATCCAGTCATATACTCCACCGCCTGCAATACCATAATGATAGTAGTCTGAAGCCGTGAAAAGAAGCATCGCGGTCATGGTTCCTCCGAAAGAGAAACCTTCCACACCAATCTTGTCAGCCTGCACATAAGGCAGTGACTGCAAGTACTTGGCCCAAGCCACGAAATCTTCCACCTCCTTGGTATTCAGATGCTTATATATCTGGTCAAGTCCTTCTCGGCCGTTATGTCCGGCAGCCCTGCAGTCAGCGGTCACTTCAATGATGCCGTTCTTTGCCCACCACTGGTTGCTGCTGTACGGATGTATCCATCTGTCTCGGACCTGAGGAGAATCCGGGCCGCCATAGATGTCCACATGAACGGGATACTTCTTGGTAGGGTCGAAATTCTCTGGATATACGATGTATGCAGGAAGTTTCAGACCGTCATTTTCGATATAGATGAGCTGTGGAAGAGCATAATTTGCAGCATTGTAATCATTTCCCTTCATATCAGCGACAAGGTATGCGGTATTCGCAGGACGCGCATTATAGCGTTTTGCCTTCTTGTCTGAAGAAGCTAGCAGTTTTCTGGCCTTCCAAGCCTCGGCAGCCGATGAAGTTTCATACATCCACAGCTGGACAGGAGTAGTGAAATTGGAAAGTGCGGCGATGAAATGCTTTCCGTCAGGGGCGAACGATACTGAATTCACATTGAGGGAAGTATCTGTCAGAGCCTTGATCTCTCCGGCAGCATTGACCTTATAAAGGCATTGACGCACAGACGCATCGCGGCATGCGGTATAATAGACCGAGCCGTCCTTGTCGGTGCGGAGAAGTTCCACTCTCCAGTTCGGGCCGTCAGTGAGGCGCCTTAATGTCTTTCCGTCGTAGGACAGGAAGTATATCTGCTGCCAGCCGGTCTCGAAACTGCGGGCCATATAAAGACCCTTGTCAGTGAAGAGCATGCCGTTGATCCAGTCAAGCCAAGTCTTGTATTCCTCATGATAGATATGCTTCTTGGAACCGTCCGCAGCAGAAACGCTGTAAAGGTCCAGTGTATTCTGGATTCTTGGCTCACGGGCAATGAAGAACTCTTTGCTGTCAGCGCCCCAGAACGGAGTTCCGAAATACTGGTCCTCTTTCGGATTGAAATCCGCCCACACGATCTCCGCAGAGGAATCAGCAGCCTTGCGGTCAAGGTCAATGATACCGATTCTCACCTCAGGATTGCTCTCTCCGGCCTTCGGATAACGTGTCTGGTGAAGGGTTCCGTCCTGTCCGAACGGTGAATAGATAGGGAACATCGGAACGGCCGTATTGTCGAAACGGTAGAATCCGATCTTGCGGGAATCCGGTGACCACCAGAAAGCCCTGTACCTGGACGGTCTTCCGAAAATCTCCTCATAATATACCCATGATGCAAAGCCGTTCAGAATCAGTTCCGAGCCGTCCTCAGTAAGACGAGTTTCCTTATTGGTCTTGATGTCAACCACATAGAGGTCATTGTCACGGGTAAATGCCAGCATGGTGGAGTCCGGTGAATAAGTCAGGTTCACGGCTCCCCCAGGCTTGACCGGAAAATCCGTATATTTATACGGTGCATGAAGTCCGTCCTTCTTTCTGTAATTGGCGACATTGACAGAAAAGGCTCCTTCATCAGTGAATGAACCGTCATAAGAGAAGGCTGCATTGGAATTGTCCAGCCACTTCCACCTCGACGGAATCCTGTTGAAATCCTGCGCCGCTGCTGACATTGACATGAATGTCGCCGCTGCCACAACCGTCGCGCATATTCCGGCGGCACGGCAAAGTAGATTTTTCATCATAGAAAGTACTCGTCTTTGAAATTAATAAGATAAACTTTATCGACAGCACGTGTTAGTGCAGTGTATAGCCATTTATAGTCATCGGCATTGAACTCATCCTGCCAGAATGGGTTGTCGATGAAAACACATTTCCACTGCCCTCCCTGAGATTTGTGACACGTGATTGCATTGGCATACTTCAGCTGCAAAGCGTTGTAGAACGGGTCTTCCCGGACCGCATCGTAGCGTTTCTTCTTGGTGGGAAGATGCGCATAGTCCTCAGACACACCGAGATACAATGCATTCTGCTGTTCGTAAGTCAATGATGCTGCCTCCGAGTCGAGGGTATCAAGACACACTTTCGCGGTAATCTCCTGGTCGCCGTAGTCCGGGAAAGACATCCTGGCATCGGCAAAATGGAGTCCGTATCTGTCAGTATAATGGTTAATGGAAATTAGTTTTACAATGTCACCGTTGGCGATGTAGTCCATGTCCTTGATGTCATCCAGGAACTGATAGCAGTTCTTCACGACCATCAACTTGTCACCGCGGACAAGCCGCTCCTCCTTGTATTGGACAGCCCCGCGGATTCCGGCATTGTACCTGTTCGCCCTCTTGTTGGACCGGCAAAGCACAATGGTTTCGTCCTCGCCATACTTGTCATACGCATCGGTCAGCGCGTCTATCAGCTCGCCTCCACCGATTCTTTCAATGTCAGTGAATCCGTTCACAGACAGTTCAATGCCTCCCAGCGGGAACATGGCTCCGCCTGATTCGTAGTCCTCGGCTATCATCTCCCGGAGATTAGTGGCATTGAAAAGGATTCCGGACTTTTCGCCCTGGCGGACCACATCTGTAAGTTCAGCCCAAGACACTCCCCCGAATGTATCCATATATTCATGTGCCAATGCTGGACTGTATTCATGCCCGACCGGAGGGAGCTGGGCGGCATCTCCTATCAGGACCATTCTGCAGCCTATTCCGCTGCGGACATAGCTGATGAGGTCCTCGAGCAGGTTTCCCGTCCCGAATGTCGTCTGGGACTGTGTACCTCCGTCAATGCCGATGAGAGAGACCTCATCCACGACAAAGAGGGTGTCTTTGGCTTTGTTGGGGGCAAGAGAAAACAGGCCGAGGCCGTCATCGCCGACAGATTTCTGACGGTATATCTGTTTATGGATTGTGTAGGCAGGACAGCCTGAATACATTGACAAAACCTTCGCTGCGCGTCCGGTAGGTGCGAGAAGCACGCACGGGACATCGAACTCCTTGAGGCCTGCGATTACTGATGAAATGACGGTCGTCTTTCCTGTACCCGCATAGCCGTTCAGAATCATGATGTCCCCGTCATCACCGGTCAGGAATTCCGCCATCTGATGCAGGAAGCTGTCCTGCCCTTCAGTAGGCTCGTATCTGAAATGTTCCCGGAATCTGGAATATAAAAACGCGTCTCTGCCCATCTCCTACTTCTTTTTACCGGTAAAGGCCATCATGACCACCGCCAATATAGGGTATATCTCCACACGGCCCATGAACATGTCGATGATGAACACAACCTTGGCCATCACTGGGACTGCATTGTAATTGCCGAGGGTACCCTGCGCCTCCAATGCCGGACCGACATTGCTGAGTGAACTGATGGATGAAGCGAATGCATTCTGAATGTCCATTCCGGACAGGACAGTAAGGACAATCGAGGCTGCGATAGTTATGAAATACAGCCCGAAATACACAAAATGCGGATATATTTCGTTGCTGCCTATTATGTGGTTTCCTACATGGACCTGATTAATCGAAGACGGATGGACAGAATTCTTTATCTGCTGACCTATTGTCTTGAACATCAGAAGCATACGGTCAGACTTGATACCTCCCGTGGTGGACCCGGCCATTCCGCACGGAATACTTACCAGCACCACGATGAAACAAGCGAACAGCGGCCAGGTATTGTTGTCGGAAATGGCGAATCCGGTGGTCGATATGAAACTGATTACCTGAAAGATACCTGTCATGAACGAGTCTCCCCAAGTGAACCCGGCAGAAGACATCTTAAGTGACAATGCCACCAGAAGAGATGCTATCAGAATGGTCAGCACATAGAACTTGAGTACCGGATTGTTCAGCGGCCTCAGGCTTCTGGTGGCGAATACCATATATATCAGGCCGAAATGCACCGAACTCAGGAACATGAATATTATCGTGAGGATGTTTATCAGATTCGAATCAAAAGCCGCTATGGACAGGTTCTTCGTACTGAATCCTCCTGTCGCAATCACGCTGAAGGCATGATTTATGGCATCAAAGGCGGACATCCCGGCTGCCCAGTAAGAAAAGAAAGACACGACTGCAAGACCCAGATATACCGCTGCAAATATCCACACAGTCTTATTGGTCCTGGACCTGTAACCTTCTCTGGACAAGGAAGATACCTCCATATTGGTCAAGCGCAGCCTCATAGGGCTGGAGGACGGGATAATCAGAAGCAGGAAAACGACGACTCCGAGACCACCGATGAAATGGGTGGAAGACCTCCAGAACAGCAGACTGTCAGGCAGGACCTCGACATCAGTCAGTATGGTCCCCCCTGTCGTCGTATAGCCTGAAACTGTCTCGAACAGTGCATTGATGACAGAAAAAGGACCTCCCCACAGGACATACGGCAACATGCCGAATATGAATGACAATATCCATGAAAGGAAGATAATCATATATCCGTCTTTCAGGCTTATTGTCGGGGACTTGCGTACAAAGATGAAAGGAAAGATTCCGACGGTGAAAGTCAATGTAAAACTGATGAGCAGTGCAGCCAAAGCGCTGTCGTTCCCTCCTCCTATCGACACGAGAATCGACAGGAACATGAAGAATGCGCTGGCCAGCAAGGCAAAGCCCACATTTCTGGATATGACTTTCAGATTCATTTCCCGACCTCCTGGCTATGCTCCAACTTTTCGAGAGAATCCCTCATCGCCTTGATTCTCTTGCGCAACTGGATATTCTCACCTGTCAGTTCGGTAATGCCGTCATTCAGTTCTGACAGTTGGTCATCCCCGTCGAAGGTATATGAATACTTGCTGCCGAAAGACCGGTAATTATTCAGACCGCCCAACATCTTGTATATCGGATTCACGTAATAGGCCATCAGGAAGAACATGAGGAGCAGAACCATGAGAAGTCCTACTGCAACCGCCACGGCTCCAGGGATGATACTCCTGTAGAAACCCCGCTCGAATGTCTCGGAGTTTTTCCTGAGTTCATTGTAAATAGCTGTATTCAAGATGGTTATATCTGAGCGAAGCCGATTGTATTTCGGCTGGAGACGGTCGAAGTACCACTCTCTGGTATTGATGAAATCCGAAAGTATCGCCTGCGGGAGCTCCAGAGTGGTAAGCATGTAGGCGGAATACGAATAGACCACTGAATCAGCCAGGGAAATCATTCCCGGCGAAGTCAGCTTGGCCTTCAGGCTGTCGCAATGCTCGATGAAATCATTCTGCCTCAACTCCGGCAGATGCTTTGTCGAATTGTCACCGATTACCGCAAGTATTCCAAGATTATATGAATTGGCCGCATCAGCGAGTTTCTGTGCAGCATTGATACTTCCTATATTGGCGGCAATCAGTTCAGACACATAATTGCTCATCCTGCTATACTCCATGATGGAAATAAAGCTGGATACGAGCAATACGACTGAGATGGAACTAAGGCTCAATATGAGCTTCATCTTCATCGTCAGATTGAAGTTTCTTATATAAGTCCGCAATTTCTTTAACATAATGCAAACTTACATAAAATACAACTATTCCGCAAACAGATAACGCGTATTATATTCTTTGACAAGGCGTTTCAGACGGGCCTTGCTCTTCGCCATCATAGGGACCCCGATTACTGCACACGGAGCTATTACCGCCACGGTAAGCAGGCATGAAGAAACAAGAGTAGCACCTAGGCGAAAATCTTCATCGTCAGTATCAGAAGCCGCACATGCGAACCCTATTCCACCGGCAAGACCAGCTCCGGCTCCCACACCCAGAATATAGTTTCCGGAATTGAAGACTTTCACATTTCTGCGATAAATCTTCACCTGCTTGGGGGAGAAATAGAATTTCGCATCCTCGACACTCAGCGGCAGGTTGTCGGAAGTGTATATCCAACCTTTCTTGTAGGTCAATGTCCCTTCCACCTTGCCTCTGTGCCGTCTTCTCAGGAAAGCCAGTGAACCGTCCTCGTCCGACCCGTCATCAACACTATCAAAATGCCGGCTGTCAGACCCGAGAATATTCAATGTATCTACCTGAGGCTCAGTCTCATGACCATCTGACAGAGCAGAAGCCCTGAGAGAAGCGCACAAAAACATCAATGACAGCATGAGAACCATGCTGACAATCATTTTTTTCCCAACAAACATAATCTTCTTCCGATTTGTCAAATTCCATGTAAAGATGCATTCCGGACGAAGAATGTTGCGTGGAACAATCTGTTCATTTTCCATCGGAACGGAAGTCCTGACCACGTCTAGGCCAAACCGTCCAATATAGTTCCTATCTGATAGAGTCCCCTCGGAACATGAAAACAGCCTTTCCACTTGCCGCCCTTCAGAGGAAGAAGCACTTCTCCCCTGCGGTTCAGATAGCCGAACCACTCCGGATACTCTTTGTCCTTGAAATGAGTCCACAGATAGTCATGAAGTTTCAGGAACCAGTCCAGACACTTCTGATTACCTGTCAGCTGATAGCCTTTTATCATGGCAATGGCAGCCTCGATATGAACCCACCAGAGTTTCTGGTCCCATTCCAGCTGCTGCTGAGGATAGCCTTTCCGGTCCATAAAATAGTATATTCCACCGAATTCCTTATCCCATCCGTACTCGATTACGCTGAGGGAAATATCCACACACTTCTTGATCAGGTCCTTGTCGCCCAGTCTCACGCCGAGATTTTCCATAAACCACAGGGCCTCCAGATCATGTCCCGGATTCACGGTCCTGCCCTCGAAACAATCTACAAGACTGTTGTCCACGGAAGACACATTCTCCACCATCACCCCGAGATCAGGCTGATAGAACACATCCATCACCTCGTGTTCACAACGCTCTATGGTCTTGTTCAACAGGTCCTTGTCATCGAGAATATTCTCTATTTCCAGAGCCATGTTGCAGATGATCATCGGAAGTGCGAAGTCCTTCATAGGGCGCGTTCCCGGATACGCCTTATTCCATGGGCCCTTGGGAGTTCCCTGCCTTTCCAGGATTCTGTTGAAAATCTTTTTTGCAAGTTCGGCATACTCATCGTTCCTCGTAGCCTCTGCCAGTTGAGCAAAAGCCATGCATGCGAACGTATTGGAAAATATGTTGTACGGCTGGACAATAGGCATTCCTTCTCTCGTCAGGGAAAAATAAAAATCCATGTTTTCATCATGCCCATACTTCTTCAGGAACTCACCTCCCTGCCTGGCACATGCCAGCCATTCTTCATTCTTCATCAGCTTGTTGTAAAGCATGGAGAACATCCATACCTCACGTCCCTGAAGCCATACGAACTTATCCTTGTCATAAACGCTGCCATCCCGATTCAGGCAAGAAAAATAACCTCCGAACTTGGTGTCCTGAGAGTTATCCAGCCAGAATGGAAGCACGCTATACAGAAGTTCATCCATATATTGTTTGGACAGCTGAGAAAAATCTATTCCGTTCATATATTAATTAGGTATTACACATCCGCAGACTAATTCTGCATTATTTTAATTTCAAAAGCAAAATTAATAATTATTTTTAATTAGTCAATAAAGTAAATTAAATTATTTAATATTATCTTTGCGGTTAGTAAGCATGATGCAGTAACACCAATACAAATAACCGCAAGGGACATAAGGGACATAAACAACGAATACACATGAAGACTCAGAAAGTTTCAAAGGCCAATATGGGCTATATCCTATTCATTTCAGCCGTGGCCGCCATCGGAGGCATCCTGTTCGGCTATGATACGGCCGTAATCTCCGGAACGACAGGAATCGTGTCCACACAGTTCGGACTCGACGAAATCCAGCAGGGATGGTTCGTGGGATGCGCATTGATAGGCTCCATTGCGGGAGTCCTGTGCGCCGGAATGATGAGCGACAAACTCGGGCGGAAGCTCACAATGATAATTTCCGCCATCCTCTTCAGCATCTCGGCATTCGGATGCGCCATAAGTGCGGACTTTACCGAACTCGTGATTTACAGAATCATCGGAGGCATAGGAATAGGTATCGTCTCCATCGTCTCACCTATTTATATATCAGAGGTAGCTCCGGCAGAAAAACGCGGAACATTGGTGTCAATGTACCAGCTCGCGGTCACAATCGGATTCCTCGTCGCATATCTCGTCAATTTCATGATTCTCGGATATGCAGAAGGACCGGCGGCAGAAAGCGCGACATGGACCGGAAGATACTTCGGTTCAGAATACTGGAGAGGAATGCTGGGCTGCGAACTCATGCCTGACCTGCTTTTCCTGCTCGTGATCCTGATGGTACCTGAGAGCCCGAGATGGCTTATTGTCAATGGAAAAACAAAACAGGCCGCACTCACCCTCCAGAAGATATATAAGGACAATGCCGATGTCCAGAGACAGATAGACGAAACAGGCAGCGCAATAAATGCTGAAGCCACAGACGCCAAAAATTCCGAATGGAAAGCCCTTATGGAACCGGGCATCCTTGCAGCAGTCATCATCGGCTCGGCAATAGCAATCCTCGGACAGTTCATGGGAGTGAACGCAGTCCTCTACTACGGTCCGTCCATATTCGAAGACGCGGGACTCTCCAGCGGAGATTCACTGTTCTATCAGGTCATGGTGGGTGGCGTCAATGTACTCACAACAGTCATTGCACTGTTTATCATTGACAAGGTCGGCAGAAAACAGCTGGTCTATTGGGGTGTCTCCGGAATGATCATATGCCTGCTGATGATATCAATGTATTTCTACTGCGGAACGGCGCTCGGACTGGGAAGCGGATTTCTTCTGGCTTTCTTCCTTCTCTATGTCTTCTGCACGGCAATCTCCATCAGCGCAGTTGTTTTCGTACTGTTGTCAGAAATGTACCCGAACAATGTCAGAGGACTGGCAATGAGCATCGCAGGACTTGCCCTGTGGGTCGGGACCTATCTGGTCGGACAGCTGACACCTTGGCTGCTCAAGAACATAACCCCGGCAGGCACATTCCTCATGTTCGCGGCAATGTGCATTCCTTACATGCTTATAATGTGGAAACTTGTACCTGAGACAACAGGCAAGACTCTCGAAGAAATCGAGGCCTGGTGGAAACGCAAATAAATGTGAATCAGACCGTTCCGAGAAGGAGCAGAATAAGGCTCAGAAGAACGAATACAAGATCAAGCGCCTTGGAGCGGAGATTCTTCTCGTGGAAGACGACAGCACCGAAGACGAAAGAAACCAGAACGCTGCTGCGTCTTATCATTGACACGACGGAAATCATCGCTCCCGGCATTGTCAATGCATACAGGTAGGCCAGGTCGGCTGCTGTCAATGCCAGTGAAATGAACGGGATAGTCCACTTCCAGACGAACGGGACATAATCAGGCTTGGTTCCCTGAACTGCCTGATCCAATGCACGTTTACGCTCCGGCAACCATACCAGAAGCATAATGACCCCCATTATCACTGCCTGATACAGATTATACCAGCCCTGTACGAAAAGACGGTCAAGGCCGGCACCGGAAGAGGCCATGAGATATTTGTCGTACAATCCGCTGCACGCGCCCAGGACTGCCGCAGCTACAAGCAGAAGCACCCAGACATTTGATTTGAAGTCAATGCCTTCCTTCTTTCCGCTCCGGCTGAGCATCCAGAACGAGAAAATGGCCACACAGACTCCGGCCCATTGGAGCAGATTCAGCCTTTCGCCGAAAATCAGCATCGCACCGACAAGCGTCATGACTGGTCTGGTAGCATTGACAGGACCCACGATGGTCAGCGGCAGCTTCTTTATGGCGAAATATCCGCAAATCCACGATGACAGCACAACGAAAGCTTTGATTATCACCAATTTATGCTCTCGCCAACCCCCATCAGGTATATAAAGGCTGTTGTCCGGGGATATCATCCCGGTCAACGAGCCGACAATGGAAGGCAGGAAGAAAAGAGTGCAGATTACGGTATTTATGAGAAGCACCGGGATGACTGCGTTCCCCTGCAGCGACTTCTTCTTGAATACATCATAAAGTCCCAGCAATGACGCTGAGACTAACGCATAGACAACCCACATTTTCAGAAACAGGATTACAGGATGTTCATCGACTGCTCACGGATTTTCTCCAGTTCGTCCTTCATTCTGACTACGACTTTCTGGATACCCGCATGATTTGCCTTCGAACCTGTCGTATTGATTTCACGGCCCATCTCCTGGATAATGAATCCGAGTTTCTTTCCAGGATATTCGTCAGCATCGATAGTGTCCATGAAATATTTGCAATGCTGGCGGAGACGTACCTTCTCTTCATTGATATCGAACTTCTCGAGATAATAAATCATCTCCTCCTCGAAACGGCTCTGGTCCGGCTTGAGCTGAAGCTCGGAAATGGCCTTCTCAAGCTTGGCTCTGACAGCCGCAATACGCTCACCCTCAAATGATTCCACCTCATTCTCCAGATTCAGGATATTCTGCACTCTGCCGGTCACATCCTTATAAAGAGCGACACCCTCGCGCGAACGGTAGTCACAAGTATTGCTGATCGCCTCATCAATTGCCGCCTCGACTGCCGCCCAGTTTTCCGCAGTAATCACATCCTGACGGGTATTGTCAATGACATCAGGGAATCTGATGATGGAATTCAGATACAGAGCTGAGTCTGCCTTGAGGCCCAGCCTGTCACCCAACTCCGAAATCTGGCGGAAATAGGACTCTGCCATATCGGCATTGATATGCTTCGCTGACGAAACGGCATTGGCCTCATAAGTCACGAAGAAGTCAATGGTGCCCCGGTGAAGCCTGTCCGCAAGTTTCTGACGCACGAGAAGTTCCTTATCTTTCGGAAGGAGTGAAGACTTGATGTTTACATCCGCGGTCTTTCCGTTGAGAGTTCTGATTTCTATTGTAATCTTTCCGGATTCCAGGCAAGCCTCAGCTTTGCCGTATCCTGTCATTGACTTGATCATATCCTAAACCTTAAAATTTATCATTCTCCGGCGCGGATAAACCATTGTCGCACATCCGCCCGTGGGCTGCAAAATTAGTAAAATTCTTACGGATTTTCATGGATTTTTTCTTATGTTTGCAAATTATGTCAATTCAGATAGACACACCTGTTAGAAAAACATTTTAATGTCAATACATATGGAAGAAGTGAAGAATGAGGCTGTTGAGCAAAAAAAACTTAATTTCCTCGAAGAAATCATTGAATCAGACCTGAAATCCGGGAAAGTCGACAGTGTACTCACGCGTTTCCCTCCGGAGCCGAACGGCTACCTGCATCTTGGACACGCAAAGAGCATCTGCATCAATTTCGGACTTGCCCAGAAGCATGGAGGAAAGACGAACTTGCGTTTTGATGACACGAACCCTACAAAGGAAGACACCGAATACGTAGATTCCATCAAGGAGGACATCCAGTGGCTCGGCTTCCAGTGGGACAAAGAGAAATATGCTTCCGACTATTTTGACCAGCTCTATGAATGGGCTGAAGAACTCATAAAGAGAGGTCTCGCATATGTCGATGACCAGACCCAGGAGGAAATCAGCAAAGGACGCGGCACAGTGGACAAACCTGGTGTCGAGAGCCCATACAGGAACAGGAGCGTAGAGGAGAACCTTCAGATTTTCCGCGACATGAAAGCGGGCAAATATGCTGACGGCGAAAAGGTGCTCAGAGCCAAAATCGACATGGCCAGCCCTAACATGATGTTCCGTGACCCGCTTCTCTACCGTATCAAGCATGCATCACATCACCGCACAGGCGACAAATGGTGCATCTATCCTATGTACGATTTCACACATGGACAGTGCGACTCCATCGAGCATATAACACACTCTATCTGTACTCTTGAGTTCGATGTCCACAGACCTCTGTACGACTGGTTCATCAAGACATTGGATATCTATCCTTCTCACCAGTACGAATTTGCGAGACTGAACCTCACATATACTCTCATGAGCAAGAGAAAACTTCTGGAACTTGTCCAGAAAGGTCTCGTGAGCGGATGGAACGACCCCCGTATGCCTACGCTCTGCGGCGTAAGAAGAAGAGGCTACACGGCAGAAGCCCTCAAGATGTTCTGCGAGAAGATCGGCGTTTCTAAACGTGACCAGCTCATGGACATCCAGCTGCTCGAATGGTGCGTACGGCAGGACCTCAACGCAAGATCCAACCGCTACATGGTCGTAGAGGACCCTATCAAGGTTACTCTCACGAACTGGGAGCCGGGCAAAGTGGAGTGGTTCGACTGCCCTCTCAACCCTGCAGAACCGGAAGGCGCTACAAGAAAGGTTCCGTTCACCGGTGAACTCTATATCAGCCGTGCCGACTTCATGGAGGAGGCTCCTAAGAAGTTCTTCAGACTGAAACCTGACGGAGAGGTCAGACTCAAATATACCTATATCATCAAGTGCAACGAGGTGATAAAGGATGCTGAAGGCAATGTCACTGAGCTCAAATGTACATTCGACCCTTCTACCCGTCCGGGCAGCGGAGAGTGGAGAAGCGTAAAGGGCACCATCCACTGGGTATCCACAGAACATGCAAAAGAGGTCGAGCTCCGCAAATACGACAGACTCTTCACTCTTGCCGATATGAGCCAGGTACCTGAGGACAAGGACTACAAGGACTTCCTGAATCCGGAGTCACTCGTAATCGGCAAGGGTTACGCCGAGCCGGCACTTCTGGAAGACAACTCCGGAATTGCAGTACAGTTCGAGCGTGACGGATACTTCTTCAAGGATCCGGACAGCACACCGGAACATCCTGTATTCAACAGGACCACCACACTCAAGGATTCCTACAAACCGGAATAATCTATCCTGCATATAGAAAAGGCCTCCGTCCCTGATTTAGGAACGGAGGCCTGAATATTTAGTAACCTTCAAATAGACGACCTACATCAGATAAGGTATTATTTCGAAGTAGGAACCACTGTCACCTCGATTCCCATGTCCTGGAGACTTTCCAGATACATCTGGGGGATCTTGTCATCAGTGATGATATGGTCGATTTCACCCACATCGCATATCTTGCTGAAGCCCTTCTTGCCGAACTTGCTGCTGTCGACCAGAAGAACCGTCTGCTGTGACGTGCTCATCATCATACGGTTGAGATTGGCCTCCATCATATTGGTAGTAGTAACTCCAAACTCGATATCCACACCGTCAGCACCCATAAGGAGGAGATTGCAATTGAAATATTTCAGCATATCCTCAGCAAAGGAACCGACCACTGACACTGAACTCTCTCGCACGATGCCGCCAAGCTGTACTACATCAATGTCTTTATTCTGAGACAGGAGCGAAGAAGCTGATACAGAAGCTGATATGACTGTAATATTCTTCTTGTCCACCAATTCTTTGGCAGCATACAGAATGGAAGTTCCAGAAGCCATCAGGATAGAATCATGCTCATTCACAAGCTTTGCTGCAGCCTTTCCGATAGCTCTCTTCTCCAACACAAACTGCTTTTCCTTCTCATTGATATGACGGTCACCGATATACGGACTGATCGGAATCGCCCTTCCGTGGGTCCTGTAAAGTTTGTTCTGTTTCTCTAGAGCCGACAAATCCTTACGGATAGTTACCTCAGAAACATCAAGCCTTTCAGCCAGATCGGATACGGAAACGCTTCCCTGAAGCTGAAGAATATCCAGAATCGACTTGTGACGTTCCGTAAGCGATGTCAACGACTCCTGTTCCTGCAAATTATTAATTTGTGCCATACAACTTATTGGTTATTTTCTGTTTATGTCAATCTGTCCGATATTCAGACCCCAACATCCGTCCTGAACGATAGGAATCATCTTTCCGTCCAGATTGCTGCGATATTCGATTTTGTCAAGGAAAGTGTGAGAGTGTCCGCCCACGACCAAATCGATATTCCTTGTTCCTGCAACGAGTTTCTGGTCATTGAACCCGCCCTCGTCAAAACCGAGATGGGTAAGGAAAATCACCATATCGCATTTCTGCTCATTCTTCAGATAAGCCGCCCACTTGTTCGCTGTCTCCAGATCGTCAAGATGAGGAAGCCTGTCCGCTATCTCCCTGGAAACCACACGGGTAATATCGGTAAGCATACCCACTACACCTATTTTCATACCAGCCTTGCGGACAATGGCATAAGGCTTCACATACTTTCCGAGTTCGAATGACGAGAAGTCATAATTGGCGCAGACGACAGGGCATTTGACAGATGAAAGCCTCCTTGCGAGCTCTTCAGTGCCATTGTCAAACTCATGGTTTCCCAGCGTAATCACATCATATTTCAATGCATTGATGAGAGAAATCTCTATATCCCCGTTAAGCAACGTAAAATATGAAGTTCCCTGACTGAAATCGCCGGCATGGAGAAGAAGGACATTTTTCTTTCCGTCAGCAGTCCTTACACTATCCACATAAGCCGCACGCTCGATAACACCACCCAGACCACCTTTCTCTGCCCTCTCACGGAGAGGCTCCTCATGACTGTGAGTATCATTGAGATGAAGCACAACAAGGTTCTTCTGTGCGAAAGCCGCAGTCGCGGTAAGCATAATCATCAATGCCGATACTACTATCTTTCTCATAATCATCCACGTTTTCTTATTCCACAATTCTGACTCTTCCGTCAGCCTTATATGCCAGAGGTTTTCCCTCAGCCGTAAGTTTCTTCACACAAGGAAGGACAATGTCAATGATATACTTGTCAATGACAGTCTGGCTCACCGCATTCTTGGCCAGATGATAACCGTCGCCTCCGTTCAAAAGGAAGTCAATGGTAACCACTCCGTAAACCTTGTCGTCATCCAGCGGTTCCCCGCCGATTTCCACACTCAGGAGTTTGCCGGACTTGGAGCCGATACAGCGGACACCGCCGATTACCTGCCATCCCGTAGAAGCCATCTGTTCACAGACTTCACGGATTTCCTTGCCCCTCAACTCCAGATAACACATCTTGTTACGGAACGGGAACATTGACAGGATGTCATCCAGAAGCACATTTCCTTTGGGAACATCCACGCGGATTCCTCCGAAGTTCGCAAAGCCGAAATCAACTTTCTTTCCGGTGATTTCAGAGCACTGGTCCATCAGCAAATCTATGAACCAGTCAGAAAGCGCACACTCCGGAGCATGCTTTATCATAGCCTCCGGCGCATAGGCTATAACCTGCTTTACATCAGCCATTTTGGCCTGCGCATCTATCATCACCTTCGCCGCAGTTCTTGTGGAACCTTTCTTGAACACCCTGCCATCCGGAGCGAAATACTTCCTTCCTTTCACTTCTCCCATGGCTTCCTTCACATTGTCGGCATTGGCGAATGTGACACCTGTCCTGGTTCCGTTCATTTCGACGCTTTTCCAGCCGAAAGAATACTCCTGCCCTACTGACGTCAATGAAACGGCCAGCATCACGGCAACGGCGAAACAACTTTTATTAACTCTCATAACTATTTCATTTTTAACCATTTCCAAAGGTCTTTAAATGTCGACTTCTTGCCGAACATCAGGATACCCACCTTATAGATCTTCGCTGAAACCCACGCACAGAAGAAGAAGGTAAGTATCAGTATCACGACAGACAGGACAATCTGCCATGTAGGCACTCCGAACAGGACACGGGTCAGCATGACCATAGGCGACGTGAACGGAATCATGGAGCCCCAGAACACAAGACCGCTGTCAGGAGACTTGTATGCGAACATCGCGATGAAGAAACCTATCATCAGAGGAATTGTCAATGGCAGTATAAGCTGCTGGCTGTCAGCTTCATTCTCGACAGCGGAACCGATTGCTGCAAAGAGAGATGCGTACAACAGGTATCCGAAGACGAAGAAGAGAAGGAAGACAACGATCAGCTGGACATAATTGATTCCAGCCAATGTCGATAGGATTGTCGTCAGTTCTGAAGGCTGGCCTGCTGAAGCCACATCCACAGGAAGCGTATCTGCTGCAACGCCCATGCCCCCGGCCATCTGTGTAATCTGCGCAGTAGGGTCCGCACCGGCAGCATCGCTGAGGAAACCGGTGCCGAAAATACCGCCGACCACAGCCAGAATCAGGATTGTCAATGCAATCCACATGAAGAACTGTGTCAATGCTACCATGGCAACGCCGATTATCTTGCCGAAAAGCAACTCGGTAGCTTTCACTGATGAGACAAGCACCTCCACGACGCGGCTGGATTTTTCTTCAATGACACTGGACATCACCATTCCGCAGAACATGGAAATAAACATGTAGATAACCATGCCGAGTATCATTGACAGGAACATGTACATGCTTGACTCATTGAGAGTTTCATTGCCGGCTTCATCCATCTTGTATGATACGAGGCTGATGTCCGGCTTGACGCTCTCCATGATTTCGTCAAGGCCTGCGATGCCGTATGACTTGATGCGGTAGTCCTCCACAGCATCATTGATCTTTCTCTGTATCGACTCTGTCATCTCGATTCCGAGAGGCTTCTCGGCATAAGATGACGCCGAAACCGTCTTGTTCAAACTGTCCAGAGGTGAGATCACCAGGAGAGCATCCATTCCGACACTTTCCAGATTTTTCTTGAGTTCTTCAGGGTCAGCCCCAGGAAACTCCTGGAATGTGGCCGTCTCATTGTCATCCAGGAAAGGCATGACGATTCCGGACTCATCCACGACTGCTATTTTCTTGGACTCTTCCTTGGCCATCACCATTATGATTGACGGCAGGGAGCACAATACCGCAAAAAGTATCGGAACAAGGAAAGTTGTAATCAGAAATGACTTTTTCTTCACGCGTGTAAGATATTCGCGTTTGATGATGATATTTACGATATGCAGGTTCATGGTTAAGCTCCTTCTGTTACAAGTTTGATGAAAATATCGTTCATTCGAGGAAGCAGTTCCTTATATGAATTGACAGTCAGATTCTGTCCGAGGACTGCTGCAAGCACCTCATTTCCAAGGCCTTCATGATCGAGAGAAAGCACGGCGGTATGACGCCCGGAATCATTGGCATCTGACAGGATGCTGAACATTCCCTCCACCGGCCGGAGCTGGGATTCGCCTGTATAGATAAGTTCGACGTGGTTGTTTCCGTATTTGCGGCGGATATCTTCCACGCCGCCTGTAATCACGAGTCTGGACTTATTGATAAGTGCAATACTGTCACAGAGTTCCTCCACAGATTCCATGTTGTGGGTGGAAAGGATAATGGTAGCCCCCTGCTCCTTGAGTTCCAGGATTTCCTTTCTTATCAGTTCGGCATTGACAGGGTCAAAACCTGAAAACGGCTCATCCAGAATCATGAGTGACGGCTTGTGGACTATCGTGGTTATGAACTGGACTTTCTGGGCCATTCCCTTGGAAAGTTCCTCAACCTTCTTTTTCCACCAGTCCTGGATTCCGAATTTGATGAACCACTTCTTAAGTTCGTTCTTGGCATCTTTCTCGCTCATGCCCTTAAGCTGGGCGAGATACATTGCCTGGTCCCCGACTTCCATCTTCCTGTACAGTCCCCTCTCCTCCGGGAGGTAGCCGATTTTCTCGACATCACGCTGAGTTATAGGACGTCCGTCGAAAAGGACTTCACCCGAATTCGGTATGGTGATTCTGTTGATAATTCTGATCATAGTGGTCTTTCCGGCACCGTTCGGTCCGAGAAGTCCAAAAATCTGTCCCTTAGGAATTTCAAGGCTCACGTGGTCCAAGGCCACTTTTTCGCCGAAATTCTTGCAGATGTCTTTACATTCAATAAGCGACATTGTATTAAGTGCGTTATAATTATTCCCGTAAATATAAGAAGAATCCGCCGAATAACAGTTACTATAAGGTTTCGATTGCTTTAAGTTTTCCTCACAAAACCGGGAAAGCCATGCACGGATTTCCGTGGGCTAGTTCAGGATTTTCGAGACCAGTTCCATCAGCAGGTCACCCTGAGACGCTTCACCGCTGCCGCCGCCTTTTCCCTTGAAATCATATTCTTCAAGGAGCGAAATGACTTTCATGCATCTGCGGATCGGATAATTGCGGGCCGCGACATCATACTCCTCCATGAAATAAGGATTGACGCCCAGAAGTTTGGCCCTGTCAGCCTTGGACATGGCCGGATTCTTGAGCAGTGCGGCCTCGTATTTCAATATTCTGTAAAAATGCGTATAGAGAGGAGCCGTAGCCAGAAGCAACATGAATTTCGGTCCGTTGCCGATATAGGCGGCTATTTTCAATGCCTTTTCCGCCTTCATGTAGGACAAGGCCTTGGTCAGTTCAAAGATGCTGAACTGCCTGCTGATACCGACGTTCTTCTCAATGTCGGCAGCATTGACACGGACCGTTCCCTCCGGGAGATTTTTCTGCATTTTTTCGGTCTCCAACATGATTCGGCTCATGTCGGTTCCGGCATATTCGGCGAGCAGTGCCGCCGCAGCCGGTTCGATGTCCAGACCGCGGGACTTGTAGAATGACGTTATCCACTGGGGCATTTCATAGTCCCTCAAGGCATCAGATACGAGAACAACGCCTTTTTTCTGGACATTCTTGTATAACGTCCTTCGCTTGTCAGCGGACGCACCATGCATAAGTATCACCAGCACAGTGCTTTCCATAGGATCAGACGCATAGGCAGCCAAGTCCTCCAGAGTCTTCATGCTCTGGGCCTCCTTGACCACGACAAGCCGTCTTTCTGCCATCATCGGATAGCTCCGGCACTCTGAGGCGACAGTACCGGCATCCGTATCCAGCCCATAGAAGACAGTCTGATTGAAATCCCGTTCACTGTCCGTCAGGGCAAATTTCATTATTTCATCACAGACAAGGTCAGGATAATATGGTTCGGTACCCATGAGAAGATATACGGGAGCGAAATTCCCGTTCTTCACATCATTTATTATCTGTCTGCACTGGCTTTCCAGTTCCGTGAATTTCACTGCCATACTTCAATTATCCGCAAACAGGCGGCCGATGATAGTGCCGCCCGACATCCGATTACATATAACCGAAGTTTCGGGCCTCCGGTCAGTCCGGCCGCCCGAAACTTGTCTCAGTCCAAGAAATATCAGCCACGGGCAGCTATAACCTCGACTTCCACGAGGGCACCCTTAGGCAATGCCTTTACGGCAACAGCTGAGCGTGCAGGGAACGGCTGGCTGAAGAACTGTGAATAAATCTCATTCATAGCCGCAAAATCACCCATATCAGCAAGATACACTGTAGTCTTCACGACATTGGCAAGTGTAAGTCCGGCCTCCTCGAGAATTGCCTTCACGTTCAGGAGAGACCGTCTGGTCTGTTCCTGGACGCCACCCTCAGGGAATGCTCCGGTAGCAGGGTCGATAGGCAACTGGCCTGAAGCATATACAAATCCATTGACTTCAATTGCCTGGCTGTAAGGGCCGATAGCCGCAGGAGCGGCAGATGTAACTATTGGTTTCATTAATCTAAGTAGTTTTAATATGTTCCGATTTACGCGCCGCCCCGACTCGCCGCAAGGCATAACCGGAAGGACACACGCATCCACAAATATAGTCATTCTTTCCCGTTTTCAAGACGAATGACCACATTGTTTTTCGGGAACCGCTACTGGTCCTGCTTCAGCACTTCCACCGGATTTTCCGCAGCGGAACTCCATGTCCTGGAAATTATCGAGACGAAGGAGATGAGGAAGGTCAATGCTGCCGCTACAAGGATTATCCACCACGGGAAGGATATGGCATTGTAAAAATCAGCCAGGTAATATCGCATTGACCAGATACATACCGGAACTGCGATTACGACGGCGACGGCTGTCATCAGGATGAACGACTTCGAGAGTTTCCATGCCGCGGACCTGACACCCGAGCCGAAAATCTTCCGGAGGGCAATCTGACGCGCCTGCTGTTCAGTGTAATAGACGGACATCGCGAACAGGCCGAGAGCAGAAATCAATATGGCAAGCACCATGAACGTCATCACCAGTTTCATAGTGTTCCGAGTCCCTGTCAATGAATCCGCCAGGATGTCATCTAAATAATGTATGCCCGTTTCGCGCGGCACACCGATATACTCCTTCGCCACATCGCACCATACTTTGCGAACAGCATTCAACGCCTCCGCCCTGTCGCCACGCACCTTCAGCAGATGAGTGAAACACACATTGGTACGATTCTGCACAGCCCGATGACTGTCAGGCATTGGTTTATAAAGAGGATCACGCGCGCGGAAATCCGCTATTATACCGCAGCACTCATACTGCGGCTCGCCATATTTATTGGTCCCTACAGTCCTGTTCTCGGCAGTAATCCCATAACGCCGCTGTGCCTCCTCAGTAAACCAGCATGTCCCGTCAATAGGATCGGAATATTGTTCTATCACTTTGAACCCAAGCAGCCTGAATCCCGTACTGTCAACAGCAGGGATCTGAAGCCACGACATTTCCTCACCCTCGATATGTACACCATTGCTTCCACATGAGGACGGAGTCTGCGCCACCATAGCCGCCGTCTCCACCTGCGGAAGAGCCTGAAGTCTCTGATGCAGAGCCTCCTGGGCAGCCATATTGTTATAGCCAAGCGCCCATGAGGAAACCGACAGCAGATCTGTATTGTACCCTGCCGGCAAAGATACCAGATGGCGCATCTGGAGAGTCATTGTCAATGCAACCGCGACAAGAACCATGCTTATGATGTTCTGGCAGACGATAAAGACCTTGCTGAACACCATCTTGCTGCGGAACCTGAAATCGCCCTTCACGACAGCTATAGGCTTGAATCTCGACACCATCAATGCAGGAAGAAGCCCAGAGAGAACCGAAACCAGCACGAGTATAATGACGCCGGCCGCAATGGTAGCCGCATCCGGAACAAGAACTATAGTTGTATTGAGAAGATTCTCTATCCAGCCCTTGAACAGCAGGGCGACCAGCACGCCGACCAGCATGCAAACAAATGTGAACAAGAACGATTCCATAAGGTATCTGCGGACAATGCTGCCTGAAGATTCGCCGAGAAGACGTCTCGTCGCCATCTCCTTTGCCCGTTTTCCCGTCTGCGCCACAGTAAGGTTTATGTAGTTGAAGATGGCTGATATCAGCAGTATCAATGCTACCGCCAGAAGCACCTCAACAATCTTCCTGTCCCCATGACGCAACGGGTTATATACGTCTATCTTGCTGAAATAGAGCTGGTCAAGCCTTGTCAACGTGGAGCCCCATAGGAAATTCCCGCCAGAACCATCGCGTGTGTAGAAATCCTTCCAATAATCCACATACTTGTCCAGCAGCTTTTCAGCCACAGCGTCAGGCGAGGCACCATCCTGCAGCGTCACGAAAGTATTGACCATACCGAAATTGTCCATTCTCTGGACCATGTCCTCCAGTTGCCTGATGCTCAGAAAGATGTCATAATACGTCAGTTCATCATAAGGCCCGAAATCCTGAATCACGCCGGTTACCGTGAACCTGTTTTTCCCTATTTGAATGGTGCGCCCCACAGGGTCAGAGCTGCCGAATGCCTTATGCGCGAACTTTTCGGAAAGGATTACATCATTCAGGCCCGCAAGTATGCAGTTCCTGTCACAACCTGAGAGCGTGTAGTCAAACAACCGCAGGAAATTCGTATCCACACAGACCGCCTCGGCAGCATAATAGTCGTCATTGACAATGACATCGGCATCGCCATACGCCCCGACTCTGGTCCAGGATGTTATCTCGGGCACTGACGGGAAAAACTCCTCCGCAGTCCCGTACGTCATTCCGATGCACTCCCCCGTGCCGATAGCATACAGCTGCTTGGAAAGCGGCTGCCTTGCGCCTACGCTGAATTCTGTCCTTGCATAAGAAGCCAGCAATATGACGAATCCCAGTGCCACTGACAGGCCCAATGCCTCGATTACGGCATAGAGTTTATTTTTCGAGAGGAATTTCAGATATGTGCTCATGGTCGAATTGTACGTTTTGATAATTACTTTATGATAAGTTCAACCTAAGGACGTCATTCCGCGCGGATGGCGTCGGCGGGGTTTGAGTGGGCGGCGTGGAGGGTCTGGAAGAAGATCGAGACGACCGCGATGAGGAGCGAGACGGTTCCGGAGGCGATGAATATCCACGGGCTCAGACCGATCCGGTACGAGAAGCCTTCCAGCCACTTGTCCATAATGAACCACGATAGCGGCACGGCGAATATGAACGACACCAGAAGCGGGGCGCAGAATTTTGTCAGGAGCAGGGACAGAACCTCGTTCGTGGTGCTGCCCATTATGCGGCGCACACCGATCTCCTTCCTGCGCTGCCTGATGAAGAACAGCGACATCCCGATGAATCCGAGGATGGAGATGAGGACGGCGACACCTGTGAATATGCTCACGATTCTCATCGTGTCCTTTTCATCTTCCATTGATGCCTTTATCGTGGCGTCCACACTTTGCACCTTCCAGTCTAGATCTTCGGAAGTTCCGTCAACCTCTTTGACCAGGTCGCAGAGCTTCTGCCATGCGTCAGGGGAGCCGTCAGTCTTGACCATAAAGTTGGGATCCTCGATCTCATCCGTGTCCTTGACCGAGATGAGGAACGGCTGGTAAGGATCAAGGACGTTCCTCATGTGGAAGTTGGAGAAGACTCCGGCGACATGCGTCACTTCACCATCGCCCCAAGATACCTCTGACTCTTCATTCTTCAGACCCACCTTCCTGGCGAGTTCTTCATTGATGTATTTCACATCACCGGAAAGATGGTTGTCCTTGACCAGATTGATGCCCATTATGTCGATGAGCTCCTTGTCCCAGGTCGTGAGATAGACCAAAAGACTATTATTGTCCTTGTCTTTACGAGAGCTCATCGAACGATAACTGCCGTCAAACGATGTTCCTGAGAACGAGCCTATTCCTTGGATAAACGGCTGGTTTTTCAGAGCGTTTCTCAGGACTTCCGGGTTGTCGGAGCTGACACGAAAGATGTTCTGGGTGTTGTACCCCAACGGGGCCTTGGCCAGATGATCCATCTGGAGAAGGATCGTAAGAGTGGCCGTCATCATTGTCATCGTGATCATGTTCTGAAGGATTATGAATATCCTGCTGAGCACCATCTTGGAGTGGTAGCGGAACGAACCCTTTACGACATCGATAGGCTTGTACTTGGACAGCGAGACGGTCGGCATTATCCCTGAGATGATTCCTGTCAGGACAATGAACAGCAGGCTGACAGAAACTGTCGAGACGTTTATGTCCTTAAGGATGTCTATCTTTCCTTTGAAGAGTACGGCCACCTTGTCCTCGAGCAGCAGAGCAAACGCTCCTCCGATGATGAACGAAATGAATACCATCAATGTGGATTCTCCGATCAGCGCCAAGGATATTCCTAAGCCATTGCTTCCGAGAAGCCTTCTGATGGCCATTTCCTTTGCCCGGAAGCCGGTGTTGGCGACGGTCAGGTTGATGTAGTTGGTGACGGCGAACAGGAGGATGGCCAGCACGACGGCCAGTAATATTCCTAAAAGACTCTTGTCGCCGGTCTGGAGACCCGCTCCGTTGTTCTGCGGCGCGAACATCAGGCCGTCGAGCGGAATGAGGGCGGCGCGGGGCTTGCCAGAGAAGTCGAACATAGGAATATTCTCGGTACAGTAGTCGGTCAGGTCATCGATCTTGTCGTCGAGGTTGGCTCCCGGCCTCATCATCAGGAAGGACAATGTCGAACCCAACGGCCCGCTGACCATCAGGTCGTTGCGGGGTCTGTAGCCGAGAACCTGCGGCGCGCGTTCGAAATTGGCGATGACCGCTGTCTCGTTCAGCAGCACGGTCTTATCCAGATCCTTGATGACCCCTGACACGGTGTAGACAAGTGAGCTGTCGTATGGATCGCCATTGTCTTCACTCGCGAAGACATATCGTTTCCCCTCGATTTGAAGCGGCTGGCCAAGAGCATTGCCGTCAGGGAACAATGCCTTGGCAAGAGACTCTGTGACAACACATTTCTCAGGGCTGTCCAAGGCGGTCTCACGGTCTCCTTCTATCATCTTAAAATCAAAGAATCTGAAGAAATTGGAGTCCGCGAGCATTATGTTGCCGGCGTTGTCCCCTTGTGCTTCCTCATAGACTCTGTCCTCGTGCTTTATCTTTCCGTTTTGCATATAGACGCAGCAGACATCTTCCACCTCCGGGTACCTGCCCTTGAGTGAACGGGAGCAGTCCGGCCATGACATGAGTGTGTTCCTGTTCTCTGTGCCCAGCACGTAGATTCTCTCATGGTTCCTGTGCCATTTGTCGATGCTGAACTGCCGGTAGGTGTAGTCCCCGATCAGTATCACGAACATCAGCGAGAGCGCCAGTCCCACCATATTGATCACCGCATAGAGTGGATTGTTCTTCAGAAA
>CAKUXR010000022.1 GCA_934700615.1 uncultured Bacteroidales bacterium
TTCTTCCTCGGAATCCTGAACTTCAAGTATGAGGATGACGAGATGACGGAGCACCGGTACCGGCTGATGGAGGCGACTTCGAGAAAGCTGATGACGGACAAACTGGAGTTCGTCTTCGTGGAGGTGGAGAAGTTCGACAAGAGCGAGGATGAGCTGGTGACGGATCTGGACAAGTGGCTGTATCTGCTGAAGAACATGTCCAACTTACTGGAGCGTCCGGAGAGACTGAGGGACAGGATATTCACGAAGCTCTTTGATGTGGCGGAGCTAGCCCAACTTGACGACAAGGACAGAACCAATTATATTAAATCCATGAATACTGAACGGGACACATACAATCAGATTGAGTACGCACGTGAGAGTGGGCGTGAGGAAGGGCATAAAGTGGGCAAAGAAGAAGGTCTCAAGGTAGGGCGTGAGGAAGGACGCGCTGAAGGCGTAAAACAGAATAGTTTCGACATTGCCAAAAGAATGTTGGAGAAAGGGATTGACATTGAGACAATTTCAGAACTGACTGGTCTGACAGCAGAAGAGGTATCCAGTCTAAAGGAAGAACTGAGTAATTAGTTTGTTCATCCTGGCACCGGCAATCCCGGCAAATCGTCACGACTTTGATAGTCCGGAGTTACGTGTTGACTGGACGTTGGGCGGGACGGTGCCACAATTAATTTTGTAATGCATTGATTATCAATACTGTCTGATTTCTAGTGTGGATTATCGCCTGTTTTTTCACTGATAATCCACACTAAAATACATATCTTGCCTAATATCAGCTAGTTAACGAGAAACAATGTGGCTCCGTCCGGCTTGTCCTCTTCACAATCTTACTTTAGTAACCTTCAAAAAATAATCTGCATCATCTTAAGGAATCTTTTCGGTCTATATCTTTTTTCTCATCAGTCGTGTACGTCCAGTACACTCCTTCTTCGAAAACAGATCTATCCTCGAAAATCTTCTCTTAATCTGAGGTAACTTATTTTTTTTCATGTTACTTCGCTGCCTCAGATAGCAGGAGAAGATGTATCCGGAAAGGTCAGATTATCCCATTCCCGGCAGATTCTGTGCGGAGTTTTCTTCATACCCCGTGTCTTCCGGGAGCTGTTCGCCACGCGCGACGGCGCCTGCACCGGCATTGACAGCGAGCTGGTCGCACCTCTCGTTTTCCGGGTGTCCCGCATGGCCCTTGAGCCAATGGAAGGTGACGTGGTGCCTGCGATATACTGCCAGAAACCTCATCCAGAGGTCAGGATTCTTCACTTTGGCAAATCTTTTTCTCTCCCAGTTTCTCAGCCAGCCCTCATTTATTGCTTTGACAACATATGACGAATCGCTCCAGACTTCGATGTCCGCGTTTTGCCAGCGTACAGCTTCCAGCCCGAGAATAACGGCCAGCAGTTCCATCCTGTTGTTGGTGGTGCGGATGAAGCCGCCGCTCAGCTCCTTCCTGTGCTCGCCGCATTTCAGGACAGCGCCGTAGCCTCCCGGTCCCGGGTTTCCGCTGGATGCACCGTCAGTATAGAGATATATTTTAGGGCGTGTAGGGTTCATTTGAATTCATTTTATACAAAGTTAGCACATCAATTCCAGAATTTGTCGGACAGGAAGCTCATTTTTCGGAATTTTACAAATTATTTCTGTAACTTTGTAGTTTGAAAGAGTAGAATTGTGTGTGACGGAAACACATAAGCGGACAGAATCTTAAACCTAGATATATTATATTGTATGAAACACAGTCTATTGCCTGTAGTGATTATGACAGCAGTTGCGCTGCTTCTCGGTTCGTGCGGAAAAAGAACATACCGCAATATCAACTATCTCCAGGAAGCGCAGAAAGATACTGCGATGACTATGAAAAGCGAGATCGGTATTCTTGTCCAGCCTAAGGACATGATATCGATAGTAGTGTCAAGCCGTAATCCGGAACTCGCGGCGATGTTCAATCTCGCCAATGTCAGCTACCAGGCCGGTGCGGAAACATCCACATCCGGTTCTTACAACAGAATTCTCGGATACTCCGTTGACAACAACGGAGACATTGATTTCCCTATCGTAGGAAAGATCAATGTTGCAGGTCTCACCCGTTGGCAGGTTGCCGACAAGGTGAAGGATGAACTCATAACGAGGAATCTCCTGAAGGATCCTGTAGTATCTGTCGAGTTCCTGAACTTCAAGGTTTCAGTCATGGGCGAGGTATCCCATCCGGGCACCTATACCATTACCGGAGACAAGATTACCCTTCTCGAGGCTCTCAGTCTCGCAGGCGACCTTACCATCTACGGAAGACGTGACAGGGTTACTGTCGTAAGGGAACTCAACGGCAAGAGAAACATCTATATCGTGGATATCCGTTCAGTCGATCTGTTCACATCTCCGGCCTACTATCTGCAGCAGAATGACGTTGTCATTGTAGAACCTAACAAGGTCCGCGCAGGTCAGTCAACCATTAACCAGAACAGCTTGAAATCCGCATCATTCTGGGTATCAATGGGTTCATTCGGCGTGACAATCGCAAACCTCTGGATTGCCGTGTCCAACTCGAAGAACAAGGACAAATAGTCGACTCCTCCAAAACTGATTTTACAATAAAACGAAATATACGATTGGAATATGGCAGCAGATAACAATCTCGAAAGCAGACAATCTTTTAGAAATACCCAGAACGAAGGCGAACTCGATTCACTGAATCTTGCCGACATCTGGGCAATGATATGGAACAACAAATGGTGGTATGTCCTCTCCATCTGTATCTGCATATTCTTCGCAGTGTTCTATATCTACAGGACATCTCCTACATTCAGCAGAACCGCGAAAGTCATCATTGACGACAGCAATGAGAGTTCTGCTATGCGTGACCTAGCGTCATTCACTGGCGGTCTTTCACGCATGCGCACAGGCGGCTCGAATGTATATAACGAGATGGAGGCCTTCTCCTCTCCTGACCTCATGTGCAGTGTAGTGAAGAGGCTCGGTCTCGAGACATCATATGTGGAAAAGCAGTTCCTCAGAAGCAGGGAACTGTTCACAAATTCACCTCTCGCGCTTGTACGCGCCGGGGACAACAATGCTTCCTCGTTCTCCTTCGAAATCGTGAAGGAAGGTGAAGACGCATTTGTCATCAAGGATTGGCACGTTGCCGGTGAGGAGATGGAATATGCAAAAATCAAGGGCCGTCTCAATGATACCCTCGATACCCCTGTCGGAAAACTCGTCGTTGCGCCTACAATGCTCTACGACCAGTGGAAAAAGCCGATTGTCATCAGTTGGGTCAATGCCAAGAAACTCGCAAAGGCTTACAACAAGTCTCTTTCGGTTTCCCTGTCAGGAAAAGAGTCCACAGTCCTCGTATTGACATTGACAGACCGCTTCCCTTCGAGGGCAGACAACATCCTCAGTACTCTCATTGATGTATATAACGAGCAGTGGGTCGAGGACAAGAACAGGTCGGCACGCAATACTACAGCATTCATCAATGACCGTCTGGTGGTAATCGAGAAGGAACTCGGCGGAGTCGAGGAACATCTCAAGGATTACAAGGCAGAGCACAATATCACTGATATCCAGTCTTTGTCGGCTGCTTATCTCGGTGAATCCACAGAATACAAGAGCATGTCATTCGAGGTGAACAACCAGCTCGCAATCGCCAAGTTCATAAAGGAGTACCTGGAGAATCCGGCTCATGACGGAGCCCTCATTCCTGCGAACTCGGGATTGACAAACTCTACCGTAGAATCACAGATCGGAGAGTATAACCAGTTGGTACTCAGCAGAGACAGGCTCGTTTCAGGAAGCAGCAGCGAGAACCCGCTCGTGCTCGACTACAACAACTCCATTGCAGCATTGAAGATAGCCATCAACAGGTCTATCGAGAACCTTATCGCCACACTCAAACTTCAGGCTGACAAGGTTGCCGCAGAGGAGAACAATATCATGAACAAGATTTCAAACACCTCCGGTCAGGAACTTCAGCTGCTCTCCATCGAGCGTCAGCAGAAGATCAAGGAGGAACTTTATATTTATCTCCTCCAGAAGAGGGAAGAGAACGAAATCGCCAGCCTCGTGAACGTGGGCAATACACGTCTTGTCATGGAGCCTGCCGGAGAGGACCTTCCCCAGTCTCCTAACAAGAAGATGATTCTGCTGGTGGCTCTTATCCTCGGAGCGGGCATTCCGTTCGGTATCTTCTTCATGATCAGCCAGATGGATACGAGAGTCAAGACAAGAAACGACTTGACCAACATGCAGGTTCCGTTCCTTGCCGAGATTCCTCAGCTCGGTCAGGGTGCCGGCATTCTTAACAGGATGAGAAAGAAGATGTGCGATGACGCCAATACGAAGATCGTCGTGGCTCCGTCCAACAGAAACGGCATCAACGAGGCGTTCCGAGTTCTCAGAACCAACCTCGACTTCATGACTGGCGGTCAGGAAGGATGCCACAAGGTGATGATTACATCATTCAATCCTAACGCCGGAAAGACCTTCGTCCTCATGAACATGGCGGCTACCATGGCACTCAAGGGTGCGAAAGTCCTGCTCCTCGACCTTGACCTCAGAAAGGGTACCCTCGGAAAGGCACTTGAGCACAACAAGGCAGGTATCTCCGCCTTCTTGAACGGCAAGCTTGACAGCATCGTTCCTGAGATTCAGAACATCAAGGAGAACCTTGACCTCATTTCAGTAGGTTCGCTCCCTCCTAACCCTGCCGAACTCCTTGTATCAGAGAAGTTTGACAAGATGATGGACGAGCTCTCAGCAAGGTATGACTATATCTTCATGGACTGTCCTCCTGTGGACATCGTCGCCGATACATCCATCATTGCAAAGCATGCCGACTATACGGTATTCGTAATCAGGGCAGGCCTGTTCGACAAGAGGGCTCTTCCTGCAGTCGAGGATGCTTACGAGCGCGGAGTATATAACCACATGGCTGTCATTCTCAATGGTGTCGATACTACCAGCAAGGCATATGGCTATGGTCATTATGGTTACGGTTATGGCTATGGTTACGGATACGGCTATGGCTACGGTTATGGAAACAACGTTCAAGACTAATTTTAGAGATGTTCGGGTTTTTCAACAGCAGAACCAGCCTTAACGAGTCCGGCTTGCTGAAGGGCTTTGTCGATAACCACTCGCATGTGTTGTACGGAGTGGATGACGGTGTAAAAACAATTGAAGAATCATTGGAAATACTGAATTTCCTGGAAGCGGCAGGCGCGACCGTCCTGTGGTGCACGCCCCATATCATGGAGGATGTTCCGAATGAGACGGCAGACCTCAGGGCCCGGTTCGAAAGCTTGAAGGAGGCATGGAAGGGCAAAATAGAACTCAGACTTGCCTCGGAAAACATGCTGGATTCGCTTTTCATGAAGCGGCTCGAAAAGGATGACTTCCTCCTTCATGGAGACAACAGGCTCCTCGTAGAGACATCCACATGGGCTTCGCCGATGGATCTGTGGGGTATGATAGGCAAGATCAATGCTGCTGGATATACTCCTCTGATAGCTCATCCGGAACGCTATACATACATGAAAATGGATGATTACAAACGGCTTCTGGACATGGGCGCGGAGTTCCAGCTTAATTTGCCGTCAATACTCGGCGTCTATGGCGACAGAATCGCGAAGAGGGCAGAAGAAATGCTGAAGAACGGATGGTATGTGATGACAGGAACTGACTGTCACCGTTTCCGTGCACTTGAAGGCCAGACATCATGTAAGATTTTTACAAAGAATACGGTTGCACTCCTTAAAGGTATAATTAGTCGTTAGAAATTGGGAGTAGAAATAACAAAGAAAGATGTAACGTGGAGCTATGTCGCCAAGCTGTTCCAGATAGGATCCGGCCTGGTGACATTGCCGCTTATATTGCGCCTGCTTACCAAGGAGGAAGTCGGAATGAACTATCTCATGCTGACAGTCAGCTCGATAGTCGGCCTGATGGACTTCGGCTTTTCCCCGCAGTTCGGCAGGAACTTCACATATGTCAACAGCGGTGCGCGCAGGCTTTGCCGCGAGGGCGTGGAGGAAGAACGCGGCGGCAGCATTGACTGGCATCTCCTTTCAGTCCTGATCAGCACGGCCCGCTTTGTATATCGGCGTCTGTCCGTCCTTGCCCTCATAGTGATGCTTACCTTCGGAACAGGCTATATCTGGTATCTTACAGAAGGCTTTACCAATGTCAACAACTCCCTGTATATCTGGATATTATACTCATTCTCAACATATTTCAACATTTATTTCTCCTACTATTCCAGCCTGCTTACCGGCAGCGGAATGATAAGGGAATCTTCACAGGCGGCGATACTTTCCAAGTCGGCATATCTGGTACTTTGCACAGTATTCCTGCTTCTCGGCTGGGGCCTCTTTGCCGTAGTCGCGGCCAACTTCATCGCCCCTTTCGTGCAGAGATATGTGAGCTACCGCGCATACTTCAAGCCAGAACTGAAAGCTCGTCTCGCTGAGCAGACAGTCACCCGCGAAGATATCCGGGAAACCTTCTCCGTCATTTGGTTCAATGCCAAGAAACTCGGAATCAATTTCATCGGGGCATATGCGGTGAACAAGATGGGAATGTTCATCATCGGCTTTTTCCTCCCGCTTGCGACAATCGGATCGTACGGTCTTCTGACCCAGCTCACTACAATAGTCACCGGAATCGCGAACACCATGTTTGTGACCTATTTGCCGAAAGTCTCGAACTGCCGCGTGACAGGGGACAGACCAATGCTGAAAAGGACAATCTCCTTCTCAATGGTAGTCGGTCAGATCATAATGGTTGCCGGAGCGCTTGGAATAATCTTCGTGGCACCATACCTGCTGGAACTCATAAAGTCTCAGACGATGCTGCCGTCAAGGCTTGTCTGCGTGCTCTATCTTGTAATCGTAGCATTGGAACTGAACCACTCTGAATTCGCCTCGGTGATTTCTACAGAGAACAAGATCCCATATGTGGTCCCGAGCCTTGTCTCAGGCGGAGTCATAGTTCTACTCACTTTCATTGCCTTGAAATTCACCACTTTGGGACTTCTCGGAGTGGTACTTGTTCAGGGAATCGTGCAGGCGGCGTATAACAACTGGAGATGGCCGCTGTGGGTATTCCGTGAACTGGACATGTCAGTATCAGAGTTTTACAGAACCGGCTTCGATTCAATTATAAAAACAGTTTCTGGATTATGGAAATCAATGCACAGGAATGCCTGAATCAGAATGACAATTTTGCCTGCCAGAGCAATATCGGCTCGACATTGATAAAAGGTGTGCGCCCAGGCATCTCACCTAAATTTTCAATCGTCATACCGACATGGAAACGCGTTGAGACATTGAAAGATACAGTGGAATCGGCATTGTCCCAGATCTGGACGGGTGATTTCGATGTCATTGTGGTCGAGGACAATCCGGAACCGGACTCGGACGTCTGCAAATATCTCATGTCATTGACCGACTCGCGCATCATTTATTACAGGAACGACAGGAACCTTGGCCTTGTCGGGAATTTCAACAGGGCGGTCTCACTCGCCGACGGCGAATATGCTGTCCTTGTGCATGATGACGATTACCTGTTTCCAGCGTATCTCTCTGAAATGAACAGGATTACGGACCTGAAGACGGATGCCGACATAATCTGTCCGGAAGCGGTAAAATGGAGAGAATATCAGGGCCAGCCGAAGCCTTCTGTCCCCGAGTATAATGTCAATGCCAAATTGTGGTGTCCTGAAGCGGACGGGGAACCGTTCTGCAGACTGTTCGCCCCGACCGGAGTGACCTTCAGGAAATCCGCATTCATGAAATCCGGAGGATTTGACCATCTTTCCGGCCCGTCAACGGACCTGTATTTCATCGTAAGAGCCGCAAGGTCAATGAAATACTACCGTTACGAGAAGCCGTTGTTCGTATATCGCTGGTCTGCAAACGAATCCCTGAAACTGAATGTCAGGATGGATTTCCTGCGTGCTGGACTTCCTCTCAGGAAACTCCTTCTGAAGCGTCACCATGCCCCTGGATTCGTGACCAGAGCCTTGCTCAAATATTACTGCTGGCAGTCTGTCGAACATCTCAAAAGAGATTTTCCGGAAGACAAGCCTGATTTGTCGTGGCTCATTCTCCCGGAAAACCGTCTTGAAATCAGATGGGGAAAATTCGTTACGGATGCGTTGGGACGCTACCTTCTGCTAAAACGTACCTTCTCCAAATCTGTATGATTCAAGTTTCGCAAGTGTGAAACAACGCTCTTGGAGCCCGCGAGGGCTAGGGAAAGTCCACTCCACGAGGGAAGGGACTTGGGACTGTCTGTGATTATCTTGAATTGTAAGCCTTCAATGCAGCCCTGAGAACCGTCAATGCTCTCTTGAGGTCATTGATATTCAGCACATAGGCCATTCTGACTTCATCCATTCCAAGTCCAGGAGTAGCATAGAATCCGGCAGCAGGTGCCATCATCACAGTCTCTCCGATAAACTCAGGCTCCTGCTTCTCAGGTCCGGGAAGCGGACTGTCGAAATGGATGCCCTCGTCCTCCGTCTCATCGGTTTCCTCATTCTCCGTGTAGCAGAAATCAGTGAGACTCCATTTGCAGAATTCTTCCGCATTCTCCACCGGAAGTCTTGCGACAGTATAGAACGCGCCCTCCGGTTTAGGGGAATAGACTCCTGGAATCTTGTTCAGTTCAGAAATGAAGTAGTCTCTTCTTGCCTTGTACTCGTCGAAGCACTCCTTCGAATACAACTCTGTGCCCTCTACGGATGCGGCAGCCGCAATCTGTCCGAGAAGAGGCGGACTGAGTCTCGCCTGGCAGAATCTTGTCAATGCTTCACGGACTTTCTTGTTCTTCGTGACCGCCATTCCGATTCTGATGCCGCACTCGGAGTAACGCTTTGAAACAGAATCGACTACGATTACATTTTCCTCGATTCCGAAAAGTGTCAATGCTGAGATATATGGCTCTCCGGTATATACGAACTCCCTGTAAACCTCGTCGGCGATGAGGAACAGGTCATGCTCTTTGACCAGGTCCCTGAGCTGGAACAGTTCCTCCGGAGAATAAAGGTAACCGGTAGGGTTGTTCGGGTTGCAGATGAGGATGGCCTTCGTCCTCGGAGTGATTGCTTTCTTGAAATCCTCTGCTGAAGGCAGTGCGAAACCGTTCTCGATTTTCGAAGTCACGGCTTTCACGACCAGTCCTGCGGCTTCTGCAAAACTCAGATAGTTCGCGTAGCCCGGCTCGGTGATGATGACCTCGTCTCCCGGATCGAAGCAGGTGAGGAATGTAGCGAGAAGCGCCTCTGAACCTCCTGCGGTGACGATTATCTCATCCGGATCCAAGTCGATACCGAAAGTGCGGTAGTATTTGGAGAACTCCTCTCTCAGAGCCGGTGTGCCCTGGCTCATACTGTAAGACAAAGTACGTTTGTCTATACTTCTTATGGCCTCCATAGCCTTTTCCGGAGTCGGAAGGTCTGGCTGTCCGATGTTCAAATGATAGACTTTCACCCCTCTGGCTTTGGCAGCTTCAGCATAAGGCGTAAGTTTCCTGATTGGCGAAGCCGGCAGTGCGGCTCCTCTTTCTGAAATATGTGGCATTTCGTTTTGGTGTTATTATACGCCTAAGATATAAGTTTGTCACAAGATTTCCAACGGATTTTCATTAATTTTGCCTTCCCGTGAGGCTCTTGGGAGACATTGCGGGACAAATCCAGTACTTTTTGAACAACGTGAACGATAATTTGAGGATACTATGCATATTGCGATAATAGGAGGGGGCGCTGCCGGATGTTTTGCGGCTGTCAATGTCAAACGTCTTCACCCGGAGGCGGAAGTGACTGTATATGAGGCCGCAGCCAAGCCGCTTGTGAAAGTAAGCATTACCGGAGGCGGACGCTGCAATCTTACCAATTCATTTCAGGAAGTGCGCAGCATGGAGCAGGTCTATCCGCGCGGTCACAGGCTCATGAAACGCCTGCTGAAGGAATTCGGCAACATTGACGTATGCCGCTGGTTCGAGGACGCCGGCGTACGTCTGGTGACCCAGCCCGACCAATGCGTGTTCCCGGTTTCGCAGGATGCGATGGAGATTGTCAATGTCCTCCTGTCGCTGATGAGGAGGGAAAAAGTCAATGTCAGAACGGGCTGCCGTGTCACCAAGATAGAAGACAAGGCAACTGATACTGAACGATATAGGATATCTTTCGCTCCGGATGCCGAGGGGCGTACGAATCCTGACATTGATGCGGACATTGTCATTGTGACTACTGGCGGTAATCCTAAACGGGGCGGCTATTCGATGCTGGACGGGCTGGACCTCGAAATCATTGACCCTCTTCCTTCTCTTTTCAGCTTCAACATCGGTTCTCCTGATTGCATTGACAATCCTGCGCTTCAGACGAGGGACAGGGAACTTTCGGCATTGATGGGGACCGTGGTCAACGGGGCTGTCGCCTGGCTTGCCGGGACGAAATTCCGCGCGGAGGGGCCTCTGCTGATTACCGACTGGGGCATGAGCGGACCTGCGATTCTGAAACTGTCTTCCTATGCGGCGAGGTATCTCGCTGAAAACCAATACAGAAGCCGCCTTGTCGTAAACTGGCTCGGAGAGATGAATGTCAATGATGTATTGTCAATGCTGACTGACTACGCCTCCCGGAATCCTCAGAAACAATTGTCCAGCATCTATCCGGAAAGGTTCAACAGCAGACTCTGGTCCTTACTTCTCGGACGTGCCGGCCTGCCGGAAACGAAACGCTGGGCGGAACTTTTTCGGAAAGGCCTGAACAGGCTGGCGGACACATTGACCTCGGACCTCTATCCGGTAACAGGCAGGAACCGCTTCAAGGGCGAGTTCGTGACATGCGGTGGCGTGGCGCTGTCCGAGATTGACCCGAAAACTCTGGAATCGCGCAAGCATCCGGGACTCTATTTTGCCGGGGAAGTGCTTGACGTTGACGCGATTACGGGCGGATTCAATCTGCAGGCCGCCTGGACGATGGGATATATCGTGGCTAACTCTGTTTCCAGACCTTGAGATACTCTTCGAGAGCCCACATCTCATCGCGATAACGTGCTGCTGCCGTGTAGTCAAGTTCGGCGGCTGCCTTCTTCATCTTGCGGCGAGACTCTTCAGCTGCCTTCTCGACCTGTGACCTTGACATTGACCTGATTACAGGGTCCTGGAGCACGGCTGCGAGGTCGGCGCGTATATAGCCGTCGGTGTAGGCGCTGTTGGAATCGCGCTTGGAATCGTCACCCAGTCCGACTGTTATGCGGCCCTTTCCGAGAGCGCTCGGATTGGGGATGAAAGTAGGGGAGTCGTATGAGTTGGATGCTGTGACACGGCCGAGCTGTTTGCCCTCCGGGGCGCTTCCTCCGAGTTCTGAAATAAGGGCGTTGTGCTTGACTTCTACCTGTTTAGGCGTAATCCTGTGCAGTTTGTTGTACTCGATCTGCTTGGCGCGGCGGCGGTCCGTCTCATAAATCGTCTCCTGCATTGACCTTGTTATGGAATCGGCGTACATGATGACAAGCCCGTGCACGTTTCTCGCTGCGCGGCCGGCTGTCTGTGTCAATGCTACCTGGGATCTCAGGAAGCCTTCCTTGTCCGCGTCAAGGATTGCGACCAGTGAAACCGTAGGAATGTCCAGACCTTCACGCAGGAGGTTCACGCCGATGAGCACGTCGAACAGTCCGTTCTTGAAATCCTCGATGATTTCCACTCTCTCTGCCGTATCGACATCCGAATGGATATAGCGGCAGCGGACTCCACGTTTTCCGAAAAAGTCATCCAGTTCCTCCGCCATGCGCTTGGTCAGAGTCGTGACCAGAACCCTTTCATCTATTTCGGCGCGTTTTCTGATTTCCTCCAGAAGGTTGTCCACCTGGTCGTGTGTAGGGCGTACCTCGATAGGAGGGTCCAGCAGTCCTGTCGGCCTCACAACCTGCTCTACTACAAGTCCTTCCGATTTTTTCAATTCGTATTCTGAAGGGGTGGCGCTGACATAGACGGTCTGTCCCGTGATGGACTCGAACTCGTCGAAGGTCAGCGGACGGTTGTCCGAAGCGGCCGGCAGACGGAATCCGTAGTCTATCAGCACGGACTTTCTGGAGTGGTCTCCGCCGTACATCGCGCGGATCTGCGGAATCGTGACATGACTTTCGTCAATGAAAGTGATGAAGTCATCCTGGAAATAGTCAATGAGACAGAACGGTCTCTGTCCGGCCTTCCTTCCGTCAAGATATCTGGAATAGTTCTCGATTCCGGGGCAGTAGCCCATCTCCTTCATCATTTCAAGGTCGTATTCCACCCTCTGTTTCAGTCGTTTGGCCTCCAGATTCTTTCCGATGCTCTCGAAATATTCCATCTGCTTCACGAGGTCATCCTGAATCATGCTGACGGCCTTGACGGTCTTTTCTTTAGTCGTGACGAAGTTGCCCGCCGGATAGATCGGCACCTCCGAAAGCTGCTCGATTGTCGCTCCAGTAACCGGTTCTATCAATGACAGAGAGTCGATTTCGTCTCCGAAAAATTCGATTCTCACTGCCTCGTCCGAACCTCCGAGATATACGTCTACGGTATCTCCGCGGACTCTGAAAGTTCCCCTTTTGAAATCAGTCTCGGTTCTGCTGAACAGGGCATCTACCAGATGATAGAGCAGCCTGGTCTCGCTAATCTGCTGTCCCACATGCAGTTCTACGGTCTGCGAGTGGAAGTCCTGAGGGTTTCCGATACCGTAGAGGCAGGAAACGCTGGAAACCACGATGACATCGCGCCTGCCGGACATGAGGGCTGACGCGGCACTGAGGCGCAACTTGTCGATCTGTTCGTTGATGCTGAGGTCCTTTTCAATGTAAGTGTCCGTGGACGGGATGTAGGCCTCCGGCTGGTAATAATCGTAATATGACACGAAGTACTCGACCGCATTGTTCGGGAAGAAAGACTTGAATTCGCCATAGAGCTGTGCTGCAAGTGTCTTGTTGTGGCTCAGTATCAGGGCCGGCCTCTGGAGACGTTCGATGACATTGGCCATTGTGAAAGTCTTTCCCGAGCCAGTGACTCCGAGCAGGGTGACTGCGTCGGCACCTTCATTTATGGCTGAGCATAATCCGTCGATGGCTCCCGGCTGGTCTCCGGAAGGTTTGTATTCAGAAGAAATCTTGAACTGCATGTCATTTTCATCCGGCAGGGAAGGTTCTGAAGCCGGAATCATACAAAGATACTAAATGCATGGCAAAGAGGTGTGTCCCTCACGCGAAAATTTGCTAAATTTGCACTCTGTTTAGTAACACTGGAACTATATGGGACGTAAACTTTTGACATTGACAACGATAGCGATGGCATTGACTATATCCTGCGGCAGGGACAGCGGTTTCTGGTCTGCGGAGGACGGAAAATTTGTCCGCGGCGGCAAGACCGAGTATTTCATCGGGGCGAACATGTGGTATGCGCCTCTTCTGGCTTCGGATACCGATGTCGCGGATCCGGAAAGGCTCGGCGAGGAACTTGACAGCCTCAAGTCTATGGGAGTGACCAACTTGCGTGTCCTGGCCGGGGCTGACGGAGATGCCGGAGTGAAATGGAAAGTGGAGCCTGCTCTTCAGACCGCTCCGGGAGTTTATGACGAAAATGTGTTCGTGGGACTGGACCGTTTCCTTGTGGAACTAGGAAAGCGTGACATGACGGCCGTGATTTATCTCAACAATGCGTGGGAGTGGTCAGGCGGCTTCGGCCAATATCTGGAATGGACCGGACACGGAAAGGCTGTAAGCGCGAATGATGTCACCTGGGAAGAATATTGTGAAATCACTTCGAAATTCACGACTGACGAAAGGGCGAAGTCAATGTTTATGGAACATGTGAAGAAGGTGGTTTCCAGAATCAATACCGTGACAGGCCGCCCTTATTCGGAGGACCCGGCGATTTTCTCATGGCAGATGTGCAACGAACCGCGTTGTTTCGTCCGTGTGGATTCAGTGAAGGCGGAATTTGAGAAGTGGCTGGTGCAGACGGCGGCATTGATAAAAAGCATTGACAAAAACCATATGGTGTCTGTCGGCAGCGAGGGCCTTTACGGGTGTGAGGTCGATATGGACCTGTTCGAAAAGATTCACTCTTGCCCTGATATTGACTATCTTACGATGCATATCTGGCCAGCGAACTGGAACTGGGTCAGGAAGGATTCACTGGAGGCAGACCTGCCGGAAGCGTATGCCAAGACGGACAAATACATTGACATGCACATCGCTTCTGCAGAGAAACTCCGCAAGCCTGTGGTAATCGAGGAGTTCGGTTATCCGCGCGACGGATATAAGTTCGACAAGAGCACGCCTGTCGCTGCGAGAGATGCATATTATACTCATATCTTCCGCCGTCTGGAGGATTCCGCGAAGAGTGATGGCATCCTTGCCGGCGTGAATTTCTGGGCTTGGGGCGGAAAAGCCGGCCAGTCGGCGGAAAGTATCTGGTGGCATAGGGGTGACGACTATTGCGGTGACCCTGCACAGGAACCTCAGGGCCTCTATTCCGTGTATGGGAGCGATACCACTACGGTCGCCATCATCCGCAATTTCAATGAATTATTAAGAAAACCAAATAGAAATGACTAAAGCCAAACTTTCGGAGAAAATCGGTTATGGATTCGGTGACATGTCGTCATCCATGTTCTGGAAAATTTTCTCGTACTATCTCCCTTTCTTTTATTCGAACATATTCGGTCTGAGCCTTGCCCATGCAGGTACGCTCCTTCTTGTGACCAAGCTGTATGATGCCATCTCTGACCCTGTCATGGGACTCATAGCGGACAGAACCAGCACGAGGTGGGGAAAATACCGTCCCTACCTGCTGTGGATTGCGCTGCCTTTTGCGATAGCCGGCATTCTTGCATTCTATACGCCTCAGACTGACAACTATACATTCAAGCACATATATGCGTATGTCACATACATATTGATGATGACCGTATATACCGCCATCAATGTCCCTTATGGTGCGATGCTGGGAGTGGTTACTGACGATTCTCGTGAGAAATCCGTATTCTCTTCGTTCAGAATGTTTTTTGCCTTCATCGGAAGTTTCATATCGATGGGTATTTTCGAGCCGCTTCTCCGTCTCCGTTCTTCAGTTTTGGGAACCTTGCCTGAGAAATGGACTATCGCCGATTCGGCACCTCTGGACTGGACAATCGCCCTTACCGTTATCGGAACAATCTGCGCGATTCTGTTTTTCCTGACCTTTGCCATGACCCGTGAGCACGTGACCGAGTCTGAGATGGCCAAGGCGGAGGAAACACATAAGGAAGAGAAGAGAAATTCCATAATGGAGGATTTGAAGGCGCTCTTCTGCAATGCTCCATGGTGGCTTCTCCTTGGTGGAGGCATCTCGCTGCTTCTGTTCAACTGCATCAGGGGAGGCGCTGCGGCATACTACTTTGCTGACGTGCTTGGTGTCAAGGCCATTTATACATTGGCAATATTCCTGACCGTAGGTGAGATCTCACAGCTTGTGGGTGTCGTGGTGACCGTTCCGATTTCCGAGAAAATAGGCAAGAAGGCGACATTCATCGCTGTCCTGGTAGCCATTACGGTTTTTGCGGCTGCCGTGGCCTTGCTTCCTGAGACACCTGCCGGCATGTGGATACTCATGGCTGCCCAGATTCTCATCTGCATCGCCATCGGTATCAGTTCGCCGCTGTTGTGGTCAATGTTTGCAGACGTGGCTGACTATTCTGAATACAAGAACGGAAGCGCTTCTACCGGCCTCATCTTCTCATCTTCATCAATGGCCCAGAAGTTCGGTGCCGCATTCGGAAGTGCAATCGTTCTCTGGGTGCTCATGGCCTTCGGTTATGACAATGCCAAAGATGCGGTCCAGACTCCTGAGGCCCTTGCCACAATCAAGGCTCTCATCAGCTGGATTCCTGCTGTAGGCTCTGCCGTGGGGGTGCTGATTATGGCGTTCTACCCGCTCACGGACAGGAAAATGAGTGAGATAAGGGAGGGCCTTAAAGCTAGGAGATAAACATATAGAACAAATATCTTGCATTTTTGTCTAAAGTTTTTTAGTTTTGCGCGATTTTTCCTCTGGGGAAATGGACGAAAAAGTGCTCTGGAGGTAAAGGCAAGACATAAAAACGATAATTGTTAAATATTTGTTCTATGATGAAAACTTCTAGACTATTCATCAGTGCCCTTGCCATAGTGGCAGGTGTTCTGACAGCCACTCCGGCTATCAATGCCCAGGAGAATGGTAATCGTGACGAGAACGGAAAAGTAGTACGTGGTTCCTATGAGACCAACCGCTTCGGTGACAACTGGTTTGTCGGTGTCGGCGCAGGTGTCAACTCTTGGTGGGGCAAAGGTGTTGACGGCAAGGCCGGTGTGGCAACTGACATATATGTAGGAAAATGGTTTACCCCATCTATCGGTGCCCGAGTAGGTTGGGCAGGACTCAAGAACAAGGTTGTAGCAAATGACGGTTTCACCGCATGCGACGGAACATTCAACTGCAACACCATCCATGCTGAGCTTCTCTGGAATCTCTCTAACGCTTTCAGCGGATATAAGGAGACCAGGACTTGGAATGTAATCGCTTATCCTTCATTCGCTTATATGCGTGCAAGAAGCAATAGTGAGTACGGTGCCGGTCTTGGTGTCATCAATAGCTTCCGCGTAAGCAACAGGGTGAACATAAACCTCGACCTTTCTGCGTTGGCTACTAAGAGCACATATCCTCATGTGTCACCTGCACCTAACACCAAACTCGGTGTCATGCCGTCAGCAAAGATCGGCGTTTCCGTAAACCTCGGCAGAACCAACTTCAAGCGTCATACTTCAGTTGTTCCTGCTATCGTTCCTGTTCCTTTCACTGAGGACCAGTACAATGCACTCCAGGAAAGAGTCAATGCTCTCGAGAAGGAGAACAAGGATCTCAAGGCTCAGATTGAGGAACTCAAGAATGCCAAACCTGATACAGTTACCGTTTCAAAGGCAGGTGACCTCGTTTCTCCTGCAACTCTCTACTTCGAGATCGGCAGCACCAAACTTTCAGAGCGCGAAGAGGCTCATCTTGATTTCTATGTCAAGAATATTCTCGAGCAGGCTCCTGACAAGGTATTTGTTCTTACAGGTTCTGCAGACAAGGGTACAGGTACAGCATCACGCAACCAGTATCTCTCTGAGCAGCGTGTAAACAATGTCAAGAAGATTCTTGTCGAGAAGTATGGTATCTCTGAGGATCACCTCGTTGTAAAGGCCGAAGGCTCCAGCAACAACAGATTCGGTTCTGCAGTGCTCAACAGAGTAGTAACTATCGAATAATAAGGTAATTTACATATCTTTGAATGTGCGGTCAGCGTGAAAACGTTGACCGCTTTTTTTTGTCCTTGGATTTTAGTAAATTTGTGGGTTAAAGTATTGATATTTTTTGCTTGGATTAGATATGAGATTACCTGCAGAATGGGAACATCAGAGCGGTGTCCAGCTTACATGGCCGGACGAGACCACTCCATGGTATGAACTTGATAAGGTTCAGGAATGTTATGCCCGCATTGCATCGGATGTTCAGGCCGACGGGCACCTTATGATAGTGACAGCATCGATTGCTGAGGCATCACGCAGACTGAAGGAGGCCTGCGACGCGCAGGGCCTGCCGATTGACATTGACAAAATCAGTTTCTGCGAGTGCGAGATCAATGATACCTGGGCGCGCGACCACGGCGGAATCTCCGTATATGGCGACAACGGAGAGAAATACCTGTATGATTTCGTGTTCAACGGATGGGGTCTGAAATTCGCGTCCGACAAGGACAACCAGATAACCAAGACGATTTTCTTCGAGGGTATGTTCAATGATGATGTGGCTTGCGTCGATATGAGGCCATTCGTCCTTGAAGGCGGCAGCATCGACACGGACGGCAAGGGTACGCTTCTTACCACGAAGTCATGCCTTTGTTCACTGAACCGGAACGAATATCTCACTCAGGATGAAATCGAAGGAGAACTGAAACAGGCGTTCGGACTTGAGCGCGTCATCTGGCTCGAGCACGGTTCCATCGCAGGAGACGATACTGACAGCCATGTGGATATCCTTGCACGTTTCTGCTCGGAAGACACTATCGCCTATGTGCAGTGCGAAGATGAGAGTGATGAGAACTATGCCGAGCTTCATGCTATGGAAGAGCAGCTGAAGTCGCTCAAGACCATTGACGGGAAGCCATATACGCTCGTTCCGCTCCCGCTTCCTGACCCGGCTTATCTGGACGGATACAGGCTTCCCGGTTCTTATGCGAACTTCCTCATTACGAACGGCTCGGTTCTTGTTCCGGGTTCCGGTTCACAGAAAGATGAAATCGCGAGGGAAAGACTTCAGGCGGTGTTCCCTGGCAGAAAGGTCAAAGTGCTGGATTGCAGCGCCTTGCTTTCGGGACATGGCGGACTTCACTGCGTGACCATGCAGTTCCCTGAAGGATGGTTAAGTAATCCTTAAAAAATAACTTGGTAATCTTTGCGAGTCTTTTCGGTCTATATTTCTTTCCTCATCAGTCGTGTACGTCCAGTACACTCCTTCTTCGAAAAGAAATCTATCCTCGAAAATCCTTCACAAATCTTTACCAACTTATTTTTTCATGCTTACTAAGAAAGTAAAACTGAAAATAAATACGTAAATATGTCTAAGATTCTTAAAGTCGGAATGATACAGCAGTCCTGCGGAAAGGATATTGCTGCAAATATAGCAAAGCTCGAAGCAAATATCAGGGATTGTGCCTCAAAGGGTGCTCAACTCGTTGTCCTTCAGGAACTTCACAATAGCGTTTATTTCTGCCAGACAGAAGAGGCCGCCATCTGTGACCTCGCTGAACCGATACCTGGACCATCTACGGAGCGTTATGGCGCATTGGCCAGGGAACTTGGCATTGTCCTGGTCCTTTCCCTCTTCGAGAGGCGCGCTCCGGGAATTTATCACAATACCGCAGTTGTCATTGAAAAGGACGGCTCCATCGCCGGCAAGTACCGCAAGATGCATATTCCTGATGATCCATGCTTCTATGAGAAGTTCTATTTCACTCCTGGTGATCTCGGATTCCAGCCTGTGCATACATCTGTAGGTGATTTGGGAGTTCTCGTATGCTGGGACCAGTGGTATCCTGAGGCAGCCAGACTTATGGCATTGAACGGAGCAGACATTCTCATCTATCCTACAGCAATCGGCGGAGTCGGCACTGACGACAAGGAAGAGCAGGCAATGCAGCGCCAGGCCTGGCAGCTTGTCCAGAGGGGACATGCAGTGGCCAACGGCCTTCCGGTAATTACCGTGAACCGCGTAGGTCATGAGAATGATCCGTCAGGCAACACCATCGGACTTGATTTCTGGGGATTCTCTTTCGCGACAGGTCCTCAGGGCGAGATTCTTACCCAGTTCGATACTGAACATGAGGAGAACAGGGTCGTTGACATTGACATTGACAGGACAGAATATGTGAGAAGGGGCTGGCCTTTCCTCCGCGACAGGAGAATCGACGCATACGATCCTATTCTCAAGAGATTCGGAAAATAAAGAAGATTATGGACAAAAGATTGGTGGCGGCATCATTGGCCGCGGTAGTCATTGCTTCATCGCAGTCCGCGACAGCATTTGCACAGAATGTGGCCGACAGGACGGAAACTGCAGTGACAGAGGCATACAAGTCAGGTCCGGATGCCAGACTCAGGTATGCCCGCGAACTCTTTGAACATGGTATGTACGTGAAAGCCAGGGAGATATTCTCCGGCTATCCGCATGATATGACGGCAAGCGGATACGCAGTTCTCTGCGATGTCAAGATGCAGTCCAACGGCTATGAGACCAAACTGGAGAAGTATATTTCGGAGTATCCGTTTTCCGGAATGGTTCCGCAGCTCCGTTTCGCGCACGCGCTCAATCTGTTCGCCGCAGACGACTATCCTTCGGCTTCGACTGAATTCGCCGAGGTCAATGCTGCCGGACTTTACAGGACCCAGCTTCCTGAATATACTTTCAAGAAGGCTTATTCTGATTTCGAGATAGGACTTGAAGAGGCCGCAAGACTTGGCTTCATGAAGGTGGTGGAACTTCCGCGCAACGATTATCAGGCGCCTTCATGCTACTCCATCGGATACATCTGGTACGAAAGGGAGAAATTCTCCCAGGCTCAGGAGTGGTTTGAGAAATCAGCCAAGGACCAGCGTTTTGCAGAGGTGTCTTCATATTATATCATGGAGTGCCGTTTCATGGAAAAGGACTACAAGTATGTCACTGACCATGCTGCGAAAATGTATGCTTCCGTGCCTGCCGAGCGCAAGTCACATCTTGCCAGAATCATCTCGGAGTCATATCTCGTCCAGGGTGATGCCGCATCTGCGAAGGAGTATTATGACAAGACAAGCATAACGGAGGGAACCGGCCGAAAAGACTATTTCTATGCAGGTTCGCTTCTCTATGCATTGAAAGATTACAAGGGTGCCATCGACAAGTTCAATCTCATGAAGGAGCGCACTGACTCGCTTGGCCAGATCGCCAACTATCAGATGGGATACAGTTACATCCAGACCAAGAACAAGGTGGCTGCGTATACTGCCTTCAAGGATGCTGCCGAGGCTGGTTATGATGCTGAAATTCAGGAGGATGCGTATTTCAACTACGCGAAGCTGGCATTCGACCTGAACAATGACCCTTCTGTATTCGACAGCTATATCAGGAGATACCCTGAGCAGGCTAAGGGTGACAGAATCTACAGTTATATGGCATTGGCAGCCCTCTATAATCACGATTATGCCGGTGCTGTGGAGGCCTATGACAAGATAGATGTCCTCGACGCAGACATGAAGAACAATTACATGAAGGCCAATTATCTTCGTGCCGACCAGCTTGTGAGCGCAGGATCGTACAGAAGTGCAATCTCTTGTCTCAAGACTGCCGCATATTATTCTGACAAACGTACTCCGTTCAACCAGACGGCGCGTTACTGGCTTGCCGAAAGTTATTACAGGTCAGATGATTATGCCCAGTCTGCCGAGATGTACAAGAATCTCTACAATACTTCCGCCCTTTATGGGAAGAAGGAAGGAAACCTGATTCCTTACAATGTGGCATATTGCTACTTCAAGGAAAATGACTTCAAGTCGGCTGCAGATTGGTTCGATACGTACCTGCAGACAGGCGACAAGACAAGACGCAGGGATGCATTGACAAGACAGGCTGACTGTTTCTTTATCGATAAGGATTATGCAGGTGCGATTGCGGCCTATGAGACCGTTATCCGTGAATATCCTCAGCTGGACGACCTCTATCCGTACTATCAGGCCGGAGTCTCTTATGCATTGACAAACAAGCAGAAAGAAGAAATCAAACTGCTTGCGGCCACGAGGAGCGCTGCCCCTGACGCATCTTTCTGGTGTGAGACCGAGTATGAACTTGCGCGTGCCTATATGGGTGCCGGTGACAATACTTCCGCATCGCAGGTATTTGCAAGCATCGTTTCCGACGGCCGTGATTCTACATACAAGGCGAGGGCGCTTATCGGTCTCGGAATGATTTCCGCCAATGAATCCCAGTATGACGAGGCCCTTGCATATTATAAGAGAGTTGTCAGCGGTATGCCTTCTTCTGAATATTCAGAGGATGCCCTTCGTGCCATCGAGTCCATTTATCAGACAAAGCAGGAACCTGAGCAGTATTTTGCATATCTGAAGACTCTGTCGGGCGGAAAGGCTTCCGAAGCCGATCAGGAAAGCATGTTCTTCAATGCCGCCGAGCAGATTTTCCTTGCGGAAAACTATCAGAAGGCATTGACCTCACTCCAGGCTTACATTGACACTTATCCTTCAGGGGCTGATGTCCTGATGGCGGAATTCTATATGGCTGAGTCCTATAAGAATCTCGGAAAGAAGGAACAGGCCTGCGACATGTACAGGAAAGTGATCGAGTCCGGTGATGAGTCATTCGTGGAGATGTCTTCATTGAACTTCGCGAAACTGTCCTATGGCCTCCAGCACTGGAGTGACGCATATGCTGGTTACAAGTCATTGCTGGCCAATGCCAGAATCGAAGGCAACAAGCATACTGCCCTTGTAGGTATGATGAACTCGGCCTTCGCTGGCAAAGACTACAAGTCAGCCATTGCGGATGCCGGTAAGGTATCCGCCGATTCCAAGAGCACAAAGGACGAGAAGAGACGTGCCCAGTATGTGGAAGCCAAGTCATATCTTGCTACAAGCCAGAGAGATAAGGCGTTCTCGATACTTAAGACATTGTCCGCTTCGCCTGCTACTCCGGAGGGTGCCGAAGCCGCATATCTCGTCATTCAGGACAGATATGACCAGGGCAAGTTCGAGGAAGTGGAGACATTGGTATATAAACTTTCAGACTCCGGTACTGACCAGAATTACTGGCTTGCGAAATCATTCATCGTTCTCGGTGACTCATTCGCTGAAAGGGGAGAGATGAAACAGGCCAAGGCCACATTCGAAAGCATACGCGACGGATACACTCCTGCCGGAAGGGAGGATGACGTTCTTGACAATGTCAAGATGCGTCTCGGGAAAATCGAGTCTATAGGAGAGTAAAGTCAATGCTAATCAAGAGATTATATATGAAAAAGATATATTTTTTACCGATTGTTGCGGCAATGCTGATTCCTATGGGGGCAGCAGCGCAGAATCTGAATCCTACAGTCTCTGTGACAAGGACTTACGAGGGAAAGCTCATGGATGTCCACAAGCCGATGGAGTTGATGGCCGTGGCTGACTCCATGTCGCGTTTCGACCTGGATTTCGACTATTCCGTATTCGACAATCCGTATCGCGGAGCATATGATTTCAAGCCTTATGAACTCCAGATGCGTCCGCAGGACAATCCATATACCGGCCGCAAGATATATTTCAAGGCGGGTGCCGGATACCGGCTCAGGCCTTCAGTGGATTTTGTCTGGGAGCCGAACCTGAAGACGGAGAAATTCAAGATGGATGTCTTCGCGTCACATCATTCCTATATCGGAAAGTACAGGAAGATGTGGTTCGATGATGACTTCAGACTTACTACTGCAGCCGACAAGGAGCGCTGGAACGGCTATGACATGATGTCTGTGGCCGGTTTCAACGGTCAGGCTGACCTGAACAAGGCAACATTGACCTTCGACGCGGGCTATGAGGGAATCCATACCAAGGATTCCCAGCTGGCTGCAGGGTATAACGGAGCCGAGTTCTCATTCCGTGCGAAATCTTCCAACCCGTCAGAGTCATACCTTTATTACGATGTCGCAATGAAATACAAGGGTACCGTGCAGGGACTCGGAGGACTTCAGATGGACGACCCGTTCGAGGCAGGAGTGACACATAAGACGGTGGGAATCAATGATGTCGATTTCAATGTTACTTTAGGCCCCGTTATGAACAGGGACCACCGTATCGTTGCGGACTTCGGAATGGGCATGACCTGGTACGGAGGCGGATTCAAGACCAGTGTTGGAACTGCTTATGTCACACCGAAATACATACTCGAAAGAAACCGCTGGCGTATTGCCGTAGGTCCGAAATTCAGCTTCAATATCAGCGACAGGGACGGCAGTACCTCATTGAACACCAACAAGGGAACCCTCATTTATCCTGATGCCAACATCGGTTTCGAACTTGTGAGAAATTATCTCAACATCTATTTCAAGGCCACCGGAGGCGACTACAGGAACCAGTATTCCGCACTTAAGGAGCGCAACCACTTCTTCATGCCTTATCATGGCATGTCCAACAATTCTGTAGAGCAGTATAACCTGGCTCTCGGTCTCGGAGGAAATATCCGCAGCCGTTTCATATTCGATGTCAAGGGCGGATTCAGAAGTTATGAGGCAATGCCTTTCGACGTCGTTTACCTGAATTCTTATGACGGAACGATGTCTGAGATGCTATCGGCCCTCGCTTACCTGAACGGTACTGCGGCTTATGCGAACCTGAAATTCAAGTGGGAGTCCAGAAACCTCAGCATTGACTCGAGGTTTGACATTGAAAAGACGATGTTCAAGAAGAGCGAGAAGGATGCTTACTTTTATTTTGAGCCGTCAAGATTCTCGGGTTTCGTGAATGCAACATACAATTGGAAGAAGCGCATTTTTGCAGGAGTTTCAGCTGAATTCGCGTCAAGACGCGACGGAAGGACATTGACAAAGAATTTCGAGTCTGAAACCGTGGGCGGAGAGACCGGCTGGAAAGTGAAATCAATCATGGTGAATGATTCCAGCATTCCTGCTTGGGTGAATCTCGGTGTACATGCGGAGTTCGCATTCAGCCGCAAAATGTCATTCTGGGTGCGCGGAGAGAATCTTCTGGATATGAATATCCAGCGCGCTCCGCTTTATACTGACGGCGGGATCGGCTTTACTGCCGGCATTTGCCTGAATCTATAATTTTTATTATATTTGTAGGCTTGCAATCTGGCGCGGGAACTGTGCTGTTGCAGGCGTTTAGAAAGAACATTAAGAAAGAATAAATATAATTTTTGAGGATGGAAGAAAACGAAAAGATGCGCGAAGCCGAAGAGCAGTATTCGGCCGGCAGTATCCAGGTTCTTGAGGGACTTGAGGCTGTAAGAAAAAGACCATCAATGTATATTGGAGACGTCGGGGTCAGAGGTCTTCATCATCTTGTATATGAGGTAGTTGACAACAGTATCGACGAGGCTATGGCCGGATACTGTGATCATATCGAAGTTACCATCAATGAGGATAACTCCATCAGAGTCCAGGACAACGGACGAGGAATTCCTACCGGAATGCACCCTAAGGAGCACAGGTCTGCCCTCGAGGTCGTGTTGACGGTGCTTCATGCCGGCGGTAAATTCAGCAAGGACAGCTACAAGGTGTCCGGAGGTCTCCACGGTGTGGGTGTGTCCTGCGTGAATGCATTGTCGGACCTTCTCATTGCCGAAGTGCACAGGGAGGGAAAGGTTTTCCAGCAGAAATACTCCAAGGGCAAGCCGATTACACCTGTTGAGGTCATCGGAGAGTGCCAGGATACCGGGACAACCATTACATTCCACCCGGATCCGGAGATTTTCACTGTTACCACTATCTATGATTATGATACTCTCGCAAAGAGGATGCGTGAACTTGCGTTCCTGAACAAGGGAATCAAGATAACATTGACGGACAACAGGACTCTCATTGACGAGTACGTGACTGATGCCAACGGCAACTACAGTCCTACAGGAAAGCAGATTCACAAGCGTGACGTCTTCTATTCCCAGGAAGGTCTCAAGGAGTTCATAAAATATCTTGATGCAAGTCAGGAAGAGCTTATCCCTGAGCCTATTTGCGTGACATCGGACAAGATTATCCCTATCGATATCGCTCTCCAGTACAATACCGGTTACAAGGAGACTATCCTCTCCTATGTGAACAATATCCACACTATCGAGGGCGGAACCCACCTTCAGGGATTCAAGATGGGATTGTCCCGTTCGCTCAGAAACTATGCGGACAAGAACAAGATGCTGGAGAAGGTGAAGGTGGAACTTTCTCAGGAGGACTTCCGCGAGGGTCTTACCGCCATCGTTTCCGTCAAGGTCGCAGAGCCTCAGTTCGAGGGGCAGACCAAGACGAAACTCGGAAACAGCGAGGTTACCTCTGTCGTTTCACAGGCTACGGCGGCAGCCATGGACCAGTATCTCGAAGAGAATCCGAAGTTGGCGAAGATTATCATTGAAAAGGTCATCCTTGCCGCAACTGCCAGAACAGCAGCCCGTAAGGCTCGTGAGATGGTTCAGCGCAAGACTGTCATGTCAGGTGCCGGAATGCCGGGTAAGCTTGCGGACTGCTCTGAGCGCAATCCTGAAGAGTGCGAGCTCTTCCTCGTCGAGGGAGATTCCGCAGGCGGTACGGCAAAACAGGGCCGTGACCGTCGCATTCAGGCAATCCTTCCTTTGAGAGGTAAGATTCTCAATGTGGAGAAGGCTGCCGAGGACAGGGCATTCGACAGTGAGGAAATCCGCAACATCTATACGGCTCTCGGCGTGACCGTGGCCCAGGAAGATGAGAACGGAGAGAAGAGGATGGACCTCAGCAAGCTCCGTTACCACAAGGTCATCATCATGACCGATGCCGATGTGGACGGAAGCCACATTGCAACATTGATTCTTACATTCTTCTTCAGATATATGTTCGACCTCATCAGGAACGGCTATGTATATCTTGCGACTCCGCCGCTCTATCTTGTGAAAAAGGGCAAGGAGGAGATTTACTGCTGGACCGATGCGCAGCGTGCAGAAGCCACTCAGAAACTCGGAAAGGGTTCCGACAAGGGCGTGACGGTGCAGCGTTACAAAGGTCTTGGAGAGATGAGTGAACATCAGCTCTGGGATACCACAATGGACCCTTCCAAGAGAAGACTCCGCAAAATCACCATTGACAATGCCGCAGAAGCGGAAAGGACATTCTCAATGCTGATGGGCGATGATGTCCCTCCACGCAGGCAGTTTATCGAGGAGAATGCGCATTACGCAAACATTGATGCATAAATTCACTAAAATCTAGACAATATGTTAGACATTTTTGACAGAATTGAAAGAGACTCTGGAGGTCCTATCGGACAGTATTTCAGCCAGGCTTACGGTTATTACATGTATCCTCGTCTGGAGGGAGAACTCGGACCTCACATGGTTTTCAACGGAAATGAGGTCCTGAACTGGAGTCTTAACAACTACCTTGGACTTGCAAATCATCCTGAGGTGCGTAAGGCGGATGCGGAAGCAGCAGCCAAGTGGGGCCTTGCCTATCCTATGGGTGCCAGAATGCTGTCAGGCAACACCAGATACCACGAGAAGCTTGAAAAGATGTTCGCTGAGTTCGAGAAGAAGGAAGATGCTTACCTCTACAACTTCGGATATCAGGGAATCGTTTCTACCATTGACGCTCTTACCGCACGTCACGATGTGATCGTTTATGACGCTGAGTGCCATGCTTGTCTGCTCGACGGTATCCGTCTGCATATCGGCAGCAAGTACAAGTACCGTCACAACAATATTGAAGATTGCGAGAAGGTTCTTGCACGTGCATGCGCTGAGGCTGACGCAAACGGCGGCGGAGTTCTCCTCATTACCGAGGGTGTTTACGGTATGACAGGTGCGCTCGGTATTCTCGACAAGATCGCAGCTCTCAAGAAGAAATACAACTTCCGTTTCATGATCGATGACGCTCACGGATTCGGACTTCTCGGAGAGCACGGACGTGGTACATCAGAGGCTCTTCACTGCATGGATGAGGTTGACCTTTACATCGGTGCATTCGCCAAGTCAATGGCTTCCATCGGCGGTTTCGTTGCAGGTCCTCACAAGATCATCAACTACCTCCGTGCGAACATGCGTTCACAGATGTATGCCAAGTCACTTCCTATGCCGCTCGTTATCGGTAATACCAAGCGTCTGGAAATCATCATGTCTCCGGAAGGTGACGAGCTCCGCAAGAAGTGCTGGGCCATTACCCATGCAATCCAGGACGGTTTCAGGAAAGAGGGCTTCGACATCGGTGAGGCTGAGGCTTGCGTGACCCCTGTACATATCAAGGGAGGTGTGGCCCAGGCTACAAAGATGGCAAAGGACCTCCGTGAGAACTACAAGATTTTCTGCTCAATGGTTGTATATCCGGTCATCCCTAAGGGTATGGTCATCTTCCGTATCGTCAGCACCGCTGCCCATACGATGGAGGATGTCGAGTACACTCTCAAAGCATTCAAGGAAATCAAGGCCAAACTTGATGCCGGTGCATATGACGGAGACGATATCGCTGCCATGACTGTAGAATAGTTCTTCTATGGACAAAAATTGCTTTCAAAATAAAGTAATAATCATAACAGGAGCCAGCTCGGGTATCGGGTTGGCTTCTGCCAGATTATTCGGAAGCTATGGCGCGAAGGTCGTCATGGCTGCAAGACATCTTGACAAACTCGAGGCGGAAGTCCCGAGCGTGAGTCCAAATCCTGACAATGTCCTCTGCGTGAAGACTGACGTGTCCAAGGAAGAGGACTGCAAGGCATTGATAGAGAAGACTGTAGAAAAATTCGGAAGAATCGATATCCTTGTCAATAATGCCGGAATCTCCATGAGGGCGATGTTCAAGGACCTGGACCTCTCCGTAATCAAGTCTCTTATGGATGTCAATTTCTGGGGAACAGTATATTGCACGAAGTTCGCCCTGCCTTATCTTCTCCAGTCCAAAGGTTCAGTGGTCGGTGTCATTTCCATCGCCGGTTATTCTGCCCTGCCTGCCAGGACGGGTTATTCTTCTTCCAAGTATGCCATCAGGGGATTCCTGGACACTCTGCGCATAGAGCATCTGAAGGATGGACTGAATGTGCTTGTCTTCGCTCCTGGCTATACTGCCTCTAATGTGCGCAATGCCGCATTGACGGCTGACGGTTCGGCTCAGGGAGAGACTCCTCTCGATGAAGGTAAACTCATGAGCGCGGAGGAATGTGCGGAACTGCTTGCAAAGGCATTGGCGAAGAGGAAGTCGGAGGTTATCCTTACCGCTCTCGGCAAGCTTACCGTGTTGGCGCACAGATTGTTTCCGCGTCTTACCGACACGTTGACATACAGCTATATCTCAAGAGAAAAAGACAGCCCGTTCAAATAGCGGACGCGCTGCAACATTGACATAAACCATCATAATATGGCAAAAACCGGAATTCCGAGAGAGCCGAAGATATATCTTTCGCTCTTTGTCCTTTTCCTCCTGCTTCTTTTCATGATGCCGAGGACTGGAAAGTTCAATTATGACTATAAGAAAGGTTCACCATGGGCTTATGAGACATTGGTCGCCCAAGTGGATTTCCCGGTGCTGAAGACTGCGGAACAGCTTCAGGCTGAGAAAGATGCGTTGGGTTCCAGCATTGTGCCATATTATAAGTTCTCTGAGGACATCGCGCGCGATGCATTGAGGGAAGCCGAGAATGTGAATTACGGACAGTATTCTTACATGAGGCCCAAGGTGGTGCAGTCTCTGACTGACATCTATCAGCGAGGCGTCATGGCGGATGAGGCTTCCGCGAGGGAGGAGAACTTCTCGTCAGCCGACGAAATCCTTTTCCTGCAGAGGGACAAGAGGGCATCCAAAGTTCCTTCTTCAGATATCTATACGATGTCCGGGGCAAGGGCCAAACTTCTTGCAGACCTCGGCCGCACATTTCCTGATGTCAGGGGTGACTCGGTTTTCAGGGCTATCGGTCTGGATGAAACCCTCCAGCCGAACCTTCTGTATGACAAGGAGACCACCGACCTGGTCCATGCCGAGACCGTCGACTACATTTCGCCGACCCAGGGATTTGTCAATGCCGGACAGCTTATCGTGTCCAAGGGAGAGATAGTGACAGCTGAAATTGCCCAGTACCTCGATTCCTACAAGGCGGAATATGAGGAGAGTCTTGGTTATGACGGACCACGAATCTTCCTGTGGCTCGGAAACGGACTCATATCATTGGCATTGGTCCTTATCCTTTTCCTTTCCATTTTTTATACGAATCCTGACATCTTCAAGCAGATGAATAAATATGTTTATCTGCTCTTCATATTCGCGGTCGGCTCATTCGCGGCTTTTGCCTTCGACAGGATAGACCCGTCCTTGCTGTATCTCGTACCGTTCTCATTGACAGCGCTTTACCTTCTCGCATTCTTCAGGAAGAGGGTAGTGCTTCCGGTTTACGTGATTTCTCTGCTGCCGCTTCTGATTTTCGCGCATAACGGAGTGGAACTCTTCCTTCTCTACCTCGTGTCAGGAGTCCTGACGATGTTTACCTTCGAATTCTTCAGCAAGGGATGGCTCCAGTTCGTGATGGCACTCATAAGTTTCGGGTGTATGCTGTTGACATTCATCGGATTCCGTCTTGTCAACGACGGCAGTCTGCTGAATGACATGTGGCTGATGCTCTATATGTTCATAGGTGCTTTCCTTACAGTTGCAGGATATCCTCTCATATATCTCTTCGAGAAGATTTTCGGACTGGTTTCCAATTCCAGACTAGAGGAACTCTGCGACCCGAACAACAAACTCCTGAGAATTCTTGCGCAGAAGGCGCCGGGAACATTCCAGCATTCGCTGCAGGTTATGAATCTTGCGGATGCTGCCGCCAGAAGCGTTGACGCGAATGTTCTTCTTGTCAGGGCCGGAGCGATGTACCATGACATCGGAAAGACTGCCAATCCGCAGTGCTTCATTGAAAATGAGAGTCTCGGGACGAAGTATCATGAAGGGCTTTCTCCTCGTGAGAGCGCTAAGATGATTATCCGCCATGTGACCGACGGACTTGCCCTTGCCTCCAAATATCAGTTGCCGAAAGTGGTGTCAGACTTCATCTTGACCCATCACGGAACGACATGCACGGCATACTTCTACAACAAGTACATGAATGAGGGCGGGGATGAGGCCAATGCCGGAGATTTCTACTATAACGGAAAGACACCTTGGACCCGCGAGCAGGCGATTGTGATGATATGCGACACGATAGAGGCCGCGTCCAGGACATTGAAGGACAATACTCCGGAGACCTTCGACAAATTCGTCGAAAATATCGTCGCGTCCAAGATCAATGCAGGTCAGCTGGACAATGCCGATATCTCCCTGAAGGACCTCAGCCGCATCAAATCTGTGCTGAAATCCTATCTCGGACAGATTTATCATGACAGGATAGCATATCCTAAACGTGAAAGGTAGGCATTGAGGTTGCAAATTGCGGATAATTTAGTTATTTTTGCAAGCTAAAACCAAAGAAAATAATAAACAAGCATAAAAATGAACGTTGTAAAAAACCAGATTGATGAGCTTAATCTCCAGCTCACAGTCACTGTAGCACACGATGACTACGCTGAAATCGAGAAGAAGGAACTCCAGAAGTGCAGACGTACAGCTGAGTTCAAGGGATTCAGAAAGGGAATGGTTCCTATGTCTCTCATCCAGAGAGTTTATGGTGAGCGTGTTCTCGGCGAGGCTGTAAACCAGGTGCTTTCAGAAGCTGTCAATAACTTCATCAAGGAAAACAATATCAAGATGGTAGGTGAGGCTCTTCCTAGCGAGGACCAGCCTGAGATCGAGTGGAAGTCCGGCAACGACTTCACATTCAAGTTCGATATCGCTTCTGCATCAGAGGTGAACTTCGAGCTCACCAAGGATGACAAGGTGAAGTATTACACCATCGAGATTTCTGACGAGGCCAAGAAAGAGATGAAGGACAACCTTCTCCGCCAGTTCGGCTCACTCACTGATACTGAGGCTGCCGGTGAGGATGATTTCGTAATCGTTGACTTCTCACAGGAAGGCAAGACAGTCGAGGCTTCTTACGTAGGCGTAAGAAACGTTGAGGGTGAGGCAAAGAATTCATTCCTCGGCGCAAAGGTCGGCGACCAGTTCGATGTCAATGTCAATGAGGCATTTACAAACGAGTCTGACCGTGCATACATGCTCAAGGTGAAGAAAGAAGAGCTCGCAGAGATCAATCCTCAGTTCCACGTTACCGTGAAGGAAGTGAAGACATTCGCTCCTGCAGAGGAGAACCAGGAGACTTACGACAAGATCTTCGGAGAGGGTAAGGTTCACAGCGCAGAGGAATTCGACGCGGCTGTTACAGAAAGACTTCAGGAGAACTACAAGCAGGAGTCTGACTACAAGCTCTCAAAGGATCTCAGAAAGTATCTCGTAGAGAAGGCTGACGTGAAGCTCCCTGAGGAGTTCCTCAAGAGATGGCTGTTCCATATCAATGAGGGCAAGTTCTCCAAGGAGGAAATCGAGAAGGAGGCACCTGCATTCTTCGAGGATTTCCGTTGGCAGATGGTCCGCGGCTATGTTATGGACAAGTTCGGTCTCAAGATCGAAGAGAAAGATGTTCATGAGGCTGCAGAGGCTTATGTTGCATACCAGTACGCCGCTTACGGAATGGGCAATGTTCCTGAGGCTGTCATCAAGGATAGCGTAGGCCGTGTGCTTCAGGATGAGAACACAAGCCGTCGTATCATCGAGAATGTCGAGACAACAAAAGCAGTAGAGGCTGTCAAGGGTGCTATCACACTTGAGAACGAGACTGTATCTGTCGAGGCGTTCCGCACACTTTAATTTGAAAATGAATAGCGAATTTGATAAATTTGCGAACATGGGTCGTGGAATAAGTTCCATGACCCTTCATCGTTATGAATCGACGGTGAGTTCGTACATCAACCCTACCATTATCGAAGAGAGGAAACTCAATGTCGCATCCATGGATGTGTTCTCCCGTCTTATGATGGACAGAATCATCTTCCTGGGCGTGCCTATCGATGATGATGTCGCAAACATTATCCAGGCCCAGCTGCTGTTCCTTGCATCAAATGACAGCAACGCGGACATCTCATTGTATCTGAACACTCCGGGAGGACAGGTCACATCCGGTCTTGCCATCTATGATACGATGCAGCTCGTCGAGCCTGAAGTAGCGACCATCTGTACCGGTATGGCAGCTTCAATGGGTTCCGTACTTCTCTGTGCGGGTGCCCATGGAAAGCGTTCTGCCCTTCCTCACAGTAGGGTTCTGATCCACCAGCCGCTCGGCGGCGCCCAGGGGCAGGCATCTGACATCATCATCGCGGCAAAGGAAATCGAGAAGACCAGACAGGAACTGTGCAATATCATTGCCCAGCATTCCGGACAGTCTTACGACCGTGTCTTTGCTGACGCTGACAGAGATTTCTGGATGACTGCAGCTGAGGCCAAGGAGTATGGCATGGTAGATGAAATTCTGGAAAGTAAGAAAAAAATAAAGTAACAGTGGCTGGAAAGAAACCTGTCAAACATTGTATGTTCTGCGGCAGGAGTGAGGCCGAGGTCCCATTCCTTCTGTCAGGACTTGATAATACCTACATATGCAGTGATTGCGTAGAGATGGCTTCCGGCTATCTGAAGGAGATTTCCAATATGGGCAAAGGTGCTGACGCGCCCGCACGTATCGAGAAACTTCAGAAGCCTAAGGAAATCAAGGCCTTTCTTGACCAGTATGTGATCGGTCAGGACAGGGCCAAGAAACTCTTGTCTGTCGCCGTATATAATCATTACAAGAGAATTAATCATAATCTCGCCGACAAGACTGATGACGGGGTGGGTCTCGAGAAATCGAATATCCTCCTGGTCGGTCCTACCGGTACCGGCAAGACATTGCTGGCAAAGAGTATAGCAAAACTTCTGCAAGTTCCGTTCACTATCGTTGACGCGACCGTGCTTACTCAGGCCGGTTATGTGGGCGAGGATGTGGAGAGCCTTCTTTCGAGACTTCTCCAGGAGGCTGACTATGACCTCGCAAAGGCTGAGCGCGGTATCGTCTTCATCGACGAGATCGACAAGATTGCCCGCAAAGGTGACAACCCGTCCATTACCCGTGACGTTTCCGGTGAGGGTGTGCAGCAGGCTCTGCTGAAGCTCCTCGAGGGAAGTGTTGTCAATGTCCCTCCACAGGGCGGCCGCAAGCATCCTGAGCAGGAGTTCATCCACGTGAATACCCAGAATATCCTGTTCATCTGCGGTGGCGCATTTGAAGGGATAGAGCGCAGGATAGCGCAGAGGCTCAATACCCAGGTCATCGGCTTCACCGCCGGCAGCCAGCAGAAGATAGACAAGGAGAACCTTCTCCGTTACGTCTCCGCGGAAGACCTGAAGGCTTACGGCCTGATTCCTGAGATTATCGGACGTCTTCCTATTGTGACATATCTTGACAGTCTGGACCGCGAGTCCCTTCTCCGTATCCTTACGGAGCCTAAGAACGCGATTCTCAAGCAGTACAACAAGATGTTCGAGCTTGACGGCATAAAACTCGAAATCGAGGACGGCGTAAAGGAACTTATCGTCGATACCGCCATCAAGAACAAACTCGGAGCACGTGGCCTCCGTTCCATCTGCGAGAAGATTTTCGACGATGCGATGTTCGATGCCCCGTCATCCAGGAAGAAGACTTTCAATGTTACCCTGGAGTATGCGAAGGAGCATCTGAAGGACGAGATTTAGGTATCAGAGCCGCCTCTGCCCAATGCAGTTCCGGTCTGATATGATACATAATAAAAAACAGAGTTGGCGTCAAACCAACTCTGTTTTTTATTATGAAGGACAGTGTCTTAGAGATTCGCGGTAGTTGCGGCTGCACGTGCGGCAGCTTCGGCAAAGTCCTCACCGCTGGATGCATAGATGACTCCACGTGAAGAATTGATCAGGAGACCGCCTTTGGCATTGGCGCCATGGGCGATTACCTCCTCGGCAGAACCGCCCTGTGCACCCACACCCGGAACCAGGAAGAAATTGTCAGGACAGAACTTACGGATCTCGGCCAGTTTGTCAGCCTTGGTGGCACCAACTACGAACATCATGTTCTCCGGAGTGGAAATGGACATCATCTTTTCCATAACTACCTGATAGAGAGGCTTTCCATCCTGCTCGGCCAACTGGAAATCAGCCGATGACTTGTTGGAAGAAAGAGCTACTACAATAGCAAATTTGCCTTTGTACTCCAGGAACGGAGTCACGGTCTCACTACCCATATAAGGAGAAATGGTGACAGCGTCGAAATCCATTGTCTCGAAGAAGGTCTTCGCGTACATCTTGGCTGTGTTTCCGATATCGCCGCGTTTTGCGTCAGCGATGAGGAACTGCTCAGGATAATTCGAACGGAGATAGTCCACTGTCTTTTCGAGTGCCAGCATTCCGTCACGTCCGTAGCACTCGTAGAAGGCCAGGTTAGGCTTGTAAGCCACGCAATGCGCTGCAGTAGCGTCGATTATGGCCTTGTTGAACTCATACAATGAACGTGCGGTACCATTGACAAGTTCCCCCTTGACGGCTGTGGCACCCTCAGTCGCCAATCTCTTGATATGCTCAGGCATTTTGTTGAAATCAGTGTCCAGACCCACGCAGAGCATGGATTTCTTGGCCTGAATCTGAGCGTAAAGTTCTGTTGTTGTCATATATTCTATTATTTCAGATAATCTTCGAAATAAAGTGTAACCTTGTCCATGAGATGAATCCTGTCACGTCCGAAGACATTGTGCTCAGCGCATGGGTAAGGGAAGTAATCCACCTGAATCTGGTTCTTGATGCACTCGCGGACGAAATTCAGGCTGTGCTGCCAGAGCACGGTATTGTCGATGGCGCCCTGGCAGATGAGCAGTTTGCCCTTCAGGTCTTTGGCCTTGTTGATGAGGCTTGTTGCCGCATAGCCCTCAGGATTGCTCTCCATGGTATCCATATAGCGTTCTCCGTACATGATTTCGTACCATTTCCAGTCGATTACAGGACCGCCTGCGACTCCGACCTTGAAGATTTCAGGATAGGTGGTCATGAGCGAAATAGTCATGAAACCGCCGTAGCTCCATCCGTGTACGCCGATTCTGTTCTTGTCGACGTAAGGAAGTGTCATGAGCTCGCTGATACCTGCAACTTGGTCAGCCATTTCAGCCTGTCCGCAGTAGTTCTTGATGGCCTTCTCATATTCTGCACCCCTGTTTTCTGTACCCCTGTTGTCCTGGACATAGACGATATAGCCGTGCTGTGCCATATAGAGCTCCCAAAGGCGGATCTGGCCGAGCCAGCTGTCCTTGACCATCTGGGAATGAGGACCTCCATAGACATAAAGCACTACAGGATATTTCTTCGAAGGGTCGAAGTTCGCAGGGAGGAACAGACGGTACCAGTTGTCGTATTTGCCGTCGGCGCTCTTTACTGTACCGAGAGTCATTTCGCCGTGGGCGTATTCCTTGAGAGGGTCTTCAGCAGCGAACAGTGTCCTGCTGGTCTTGCCGTCAACAGAAGCGATTTTGACGACGTTAGGTACATTGAAACTGCTGTATGAATCGAGGAACCATGTGCCGTCAGCATTGACCTGGACATTGTGCCAGCCTTCGTCTTTGGTCAGTCTGACCGGTGCTCCGATTTTTACGGCGCCCTTGCGGTTCACACTGACATTGACATAGAAAAGGTGGTTCTCGACAGGGGAGACCTCGGCGGAGGTGTAGAAAATCTTTTCACCGTTCTCGGCGACAAACTTCACGTCGGCAGCGACCTTTGTGATTCTGTCAATGTTGCCGAGCGTGTCGCAGAGGTAGAGGTTCTTGTAACCGTCGCGGTTGTCAGTCCTGTAGATGAATTTGCCGGTGAATCCGAACCATTCCAGCTGGTCGGAAGGCTCCACCCACTTTTCATTGTCCTCAGTGAGGATCGTCTTCTCGAACTTGCCGTCCGAAGCCCTGTACATGTTCAGTCTCATGTGCCTCTGGGTCCTGTCCAGAACCTGCACGAAGATGTGCCTGCAGTCAGGGGACCAGGAAACGTTGGTCAGATACTGGTCATATCCGAAATCGTCGGCCTGGAGATATACTGTGGAATTTTCGGCAAGATTATAGACGCCGACGCGGACATTCTCGGAATCCATGCCAGTCATAGGGTACTTCAAGTTCACGAGAGAGCCTGTACGGGTGGTGATGTCCAGGAGCGGGAAATCTGTAACTCTGGACTCGTCTTTCCTGTAGAATGCGAGGCTTCTGCCGTCAGGAGCCCAGAAAATGCCGCTGTTGATGCCGAATTCGTTTCGGCTGGCGGTGTGTCCGTATGTGATGTCTGAATTCTCGCTGATAGCAATCGGTCTGATGTGCTTGCGCATGTCAATGTAATAGAGGCTCTGGCCCTGCGTGAAGGCCAATGCCGGAGCATTTCCGATGGCTCTGTTGCCTTCCATCGCGCTGTCGTGGCCTTCCGCTGCCGCATTCGGAGTGATGTTGCTTGCGTCCTCCGGAAGAGCCTTGAAAAGATATTCGCCGTCTGCGGACGCGAATTTGCCGATTACAGGATCCGCGTCAATGTCATTGCCTGTCAATGCGTCGCAGAGTTGTGTCTTGCTGTCTTTCAAATAGAGGAATGAGGTGTTTCCGTACCATGAAACAGGGAATCTTCCGGCCCTGATGCCGGTACCCATGACTGCCTGCTCCATCGTGATGGTCTTTCCTTCATTCTGTGCCGGACGGACTGCCGAAACTGTCAATCCTTCAGCACGCGGATAGTCTGTAGCATTTACGACCGCAGCGGCCAACATGGAGACCGCCGCAATAGCCAATGCAGAAAATGTTGTTTTGTGCATTTCTATAATTAATTTGTGATTATTGGTTGTTTCCTTATAATGGTTCGAACTACTTGGCGGACAATATCTTATCTACCACATATTTCTGCTGTCCCCTCCAAGGGAGAGCTCCGAGATATTCCTTGTAGTGCAGTTCAACACTCTTTCCGCTGCATCTCATGAGAGAATCGGCTACATCCTTGTCTTCTACGGAAAACTCGAATACATAGGACTCCATGGTTGTGGAGCCTTTGCCGACTCCGCGAAGGCCCGACTGGATGAGCCTGCCCTCGTAGGTCTTGAAAACATAGCCTTTATACATGACCTGGTTAAGATCTCCGGCCTTCACTCCTTCTCCGAAGACAAAATAGAACCTGAAGAAGAACAGACCTGCCAATGCAATCACTACCGCTGCGGTAATGCTGCCGATAATCTTTGTCTTGAGTGTCATATCTTAAAAATTGTCAATGTTACCTGATATTGTCGTCAATCTCCCATCCTGTCAATGTCGATACGTATGGAAGTACGGCGTGTGCGATTTTTATATGTCCCTTGTAATTCGGATGCCAGCTTGCGCCGAGTTCGGAATCATTGTCATGAATGGCATCTGTCAATCCCATGAAATGCACGTTCTTCATGCCGCTGGTATTGACTGCATCCCTTACGTAGTCGGCAGCGAGGTCGTTGCACTTGCTGGAGATGCAGAGAATAGGGTAGTCCTCTCCGTAATTCGCCTTGATTTCCTTCAGAAGCTGATGATAATGCTCTCTGAAATCTTCCAATGACGGCTGACGTTTTGTCGAGAAGTCGTTGGTACAGAGATAGATGATGGTAAGCTGAGGGCGGAAGGCGTCATCTGCCGCGCACCACTTCACCTTGTCATCCTCATCGAATGTGCGGTTATATCTGTCCGGCATGTGGACATCAATGAACTTGTCGCTGTAGTTCCTTGCGATACCCATTCCGGAATGTGAAATGGAATAATAGTCAGCATTGAAATATCTCGCGAGGATGGCGGCGTATGTCAGGTTGTTGTTCTCGGTTTCCGGTGTGAACTTGTCGGTCCTGACGCTCTTTTCCGCACCGTATCCGCAGGTGTATGAATCTCCGACAACTTCGAACTGTCTCTCTTTAAGTCCCTCAGACTGAATGATTTCCCCGGCCTTGGTGATGAACTGGCTGATGGTGGTGCGTCCCTGCTCGCCCTCAGTCCTTTTCTTCATGATTACCGAATGGGAGAATGCCTTGCCCTTGCTGTTCAATGATTTGAGGTCAGAAGGCTCCACGAGGACGTAAAGCGAATCGCTACCGCTCACCCGGATTGTCTTGTCGGCTGTCGCATCTGCCTCGCGGTCAATCCAGATGTCATAATAGTTGGCCTTTGTGTCGGACGCCAGCATTGACAAGTATGAACCTTCGAAACTGATTTTTACATAGACTCCTGTCCAGTCGAAGGAAACATTGTCTCCTTCTTTCAGGGTTCTGCCGACGTAGGTAATTCTGGAATCCGAGGCAGCTGTCCTGATTTCAGGCAGGTCTCTTCCGATAGCTGTTCCGCATATGATCATTGCCAGACCTAAGGTCGCAATCCATTTTGTCATATTCAGTTTCATATCCGATTTTCTATATTTAAAGTCAATGTAAATCTGTGGTACATTATACAAAGATAATCAAAAGCCACCTAAAAGTGCAACTTTCAGATGGATTAATAACGGTTCGTCCAGCACGAACATACTCTAATGGGTGCAAGTCCATAAACCGCCCTGATAGTGGGAATGTTGCAGCCAGAGGAACGTGTGTCCTCCACGAGACGGAATCTGAAGAAAGTCCCGGAAGACATGTGGTCTGACGGACGGAAATCCGATATGAGGCCTATGAGTGAGGATAAGATTGCACCAGAAATCGAAGTCTGATAACTATCCGAAATCGCTAAAGGTAAATCGGGCAGACATAAGATGGAAAGAGTATTTTCATAACTGGTGAGGTCTCGAAGGCGAGCGAAATCGAGCAGTAACAACGAACTGCGAGAAGTTAGCAGAGACCATAGTGCTTGCCTAATATTGACACGCAGAGAAGGGCCGAACTTTAAAGTTATGTAAGTCTAACCTGAATTATTCATAAAGAAAGTAAAGAAATCCTCGTAAATATTTGGTAATAAGAGGATTAAATGTCTATAAAATTACCGAACTGTTGGGCTATGAATAATGCAGGTTAATGTCATATTTATCTGTTTATGTTGTATCTTACAATGCACAGGAATACCAAAAAAAACAGCTCAGTTGCGAGAATTCCATACCTGTACAGCAACTGTCCAGTGATCTCTTTCCCATAGCGGTCTCTGAAACGGTAGGGCGTGTACTTTAGGTTCCACTTCCCGGTAATTCTGCCATCTGATATAGACACAACACCAGTCTCGGATCTTAGGATTGACGTGAGTGTCGTCTCGTCGATGTAGTATAAGTGAATGTCCTTATACGGACTGGACGATATGCCGTCCGATGGTGATGCAGCGACGATGTCCACATTGCCCGCCAGATAGGCTATGTAAAGGCCAGTGATCTTTGCGGCTTCCTTGTCCGTCATGTCCCTTCGTAGCCCTATAATGTACAGAGGCCTGTCGGTCCCTGTAATGTCTATCCGTACATGTTCTAGGTTCCGGTCGAAAAGTTCTATCCTATTGTCTTCTGTAATCCAATCCCCGACATTGTAGTCTATGAAATAGAAAGGGGGCAGGAAAAGGCAGGAAAGCAATGGAACAGCGAGGGACAGCGCAAACGCCCCTGACGCCAATTGCAACTGTCTCCACTTGAATCCGGCTTTCCCTCCTTCCTTGAAAACGCAGTGTGCAAGGTATGCAGCTGCTGCCAGTAGCACCAGGTTTTTGGCGAATGACACACCGTTGGACAGATGGACTGCATCTCCGAAGCACCCGCATTCCGTTATTGTTCCGAAGGGGTCTGTCGCAAGCCTTAGCGTGATGGCCGTAAATGCAAGCATTGCTACCAGAAAGCAGACTGCTGCCGTCTTTTTCCAGATTCTCAGGAACAAGAGCAGTCCTAGGAATGTCTCGACGCTACATAATGATATCGACAGGAACAGAGCGAGGCCACCGAGTCCGTGTATGCCGAAGAGTGAGAGGTATTCTGTGATCTTGTATGAGAACCCAACCGGGTCGACTGCCTTGACGAAGCCAGACAGGATGAACACCAATCCTGCCGACACTGCCAATATAGTGGAGATCAATTGCCTTTTCATATCTTGAAATAATTGTCGAATGAGCGAACGATGTATAACATAACTGACGAAAGTTATGAAATATTATAACAAGATGATAGATTTCATTGAAAAATAATAAAATAAATCCTCAAATTATTTGACAATTATGAAAAATTAGGTAAATTCGAAGCGTTACATTGACCACCATAATTAATAGAACACAAATAAAGGGCGGCTTATGAAAAGGATTTCGGTATTGCTGTTGTGCCTCTCAGCCCTTTCCGGCTGCACCGAGTTCAGAATTTCCAGAGAACTTAAGGCGTTCATGGAAGAGACAATCATAGTCCCATCTGACCTAGTCCAGATTGTGGACGGGGAAACGTCAACATGCGGGCAGATACCCTCAGTACCGGTATTGGTATTCTACCATGATTCGTTGTCGTGCAGCTCCTGCCAGATATCGCATCTGGCAGATATTCAGAGGGTCTATGAACTGTCTGACTCCATGGGTACATTCGTGGTGATGACGATATTCTCCCCGAAGCCGGAAGAATATGATGAGGTTCTGAGAAACCTCGAGATCCGCGAATTCGAATATCCTGTATATGTGGATGTTACCGGATCGTTCGTCTCGTCCAACGGCTGCATACCGACCGACAAACGTTTCCACAGTTTCTTGACAGATTCTGACAGGCATCCTGTGTTTGTTGGCAACCCTATTTCGGGAGCTCGTCTGTGGGATCTGTTCGAGCAGGCGTTGGAAAGGATCGGAGAATAAAATAGCCTTTCGGGGCTTATAATAAAATCATTAACCAATTAAATCCATCGATTATGAAAAGAAGTTTAGTTCTTGCGGCAGGAGCGGTGCTCGTAGCTGCAGCGGTTTCGGCTTTCGTTTACGTGAGCAGCGGGAGAAACTTTATGGATGACCTTTTCAACGCCAATGTGGAGGCGCTGGCAAGTCAGGAAACTGGTTACGAGGATCTTAAAGATTCTATGTGGTGGGTAAATGAAAACGACCCACATGCTATTATCTGTACACCGGGGGGAAATGACGCTTGTCAGTAATTTGATATTGAATAGAAAAATATAAAATGTTCTTTCTAAACGACATCAAAATATTGATCTAGCTGCACAATATCTTCTTGATAGTCTGTTATTCCTGACATGGGTATAGTAACCTTAAAGAGAGGGGATAAATGAGGAAAGGGGATGATTTCAAATGCAAATCATTCCCTTTACACTAAATCATTCGAGCCATATTTACAAGGATTTTAACTATTATGAAATTTAAAGAGAAATTATTAATCGTTCTGTTATTATTGTGCTCCTGCACACGATCTGTAACAGAAAGGGAAGAGGCAAAGTTTCAGACTATTTGCCGGCTCTCTGATAACATAGCCAATATTTCCCTGCCATTTTCTTTTTCTGTAGCTGAAGATGGAAGATTTGTTCTTTGCGACAATGAGAAAGTATTCCTGTACTCCTCTGAAGGCAGGCAGATTCGTCAAATAGGGAATAAAGGAAAATCGAAATATGAATATAATCACCCGAGTGTCGTCAGAATTTATAAGGATACGATTTATGTGTGGAGCAGTTTTACACTTCGCTTTATCAGTTACACTATGGATGGAGAATTTGTCGAGGAATACCCTTACTTGTCTGCAATAGGTGATTTCATTCCCTCTGATAAATATATATATATTTACAACAAGGGTAAATCGATTGACAATGTAATAGATGTATATGATAAGCGTAGCAAAAGTATCGTAAACAATCTTACGGAATCTACTCCGGAACACAAAACTTTGCTTCATAAATGGGCGGCTTCGCCAATGATGCTCAGCAACAGTAAATTATACTATACATCTACGGATGACCTCACAGTCAGAACTTACGATGCTAACGATGTCCATGAGTCGGATTTAGCTCGCATAGAATCAGAAACCTTTAAAGTTTCTGACTTGGATGAATATAAATATGAGAGGAAAAAGACATCTGAATACCTTCGAGACAATTCTATTGTACTTTCATTATTCAAGGGGAACAAAGACAAAATTTATCTGCTTACTCTTGAAGGCGTCAGCAAAATTAAGGATAATAAAGCGGATAATTCAGAAAGATTTTTTTCAGTTTATGATATTTTTGCCAGGCAACCATTAAGACATGTATACTCATATGAATCGATAGGGACAGAAAAACTATTTGATAATACTTGCGGGAATCTGTTCGTCCTGGAGCACAAAATCGAAAATGAGGAAGATGTATATCTTCTGAATAAACTCATCATAGAATAGTATTAATGAAATCGATTGCCCGGATAATATCTTTAATACTGGTATATGTACTTCCGTTTGTATCATGCTCTGTCAGTAAAAAAATAACTGCTGATCATGAGTTTCGCAAAGAATATTCTGCAGAATTCAGTAGATTCTCTACCTGTCTTCCTTCTAATACGGTAAAGTCCAGATTATCTGTATACAAGTCATACCTCGTTCTCGCCTGCCCTGTGGACCTTATGGTCTATATATATGACAAGAATAGAGGAGAGTGCATTATGTCCTGCAGCCTATCTCAAGAGGGAAGAGGCATAGCCAGATGTTGTAATATATATTCTGAAACTGGAGTAATAGACTTTTTTGGAATGTCTGATTCTACACAGGTATCAATACAAGTAGATTCTTTACTGTCCAATGGCATCACAGCCGTCAATACAGAATATAGCACTGACGGTCTGGCTGGGAATACAGTTATTACGGACACAAAATACGGTCGTCTTATAGTCAACAATATAAATATGTTCTGGGAGGATTCTTCTGGGTTGCCACGTATCCAGTTGAAGGATACTTCCGGCAATCAGCTGTCTTTTATTAAGGACTACCCTTTTTTAGAAGACAGCAAACAAGATAAGTTGTTTTACAATAGAGATTACTTGGCTGTATCTCCCGACAACGAGAAATTTGTTCTCTGTTACGGATATGGAGGTGTTCTGGATATATATTCTTTGAAAAGTGGGGCGCTAAAACATACAACAACAAGAACATGTATAAATCTTGATTCGTTGTTTGCATCTTACAGCGACTTTCTACATTACGGTGAGATGGATATTTATACATATGCCGATGTATCTGCTACAAATAAAAGGATATATACTGCATTTGATGGTAAAACCAAAAAATCCGATATTTTAAATCATTCGAATGGGAAATCACCGGTACTGTATAGAAATGTAGCAATATATGACTGGAAAGGGAAGGCTCTAATCAGAATATTGACAGACAGCAGTATCGAAAGACTTTGTGTGGATGAAGAGCATAATATATTATATGGTGTCATTAATGATGAAAACGGGAATCAGTTTATAGGGCGATTACGTATGCAAGAATAGAAAAGAAGACAATGAAAATACAACAGGATGAAATTGGTCTGCCACAATTGATTACTTTGCTCTTTATTATATTATCTATTTGCTCGTGCAAGAGCGAGATAGAATGCGCTTTGTCTATGGCAGATGACAACAGGAAAGAATTGGAACGTGTGATTGATTATTTCAAGAAAACGGGAGACAGGGAAAAACTGACTGCAGCAGAGTACATAATAAAATATATGCCGGGGCACAAGTCTATGCACGGCTCGTGCTGGTCATATTATGATGCTGCAGATTCTGTTCTAAGTGGAAACGGACAGGCAGATGATATTCTGGAGAAACTGCACCAGCTCTCACTCGAATATTCAGACAGCATTTCATTCCTTTATGACATCAACTGCATGAACGCCGACTTCCTGATTCACGATATAAGCAAGGCAATCGAACAGTGGCGAGAAGGAGAGTGGTCTCGACATCTTTCTTTTGATGAGTTCTGCGAATGGCTTCTACCGTACAGTTGTTCTGATTCGCAGCCTATATTCAATTGGAGAGATTCGTTGGAACACTTCGCAGAAGGATACATTGCCCATTTGAATGAGTGCGAGGACTATCTAAACAATCCTCGTGCCGCTATTGTTCGTGTCAATGACAAACTTAAAGACATGATCCCCAAACAGAAATGGATACATTCAGAGCATGGGTATCCTATATTCAAACCTGAGATCTTTATAAAACTTCCTGGGGCCAAGTGTGATGAATATGCGGACATTGCGACCCTAGTGATGAGAAGCAAAGGAATACCTGTAGGCATAGATTTTACACCCCAATGGCCGGATCGACTATATGGTCACTCATGGTGCGTTTTTCCGACTCTCAGAGGCAAGACTTCAATGTTCAATCCATTTGCATCAAATCCGGATTACCCTCATTACTCACATGCGCTTTTTGCAAAAGTATTCCGAAGGACATACAGGCCTAATGAAGATTTCCTGTCCCTGATAAGAAGAAATAACGGTCATGTACCAAACATTTGCCATAATGTGTTTTTCAAGGATGTCACGGAAGAATACATGCGAACTGCAGATTTAACAGTGAAACTAGACTACACAGATAAGATCCAAGGCAAGGATGTTTACATAGCCGTTTTTGACAATTTTGACTGGAGACCAGTATATTGGGGAAGACGCCGTGGCAACAAGGCATATTTTAAGGATATGGGATGCAATATTACTTATATAGTCCTTGGATACAATAAAGAGAATGACCTTGTCCCGCTCAGCAATCCTTTTACTGTAGACTATACTGGGACACCAGTATATATAAAACCTGAAAGCGATAGGCTTGTCAGCTTCAGGCTCTTCAGGAAATATCCGATGTTCCAACACGTATTCCTTGTGCATTCATATCTGCACGGAGGGAGATTCGAAGGATCTGAAACCCCGTATTTTGACCATTCGGAAATTGTATCCTCATTCTCAGAATGGTCCCTAACATCCGGATATGAAAAAGTCCTCCAGTCTAAACCATATAGATACTGGAGATTCTGTGCAGATTCGGGAAGTGTAGCTGACATGGCCGAGATATTTTTATATGATACAGCGGCAGGAAAACCTTTGGCAGAATTTCATCTAAGTAATCAGAAAGATTCTTTTGCAAACTTATTCGATGGCAACCCTCTTACCTATTACAGCGTATCAGATACATGTAGTATTGGATATATAGATATTGGACGTCCCACCTATCTTGATCATATATCCTACATAAGAAGAGGCGATGGCAATGCAATCACACCTGGCGATGTGTATGAGATATACTATTGGGATAAAGGTAATTGGATATTGCATTCAAAAGAAATAGCAAAAGACATATACATAGATGTATCTAACATACCATATGGAGTCTTATATTATATAAAAGGCTTATCAAGAGGGGTACAGAATCGTATCTTCACATGGGATGAAGTAAATGAGAAAGTGAAATGGCAATGATAAATTGGAAGGTGACATTAAGAAATAAACATGCATGACCGCATATTTAAAAAACATATCCAAATCTGTATTGACGGCGGTATCGTGTGTGCTGCTGGTTTCGCTGTTATACCATGCTTCAGACGGTGATATGACCTCATACAGGACAGACGAACTGATGCGTTATACGGCGCGGCTGGCTGTCCCGGCCTTGTCATTGTCCCTGCTTTCAATGAAGAATGTCAGGTGGGTGGGTGTTGACTTGGTGCTTCTCCTGATGGCTGGCATCTATTCCTTATCCGTCTATGCAGGAGAGAGAAGTGCGGCATCGAAAGTTGCACTGGAGGAGGTGTTTCCGTATGTACTGCTCTGGCTCAGTGTAAAGGCGCTGTCGTCCATACGTGGACGAAGATGGAATACATTTCTTATGCTTGTATTCTGCGTATGGCTGCTGGCGGAGTCCGTGAACGGTCTGTCTCAGGTGTTTGGGCGCCGTCCGTCGGGACATGTCGGCTTCGGGATGACTGGGAGTTTCTCGAATCCCGGTCCGTACGGCGGTTTAATTGCAGTGCTGATGTCTATATCTGCGTCATATGTACTCAGACACCGGCGTCTGATGGGTCTGATATCAAAGCTGTTCCTGAAAGGCATTGCTGGGATACGTTCCGGACAGATATGGGGAAGTGTCTACTTGAGATGGATATTGCTGAGGTTCTTCCCTTTTATGACCGCTTCAGCCTCGGTTGTGCTTGGTTTTATGGTGCTACCGGCCACTAGGAGCCGTGCAGGATGGCTTGCCCTGTGTGTTGCTCTTCTACTGTATGCCTGTCGTGAGACGCATTTCTGGTCAAAGTTAAGATACCGCAGGGCGGCAGTGGCCGTACTCGCCGTCGCCATTCCGACTGCTGCGGGGGGCGTCTTTATGTTGAAAAAGGATTCCGCCCTGGGACGGCTGCATATATGGAATGTCGAGATCCGTGCAGTGGCTTCTTCTCCTCTTATCGGGTATGGTCCCGGTACAGCCTTGGGGGCTTACGGGGACACCCAGGAGGCATATTTCAGGAGTGCGGAAAGAGGGGCGTGGGAAAAGCGTGTTGCAGGCTGTCCGGAATATGCCTTCAATGAATATCTGAAAGCAGGGATTGAAACTGGGCTGCCAGGCCTTGTCCTTGCCGTATGCATTGCGGCATTCTCTGTATTGGAACTCATGAAGTCAGGCAGCGTCTTCGCCTATGGGGCAACTGCATCGTCTGTCTTCGCCTTTTTCTCCTATCCGCTGTCAGTCATGCCTCTTGCCGTGCTCTATACCATACTTCTCGGTGTCTCATGTGGAGTTTCGAGGCCAGGAGGACGGTGTGCCGGTGTGGAATCACAGGTAAAGCCTGTCCCGGTATGGATGAGGGCTTCCACAGTCCTGATGGCGGTCACACTTGGCATAGTGGCATTTCATCTCAGGGATACATATCTGGATAGGAGAACCGCCATGGACGTGTGGACCTCCTCCAGATATCTTTCCGGTATGGAACTGTATGAGGATTCGCTGGAGGAACTTGAGGGACTGTATCCTGAACTATTCTGGAACTACCGTTATCTGTATGATTACGGATATGCCCTCCACAAGACAGGAGATTATGCCCGCAGCAATGATATTCTGCAGGAAGGGGCCGCAATCTCTTCCGACCCGATGTTCCATAACGTAATCGGTAAGAATTACGAGGCTCTGGGTGACAATGATACCGCAGAGGGTGAATATGTTAAGGCGCACAACATGGTCCCGTGCCGGCTCTATCCATTGGTTCTCCTCATGGAGATGTATTCCAAGACAGGAAATGAGACGGAAGCGCTAGATGTTGCTGAGAGGATTCTGGAGATGCCTGTGAACTGCAGGAACAGGACTATGATGGGACTGCGTGAGAAGGCAGAAGAGGAACTGTCTGAAAAGGATATGAAATGATGAAGAAAAAGACCATATTCAAGACAATGAATGTCACGTCATGGATCGTGCTCTCGCTAGCCGCGCTGGCGATTGTCCTTCCTGTATTCGTGTGCGATCAGTTCAGGATAGGAGGGCAGTCGATGTGCCCCACCCTTGAGACTGGCGACCATGTACTGGTGAACAAACTGCTGATGGGAGCGCGTATATACAGGAAGTATGATTTCTCCTGTCCGGATATGGAATGTTTCCGTATGCCGGGCCTCCGGAATATAAGGTCAGGAGACGTGGCCGTTTTCAACTATCCTAGAGGCAGAGATAGAAAAAAAATAGAGTTCAGGATAAACTACGTATATGCAAAACGCTGTATCGGCTGTCCGGGTGACAGCGTTTCTATTGTGGACGGGTACTACAGGAACAGCAGCTGCCCTGAGCGAGTCTTTGGCAGCGGACAACTGCAGCGCCACCTGTCGGATACGCCGGATCCGGTACTACTTGAAGAGCATGTATACCTTCCTGCATTCCCTTTCATTGACAGCCTCGGATGGAGTGTACGTGACTTCGGTCCGATGTATGTGCCAGGGAGAGGGGATGTCGTCATTCTTGATACTGTATCTGCAAAACTGTATGAAATGCAGATCGAGTTCGAGACAGGCATTAGGCCAGTTGTCAATGGGGATACTGTCTTGATGGATGGGAAACCTGTAAAGGAGTACAGGTTCAGAGACAACTGGTATTTCTTCGGTGGTGACAACGTCCTGAACTCGAAGGACAGCCGGTACATAGGTCTTGTCCCGGAGGAATACATTGTTGGCATTGCCACGCACGTTATATGGAAAGACGGTAGGTTCCGATTCAGTAAAATTATGGAGTGACTTACAGCATAGATGAGAACGACTGGACCAACCATTCACGGCATCCATGGAAGGGGAATGCTGATAGCCACGGCACTAGCCTCGACCATGATGTGGTTCGTCCAGCACGAACATACTCTAAAGGGTGCAAGTCCCTAAACCGCCCTGATAGTGGGAAGGTTACAGCCAAAGG
>CAKUXR010000023.1 GCA_934700615.1 uncultured Bacteroidales bacterium
TAATACTCCTCCTCGTTAAAGAAAAAGTCATCCTTAGTAGGATAATCCGGCCAAATATCCTCTATACTTTCATAGACCTCGCCGTCATCCTCGAGTTCCTGGAGGTTCTCAATAACCTCTTCAGGAGCACCGGAGCGGTTTGCATAGTCGATAAGTTCATCCTTTGATGCAGGCCATGGAGCATCGTCCAAACTGCTTGCCAGTTCAAGTGTCCAAAACATATTCTCAAATCTCCATTTAATCGGGAAAACAGCCTCTACCGCACAAAACACTCAACAAAAAGAGCATTTCCGCCAAATAAAACGCGGTTTTCCCCGTTAATATCAATGTCATACGCACGGATTTCCCGTACGGGCCGCAAATATATGGAAAAAATCAATATAATGAACTTTTTTTCAGTAATTTTGCAACATTGATTAAAAACGTTCCTCACAAAAAGCAGAAAACAGCCGAAAGTAAGGAACCGGAAAGTTGAACATTACGGAACTGATAACATTTTTATGGGATACGTATCTGAAGACATATATGACAAAGACACAACGGAACAGATTGCGGTGCATGTGAAAGAAATCCTCAGACTTCTGGGCGAAAACCCGGAAAGAGAAGGACTGCTGAAGACACCTGAACGCGTTGCGAAATCACTGCAATTCCTGACGAAAGGATACACGCAAAATGGCGTTGAACTGGTAAAATCAGCCATATTCGACGAAGAATACCAGCAAATGGTATTGGTCAAAGACATTGAACTCTACTCAATGTGCGAGCACCACATGCTCCCGTTCATAGGCAAAGCGCACATCGCATACATTCCTAACGGCAAGATCACCGGCCTCAGCAAGATAGCAAGAGTCGTGGAGACATACGCCAGACGCCTCCAGGTACAGGAAAGACTGACAGTAGAAATACGCGACTGCATCCAGGAAGCACTGCACCCGCTCGGAGTGGCAGTCGTGATAGAAGCATCCCACACATGCATGCAGATCAGAGGCATACAGAAGGCCAATGCAGTAACCACGACATCAGCATTCTCAGGAGCATTCATGACATCAGCCAGAACCAGAAACGAATTCCTGAACCTAATCAAGTAACCTTCAATTTTTCAAGTTACTGGACAGGCTCGATTTCACGCACGGAATTTGCAGCAACTGAACCCTGTGACGGACAGAGACAAACTGCCCGTTACAGGGTTAATTTTACGGAATATGAAAAAATTGAACATCGCGCTCGTAGCGCATGACGGAAGAAAAGACGAACTTCTATCTTGGGTAAAATTCAATGCTGCAATGCTTTCAAAGCATAATCTGTTCGCCACCGGAACCACCGGACGACTGATCAGCGAACTGTCATTGGAAAAAGACGGCACAGAGTATTTCCCTTTCAAAGATAAAGTCACAAGACTCCTGTCCGGTCCTCTCGGCGGAGACCAGCAGATAGGAGCCATGATTGCAGAACGGAAAATAGACATGCTCATTTTCTTCTGCGACAACCTGATAGTACAGGGACACCAGAATGACGTTTCTGCACTGTCAAGACTGGCATCCCTGTACAATATTGCCTTTGCGACCAACCGCACGACTGCGGACCTGCTTCTCACATCGCCATTGATTGACGACCCGGACTACCAGATCCAGATTCCGGACTGCATCGCGAACTACGCGAACCGCAAGCTGTAGAACCTCAGCCGCACATCCATAAACTACACAAACCCGGTCAGTCCGGCGTATATTCCAGAATATCACCCGGCTGACAGTCCAGAGCACGGCAAAGCGCTTCCAGAGTAGAGAAGCGTATTGCCTTGGCTTTTCCTGTCTTGAGAATCGAAAGATTCGTGGCGGAGATACCCACCTTCTCGGCAAGTTCCCCGCTCGACATCTTCCGAAGCGCCAGCATGACATCAATGTTTACTGTTATAGACATATCCGTACCGGTAGAGTTTCTTATTTACCATCCTTCACACCCGCAGTCTCATTCTTCTGCTCCTCAGCACCCTTCAGATAGCTTGGAAGATTCATTCCGGCCATCTTGAAAAGTTCATCCAGAGGCGGCACGGACTGCATCATACCGGAAATGAAATTGGCGGTAGAAGTCTTGCCGTCACCTTTTCCGTTGCCATCCCAGACAGTAACCTTATCTATCTTGATACCCTTGACAGCCTCGACCTGAGTCTTGACAAGTTCAGGAAGTTTGTCAGCGATAAGCATGAGAACAGCCTTCTGGGCATCCCCCTCAGCAGCATTGACAAGTCTCTGGAAACCTTGTGCCTGCTTCGTGAGAATCTCCTCGATACCCTTCGCCTGCGCAGCCATCTTCGCATAAATCGCATCAGCCTCACCCTGCGCTGTCCTGCGCAGTTTTTCAGCCTCGGCCTCCGCGTCAATGATAGCCTTCTCCTTCTCTATCTGGGCCGGAACCACGATATTGGCCTGCTGGGTAGCCTGTTCCCTGGCAGCACGTGCAAGCTCGGCACTCTGCTCAGCCATGTAAGCCTCCTCCATTGCCTTCGCTGCCTGAACCTTCTCGGCGGCAATCGCAATCCTGGAAGCCTCAGCCTCCTTCTCACGCCTGATCGCATCAGAATTCGCAATGGCAATCTTGGAATTGTTCTCTCCCTCAACAGCCTTCGCATTGGCATCAGCAGTCGAGATTCTGGTATCCCTAACAGTCTCGGCAATGCGGATATCCTTGTCCCTATCAGCCTCAGCCTTACCGATTTCACCGAAACGGTTCTGCTCTGCAACACTCTTCTTCGCGTCATTGATGGCCTTGGCCGCAGCCTCCTTTCCGAGAGCCTCGATATAGCCCGACTCATCGCGGATATCAGTAACATTGACATTGATTAGCTTCAATCCGATTTTGCGTAGCTCGGCCTCGACGTTAGTACTGACATTGGCAAGGAACTTGTCGCGGTCAGAGTTGATTTCCTCGATGTCCATCGTCGCGATGACAAGCCTCAGCTGTCCGAAAAGGATATCGGTCGCGATATTCTGGATATTCTCGATAGTCAGCCCGAGAAGTCGCTCGGCAGCATTGGTCATATTGTCAGGCTCGGTAGAAATACCCACAGTAAACCGGCAAGGCACATCCACGCGTATATTCTGTTTGCTCAGCGCATTGGTCAGATTGCACTCGATGGAAATAGGAGTCAGGTCCAGAAAAGCATAGCTCTGGAACACCGGCCAGATGAAAGAAGCACCTCCGTGGATACACTTCGCAGAGGACGCTCCCCCGCTCTTGTTCTTTCCCGTCTTTCCGTAAATCACGAGAACTTTATCAGAAGGACAACGCTTGTAGCGTCTCAAAATAGCGGAGAGAGTGACTATCAGCACCACAACCGCAATGGCGATAAGAATTATAACTTCCATATCTATAATGTATTATGGTTTTGTCAATGTTATTCTCGAAACCTATATTATCAATGATTCCAGAGGTTCGACAAGAAGAGTATTCGGGTCAATGACTTCGATAACCTTCACCGGTGTTCCTGTCCTGATGGAATCGCCGTCCGTCACCGCGTCATACTCACGCACAGATTCATTGATGGAAATCTGCACCTTTCCGGTACCCTTCCGCTCCTCAGGTACAGTCAGATAAACCTTCCCCTGACAGCCGACAGCCGACTTATAGACATTGATATTCCCGGACTGCTGCATTCCGGAGAGCCACTTGAACATATACATGACCGCCAGAACGAGACCGGCGCCCACGAGTACGGCCAATGTCAATGCCAGTGCTTCCGACGCGAACTTTCCGTGCAGGAGAATCGCCGTCCAGCTGAAGCCGAGAAAAAAATTGATGAGATTCCGGAAAGTGAAGAGATTCATCGAAGAATCCCCTTCAAAAGTCGGATGAGAGTCGAGGGCACTGTCAAAGCTCGTGTCAATGTCAGTGTCGAAATCACCGCCGGAGTCCACCCCGATAAAGGTCAGGATACTCTGAAGAACGAAAGTCAATGAAGTGGCTATGGCGATGCACCATAGAATTTTCATGTAAATGTCAAGTGAGGTCCACCATTCTGTCATCATAGTCATGATATTTTGCGGGCATTGCCCAGGTTTGTTGCCGTAAATATAATAACTTTTTACGAATATCGATAAATATTTTTCAAATTTCGTTAATATAACGTTAAATTTTACACGTAACGACTACGCATAGAATCGGCTTGTCAGAGCCTGAATTATGGCTGGATTTGCGCGGAGTCCACAATCTTCCGACAAGCGGAAAACCTCATATCCAAGCAAGTTTTCAGCAAATTTGACAACTTACGAAACTTGAGTTATATTTGTAGGTCCGGAGATTCTTAAGCCCCGATGAGGGACGTTTCCACACCACATCCGGGACAGACACGACGATATGCAGAACAGATACATTGACAGAGAAAGATATTTCAACGAACTGGCAGAGACATCGGCCGGTTACTACATTGATTATATAAAGAGATTCAAAGACATTGACAAGAACAGCAGAATCATGGAGATCGGCTGCGGCGAAGGCGGGAATCTGCTTCCTTTCGCCAAGATGGGCTGCTACGTGGCGGGGCTGGATCTCGCGTCAGGCAAGATTGACAATGCCAGAAAGTTCTTTGCCGCGAATGGCGCCGATGGCGTATTCTCATGTGCTGACTTCCTGAAAACCAATCCGTTCGAAGGAGAGAACAAATTCGATGTCATACTGATCCACGATGTCATTGAACATATCGAACCTGAAGGCAAGGATGCATTTTTCGCACGCCTGCGCTTCTATCTGAAAGACGACGGAATCGTATTTTTCGGATTCCCGGCCTGGCAGATGCCTTTCGGCGGACACCAGCAGATCTGCAAGAGCAAAATGTGCTCGAAAGTGCCATTCTACCACGTCCTGCCGACATTTATATACAAAGGATGGCTGAAGATGTTCGGAGAGGACAAGGCCAAGATAGATGAACTGATGAGCATCAAGAGGTCCCGCATGTCTCCGGAGAAATTCGAAGCACTCTGCAAAAGACACGATTACAAGATCATTGACAGGACCTTCTGGTTCATCAGCCCACATTACAAGGCCAAGTTCCATCTCCGTCCGCGCCTTCTCTGGAACTGGCTCGGACACATCCCATACCTCAGGAACTGGTTCACGACATCATGTTTCTATGTAATCGGAAACAGATGATTGTCAATGATATACGACTATCAGGAAAACAACTTAAAAAAAACCTATAAATATGGCTTCTAAATATGAATGGCAGTATTGTTCCCTCGGAGGAGCAATCAGAGTCAAAATCGGCTCGGGAGAGGATATAGCCCACCTCGGAGAACTTGACCAGAAACTGTGGACAGTGCTGAGCTGCCCGGTGGAGGGACTTGAATTCGACAAGCAGACACTGGAATACCTTGATACAGAAAAGGATGGAAAGATTATGGTCAATGAAGTCGTGCAGGCTGCACAATGGATTACCTCCGTAATCAAAGACAAGGACAGCATACTGAACGGTGACAGCGTACTGAAACTGGACAACATTGACACTTCTACCGAAGCCGGAAAGGGACTTTACAATTCCGCCACGCAGATTTTGAAGAATCTTGGCATTGACAAGGATGAAATTTCCCTCGCCGACGCGTCAGACTCGAAGGCGATTTTTGCCGGCACGAAGTTCAACGGCGACGGAGTAATCACCGTCCTCTCGTCTCCGGATGATGCTCAGAAACAGATTATTACAGATATCATCGCGACCGTAGGCTCCGTCGAGGACAGAAGCGGAGAGAAGGGTGTCAATGCTGAACTGATAGAGAAATTCTATGCATCTTGCGCCGACTGGGCCGCATGGAAATCCAGCTCTCCAGCCATGCCTTATGGTGAACGTACAGCAGCCGCTTTCGATGCTTATAATGCATTGAAAGACAAGATGAACGACTATTTCACGCGCTGCCGTCTCGTGGCTTTCGACACGGAGGTCGCGAAGGCTGTCAATGTCGCCGTGACCGACATCAATGACATTGACAATTGTCCTATTGCCGCTCCGAAGGCTGCAAGGACATTGGACCTGGCCGCCATCAACCCCGCATGGCAGAAGAGGTTTGACGCCCTTGCCTCTCTCATCGGATTTTCCGGCAAGACGGAAATGACGGAGGCTGATTGGAGATCTGTCGAGACCACTTTCAATGACTATGCTGCCTGGCTGGGCGCGAAAAAGGGCGCTGAGGTCGAGCCGCTCGGAGAGGTCAGGATCAATGCCATTCTGATTGCCGGAGAAATGGATGCGCTTCTCGCACTGGTTGAGCGGGACAAGGCTTTCGCTGCTGAGTCCAGTTCCATCGACGATGTCAAGAAACTGATGTACTATTACAGGGATTTCTACAGGCTCCTGAAGAACTTCGTCCTGTTCACGGATTTCTATTCCCGTGCACCTGGCGTAAGGGCAATGTTCGAGCTTGGCCAGTTGTATATTGACCAGAGGTGCTGCGACTTGTGCATCCGTGTTTCAGACATGGGCAAACATGCGGACATGGCCGCCCTAAGCGGCATTTTCCTCATATATTTCAAGGCGACGTCCAAGGTCCTCGGAAAGTCAATGGATGCCGTGGCCGTCATGACCGACGGTGACATTTTCGACCTCCGTCCGGGCAAGAACGGTATCTTCTATGACCTCCAGGGAAACAACTGGGACGCTGTCATAACCAAGGTGGTGGACAACCCTGTAAGTATCAGCCAGGCTTTCTGGGCTCCTTACCGCAAAGCGTGGGAGTTCTGCGTGGGAATAATCAACAAGTCCGCCGCCGACAAGGATGCGAAGATCAATGCTGACTTGCAGGCCAAGGTCCAGACTGCCGCAGCCACGACCCCAGGCGCTGCCGATGCTGCCAAGTCAGACAAGCAACAGGCTTTCGACATAGCCAAGTTTGCCGGTATCTTTGCCGCATTAGGCATGGCAATGGGCTACATTGGCACGTTCCTCACCAGCATTGTCACTGGCATCCAGAGCACCCCGCCTCTTGACCTGATCCTGATTCTTCTGGGTCTGATGCTGGTAATTTCCGGCCCGTCATGTTTCATCGCATGGACAAAGCTCCGCAAGCGCAACCTGGGTCCTATCCTCAATGCCAACGGCTGGGCTATCAACTCCAAGGTGCTGGTCAACATCCTCTTCGGCGGCAAGCTTACGACAGTTGCCAAGTATCCGAAACTCAAGCTGGCCGATCCATATGACCAGAAGACTCCGGCCTGGAAGATATGGCTGCCGACCATTCTCATCATCCTGGCCATAGCATTCCTGGCCCTGTATTTCACAGGCAACCTCGAGTTCATCGGCCTGTCGTCCCCGCTTCACAAGGCAGGAGCGGCATGTGACGCAGTCCAGGCCGCAGCAGATTCACTGTCAGTAAAATAGCATACCGGTCCCGCATCCCGGGACAGACGAATACACCATCCGGGTGGCCAGGTACCGCACCTGGTCACCCGGATGTTTGTTTGGCACATACGAATGTTCACCGGTCGCCCAGAAGAAACTGGCCATATGAATGGGCACAGGAGCCCCAGCAGAAACTGGACAAACCACTGAAGCACATTATTTTTCGACCCTCTTGGCAGGATACCAGCAGGCCGCAGGCAGACATAACTCGCTCTATAGTAACATGTTATACAAACAGCAGAACATTACAACCCCTGCCAAGACCCCCTTTTAAGAGCACCTCTTGGCATTACAAGAACGCAGTAAACATCTGATTACAAAGCATTTAGCGAATCCATCTACTGTCAAGAGGGTCGAAAAAATACGTAGCCTCCTAAAGAAGGATGCGAAGACCAGAACAGGTTGTTGTCAAGAGGGTCGAAAAGCAGCAATCGGCCCTTAACTGCAGCATTTTTCCGCCTAATGTCATTGACAAAACCCATATACAAGCACACCCGACGCAGTTTTTACAGAAAAACCAATTTCATTTTTTGAAAATGGTTTACAACAGGTTACTTTGCATAAAAACGACATGCTCTATCATTTCTGTACCAACGGCCTCAAAAAAGGACTCATTTTCACGTCTGACCAGGACTTCACTTATGGAATGAATGCCATCGGACTTTGCAAATTGAAATTCGACAATATCCGTATTCTCGCTTTTTGTCTGATGGGAAACCACGTTCACTTTGTCATTGACAGTTCTGAAGAAGAAGGAATCTCATTCATGAGATATTACAAACTTCTGATCGGCAATTATCTGAAAATCACATATGGAAAAGAACGAAGCCTTAAGGGAGCCGACATTGGATTCAAGTGTATGTCAGATTCAGAGTATTGCGTCAATGCCATTGCATATGTGCTTAGAAATCCGATATCCGCCGGATTGCTTATCTCTCCGACAGAATATAGATGGAGTTCAGCCTGTCTGTATTTCGGTTCCAGAATATTCAGGCAAGAAGTCTGGGACATCGTAAAGAATATTGGAAGAGAGAGGCTCAGATCAATAACTCACAGTCATGGAGCATTCCCGGACGATTGGCGAATAAACAGCAACGGGCTGATCTTTCCCGGAGAATATACTGACTATAAGGATGTCGAAATAATATTCGGAAAACCTGCCCAACTTATATACCACATAACCAAGAACAATGATTTGATAATCGAACAAGATACAGGCATCCTGTCCAAATTCCATTACTCCGACGAAGAACTGTGCGAATCAAGGAACACACTCATCCTCAACCACTTTCGCAAGAAGCAGCTTACAGAACTGTCCATAGAAGAAAAAATATCTCTTGCGTCAATGATGAAAAAACGATACCGGCTGTCATTTCCTACGTTATCCCGCCTTGTCGGAATAAACCGACAAATCCTTCGCCAACTTCTTTAATTTTTCGACCCTCTTGGCAGGATACCAGCAGGCCGCAGGCAGACATAACTCACTCTATAGCAACATATTACACGAACAGAGGAGCATTCCAGCCCCTGCCAAGACCCCCTTTTGAAAGCACCTCTTGGCATCACAGAAATCAGGCAAACGTCTGGTTACCAATCATTTATCGAATTCATATACTGTCAAGAGGGTCGAAAAAATACTGTCTAGATGGGGAGGCTGTCTTAAAAGTCAAACATTCACCAGTGAGAATCAAGAATTCGCTTTAGGCCGTGTATAGGGGTACGAACAATTTCACTCTCGCAAGGACTTTTAACACAGTCTGGGGGCAAAAAAAGCACATAGCCTCTGAAAACGTGTCACCCGGCTATTTCACACTACTCGTCCAGAATGAATTCGCCGGGGGTCTTGCCGACAGATGTGCGGAAGAAACGGGTGAAGAAGGAATGATTCTGGAAACCTAGCATTTCAGAGACCTGCTTGATGGAATACTTGCCGGAGAGGAGAAGACTCTTGGCATCCAGAATGACATAGTCACGAATAAGGTCCAGAGGCTTGCATCCTGAGGCCTTCTTGACAAGACGGGAAAAATGCTTCTCGGAAATGCATTGACGACGGGCATAAAAACCTACGGAACGGTCCTTGCGGGAAAAATTATGGATGTCCGACTGGAAACGGAAGAGGACCTCCCGCTCACGGGTATATACAAGACCGCCGTCCGTCAAAGAGTCGTCATGGGCGCAATCATCAGCAGACCTCTTGCGCCACTTCAGAAGCAGACTTGCGAAAATATAGGTAAAACCAGACAGGATACCGTCGGAAGTCTCAGAATCAGAATTCTTTACAATAAACTTGAGAGACTGGCACAACTTCTCGAAATTCAGAGCCTCATCCTCATCAATATTGACAAGAGTCGGCTCCTGATTATGCAATACCCACTGCCTGAGACTACGCCCGTGAGGACCGCGGATCTCAGTCATGATATATTCCGAATCCACAGCCACAAAAATGACAACGCAGTCATCGGAAAGTTCCACATTCTCCAGAATCTGCCCACTGAAAATGATAAGGAGACTTCCAGCCTCCGCAACATAATCACGCTGCTGGATCCTCGCGGAAATGCGACCGCGCTTGCAGAAAATACAGAAAGTCAATGTTACCTTCACCGGAAACCTCAGTTTGGGCACATCAATGACAGCGGGCTTACTCCTTTCCCCGTTATCCTCCAGGTTGTCCAGCAGGCAGAACTTCTCCCCCACCCACACCTTGGAAATCTCACCTTTGAGATAATTGACCCCGAATGCTGAAATTATATCCTCGTACTTCATTCCAATCCTAAAAAATCCACATATCCGAGTTCCGCAAGCTGTCGGATATTCCGGGCACTTGCAAAACCCAAGTCACATATAACACACAAAAATAGACAAAATTTATCATATAGATACCGGTTCTTGTCTGTTTTAGAACATCCATCATCCTTTTTGTGGCATGAAACATCCCGACATTATCCTTACCTTTGCGCCCGAATTATGTACAGTGTGAAAGTCAATGGACGCCAGACTCTCACCAAATTAAAGACACAGCATGAAATTCTACAAGAAAAGCAATTCATTCAGAGAATCTTACATCGACACTCTCGGAAAGCTTTACGATTATTCCACAATAAGGTACGCCAAGAATAGAATCTCCAAAGTCATTGACACTGACAAGGAATACACCTACGCCAGCTTCAAGGCACAGTGCGACAGCCTGTCCAAACAGCTAACCCAATTCGGAATCGGAGCCTCTGACAAAGTCGCCATATTGTCACAGAACATGCCTGAGTGGACCGTCGCTTTCTTCGCCACAGTTCCTTTCGGCAGAATCGCAATTCCGATTTTGCCGGAATCATCAGCCAACGAGGTGACGAACACACTGAACCATTCAGAGTCCAAGGTACTTTTCGTCTCCAAGAAACTGCTGCCGAACGTAAGCCGGGAATGCATTGACAAACTCACCCTTGTCATTGACATTGAGACATTTGAATTCATAAAGCAGGACAATGACAAATTCACCTGCGACGGAAAAGTGGCAATGCCGATGCCGGATGACATCGCTACGATAATCTACACTTCAGGCACGACAGGAAACGCAAAAGGAGTTGTCCTGAGCCACAGGAACCTCACATCCTGCGTCGCATCCTGCTTCCACGCGCAGCCGAGAAACGAAAAAGACCGCTGGCTCTCGATTCTGCCGATGTCACACACACTGGAATTGACATTGGGAGTACTCTACCCGATGTATGTCGGCGCATGCGTCTATTACATGTCCAAGCCGCCTGTACCGGCACTTCTTCTGAAAGCCATCCAGGCAGTGAAGCCGACCACGATGCTCTCGGTACCTCTCATCATTGAAAAAATCTACCGAAGCAGCATCCTCCCGACCATCAGGAAGAGCCGTGTGCTCAGCTGGATGAACACACACATGAACTTGCTGATGTGCAAGATCATAGGATTAAAACTCAAAAAGACATTCGGAGGCCATCTTTCATTCTTCGGAATCGGAGGCGCCAAACTTGACACAGAGGTGGAGACCTTCCTCCTCAGAGCAGGTTTCCCATATGCAGTCGGCTACGGATTGACAGAGACATCCCCGCTGCTCAGTTTCACGGTAGGAAAGACAAGAGCCCCGGGCTCAATCGGTTACACCGTAAAGAATGTAGAGCTCAGACTCGACAACATCAATCCTGAGACAGGAGAAGGTGAAATCGTGGCCAAAGGTCCGAACGTGATGCTCGGTTACTACAAAGACCCGGAGCGTACCAGAAAAGCCTTCACTGCAGACGGCTGGTTCAGGACCAACGACCTAGCCTGCATTGACGAAAAGGGCAGATATTACATCAAGGGACGTCTCAGCAACATGATTCTCGGCTCCTCAGGAGAGAACATTTATCCTGAAGAAATCGAGCAGGTAATCAATGGCATTGACGATGTGGACGAGTCGATCATTGTTCCTAGAGACGGCAAGCTCGTAGCCCTCGTCACCTTCAATGAAAATGCCATCGACTGGAACCAGGAGGGTGAAGACGAGTTCTTCCGCAAGATAGAGGAATACAAGGCAAGGATTCTCGGAATCGTGAACAAGAACGTGAACAGGACTTCCAAGGTCAGTGCAGTACAAATCTTGCGCGAGCCATTCGAGAAAACAGCAACGCGCAAGATCCGAAGGTTCAAATATCTCCACAAGGAAGGCCTATAGGCCACCCATAAGTAAGCATGAAAAAATAAGTTGGTAAAGATTTGTGAAGGATTTTCGAGGATAGATTTCTTTTCGAAGAAGGAGTGTACTGGACGTACACGACTGATGAGAAAAGGAATATAGACCGAAAAGACGAGCAAAGATTACCAAGTTATTTTTTAAGGATTACTAAACTTAGCAAGAACAGAGAGCACAGACTCTACGACATTTTTACCGGGGACAGGGATTCTGATTTCAGCATTTCCAGTCTCCGGATTCTCATATACGATGGAGTCGATCAGTTTAGCTGTCTTTTCCGGAGACCTTAGGGTTTCGGCAAGACCTGCAATAAAGGCCACACCATGCTTTACAAGTTCGCCGGCATCGTCATGGGCTTCTTCCCCGCATCCTGACTCAGGCACACTGTCATTGACACTTTCCGAAACAAAAGACTCATCATCCGGCTCTACAGCCGCTTCCGGAAGGTCCTCGACATAACCGGCAACCGACTCCAGGACCTTGTTCATCTTGTTGTCATCAAGAATCACGGTATCGTCTCCGCCATCCAGAAGCCCCTCGAACAAAGAAGACTTGAACTCCAGAGTAGAAAGCATCCTCTCCTCGAAAGAGTCCTTGGATATCATATTGATTACCTGTATCTTACGCTCCTGGCCGATACGGTAGATACGTCCTATCCGCTGCTCCAGTACGGCAGGATTCCACGGGATGTCCAGATTGATGATAAGAGAAGCAGTCTGCAAGTTCAGTCCCGTACTTCCCGTATCGGTCGAAACGAAGACTCTGCAGTCAGGCTTCTCCCAGAAATCACGTATGAGCACATTGCGTTTCTCAGAAGGCACGGTCCCGCTCAGAGACGAATAACCGATTCCGGCCTTGTCCAGTTCCGAAGCGACAAGCCGTGTCATCCTCTCCCACTGGCTGAACACCACGACTTTCTCATCCCCGCTCTCGACCACATTCCTTATGATGTTCATCGTCTCATCCACCTTGGTATCGTATCTTGTTTCCTGATCCAGAATGTACGTACTGTCGCACACCATACGTATCTGACTGAGCAGCAAGAGTATACGCTTCCTGTCCTTATCGCTGAGGAAATGCATGCGCTGCCATTTCGAAACCAGCTGGGCCACCGACACGCGGAACTTGTCATGAAGTTCCCTCTGCTGCGGAGTCATCGGCACGAACAGATTCTGGTCTGTCCTGGCAGGCAGCTGAATCTCCACGTCAGCCTTCCTGCGCCTAATCAGACGCTGTCTCAGCCGCTCCCCCACGACATTGAGATTCTTGTAAGAGACGATTTTTCCGCTTCCGTCCTTGACGGTGGTCTCACCGATGAACTTGTAATAAGGCCCCAGACAGAACTGGTCCACGAACTCCATCACAGAATACAGTTCCTCCAACTTGTTCTCCAGCGGAGTTCCGGACAGGACTATGGAATAATCCGACTGGATACGCCTGGCGGCCTTGGAAATCTGAGTGTTCCAGTTTTTGAGACGCTGGACCTCATCCATTATGAGGCACTCGGCATACTGTTCGCCGGACTGCTTCACATCATTGCTCAAGGCATGATACGACACGATCTTATAGAACGCCTCCGACTCATAAAGTTCCTTTCTCTTGGACGGAGTACCCTCCACTATCACGGCCTCAGAGTCCGTAAACCTCTCTATCTCCTTCTTCCACTGATACTTAAGCGATGCCGGACACAGCACCATGACAGACGATATCAGACCCGCTTTCTTCATCAGTTCCGCCGTACCGATTGCCTGCACAGTCTTTCCGAGCCCCATCTCATCAGCTATAATGGACTTGCCCTTCCCGAACGCGAACCGGATACCCTCCTTCTGATAAGGGTACAATTTCGTATGAAGCAGACTGTCGAAATCGGTATCTGTCAATGACTTGAGGTACTGTTCCCTATACTGGGCGTCTTTCAGTTCCGCCAGATAATCCGTCACATCCGGGTAACAGCGGAAATCCGGGTCCGCAACCTTCGCTTTCGCGATAAACTCAGCCATCACCGGAAGGGATTCGGTCAATGCCTTTCCGTCGGGCGAGAAATAATCCTTTGCCAATGCCGACATTTCCGTCCAATGTGCGCTTCCTATACGGAGGCACACGGAACGTCCGTTCCTGTAAGAAAGATACAATGAAGAATACGGAGGATTCACGACAGGGACCTTCTTGTGTCTGGTCTCAAGCCATTGGCGCACAGCCTCAATATGCTTGCACGTCCCGATCTGCGTGGTCTTGAAATCCATGCAGGAACAATAATTCCACCTGCTCTCATTACCACGATAGACGACCTTGTAACTGCTCTTCGTCTTAGGATTGCGGACATCGAACACGCCATAGGCCGCCTCGTCCCCTCTGGGCACGACAGAAAGCACCTCCCTGGCAACAAACTGTTTCCTCAACGTTTTCTGCCACTCCTCCGGACTCATTCCCTCCGGCTTTACAACATTAGATAATTTCTTCCCCATACGTTCTGATTCTACAATTCAAGTTCCGCACTGAGTGTTTGCTCTAATGGAAGGCTTGCCCCCGTACGAAGGCAAAAAGGCCAACGCACTTGCGGAACTTGATTTCTACGACTTCCTTGCAGCACCGAGCCAGAGCATGACCTGCCCTGAATAATAAGGAATCATGACCAGCCAACGGCTTCCGTCCAGCGGTTCCACAAATTTATTATATGCCAAGAAAGTATCCGAAATCAGAAAAAGAAATGCTCCCAAGGCAAACAGCCACTTGCCCTGGAACTGCGCGAGCACTGTCATTACACAGATAAGCGCAGCATAAACAACACAGCCACAACGTATTACCCCGGCAGGGGCATCAGGTATAATCCAGATCATCGCAGCCGTAAAGAACAGCAGGAACACCAGCGAGACAAATGAAACCTTTCTCACCCCAGGCCTCCCTACGGCCCCCGAAATGAGATTCCCGCCGAAAAAGGATATGAGCATGACATGGGCCAATGCAAAAAAGCCCATCTGGCCGATGAAACTGCCGTAGGCCCCCATCCAGTCCCCGACGAGCGAAAAAGCCATCGCCAATGTCATCTGCCACGGAAGGAGAAAGATTCCGGCCAATGTCAATGTCGCCAGAGGCCCGACAATCCTGTATTTGACGGCTGCCGCCGGAAAGATACCTGTCAATGCCTTTGTCGGCACAAAATATATCGCAGCCAGCACAGCAACTGCGGCCAGCGCAGCCAATGTAATCTTTTTCCTGTCCATAACTCACTGAATTGCTACAGAAGTGACTTCACCAGTTTGAAGAACTTGTAAGGCATGTACCTGAACGGAAGGTCCATAGAAGTCGGAGTCACGATGTTTGACCTGTAATGAGTGAACGCGTCGAAACTCAGTTTGCCATGGTAACTGCCCATTCCTGACATGCCGACGCCTCCGAAAGGGACATGCTCATTTGCAATATGCATTATGGTATCATTCAGACAAGAGCCGCCTGACGAAGTGTGCTTCAGGACATAATCCCCGTTCTTTCCGAAATAGTACAATGCCAGAGGCTTCTCCCTGGAAGTGACGAACTCCGTCACCTCAGATATGTTCCTGAAAGTCAACACCGGGAATATCGGTCCGAATATCTCTTCCTGCATCACAGGAGAATCCGGGCTGACATTGTCCAGAACAGTAGGCTCGATATATCTTTCCGCCCTGTCAGTATGACCTCCGAACACGATGTTTCCGTCCTTGAAATATCCCGTAAGTCTCTCGAAGGCAGCATCATTCACGACACGGACGAAGTGTCCGCTCTCCTGAGGATTCTTGCCGAGCAACTCGGTAAACGCCTTTCCGAGCGCCTCCAGGAACCTGGCTTTCACATCTTCATGGACCATCAGATAATCCGGCGCAATGCAAGTCTGCCCGGCATTGAGAGTCTTACCCCAAGCCACGCGCTTCGCGGCAACATTGATGTCAGCATCCTTGTCAATGATGCAAGGGCTCTTGCCTCCGAGCTCAAGCACGACTGGTGTCAGGTACTTGGCGGCGGCTGTCATCACACGGCGTCCCAGTGACGGGCTTCCGGTAAAGAATATGATATCCCACCTTTCTTCGAGCAATGCAGCATTGACATCCCTATGTCCCTGAGTCACTGCGACATAGTCTTCAGGGAAGGTATCTGCGATCATATCTTCGATGACCTTCGAGACATTCGGCACGTAAGGCGACGGCTTCAGCACGGCGGTACATCCCGCAGAGATGGCACCGACAAGCGGAGTGAGCAGCAGCTGGACCGGATAATTCCACGGGGATATTATCAATGCAGTACCGAGCGGCTCGCTGATGATTCTGCTTCTGGAAGGGAACATCTTCAATGGTGTCGGCACACATGTATTACGGGTCCACTTCCCTATCTTGCGTATGTGAGTACGGATTTCCCCGAGCAGGATACTGATTTCCGTCATGTATGCCTCCTCGTAAGATTTGTGTAAATCTGCCCACAGGGCATCGCAAAGAGGCTTTTCCCATTTCAGGACAGCCTTCTCGAATGCCTTCAGATTTGATTTCCTCACAGCCACGTCCAATGTGGCCCCGGAATGAAAATATCTGGCCTGTTTCCCGCGGATTTCGCGGATGCGCTCAGGCGTTGTACTTGTCAATGTCATAGTCCAAATTTAACTAAAATACCCCATTATCACAAGACTTTCGTGAAGGTTACTTAACGTCTTCCCGTGAAATGGTCCATTACAGAATATACGCCGAACACCTTTCCGAAAATAAAGTCAAACAGCCAGTTGGGGAGCAGGCCCTGCCATATTCTGATGAAGTGGTATGCAAACGGAATTCCGCGGAACGATTTCCCGTCCTCTATAGCCCTGATTATCTTCCTGGATGTCTTCTCCGGCTTCAATATCGGGAAGACCTTGGAGTTCACTCCGTCGAACATTCCCGTATTTATGAAATATGGCGCCACAGATGTCACGCGGACATGGCTTCCGGCCTGCTTAAGTTCCACCCGCATTGACTCTGTCCATCCTATCACTGCCCATTTGCTGGCGCAGTAAACTGACAGTTTCGGCACACCGAGCATTCCTGCGGCCGAGGCTATGTTGCAGATGTGCCCGCTGTCCCGTTTCAGCATATCGGGAAGTACGGCCAATGCCACATACATCGGAGCATTGGCATTGATATCCATCGTCAGGTCAATGTCCTGGATTGTCTGCTTGTCGAAGGTCCTGTTTCCCCTGACAATTCCGGCACAGTTTATCAGGATATCCACCTGGCCGACTTCTTTTTTGACTTTTTCGTAGGTCAATGCTATCTCGTCGGGCGAGGCAACATTGACAATATAACTGCTGATATGCCCCTGCGCGGCAGATTTCACCTTCGGGCGCACATGTCCGAGTTCAGTCTCGGTTATGTCAATGTTTGCCCTGTTGATGTCCCAAATGATCAGATTTGCAGCTCCTTTTTCGAGGCAGATCCGCCCCATGATACGTCCGATTCCGGAAGCGCCTCCGGTAATCAGGACATTTTTTCCGATAATGTTCATATTTTCGTCCACGTTCGTTTCGATTCTGTCTGACATGGCATTTGCCTGCCATCTACGTCGGCATCCCCGCCGATGCGGCTGCAAATTTACAAAAAATACGACATTTATATATAAATATTAGACCAAACAACATAAAACAAGAACGAATGGGCAAATAAAAGTGACAAAAAAAGGACGGATTGCTCCGCCCTTCGACATATATTTCCGAACTGATTATTCAGCGCTTTCAGCCGACTCTTCAGCCGCAGCCTCTTCCTGTCCGTTTTCAGAGAGTTCCGTCCTCTTGAGCTTCAGAACAGTCTTGCCGTCCTTAGAAAGCACTGAAGCATTGTCTTTGTCAGTAAACTCCACCTTGGCCGCAGAATCAAGTCCTTCGAGCACAGCGGTTTCAACTTCCGGTGTAGGTCCCATCATCTTGGTCACTCCCATTTCTCCAAATTTGATGGCATCACCCTCCACCTTATAATTTCCGAAGAAACCGTTGATGCTGGTATTTCCGTGTACGCCACCTTTGTCATCAAATGAAACCGTAGGTTTCTCGAATCCCGCCTCTACAGCAGCACCTCCTGCCTCCACGATTTCCCAATCTCCGACCAAAGCTTTCGCCACATCGTTCTTCTTTCCGGCCCCGCAGCTGCAAATCGCCGCAACAGCCATAACCATAAGAATTACCTTTTTCATAATTGATTGATATTTATTGATTTATACATAATTCAAGTTTCGCAAGTTAGATAACTTGCTGAATGTTTGCGCAAATTGGAGGTTTGTCTCCCATTCGAAGACTTAAGGCCCACGCACTTTATTTTGTGTACGTTACCCTCACCCTAAATCCCTCCCCTCGGGGAAGGGACTTGCCCTCGCCCTTGCGGGCTCCAAAAGCGGTGTTTCGCACTTGCGAAACTTGAGTACAATAATTGATTACACAACACAAATAATGGAACATTTCCAGTCCAAGAGTCAGTCCACTCCCACCATTCATCCCAGCAGCAATATCATTTTCCACATGAGTTCAAACAATTCCCAAAGATAACTCATTTTCCTCAAACCCCAGCAATATTCGCACTTCCCAATAATCGGCGCCTTATTTCCAACATGAATGACCGGCAAAGCATATCGGGCGCCAAGTCAAAAATCAGTCGAAGCAGACCATAAGTCAGTACGACATAAATACGTACCAAGGAATCGTCTCCGTTCTTCGATGTCATACGAGGAGCGGAGACGATTACATTACAAACTTCAAGGATGTCGCACTATGAATCTTTCTGTAACTTCAGGACATCTTCCATAGACAGACCGGTAACATCACAGATAATTTGAACAGGCAGATGATTCTGCAGCATCTTCAGTACGATGCTGTTCCTCTCTTCTTCGCGTCCTTTAACGAGTCCTTCCTCACGACTTGTCTTCTTCGCATATTCAATCTGATTGAAAGTGTCACGTGCTGTAGTCATAGCCTTAATGTAATTTATTCTGTCAATGTTGTTGAGACCCGCTATCTCCGCGACGTCAAAAATTCTCTTGAATATTTTGTCCCGCAGCGCTGCCGGCCTTTCCAGAAGCATTGACAAGTTCTTCAAAATATAAAGCCACTTGTCAAGATCGGAGTCCAACTCATCCTCTTTCTTGTCAAACTTCGCGACCTCGATAAAGACAAACTTCAATTTGTCGGTCATCGTCTTGCCAGTTATAGCCTCCCGGAGCAAATACCTGTGCTCGATAAGGTCGTCATCCTCGTACTTGAAGTTCAGAATCCCGAGGAAATACACCCCGTCCAGTTCATAGTTCCACTCCTTCTTGACCCCAGTCACTTCATCTGTATGCGCCTTCCTGCCCTGCTTCATTATCGGAAATGAAGTATAATACAATGCCCTCTCGAAAAAGTGTTCCTGAGTAGCGTGCTGCATTTCGACAAGGAAATCCTTCCCGTCTTTTGCTCTGCAAATAACATCAAACACAGCCTTTCTGTCCTCTTCCATCAGTCCCAACTGCTCAGCAGGAATATAAGTAATGTCTTCAATCTCATATTCCGGAAAGATAACTTTCAGAAATTCAATGAGGATGTCTTTATTCACTTCACTCCCGAAGAGGCGTTTGAATCCCCAATCAATAAGAGGATTGATGTATCTCGCCTTGACGATTTCGCCCATAAAGTTAGTTTTTTTATAATTATTAAACAAAAATCCAGGCACGAACTCCTGAGCATGATATGAGGATGTCCATGTCATTCAAGGCTGCAATAGTATGCAAAAAAATTCCGAAAAGTGAACAAAAGTGGCTCAAGAAGTCTTAATCGGCTAAGATTTTTATGATTTTTAAACTTTGAAGATGTTTTTTTAACAATTCCATTGGGGGAGAACAAACGAAAACGGTGCCTTGTTTCCAACAGGAATGACCGTCAAAGCATATCGGGCGCCAAATCAAATCCATTGAACGATCTAAATATGAACCAATTATGAACTTGATTATTAATATAATATTATCGTCCTTTGTATTGTATAAACAGATGTTGCACGATTGCAAGCAACAATCACAACAACATAGCTAACATCGTAAATATGAATTATTTATCTAAGTTTAGGGGGGGGCGATAGCATTCTTCCTTTTAGTGGGTCTGTCAAGCTGCAATAGTTTTGACAAGGACATCCAACGTATCGACGAGCGCATCGATCGTATAGAAAACACACAAATTAATTCTCTTAGCCAACAAGTAGAAGCTATCAACAAGTCTCTGCCTCAATTGCAAAAAACGGATGCAGAACTCAAAAGCTATATAGAAATACTTCAGGGCACCGCCTCTGATCTCCAAAAATCCATCAAGGAATCCGATGGAAAAATCGACAAAGTAAAGGCAGATCTTGACAAAGCCATCAGTGATGCGAAAGCCGACAACAAGGATTTGAAAGATGAACTGATAGCTTCCCTCAACATGGCCAAGTCCGACATTGTTGCCCAATTAAATGCAGCAAAGATTGAAATGCAGGGACAGTTGGATAAACTCAAAGGAACAATTGCAGAACTCCAGAACAAGGATAAAGATCTGGAGAAGAAAATAACCGACATCAAGGCCTATGCAGATGAAAAACTCCAAAAATCAAAAGACTGGGCGACAGCAACTTTTGCAACATTGGAACAGTATAATGCTATCACATCTGATATCTCAGTCATAAAACAGAGCATTGAAAGTCTAAACAATTCAGTAGAGACCTTGGAGAAAAATCTAAAAGAAAAAGTATCCAAGGAACTTGAAACTGCCATTTCTCAAGTTAAGGATCAGATATCGGCAGAAATTGCAGAAGAGATAACAAACTCATATACGAACGCAATATCTACAGCAAAGACTGAACTGACAAATGCCTATAAGGCAGAAATTGCGACATCCATCTCCGCACTTGAAACATCAATGAAAGAATGGGTAAACAGCGCATTGACAGGCTATTATACTATTAGTGAGACTGATGCAAAACTGACATCCCTTAAATCCGATCTTGAGAATCAGTTAAAATCTCAGAAAGAATATTTGGAGAGCCTGGTCACTGCATTGAGCAGTTCCCTTACGGAGAAAATCAACGGTAACACAAAATTGATTCAAACTCTTCGCAACGACCTCACATCCGCACAGAAGGATATCACATCAAACGCGCAGAGCATCATTGACAATGCCGAAAGAATATCATCTAATTCACAAAAAATCAACAACAACACAAGATCAATAACAGAAAATTCCACCGCAATAGAAAACCTCGAGAAAGCAGTTGTGGAGTTGAAGCGAGAACTTGATGGAAAGATATCCGACCTCGAATCCAGACTGACTCAAGTAGGAGCAGATGTCACCGCAATCAATGAAGAAATAACTTCAATAAGAAAAACATATTCAGAACGAATAGATAATCTCCAAAAGGTTATCGAGGGAAAAATTGCGGAAAACAAAGAATCGATAAATACAAATAAAGCAGCCATTTCAGAGAACACAAAGTCCATATCCTCCAACAAGGCCGCTATAGATGCCCTGAAAATCACCTCTGGTGGTTCCGCAGACTCATTTGCCGCGCAGATACTTTCCAATGCAGAAAAGATTTCCAAGAATTCCGAAGACATATCCTCGAATGCTTCGCTAATTGCAGACAACGCCAAAGCCATCAATAGCAATGCCGGCGCAATAGCTGAAAACACGGCTAAGATATCCGAACTTGAGAACAGCATTTCAAACATGAAAGCTGAAATGACAGAGTCATATAAGGCAGCAATATCTTCCGCAATCAGCGATTGCGAAGGACGATTAAAAGGAGATATAGCAAAAGAAGTAGTAGCGTTGAATACTCGCATTGATTCTGAAATGGGGGACATGAGAAACGCTATGGCAGCATTGACAGAACGAGTAAAGACGCTGGAGAGTGCTGTTGCCGACATTAAAACCAAGGTTTCTGAGATAGGCGAAGACATAGAGACTCTTCAGGGGCGTGTTGCTTCGATAGAGCAGCAGATTTCTGCTATTGATGAGACTATCAATAAGTTAAAAACTGCTGATTCTGAACTGAAAAGTTACATAGAAGTCCTTCAGGGCACCGCAGAGGAGTTAAAGAAATCGATCGCGGCTAATGATTCAAAAATCAACGATATAGAAAGAGCATTGGAACAGGCAATTGCAGATGCAAAAGCAAGTGACAGTGCGATGAAGAAAGAGTTGTTAGCATCGATTGAAGCAGCAAAGTCAGAAACGTTATCTCAGTTAAAGTCAATGAAAGCTGAGATGGACAGCAAATTGGAAGGTGTTAATACAACTATTGCAGCTTTGAAAGCTAAAGATATTGAGATTGAGAAGAAAATAGAAGAGCTTCAATCTTATATTGACGGGCAAATACAGGACACTAAAGATTGGGCATCAGCAACATTTGCTACCCTTGACCAATATGAGACTGTCGCTACGGAAATTGCATCATTGAAACAGACAATCGCCAGTCTTACTGAGTCATTGTCCGCAATGGAGACGAAACTTAAAGGGAAATGGGCTGATGACATCGAAGCAGCCATCGCACCTATAAAAGAAGAGATAAGTAAGACTGCAGAAGAATTCCGTAAAGGATACATTTCAGCAATAGCGGAGACTAAAAGTGAGATCGAATCTGCCTATCGTGCTGAAATCGCTTCTTCTATTGCATCATTGGAGGCTTCTCTAAAAACCTGGATAAGCAATTCACTGTCAGCATATTCCACTATAGCCGAGACAGAGGCAAAACTTGATGCACAGAAGAAAGAGATAGAGTCGCAACTATCCGCTCAGAAAACCTACTTGGAGGAGATGATAAGCAACTTGGAGTCAAGTAGTTCAGAAAAGATACAGGCCAATGCCAATTTGATCAAGTCCTTGAGCAGTGAGCTTGATGCTGTAAAGAAGACACAAGAGACGAATGCCGCTGAAATCGCATCGATGAAGAATGAACTCGCCAAGTCGAAAGAGGATATCACAAGTGCGTACACTGCAGCCATCACCTCAGCTATAAATACCCTTGACGGAAAGTTGACAGAAAAGGTCAATGCCGAAATATCCAAGATTAACGAGCGGATTGACAATGAGGTTGCTGCGCTGGAACAGAAACTTTCAGCACTTGATGATAGAATTGGCGCATTGGAGGTGAATATCGAATCAGTCAAGTCTGAACTTAAGGCAATGCAAGATGAGATTTCCGCGCTAAAAGATCAGATTTCAAAGATTGTCAACAAGGTGATATCCATATCTCATGTGCCGACATATGAGGATGGATATGAGGTCGTGCCATATACGATGGATGGCAGCACTATCGTTCCGGGAGATTTCACTCTCAAGTTCGAAGTAGCCCCGGCAAGTGCAGCAGAAGAAATCGCATCCGTTTGGCAGTCAGCTCTTTCCGCCAAAGCAGTTTATACATTGAAAACCAAAGCCGCAGGCGACTTCGTTCCATTAGCCATAAAATCCGCAACAGCTAAAGACGGAATGCTTTCATTAGCCATATCCGGGAAAGGAATATCGGATGGATTTTTCAATAAGCTAATTTCAATGAGTGTGAGGATGAAAATCTCAAACTCGTCTAATGAAATTCTTTCCGAGTATGTAAAATGTATAATCCCAAGCGATTCATATGTCGAGAATAATGTCAATTACGGACATGGTGTTAATATTGACGATGTTGTCTGGGCACCAGTAAATGTTGGTGAAACATGGTCTGATAAATTTGGCAAACTCTATCTTAGTGGAGTCGCAAAAACTGTTTGCCCTACAGGATGGCGGTTGCCTACAGGTAAAGAATTGGTTTCGTTAAAATCTAATTATTCGGATTTTACAACATATAATGGAGTGAAAGGACGCTGGTTTTCTGGAAGTGAAAAATGGTCAAATGAAGTTCCTTCTATATTTCTTCCAGCCTCAGGCAATCTTGATGATGATAATAAACCTAAATATAAAGAAACTATAGGTTGGTATTGGTCTTCAACTATGAGAAGTATCTACACATATTTCCTCCGTTTTGATGAAAGGTCTGTGGATTATTCGAGTACAAATGGTAATGCTTATTATTCCGTACGTTGTGTGAAAGAATAAGTCCCCGAATGGATATCATATAGTCTATTGTGATAGGTAGAATTCGTCTCCGTTCTTCGATGTCATACGAAGAGCGGAGACGATTACATTACAAACTTCAAGGATGTCGCACTATGAATCTTTCTGTAACTTCAGGACATCTTCCATCGACAGACCTGTAACATCACAGAGAATTTGAACAGGCAGATTATTCTGCAGCATCTTCAGTACGATGCTGTTCCTCTCTTCTTCGCGTCCTTTAACGAGTCCTTCTTCGCGTCCTTCCTCACGACTTGTCTTCTTCGCATATTCAATCTGATTGAAAGTGTCACGTGCTGTAGTCATAGCCTTAATGTAATTTATTCTGTCAATGTTGTTGAGACCCGCTATCTCCGCGACGTCAAAAATTCTCTTGAATATTTTGTCCCGCAGCGCTGCCGGCCTTTCCAGAAGCATTGACAAGTTCTTCAAAATATAAAGCCACTTGTCAAGATCGGAGTCCAACTCATCCTCTTTCTTGTCAAACTTCGCGACCTCGATAAAGACAAACTTCAATTTGTCGGTCATCGTCTTGCCAGTTATAGCCTCCCGGAGCAAATACCTGTGCTCGATAAGGTCGTCATCCTCGTACTTGAAGTTCAGAATCCCGAGGAAATACACCCCGTCCAGTTCATAGTTCCACTCCTTCTTGACCCCAGTCACTTCATCTGTATGCGCCTTCCTGCCCTGCTTCATTATCGGAAATGAAGTATAATACAATGCCCTCTCGAAAAAGTGTTCCTGAGTAGCGTGCTGCATTTCGACAAGGAAATCCTTCCCGTCTTTTGCTCTGCAAATAACATCAAACACAGCCTTTCTGTCCTCTTCCATCAGTCCCAACTGCTCAGCAGGAATATAAGTAATGTCTTCAATCTCATATTCCGGAAAGATAACTTTCAGAAATTCAATGAGGATGTCTTTATTCACTTCACTCCCGAAGAGGCGTTTGAATCCCCAATCAATAAGAGGATTGATGTATCTCGCCTTGACGATTTCGCCCATAAAGTTAGTTTTTTTATAATTATTAAACAAAAATCCAGGCACGAACTCCTGAGCATGATATGAGGATGTCCATGTCATTCAAGGCTGCAATAGTATGCAAAAAAATTCCGAAAAGTGAACAAAAGTGGCTCAAGAAGTCTTAAGCAGCTAAGATTTTTATGATTTTTAAACTTTGAAGATGTTTTTTAAACAATTCCATTGGGGAGAGCAAACGAAAACGGTGCCTTGACATCCAAGACACCGCCTAAAACCATATGTCTCCGCGACTAATACACGAATGAGAATTCGTCGAGATAGAGGACTGTGCCGTTGCCGCCGGTGAAATAATCGCCGTAACGGCTGGAGGCAGAAACTATGACAACCACAGATGGGGTACGGTCGCTGCGGTATGTGATAGGAATGTCAAACTCCTCATAGTTGTCCATCCATTTGCTGAACTCGAAATCGCCATATCCGATGATTGCCGGGTCATTGTCAAAATCTATGAACTGACCGTCGGAATTCACAACATGGAAACGGCCTTTGTCATCGATGGCACCATCCGGATAGCCGGACCACTTGTTCTTGTCCCAGTCCGCAAGAATAATCTGAACCTGACCTATATCCATCTTTCCGAGCAGATCCTTATGCGAATCATCCGCATTGTCGATCGCCACAGGCTGATAGCAATAATAGCCGTGAAGAGATTTCGGTCTCTCGGTGAAAGGAATACCCCAGGCCAGATCGGCGCCCTTGGTACCCTTAAGACCACAGAACTCCCCGGTATAGATATTTCCTGAAGCGAACTTGATAAGAATCCACTGGCTGCTCAGTTTGGCCGCATACTTTCCGGGACCGGGAACAGCAACAAAAGACTCCTCAGGGGTCGTGGTGTTCCTGTTCAGAAGGTCAGCGGTACCCTTGTTCGCGGTAGTCCAAATCGACTTTTCCTCATCAGAAGCATCAGCGGCATAAGGATACCATCCCTTGCCGGCCATCGCCCAGTTGTCAAAACTCATATTGTAGAGCTGACGGCCCTCGACAGGAGCATCCGGATCAGCATTGACAGCAATCAGCTTCCACTCGAATTCACGGAACGCCATAAGCCTTACCCTCAGGGTATCAGAAAGATCCACGTGGTCTCCGACTGCCAGCTGTGACTCCTTGAACCTGGTAGGATCTGTATATTTGACCTTGGAAATGGACAGCGAATGCAAGTCATAATCCGCCGGCATCGTGACAGTCACAGTCAGTTTGGAAGTATTGATGGACGAACTTACCTGATCCTCCACTTCGAAAGACTCGTATCCAGCCACATCCTTCGGAATCATCATATCATTTTCCATCTCGCACCCTGTCAATGCCAGAATGACAGATGCGACAACTAAAATCCTGCTTCTCATATCCGCTACTTTTCGCTACGTCTTCCGACCTGGAAATAATACATGATGGAAAAGCCCACACCGAGAAGATTCGGCTTGAAAGTCGTTCCAAAATGGGACAATGAACTGGTATATACCTGATTCTTGGTCTGCTTCGTATATGAATAGTTGCACTCCAACACGCTGAGAGACAGCTCGAAAGAGAGATTATTCGTAAGGAACGCCGTCAATCCCGGATAGACACCGATATTGAGCGCGTAGGAATCCGAAAAAGTTCCGTCCTTCTCATTGCCGTCCATCTGATAGGACTTTCCACGCCCCTTGCTTCCGCCGATTCTGATTTCATTGAACATGGCGAAGACGCGGCTGCCGAAAAGCGGCACATAGTTCCTGACCGCAAACTGGCCCAGATACTTCTGGCTCTCGAAATAATGGTTTGAGAAATCGAAATTGTTGTCAGTATCCAGACTTATCGAAGCCTTGTCCATATCCATTGACGTATATGAATATCCGAAACGTGCTCCGACCGCAGTGTTCTTGCCGATGAAATAGAACGCGGCAGGAGAAATCTTGACTGTGGAAAGAGTCCCCTCCAGTCCGGTTATAAGCGACATCAGTTCATATCCCACATCACCATTTCCGGCTGAATACCTGTTATACGAAATGGATGTTCCCAATGTCATCATTCCCTTGGGAATAAAAACGGTGCTCGCGTCTCCAAGCCCCCTGTCAAACTTCTTCTCAGGAGTTTTTGCGAAAGACATCGAGCCAACTGTCAGCAGCAAGGCTGCAAATAAAAATTTTCTCATACAAATAGTTTACTATGAGGCACTCCGCCCATGCGTTCACCTCAGTTACGGGCTCCGGAATACGGCATTGAAAGTTCGCCTAACCGGAATTCCGTCGCCAAAAAGGCTTCAATAAAAGGTATATATTTCAATAATACAAACTGCGAAAATATCATAATTTTTCGAACTATCAAAACTCATCGACAAACTCGAGTCCTGTCAAAGAATGGCGAAAATCCGTTTTTTTTCGTAATTTTGCACATATATGCGTTATCGGCAGCAGTTGACAATCAAAGTTCCGCAGACAGGACGCAAATGCGGCCGGAAATACCCACGCACAAAACAGCATTGACTTAAAGACATATGGCAGAAGAAGTACAGTACAATAACGACTCGATCAGGACGCTGGAATGGAACAAGCACATCCGCCAGCGCTCGGGAATGTATATCGGAAGACTGGGCAACGGAAACAACCCTGACGACGGTATCTACATACTCCTGAAGGAAATTGTCGACAACTCCATTGACGAATTCGCGATGGGGCACGGCAAGCAGATCCTGATTACCATCGAGGACAATACTGTGACCGTGAGGGACTTCGGACGAGGAATTCCGCTCGATTCAGTCGTGAAAGCTACAAACAACCTGAATACAGGAGGAAAGTTCGACGACAAGAGCTTCAAGAAATCTGTCGGAATGAACGGTGTCGGAAGCAAGGCTGTCAATGCATTGTCATCGGAGTTCTATATCGAGTCTTTCAGGGACGGAGAGAGTTCTTGGGCGAGATACGAACGCGGAGAACTTAAAGATTCAGGAAAGAGGACAGGCGTAAGCGAAAAGAACGGCACGTTCGTGAAGTTCACACCTGACCCCCAGATGTTCGGCAACTACGCCTTCAACATGGACTTCGTCGAGACAATGGTAAAGAACTACTCTTATCTCAAGAGAGGTCTTACACTTGTCCTGAACGGAACCTCCTACAAATCGGACAACGGTCTGCTGGACCTTGTCAATGAAAGGATGACGGAGGAGCCGAAATATCCGCCGATTCACCTCGAGGGAGAAGACATTGAAATAGTCCTCACCCACGGCGACAGCTACGGCGAGAACATCTACTCTTTCGTCAACGGCCAATATACCCGCGACGGAGGCACCCACCTCGCAGCATACAGGGAGGCTATCGCAAAGACATTCAAGGACTTCTTCAAGAAAGACTACGAGCCGCAGGACTGCCGCCAGGGCATCGTCGGAGCCATAAGCATCCTCATCCAGGAGCCTCAGTTCGAAGGCCAGACCAAGACCAAGCTCGGTTCCACATACATGTGGGAGAAGCAGGAGCGCGACGAGAACGGAAACCCGGTGAAAGGCGCAGACGGAGCGATCAAAATCGACAGGGGCCCTACCATCAGGACTTTTGTCAATGACTTCGTATCCAGAAACCTTGACAATTACCTCTACAAACACAAGGACATCGTTCCTATCATTGAAGAGAAAATCAAGGACTCCAAGAAAGAAAGGGAGGATATCGCCGGCATCCAGAAAAAGACAAGGGAAAAGAACAAGAAGGCCAATGTCTATAACAAGAAGCTCCGCGACTGCCGCTTCCATTATTGCGACAAGCCTGTAAAAGGAAAAGAGGACGAGGGCGAGAAGTCAAGCATCTTCATAACCGAGGGAGACTCAGCGAGCGGAACCATCACCAAAGTCCGCAACGCGAACAACCAGGCAGTGTTCTCACTCAGGGGAAAGCCTATCAACAGTTACAAGGAGAGTCACAGGAAAGTCGCTGAGAATGAAGAGCTTAACCTTCTCATTTCAGCACTTGGAGTGGAAGAGGACCTCAAGAATCTCAGATACAACAACATCATTGTCGCAACCGATGCCGATGATGACGGAATGCATATCCGTATGCTGGTCCTCACGTTCTTCATGAAGTACTACCCTGACCTCATCAGAAGAAATCACGTCTATATACTCCAGACTCCGCTTTTCCGCGTCAGAAACAAGAAAGAGACGAGATACTGCTACAACGACGACGAAAAGGCCCAGGCCATAAAGGACCTCAAGACCGGCGTGGAAATCACACGATTCAAGGGTCTCGGAGAGATTTCACCTAACGAGTTTGTGGATTTCATCGGCGAGAACATGAGACTTGACGCCGTCAACCTGGCCAAGGACGAGTCCATCGCCAGCATCATGGAATTTTACATGGGTGACAATACCATTGACAGACAGAACTTTATCCGGAAAAATCTCCGCAGTGAGACAGAACTGGAAGATATAAATATTTAGTATCATCATTATGGAATACAAGATTACAAGATGGTCGAAATTCTGCGGTTGGCTCCTCAAGAGGATGGGCTGGAAAACCGTAGGCGGACCTGCTCCCGAAAATAAATGCATACTGCTTGGAGTTCCACACACATCGGCTTGGGACTTCGTCATCTCATACCTGTTCTACACCCAATTCGGAGCGATAGCGCACGTGATGATAAAGAAGGAATTCTTCAAAGGCCCCGTCGGCTGGTTCCTGCGCAAAGTAGGCTGCATCCCTGTGGACCGCTCAAGCGCAAGCTCTATGCTTTTCAGTCTCATCAATGAAATGGAGAAAGTGGATACTTTCCACCTTGCAATAGCACCTGAAGGAACCAGACACGCAATAAAGAAATGGAAAACCGGCTATCACATGATTGCAAGGAAAGTCGGATGTCCGGTTTACATGAGTTATTTCGACTGGGGAACCAAGTGCGTCAGCATCGGCAAGAAAGTAGAAATTACCGATGACGCACGTGCCGATACGGACAGGATCCAGGCCCTCTATGAAGAAATGCATCTGAAGGGAAAGCATCCTGAAGGTTATGTAACACACTAATATTCGACAATCATGAGGAATAGCCTATACAGAAAGTTGACCACGAACAGGGAGAATTACATCACTACCCTATCAAGACTTTTCGACTATGCGACTACGGCATACGCCAAAAGACCGGCTCTGACTTTCGTTGACGGTAGCCAAAAATACACATACGGCGAGTTCAGGGCAAAGAGTCTCGAACTTATGCATCTGTTCTCGAGATATGGTCTGAACGCAGGAGAAAGGATTGCCATCCTCTCGCAGAACATGCCGAACTGGACAGTTTCCCTGTTCTCCATCGTATCATTCGGAAGGGTTGCAGTACCTATTCTGCCGGACTCTTCAGAAAACGAGGTGACAAATATCCTGAACCACTCGGAATGCAAGGCGATTTTCATCTCGCAGCGCATGCTCCCGAAACTGAACGAGGAGGTCAAGAAGAAAATGACTCTCGTCATTGACATTGACACTCTCGAAATCATATACAAGGACAGTTCCGCATTCACTTGCGACGGCTGGGGCAAGGAGCCTTCACCTGATGACCTCGCAATGATCATCTATACGTCAGGAACTTCCGGAAAGGCAAAGGGAGTCATGCTCAGCCACAGGAACTTCTGTCACAACGTGATAGAGGCATGGCACGCGCAGAAGGCGAACAAGAAGGACAGATGGCTTTCAATCCTGCCGATGTCACACACTTACGAGATGAGTTTCAGCGTCCTCTATCCGCTGTACGTCGGAGGATGCGTATATCACATCAAGAAGCTCCCTACACCGACAATCCTCATTGAGACGATGAAGAAGGTACGTCCTACCATCATGTGCTCAGTGCCTCTCATCATAGAAAAAGTCTATAAGTCCAGCGTAGTTCCGACCATCGCGCACAGCCGTGTGCTGTCATGGATGAAAGAACACACGCCAAAGATTCTCTACTTCCTCATCGGCAAGAGGCTTTACGCCACATTCGGAGGAAGACTCAAGTTCTTCGGAATCGGCGGTTCCAAACTGGACCCTGCCGTAGAGGATTTCCTTATAAAGGCCAAGTTCCCTTATGCCATCGGATACGGACTTACTGAAACCGCACCGCTTATCACCAATGCCTGCGTCGGCAAGACCAAAGTCGGCTCGATAGGAGTCCCGGCCTATAACGTTCAGGTGAAACTGGACAATGTCAATCCGGAAACCGGAGAGGGTGAAATCATTGCGAAGGGTGACAATGTCATGCTTGGCTACTACAAGGACCCGGAGCGTACCCGTCAGGTGCTTTCAGATGACGGATGGTTCAGGACCAATGACCTGGCCTGCATGGATGAAAAAGGACGTTTCTACATAAAAGGCCGTCTGAACAACATGATTCTGGGACCTTCCGGCGAAAACATCTATCCTGAGGAAATCGAGCAGGTAATCAACCACTTCGGCGGAGTGAACGAATCTCTGGTCATGGAGAGGGACGGCAAGCTCATCGCCCTCGTGAAATTCGATGACAACGTCCTCAACTGGGACCAGGCTACAGAGGACAAGTTCTTCGAAAACCTCCAGGCCAAGAAGAAGGCCGTGCTGGACTACGTGAACAAGCATGTGGGCAAATCGTCCAAGGTCAATACCGTAGAGGTCGTCAAGGACAATTTCGAAAAGACGGCCACACAGAAGATCCGGCGGTTCAAGTACAATGGAGCACATGGTGACGAACCGAAAGAACCGAATGTGACCAGCGAACCGAATGAAACAAAAGAAGACCAAAAGGATAACTAGATAAAGTTTCCGACTTGCGGAATTCCAGCAAATCAGGGACTTACGGAATCTGATCCAACAGCGTAAAAAACTCCGCCTTGCAGATTTGCGAGACGGAGTTTTTCTAAAGCACGAACATCGGGGAAGGTGTCTGCCGAGGCAAAGCCCTCAGGCTCACCACCCCATCACCGGCACCGGCCGAGGTCAATGCCGATTTGGCGGCATTGTATGCAAGTTCAGGAGTATTGTTATGCTCACTGAGATGGCACAGGAATATGTTCTTCAGCCCAGGATGCCAGAAACGGCGTATGGCATCCGCACACTCGTCATTGCTCAAATGTCCATGTCCCTGACATATACGCATCTTCAGTTCATGAGTATAGGGACCGGAGATAAGCATATCCATATCATAATTGGCCTCTATCACGACGGTATCTGCCTCAGAAGAGTATAGGACAGCCTCTTCCGTCATACGTCCTATATCGGTCATTATCACGAACTTGCGTTCTGAAGTCTGAATATAATATCCCACGGTCTGCGTAGCGTCATGAGGTACAACGAAGTACTTGACACGGAAACCGGCAATGTCATTCCATTCACCCTCGACAAGCTCTTTCCTGCATTGACCAAGAAACGGAGAACCGAAGGCATGGGCCGACAATGCGGCATGCAGTTCCGAAGTCGCATAAACAGGCTTCTTGAGTTTCTTGCAATAAGAAGCAAGACTACGTATATGATCCATGTGGTCATGGGTCACGAGTACGGCACTGAAACTGTTTTCGTCCAGCCCGTTGGCCGACAAAATGGTCTTCAGCCGTCTCAGACTGACGCCGGCGTCTATAAGAACCGCATGCCTCTGCTCGGCACCTTCCTGCGATTCGAGATAATAGCAGTTGCCGCAGCTACCGCTTGAAAGACTCATGAATCTGAGCATTGTATAATAACACTTTAAAAATTTCTCCTACTGCTGAGCTTCCTGCTCGCAATATTTCTTGATTACTCCGTACGCATCAGAAACTCCAAGTTCACCTGCACGGGACAAGTCAATGCAGCCTTTCTCCTTATCCTTCAGATATATGAGGACAAGTCCCCTGTTGAAATAGGCGTCGCCCATGTACGGATACAGGCTCAGGGCTTTCGTATAGTTTCCTATCGCCTCGACATAAGACGCGGAAAGGCATTGGAGATTCGCAAGATTGAACCAGATGTAAGGAATGTCGCCCACGGTTTCCGCAGCGCTCTTCATATCCTGAACGGCATCAGAATAATCGTAACTTCGGCTGACCTGATCAGTCACACGCGCCCTGGTAGTACCCTGGTCATCCATCGTCAGCGTCTGGACATTGTTCTCTATAGACGAGATGAAATCTATCATGTCGGCACGGAGCACGCCCCTGTTCATCTGGTAGAAAGCCTTGTACAGTTTCTTGTATTTGTCTCCTGTCTCCCCTTCAATTGCATTGTCGTAATGCGCCAATGCCGAATTGAACTGCTTGTCAGCGACATCATACAGCGCCTTCAGGAACTCACCCTCAGCATCACCCGGAGGCAGAGACCAGACCGCATCCGACACAGCCGATGAAGAAGTGAAACGCACTGTATCAGAATTGGATACGACAACAGGAACAGGAGACTCGGCCTTGAACTTGTCTATAAGCGCATTCTCATAGCGGGTTTTCAACGCATACTGCACATTGTCCCTCTCATCCGAAAGCTTGAACCTGTAAAGAGGACGCAACCTGATATCGACATCCCTGTGCTGGAGCATCTCATCATCGAAGTCCTTCTTCGCGAAATCGGCATCCAGAGCCAGAAGCGAACTGTATTTCTGGGTCGTATCCGCAAAAGAGACCTCCCCGCTGCCTGTCTTCTCACGATACTCGGAAATCTTCTTCTGGGCAGTCTCATAATCCTTCTTCGAAGCCGACTTCATGCCAAGCATATTCTCCACATACGACCTGTTCATATAGGCCTTGGCAAAATCAGGATAAAGGTCAATGGCCTTGTCGTAATCCTCCAGAGCATCCCGCCATCTCTCCATATTCACGAAATAAGATGCCCTGTTGTAATAGGCAAGCACATTTCCCGGATTGATGTTGATTACCCTGTCCATATCCTGGAGAGCATCCTCGTAATTGCCGACCTGGGCATGGATGAGACTCCTGTTGTAGAGTGTCAATGCATTGCCCGGCTCATCCTTCAGCACCCTGTCCAAGTCAGCCATGGCGGCATTGTAATTGTTTTGCTCATAATACATTATGGCCCTGTTGAAATACGCGAATGTACTCGTACTGTCCAGACTTATGGCCATGTCCATATCAGCAATCGCATCTTCATACTTATGCTGTGACGCATACAGACGCCCCCTCCTGATGAATCCCTCAGGCTCGAAACGGTCCAGCGATATCGCCTTGTTGTAATCCGAAAAAGCCTTGGTCGTATCCCGCAGGAAAAGCCAGCTGGCACCCCTGTTCAGGTACGCCGACGGGTCCTTCGGCTCCTTCCTTATGTACCTGTCGAAGTCCGCTACCGCCTTGTCGAACTGCTGCGCAAGAAAATACGTCACACCGCGGCTGAAATAAAGGCCAATGTAACCGGGGCGCAGGTCAATGGCAGTCTGGAGGTCTCCCAGCGCTTTGTCATAGTCACCGAAACGGCTCTCGGTTATCGCCTTATAATGGTATCCTGAAGTGAAGACGGGGTTCAGTCTCACGGAATTGTTGAAGTCCTTCTGGGCGCCACGCAAATCCCCGAGATTATATTTCGCGATTCCTCTGTAAAAATACGTCCAATAATCAGTACTGTCAATGCGCGCAAGGACATTGAAATTCTCGATAGCCTTGGAGAATTTCCCGTCGGCAAGGGCGCTTCTCCCCCTGAAGAAGAACACATCCTTGTCATATTGCGCAAAGGCCCCCACCGAAAACAGCAGAAGCAAAGTCAATGAAAGGAACCAATATTTAAAATTTCCTGAATTCATCAGAAATTCCTAATTTTGAAGTCATTTTCCAAAAAGGCTGGCTCTCCATGCAAGAAACAGCCGACATAAAAGCCCCGGGAAGGGCTGCGAAAGATTACAAAGATAATCAATTAGTAACATGAAAAAAAATAAGTTGCCTCAGATTAAGAGAAGATTTTCGAGGATAGATCTGTTTTTGAAGAAGGAGTGTACTGGACGTACACGACTGATGAGAAAATAGATATAGACCGAAAAGATTCCTTAAGATGATGCAGGTTATTTTTTTGAAGGTTACTTACATGCTCCATTAGTCGAAATGAAGAAAAAATTGCTCAATATAGTCCTGCTGGCTCTGCTGGCATTGCCGGCACTTGCCCAGTCAGTGCCGAACATCGGTGCCATCAGCAGCACCCAGGCCCACAATGTCGTATGGGAGACCAAGATTTTCCGCCAGATAGAGTTCCTTTCCGACTCGCTGTGCGGAGGAAGGGCAACAGGAACACGTGGAAGCACAGAAGCGGCAGCATGGATCATGAGAAGATTCAGTTCCATAGGGCTTATGCCGTGCGGAGACGCCTGGACCCACCATTTCTATGAACCCTTCGGAAGGAACGTAATCGGTTTTCTTCCTGGCTCATCCAAACGCCACAGAGACTCTTATGTAATCGTAATGTCCCACTATGACGGCCTCGGCACCCTGAACGGAGTACTCTATCCGGGAGCGGACAGCAATGCCTCGGGAGTAGTGTCAATGATAAGCATCGCCGAAATGTTCTCTTCCATGAGACACCTCGGACGGGCATACGGCAGCAACCTGATATTCGTTGCACTGGATGCCAAATCCGGCAGCATGAAAGGCTCCAGAGCACTGTGGAAGATGATTTCCGAAGGACTGCTGCAAGACCCCGTATCAGGCAAGGCAATAGAACCGTCCCAGATCGGCATGGTCGTCAACATTGATCAGGTCGGAGGCACCATGAGCACATTGAAATCAGGCAGGAAAGACTTCATCATAATGCTCGGACGCGAAGCGGCAGGTCAGGAGAATTCAGGACTCCTCAGCCTCTGCAACCTGAAATACGGGTCAGGACTCGAACTGAGCTACGACTACTACGGAAGCAAGGACTTCACCAATGTCTTCTACCGCAGGGTAAGCGACCAGAAAGTATTCCTGGAGAACAAGATACCTGCGGTCATGTTCACGTCGGGAATCACGATGAACAACAACAAGCCTTACGACAACCCTGCTTCCATTGACCTGAACATCCTGAAAAGGCGCATCTGGCTCATGTTCCACTGGATCGAAAGGATATTGTAGCCCTGCTGAAATTTCGTTTTCCAGTTCAATGTTCTTTCACTATCTTTGTAGGCTGTATTATAATATAAGAAGAAAGACAATAGATGAAAGAATTCTGGCAGGTACTGGTAAAGTACGTTAAACCATACAAGGGATACCTCGGAGGCTCCATTGTACTCAACATCCTCTCCGCAATACTGAACATATTCTCGTTTTCGCTGATAATACCTATCCTTCAGATATTGTTCAAGATGAACGATACCGTATATTCCTTCATTCCGTGGGATACGGCAGGGATGGGCATGAAAGATATTGTCATCAACAATGCCTACTACGGCATCACCCTGCTCATCCAGACCAAGGGAGCGGCCATTACATTGTTCCTCCTCTGCCTCTGGCTCAGCATCATGACGCTTTTAAAGACAGCCTGCTACTTCGGTTCTTCCGCCATAATGATTCCTATCCGCACAAGCGTGGTAAGGGACATGAGACGCGAACTCTACAATAAGATTCTCTCCCTCCCGCTCGGATTCTTCTCCGAAGAAAGGAAGGGCGACATCATCGCCAGGATGAGCGGTGATATCAATGAAGTGGAGAATTCCATCATGAGCACACTCGACATGCTGCTCAAGAACCCTATCCTCATCATTTTCTACATTGGTACTCTGATAGTTACCAGCTGGCAGCTCACGGTCTTCACCATCGTCGTAGCCCCGGTCCTCATCTGGCTCATGAGCGCACTCGGAAGGACTCTGAAAAAGAGATCGCTCCAGGCCCAGGCACTCTGGAGCGACACCATGTCACAGCTTGAGGAAACCCTCGGCGGCCTCCGCGTCATCAAGGCGTTCGTGGCTGAAGACAAGATGCAGGCAAGGTTCAACAATGTCACAGAAGCTGTCAAGAAGAAGACCGGCCGTGTGGCCACCAGACAGGCATTGGCACATCCTATGAGTGAATTCCTCGGTACAGTCCTCATCGCGATTGTCCTCGGATTCGGTGGAGTTATCATCCTCAGCGAAAAGGCATGGTTCGACGCTCCGACATTCATATTCTACATGGTCATCCTCTACAGCGTCATCAACCCGTTGAAAGACTTCGCGAAAGCAGGCTACAACATCCCGAAAGGTATGGCATCAATGGAGCGTATCGAGGCCATCCTCAATTCCGAGAGCACGGTCAAGGAAAAGGCTGACGCCAAACTTACGGACGGGTTCAATGACTCCATCACTTTCGAGCATGTGGATTTCTCCTACGGTCCTGACAGAAAGATACTTGACGATATCAGCCTCACAGTGAAGAAAGGCAGCACAGTGGCCATTGTAGGTGAGTCCGGCGCAGGAAAATCAACGCTGGTTGACCTCATCCCACGATTCTATGATGTCACAGGAGGATGCATACGAATCGACGGGACGGATATCCGTGACCTCAAGATACATAGCCTCAGAAGTCTGATGGGAAATGTGAACCAGGAACCTATCCTCTTCAATGACACCATCTTCAACAACATCGCGTTCGGAGTGGAGAATGCTACGATGGAAGACGTGGTAGCCGCGGCAAAGATTGCCAATGCACATGAGTTCATCATGGAGAAGGAAGAAGGCTACGACACCAATATCGGAGACCGCGGAATGAAGCTTTCAGGCGGACAAAGACAGAGGCTCAGCATCGCCAGGGCCATTCTGAAGAACCCTCCGATCCTGATTCTCGACGAGGCTACGGCATCTCTTGACACGGAGTCCGAAAGACTCGTCCAGGAAGCTCTTGACAGGCTCATGTCCACAAGGACAACAATCGCAATCGCCCACAGGCTCTCGACAATCAAGAACTCAGATGAGATTATCGTGATGCATGAAGGCAAGATCGTAGAGAGAGGCAAGCACGAGGAACTCCTCGCGCTGAAAGGATATTACAAGAAACTGACTGATATGCAAAGTCTTTAAGGAGGTATTCAAATGGAATCCAAGAAACTTGTGCTCCCATTCGTAGAGGGACTTGACAACGCTGCAAGCCTTGAAGAGTTTTCATCAATGCTGTGCAACGCGACTGCCGCGACAAAAGTGGCCACATTGAACTGGCCGGATGATTTTCCGTACTGCCCGGAATGTAACGTCAGGGCTGCGTGGTGCGATAAGGGTCTGGGCATTCTCTATAATGTCAAAGGTCTGGACCTCAGGGCATTGGCAATGTCAGACAACGGTTCGGTATGGCAGGACAGCTGCTGCGAATTCTTCGTTTCCGACCCGTGCGACGGAACGTACTACAATTTCGAGATGAACTGCATCGGGACCTTGCTCGTGTCGAAAAGAAAGAGCAGGGAAGACTGCGTCCATTATACCGCCGAAAAACTGAAGAAGGTCAAGAGATTCACCTCTCTTGAGCGCAAACAGGTGGAAATCAATGACAAGGAATTCAGTTGGAGCGTGGGAATGTTCATCCCGTTCAGCCTCATCGGCATTGACAAGCACCATATTCCTACTTCGCTGAAAGCGAATTTCTACAAATGCGGCGATCTCACTGCGCACACGCACTTCCTGAGCTGGTCTCCGATTGACGCACCCAAGCCGGACTTCCACAGGCCGGACTTTTTCGGGACTCTGGAACTTGCGCCCAAGCCGGCACCATCATTCGCCAGGATTATCTTCCCGCTGATGTTCATCTGCTACATCTGCGCTGTGGGTTTCCTGTGTTTCGGACACTTCGAGGACATGCCTGACGTAGCGACGACAATCTTCGGCATTCCGACTGACAAGGTCGTGCACTTCTCAATGTTCTTCCCTTTCCCGCTTCTGGCATACGCGACATTCGGAAGGAAGACCAAAGGGAGATGGAACTCCATACTGTTCATACTCGCCATATTCCTTGTCGGCTGCATCCTCGGAATCGCCACGGAACTCGGCCAGGGACTGACTGACTACAGAAGCTGTGACATCAATGATTTCAGGGCTGATTCCCTCGGAATGGCCCTCAGTTCCGTATGCGCACTAATTATCGACTCGATAAGACATTCATCAAAACGATGACTAGAAATATATTTACCACCCTTGTACTCTGTCTCTCTCTCGCAATGCCGATGAAGGGGCAGAGTCTTGTCCTTGCACAGTACAAGAACAGATGCGACACGCTTAAGACACTCATCCAACAAAGGACTTCCGTCCTCGCCAATATCCAGCTCAAATCCGTCGCCAGGAAAAACGGCAGTCTGGATTTCTATTTTTCATCGGGAATCGGCGACATTCCATGGAGAAAAGGCGACATCGAATGGCTCAGGCATACATTGCATGAGATTTCACCTGAAGCCTACGCCCATTATAAGATAGGAACCATCTACTGCGGCAGTTCCAGACTTTCCGACATCGCATTTCCGGAAGCCGGAAATGACGGGCACCCTGCCGAACACAAGTGGAGATACAAGGATCCTGTCAATGAAAACGGGCCGTCAATCGTCAGGGAAGAATACGGTCAGACCTTCAGCAAGGGATTGACAGGAAGGAATATAGCTCTCTGGCAGAGTCACGGAAGATATTATGAGGAAGCAACTCGCAGATGGGAGTGGCAGAGGGCTCCTCTGATGACGACAGTAGAGGACATGTACACCCAGAGCTATGTCCTGCCTTTCCTCATTCCGATGCTGGAGAACGCCGGAGCCTATGTCATGACTCCACGCGAACGCGACACCCAGAAATATGAGGTCATCACCGACAATGACCCTGCATTCACAACACCGAGGGAGGGTCTTCTCAGACGCAGAGGAAAATACAGCGAGGCTGGCAAATGGAGCGATGCCGGTGTCGGATTTGCTGACTACAAAGAAGTTTACAGCGGCAATGACAATCCTTTTGCCAATGGTACAGTCAGGAAGGCTTCATGTATAAAAGAGGTCGAAGGAAACGCATTCGCAAGCTGGACGCCAGACATCCCTGAGCGCGGAGAATATGCAGTCTATATATCATACAAATCCCTTCCCAACAGTTCAGAATCAGCACATTACATCGTAAAGCATCTTGGAGGCACGACTGATTTCCTGGTAAACCAGAAGATGGGAGGCGGTACATGGATTTATCTCGGGACCTTCGAATTCGCGGAAGGCACCGAGGGCAAAGTCATGCTGGACAACGGCACCAGAAAGGGTACCCAGTTTGTTCCTGGCTCAGTCATCACTGCCGATGCTGTCAAAATCGGCGGAGGCATGGGCAAAATCGCCCGAGGAAACAATGATATGTCCCCTGAGGAATACACCACGTCAGGCCTGCCTTCTTTCACGGAAGGAGCTCTGTACTGGATGCAGTGGGCCGGCATTGACACCACCGTCACAAGACGTTACAACAATGATTACACGAATGACTACGGCAACCGCGGCGCCTGGGTTTCAGACATGAGCGGCGGTTCCAGGGTGAATCCTAAAAAACCGGGCAAAGGCATTCCTATAGACATGTCATTCGCTTTCCATACAGACGCGGGAACCACACCGAATGATTCTACAGTAGGTACTTTGGCGATTTACACCCTGATATCGGAAGGCAGCAGGAAGTATCCTGACGGTGAGGACCGCATTCTGGGCCGTCTTCTTGCCGACAATGTGCAGTCCCAGATCGTTTCCGATGTCCGCGCCCAGTATGATCCGAAATGGAGCAGACGTCAGCTTTCTGACAGGTCATACAGCGAAAGCCGCACCGGAGATGTTCCGGCACTGCTGCTGGAACTCCTTTCCCACCAGAACTTTGCGGACATGAAATACGGCCTTGACCCGGGATTCCGTTTCACGGTCAGCCGCGCGGTCTATAAAGGCATGCTCAAGTTCATGAGCAGCAGATACGGATACAAGTATGCAGTCCAGCCTCTGCCGGTAAGGTCATTCGCGGCAATCCTGGATGGAGACACAGCGGAGCTCAGCTGGAAGGAAACCCCTGACACTCTGGAAACTACGGCAGTTTCAGAGGGCTTTATCCTCTATACCAGGACAGATGACGGCGGATTTGACAACGGCGTCATCCTCGACAATGTCAGGAAGTCCGGCGACAGGTACTGCATCAATGTTCCCGTAAGAAAAGGACATCTGTACGATTTCAAGGTCGTCGCTTTCAATGCCGGCGGACGCAGTTTCCCTTCCGAGGTCCTGAGTGTCGGCATCCCTGAAACAGAGAAAGGCAAGACTGTGCTCGTGGTCAACAACTTCGACCGCATCGCACCTCCTGCATGGTTCGACACCCCGACTTATGCAGGCTTCGATTCCCGACTCGACGGAGGTGTCGCATATAAAAAGGAAATCAATTTCATAGGTGAGATGTACCAATGCCGCAGAGAGCTTCAGTGGCTCGATGATGACAATCCCGGTTTCGGCGCATCCTACACCGACCAGGCAGGTAAGCTCGTCAACGGAAACTCCTTCGACTACCCTTCCCGTCACGGGAAGGCGCTCATGGCAGCCGGCTACAGTTTCTGCTCTGCCAGCGCGGACGCCTTCGCAAGCTGCGGCCTGGACAGTTTCTGGGCCACCGACATCATCTGCGGCAAACAGATTTCCACCCCTGCGGGAACGGGAAAAGTCAATGCCGCGAGGTTCCAGGTCCTTCCTGAGCCGATGCGCAAGGCTATTTCCGCCTGCACTTCCAAAGGCGGAAACATCCTCATTTCCGGAGCCAATATCGGAACCGACCTTTGTGACCATATCTATCCTACAGTGGCTGACAGCGCCTATAGAGTTGACTCCCAGAAGTTTGCCAAGGATGTTCTTGGCTACAAGTGGCTGACTAATTATGCGTCCAGATCCGGCAAAGTTCAGAATCTTGGAAAAAGAAAGGAGACAATCTCTTTTTATCAGAAACAAAATGACTATATTTACCAAGTTGAGACGCCTGACGGACTGATGCCGGCTTCAGACAAAGCCTCCATCTTCCTGCGTTACACAGACACGGATATTCCGGCGGGAATCATCAACGAAGGCAAAGGATACAGGACAGTGAGCCTCGGTTTTCCGATTGAAACCATAACAGACATGTCGGAAATGGAATCATTGTTCCGTATGGCATTTGACTTCTTCTACGAAGGAGAGAGAAACTGATAACCTTTATAATTATGACTAATAGAGAAGCTGAAATCATTGGACTTGTCCATAAGGAGGTAAAGCCGGCTTTGGGGTGTACTGAGCCGGTTGCCGTAGCACTTGCAACTGCGCGCGCAATAGAAATCATGATGAGCAATGTCAATGGTTTCTCACCGGCTGAATCCTCTTTTAAAATCAATGTTGAAGTAAGCGGAAACATCCTGAAGAACGGTATGGGTGTCGGCATTCCTGGCACCGGTATGATTGGTCTCAGGGTTGCCGCCGCATTGGGAGCCGTCTGCGGAAAATCCGCATACGGGCTGGAAGTCCTGAAGGATCTCGACAAGGATTCCATATCGGCCGCCAAGAAAATGGTAGCAGAGGACGGGGTCTGCATAAGCATAGCCCATGACTGCCCTAAACTGTATGTCAAGGCGATTATTGTCATTGACAATCACAAGGCTTGGGCTGTCATTGAAAATGAGCATGACAAATTTGTCGAGACCGGTTTCGACGACAAGACGGAGGTTCTGGCGAAAAGGGGTGAAAGTCAATGCGAGAGCGCGGATGACAAGGAGACTTTGGACTATCATCTCACCGTGAAGGAGATTTTCGAGTTTGCAAATACCGTTGATTTTCACGACATTGAGTTCATCCTGGATGACAGGAAACTGAACCTTGCACTTGCGGAGGAAGGTCTCAACGGCAATTATGGTCTGAAGGTCGGAAAGACTATCCTGGCGTGCAAGGACGAGGTCTTCGGGGATGATTTCCTTTCTTACGCAATGGCATTGACAGCTGCCGCTTCGGATGCCCGGATGGCAGGATGCACTTTGCCGGCCATGAGCAATTCAGGCAGCGGCAATCAGGGTATCACGGTAAGTATGCCTATCATCGCCTATGCACTCAAGCACAATATTTCTGATGAGAAGCTTGCCAGGGCTCTGATTATGAGCAACCTTATTGCTATCCATATCAAGGGCTATCTCGGACGTCTTTCCGCGTTGTGCGGATGCGTGGTGGCTTCTACGGGGTCTTCTTGCGGTCTTGTCTGGATCAAGGGAGGCGGTTATGAGGAGATTTGCTATGCCATCAAGAATATGATCGGCAACATTACGGGTATGGTCTGTGACGGTGCGAAGGTCGGCTGCGCGATGAAGGTGGCTTCAGGCGTCTCCAGTTCGATTCAGTCCGCTGTGCTGGCTCTCCAGGGAATTCATGCGTGCGAGACGGACGGTATCATTGACAAGGATATCGAGAAAACCATTGCGAATCTCGGCAGCATCGGTTCTACCGGTATGGAGCTCGCGGATGAGTTGATTCAGAAGATTATGGTCTGCAAATAAAGTAAGCATGAAAAAAGAAGTTGGTAAAGATTTGTGAAGGATTTTCGAGGATAGATTTCTTTTCGAAGATGGAGTGTACTGGACGTACACGACTGATGAGAAAAGGAATATAGACCGAAAAGACAAGCAAAGATTACCAAGTAATTTTTTAAGGATTACAAAACATTGGAACACATGATGGATATTGATTTCGTTGTCACTTGGGTCGATATGGATGACCCTGAATGGAAGAAGAGTTTCCACAAAGCCAAAGGCACCATTGACAATTCCCAAAATCAGTTTTCTGAGGCGCGTTTCAGGGATTACGGGTTCCTGAAGTATTGGTTCAGGGGCGTGGAGAAGTTTGCTCCGTGGGTGAGGAAGATTCATTTCGTCACTTGCGGGCAGAAGCCTGAGTGGCTGGACACGTCGAATCCCAAGCTCAATCTCGTGAATCATACCGACTATATTCCGGAGAAGTTCCTGCCTACGTTCAATTCGTCGATTATCGAGCTGTTCTTCAACAGGATTCCCGGAATCGCTGACAGGTTCGTTTATTTCAATGATGATTTTTATCTTACCAGTCCAACTCCGCCTACACGTTTCTTTGCTGAAAACGGCCTGCCTCAGGATATTGCGGCTTTCCGCTTCAATACTGGCATGAGCCTATGGTCGAAACTGCTGGAGAACAATATCCGTGTGATCAATGAGCATTTCAGCAAGAAAGATGTCCTGATCAGGGATCATGACAAGTGGTTCTGCAAAGAGTACGGTTCCAAGGCCAATGTCACACGACTTCTCAGATGGTACGGGAAGTTCATTACGCTCGTTGTTCCTCACAATGCTCAGCCTTATCTGAAGAGTACTTATGATGAGGTCTGGAAAAATGTTGCACCGGAGTTGGAGGCCGTCTCTGTCCATCAGTTCCGCAATCCAGCCGATTACACTCAGGAGCTGTTCCGCACATGGCAGATCTGCGAGTCGAATTTCGAGCCGTACAATACGTACAAGGACACGAAGATGTTCCCGCTGATGGTGAAGCCTAAGCAGGCGGTCAAGGCAATCCGGGAGCAGAAGTACAAGCTGGTCTGCATCAATGACAGTGTGCACATCCGCAATTACGATGAAGTGATGTCCAATCTGGAGGCCGCTTTCGACAGCATCCTTCCGGAGAAGTCTTCGTTCGAGTTGTAGGTGAACAATTTCTGAGGTAGGATTGATGACTGCCTGCCTGAGAACTGAATTGCTGATGCGAACAAGTAAATCAGATTATTCCGTCCGTAAAGATCTTTCTTTGCGGACTTTTTTATGACATGTATGGCAGCCTGACATAGTCTGCTGACAGGTAAGCTTCGTCGGGGCCGCGCCCAGGAGGACCAGGCCCTCCCACTTCGTAGGCCCCTCCCTCTAGTGACGAGGGCGTCAAGTCCTCCTGGGCGCGGCCCGACGATTTCACGCTTTTTTGTTCGCTACCATACTACGGAAGGTAAGTTTCTACCAGTAACACACAGAATTACGGTTAGAGAAAAACGCTGTGTTCCGCGGTTCCGTACTTTTGTTGTGGAAGCATCTCTGGAGTTACGTCCGTTGTCGGGACGGTGCCACATTGATTTTTGCAACAGTTTGATTCTTAGGGAGTTATGAAATTCAGTGTGGATTAGTGGCCAAAAAATCTTCGGAAATCCACGCTAAAAACAAACGACACCTGATTATCAATGTGTTACTGAAGGGGCCGTGGCATCGTCCCGCCTGCTGTAATTCGTCCTGGCCAGCTGATTGTGAATATTCCGCGGATAGACACGCGACTTGGCAATTCAGATATGTCTGTTGAAATGTCAATGCCATACAGGCGTGGCCAACTAAGGAAATCTATGACATGTCAGGAATCATTTGCTGGTCACGATATCGTTTGCTGTCAGGTGGCGCAGTACGGCGGAACTCACTCCGCTGCGCTCCGTTCGGCCCTCCTACCGTTTCCTGCGTCCTCGCTCCCGCGAGAACTTGTCTCCGGCAGGCACCTCCCACTTCCCGAGGCCGTGGGCTGGCCACGTCCGCCGTACCGCACCACCTGACGGACGACATGTCGATGAAGAAAACGGTGTAAGAAAACGTCATTTTTTGCACCGTTTTGAAAAATTTAGAAAAACGGTGCAAAATTGGGCCGATATTTACACCGTTTTTCCACCTGCCACCTGAACTCACGGGATATTCGTGCTGGACAAAGCATAAAAAAAGTTTCCGAAGAGAAATCTTCGGAAACTTTGTGATCCCAATAGGATTCAAACCTATAACCTTTTGATCCGTAGTCAAATGCTCTATTCAATTGAGCTATGGGACCATTTCAGGTCTAAAGACCTGTATTATACTACTCGGTAGCGCCCTCTTCTTTAAGAGCAACGAGCTTCTTCTCCTTAATTCTAGCCTTCTTACCAGAAAGGTTTCTGAGGTAGAAGATTCTAGCTCTGCGGACGTGGCCGACCTTGTTAACTTCGATAGAATCGATGAATGGAGACTGGAATGGGAAAATTCTCTCAACACCTACACCACCGGAAATCTTTCTTACTGTGAAAGTCTTGGTGAATGGAGTAGCACCGCTGATCTGGAGAACCACACCTCTAAACTTCTGAAGTCTCTCTTTGTCACCCTCTTTAATTCTGTAAGTTACGGTAATTGTATCACCGCCTTTGAACTTAGGGTATGAAGCAGCTTTCTCGTTTACAAAAGCCTGCTCTACTACTTTTATCAAATCCATTTCTAATCAATTTTAAAGCGCAACGTTACCTTTAACTCAACGATTGTAAGAGGTTGCTTTGTTAATGGGATTGCAAAGGTAAGAACTATTTTTTAATCTGCAAACTTTTTTGACAAAATTTTCACAAATTTCAGAAATTCTCCTTCATCTTATCGAAAAGGTTCTTGTCTTCCCTGCTGAGATTCGGCACGAACGATTCGCTCTGGCGCATTGACTCGGCAGCGGTTGCTCTGGGGAGTTTTTTGCTTTTTCCAGGTAGTTTTCTATTTCTTTACTACCCAGGAACCGCACTTGTCACCACCAGGTCTTTCCAATTTGCCAGACTTTTTCAAAGCCGTGAAATGATACTTAGCCCCATCGTAAGTAAGTCCGCATAAATCAGCGACTTCCTTAATGGTAAGAGTTGGTGAGGAACTCAGGATACGGAGTATCTTGTCCTTCATTTTCTGGGTAGTTTTCTGGGTAGTTTCGGACGCAGTACTACCCACATCACCATCTGCCTTCCGCTTGATGGAAGTCCCTATCTTCGGCCGCCAGAAAGTAACTTCGGAACACATTACGTCTGTCATGACCTCAACTTTCTCACCTGTCAGACGTTCCCAGGAGTAGATCTTATCCATTCCATAGCCGGCATTGTCAGAAATCTTCGTGTATCGGAACAACTTCAGTAGAGAAGGGTTGCGAGGTGCCGACTGATAACGGTCTCGCAGGTGCATCATATCAACGACAAATTTGCCTGGGTTTTGAAAACTGATGCGATTGTCGAACACGCGTACAGTAGGATGCATTGGGGAGAAGTAATCGGCATGGGAGCACATGTTGACAAGACCTTCTCTCAAGGCATATAACTGAGACTCATCTTCCGGAGCAAAGCCGTCTGGCCGGGGCGAGAACGGTGCTGCATCCACATGAAGTCTCAAGCGCTGAAAGATGGCCTCATAGCAGTCCCAAATGTTATCCAATTCAAGAAGCCGATAAGAGAAACGTACCGCTGCATCACTATACGAATTTCCAGGAATCTCAATGTAATCCACCCAGAAATTATTCACATACTTGCGTACAACCTCATTTTGGCCCAGCATCAACAGACCCGCGTATGTAAGCACGCCATCACGGGTAATGCCAGTATATTCGCAGAACTTGTCATCATCAAACTTGTTTGCCCTGAACTCAGGATTGAATGTCCGGATATAACGCCTATACGAGGCAAATGACGCAGCATTCAGGTCTGCAACAGTTCGACATCGACCCTCTTCTCCGACTGCGTGCCAAATGCCTGGTCCCAGTACATGGCGGCAATCTCCATATCAGTTGCCCGCTGGTCACCTGAGCCGCTACGGACAAGGAGAACGAGATACCTGCCAAACCCCGCCTGCTCGACAGGCTTGACATAGAGGGGGCTGTGGTGTCGATCGATGCCGCGGGTACCCAGACGGCCATCGCGGAGCGCATATTGGAGGGCAACGCACACTACTTCCCCGCTGTCAAGGACAACCAGCCGTCCCTGCGGGAGGCCGTCAGGTACGCGTTCCGGTGTGGGAGCGTCACGGACACCTCATCGGAGATGGAGACCGGCCACGGGCGTGTGGAGGAGAGGGTCTGCCGGATAGCCTCCGCCGATAGCATGGAGGACGAGGCCGTCCTCTCCAGGTGGCCCGGCGTCAGGACCGTCGTGGACGTGACCTTCAAGGAGGATGCCTGCCGCGCCAGAAAAGGCTTCGCGGCACAGAACTTCTCCACCGTCAGGAAGGCGGCGCTCCAGATTGTCAAGGCGCACAGCGACAACAGAAGCATACGGAAAAGGTTGTTCAGGGCATCACTCTCACAGGACTATCTTCTGGAACTGCTTAGGGGCGCTAGAATTTGATGCGGTTGCCCCCCTGTGCGTGTCCTTTCATGGGAACGGCGACTTGCAGGTTGATTGGAGATGGGGTGAATAGCATGTTGGAACTATCATTGGAATGGAAAAAAATGCGTAAAAAGTGATAAAAAACAACTATCCCTGATTTTGTGACATACAAAATCAGGGATAGCCGTTTTTACCTGTTTTTGACCAATCGTCCTATTTTTTCAACGACGGTGTGGAGTCCGGGGTGAAGTCGTTGGTGGAGTTGTTGGTGTCGGTCAGCTTGCCGTCATTGCCTCTCTTGCGGAGGACGGACTTGCCGTAGCGCTCAGGGTCCTTGTCGATCTTGCCGCAGTGTGTCCAGCCGGCG
>CAKUXR010000024.1 GCA_934700615.1 uncultured Bacteroidales bacterium
TGTAACTTGTCGAACCTCAATTCTCTGGCATACTTGGAGAAATCGTAGTTCAGGCCGAGACGGATCCACGGGCGTATATTGAAGGACACGCCAGCCCCGATTTCCGGGGAGACGCTTGTCCATGGAGCTGCATTCACATTCGAAATGCCGATACCATGCGACATCGTGGCGCCGGCTTCTCCATACAGGCTCCAGGTGCAGGTGCGATAGGTCCCGCTGCCGCGCTCCTGAGCCCCGATATCAATGAGGGGCACAAAGAGGAGCACTATTACTGTCAATGTTAATGTCAATGTTAATAATCTATTCATAATCAAGTATTTAGCGGTTACTCGTCTTTCACGAATATAAAGTCAACACCTTTAACTTTATCTCCGGGAAATTGGCCATTTGCCAGGCCTCTGTAGCCCCAGACTCCGGTTCTTCCTTTCTCGGCTTCGAAACGATGCTCGTATGTGATTACGTTGGAATAATCATTAAACGTGTCACCGCTCGGTATTGATGACATCGGCTTGACTTTGATTCCGGCTGTCTTGTCTCCCTTATCTACGATGAAATAGGCATATCCGCTTTTATATACTTTTTTTATCAGGTAGCAGTTGTACTCGCCGACGGACCTGTAGTGTGGAGCGCCGCTGTTCCATTCGAGGTCAATCGCAAGGAACAAATCGCTTGCACCTCTTACGCAATTGAAAACTCCGCCTTCCGTAATAGCCGGGCCATAGAAACTCGTTGTCTCACTTCCATTAAATGGATATTTGCCTGACTCTTGCCGGTACCAGAATTTATATCGTGCAGGCAATGATATCGGTATCAAATCCATAAGGGCCCTTACGACCTCATAATTTTCGAAATTCTTGTTCCAGAACAATGAGTGGACCAGCAGATAGTCATCGCCGACCTCCAACAGTTCGTCTTTGGTGAATTTATACGACGACAAACTGTTCAATGCTGTAAGTATAAGGTCTTGTTTGGCATTGACATCCACTATTCCTTTCTTGATTGCTCCATTGATGATGTTAAGCTTGGTTTTCATGTCCTCGTTTACTGTTTCGAGCGCCCCCTTGATGGCGTCGAGTTTTTCTTCAGTGCTTTCTTTGATTTTTCCAAGTTGGTCAAACAGTTTGCCGAACAAATCCTCATACTTGAGGACTCCGTTTTCGTAGGCTTTCTTCAGAATATCCACCTGTTGGGTAATGGTCAATGTCTGATCTTCAAGAGCGTCATTGAGGATCTTCAATTTTTCGGCAATCGTCAATGTCTGGTCCTGGAGAGCCTTTATGACTTCTGAATAATCATTGGTAACGGTGGTGGTGAAATTGATGTTCGGTGCGTCATACTCGCACGAAACGGCAGATGCCAGCAAAGAACATACTGCAAGGGCAATAAAGAATCGTTTCATAATGTCAAGCTGTTTATTAGCAAGTGATTTAAACTGCATTTCACGGCAAAGACTGTAAAATGCTACGTACAAAGAAAGCAAAGAGGATTCATTTCTGACAGATTTCTGAAAACAAAAAGTCCTTCAATTGTCAGAATCACACATTTTTGACGTTTAGGCTATTTCAGCAGCCTTCACATTACTATGATTTTCTCCATTTTGTAGGAGTACAGCCGGTTTTTTCTTTGAACAGACGGATAAAATGACTTGGTGACAAAAAGCCGGACCTCTCAGAAATATCGGCCAGCGTCAACTTGGGATATTGTACGAGCAGGCGTTTCGCATACTCTATGCGAAGCCCTGTAATCCAATCACGGAATGACACTCCGTATGTGGTATTTATGTACTCGGAGAGATAGGTACGGTTGGTATGAAGCTGTTCCGACAAGTCTTTAATGGTAAGGCCTGTCCGGACGTAGCCGTCAGCATTGATCCAACCATTTATTTTCTCAGCGATTTCGGCATGGTAGGACGGCGTTTCTTGCGTCGGTTCGGGCTCGCTGCGGTCGTCCTCTTTATAAGTTTCCATTGCACCTTCCACCTGCTCGTAAAACAGCAGATAATTCAGATAACAAAGGAAGAGATAGATGTAGAACGGGATTGACATCAGAATCCAGATATAGACATATCTGTCGGGCAGGAACGTCAGCAGTCCGCAGCCAACACCGAATATTACAGCCCAATAAGTGACGACGGAAAGCCACTTGATATAGGCCCCTATATCGTCTGAATGAGTAGCATCGAACATGTGGATGACCATGTGATAGGTCCTGAGCAATCGCCATGTCAGCAACAAGCCGTAGGCGACCAGACATACTGCCAAGGCCAATATCGCCACTGTCTGAAAATTCCCTTCCGGCAACAATTTCAGGACAATGCAGGAAATAGCGGAAAACAGTATCCACAAGGAGATATGTGTCAATAACCTGCGTCCGGTTATATAATTGCGGTCAAGCAATGTGGTAAAAGCTGAACTGAACAGCCAGTAGCACAGGAAATAAGTGGACAGGTTCATCAGGATTGCGGCATCAGCGTCATTGAAACGGACTTTCATAAAGAAATGCACTGAATAGTTGGCCGCAAGCAACAACATTGCCACACCCATAATGCGTCTGGAGCGCAGATAATTCTCAAAAATCGCCTTTTCCGGAGTCCTGCCCAACAAAAAATAGAAGCCGAAAAACAGCATCAACGGCAGCGCGGCACAGAGAGAATAACTATATAGAGATGAGTCCATTGTTCATTCGTACTTACGCCCTCTAAGTTACAAAAAATCCACATTTTCTATCAAGTCTTGGATCTGCTCGCCGGGCGATACTCTTCCCAATGCGTCCCGTTCCGCAGGAAGTTCTTACTTAACCCTTGCTACAATATCCTTCTTTTCCGCATCAATATTCTTATCGTTCATATATTCAGGGCTATACTTACCTCTAGGAATATCCCTGAAAATATAGTAATTTGCCTTTCTTGCGGCAATAATATGATCTGTTGTAGCCGTACTTATTGCAGAGGCAGCCAAGTCCACCAACGTACCTATCAAACCATAAGATCCAGAATTAACAGACAAGTCTAGGAACAGATCGCAACTTCTGTCAAAAAGAACTTCATTTGTATATGCAGACTTGATTACATATCTGACTTTAGTTTCTATACCCAACCCCTTCTTTGCCCACGTATCGATTATAGAAAACACCACAGCATCAGCGCCGAAGTAATTTTGGAACGGAGCAAGAGACGCTTCAAAGAACATCTCAGAATCATATGCGCTCTCTGTTTTGAGCACTTCCATAGACAACAAAGGAGATATTACATAATATCCTGCCTCAATCAATGGCCGGCTGATTGAGGTATAGAGCAAATCTTTAGCTTCCACATTTGAGGAGTTGTTGATTGGAGGCATCACAAGCAGTGTGAGAGGCTTTTCTTCATACATCTTTGCATATTGAGACTCTCTGGTAACCATTTTCGCTGCGCCACAAGAAGTTATTATGCAGCAAAAAAGCAAGAAGTATATAATCTTTTTCATAAGACAACTTATTTACAGAATCTATCAATGAGAGGGGCAATGAATTTTGCCGATTCAGGATACAACTCAATCTCCATTTTAAGAAGTTCTTTGCCCTTTGCAGAAAAAAAAGAAGGATAGTCAGATGAATACAATAACCTCTTCTGCATCGCAGTCGCATGCTCCGCAAAGATTACGGCATTCTCGGGAATAAGGAGCAAGTATCCATATTCCGCACAGATACCCGGTGGCGGCAGCTGTCGTGTCCCACCAGTATTACTTATGATGTCTTCGTACATACAGATTAACTTGCAAAGGCTCTCAGGACTCTGCTTATCATAGTTTTTGTACGTGAGATTTTCATAGGCTGTTGCTCCATTCTGACTACCGCCCCAATAGTACAATGATGTAACTCCGCATGAGGTAAAACAGAATAAAAGGGCAACGAATGTCATGAGTCTTTTCATAATTCAAGAATCTTATGTTCACCTGTGGAAAGGAACAGTTTTTTCACAAACACCTCATAACCATCAATCATTACTTTAACATCATGTTGCCCCGGAACAGTTCTAATGGTATTCAAAACGGTCTGCTTAATATTCCTCCCACTCTTGTAGGCCTTTTGCTTTATAGTCTTGACAACAAAGGACTGTCCGTCAACTACGACGGTTATATCTTGCATAATATCATCTGTAAACGAAATATACGCTGCATCTTCTACACCTGACTGTATTGAATAGGTTCCAACTCCACAGCCTGTCAACAATATTGCAAATACTGCTATAACAATTAACTTCTTCATGGCTATTTATCCATTATGTAATAGTTCATCAAATTATCAGTATCCAAGGTTTCTCCCTCATAACGACAAACCGACAGTTCTGTTTCTGGAGTATCCCCAAAAGAGGTCTGAACAACAACTTCTCCAATCTTAGTCCCTGGCAGTTCAACATCAATTCCAGTCTGAGGATTTTTCACGACCTTGCCCTTCCTATATACAAAAAACCTGTCACCTGCCGCAAGTCCTTGTAAGGTACCGCCTGATATAACATATGAGTCATCCTGCACAGAAATAATATATGATTTCCATGGTTTATCCATACACTTGTTTATGATATTTTCAACAAGTTGAGACAATGCTGCTGAAATAGCTTTATCGCTAAGTGTCGCATCATAGCCGGCAGAACCTCCAATGCCCATCACTTGCTTACTCGAAGTTTCCGCATAGCCTTTAGCCTCATCAGAATAAATAATAAGCCCCGTTGTTGCCTCCACTAATCGAACACTCACTCCCGCTTCTACAGTCTGAGTCTTAGTCGAAGAAAAAACTTTTTGTTCTCCTTCTGTCTTTCTGCCGAACTCTGTGATTGATCCGAGAATGATGTAATCTGCACCGATCTTGTTCATGTTAGCCCCTGCCTCATTCATGAGGATATCAAGGTCCTCTCTTTCCAATAGGATAAATTTACCACTTGATGCAAGTTTAGATGACAGGATGTCAAGAGCTTGTTTTCTCATAGGATCATTTTCTTTATCATAAAATAATCCCTTCGCATACTGAGTCTCATTTGAAAAACGTCCTATAGCCACTTTTCTCTTGATAGTTCTTTCACCCTGTGCTGCCATAGGCAGTACTACAGCCAGCATTAACAGCAGCGGCAATAGATTCTTAACCAGTTTCATATTCAATGTATTAAGTTATTAATTGACAGCTAGTCCTGTCCAGCAAATCAGTTTAATACAAAAGTAACAAATTCCTAACAGAAGATGAACAATTAATTCATTTCCAAAAAAATATAATCATCTCTGCTTTCGCACATATTTGGGCTGTAATCACGCATTCTTAATCATCGAAATGACAAACTTTGCAAAAGGCCGGATGTCGCCTTTCGTACTTGCGGTCTCAAGAGCAGCTCTGACTATGGGTCAGGGAGAAAACCCTATGTTTAGGATAACTAAAAAGCCCCGTCTGAAACTGGTGTAAAAAAACCGCGTTATTTGTCACCGTTTTTCTATGGCTTTGAATTTTCATGATTAATGTCAGTTCGATAGCAAAACCCAGTACGTTTGTCCGGAAAATGGTGGGTATTTACGGACAAGTTGCTAAAATCCTAACAGTTTGTCCGCGAAGAAACGTTTTAATCCGGACAAAATGGACTGACACTCACTTTTGTCCGGAAAAAGGCCGGTTTTACGGACACTTTGCTAATTTTTCCCCAGGTGTTGTCATATCAGTATCTGCTTGCGCATTAAATTTAGTATTTAACGACGTGCCTATTTTAGTATTTGGTGACGTGCGATTATTAGTGTTTACCGCAAAAATAGCAAAATATTGTCATTAGGACAACAGTAATCGAAATGTCAATGACTTTGACTTTTGGTTTGCCCAAGACCAATGCCGTCAGAAGTAACAATATGGCAGCAGAAAGTGGACAAATTGTCAGCCATGACCAATGGCGAAAAGGATGGAAGGAATGGCATGCAAGTTGCACGACCACAAGTAACAACGTCTTAATAAGGCGGTTGAGAACTGAGTGTTTTTAAATTTTAATGATTATGATTACCGAAAAATTACAGAATGCGGTAAACGATCAGATTACTGCTGAGTTATGGTCTTCAAATCTGTATCTCCAGATGGCTTTCTACTTCGAGAAAGAAGGTTGGAATGGTTTTGCACATTGGATGCACAAACAATCTGACGAAGAAAGGGAGCATGCCATAAGGCTTGCCAACTATCTTGCAAAGCGTGGCGGTGAAGCTAGCGTAAACATGATCGATGTCGTTCCTTCCGGTTGGGGCAGCGTCAAAGAAGTTTTTGCCAGTGTTGCAGATCATGAGCATCACGTTTCAAAACTCATAGATGACCTTGTAGATGTGGCTGCCGCCGAGAACGACAAAGCAACTCAGGATTTTCTTTGGGGATTCGTCCGTGAGCAGGTCGAGGAAGAGGCTTCTGTCGATGCCATTGTAAACAAAATCGAAAGATGCGGCGAAAGCGGTCTTATCTTCCTGGATTCCGAACTCGCGAAAAGGTAAACATTGATATGTAACCCAAAATATTAGAGGCTGACCCAAAAGGGTTGGTCTCATATTTTTTTTGACGTGGCTATGGCGGGAGGATGATAGGGGTTGAGTATGCGTGTCTACCAGCTGATACGGGTATCGGGAGGGTGCCCGACAGCGACAAGTGGTCATCGAACAGCACGCAGGAAACGTTGGAATGATCTGGAGCGAATAATGCGAATGGTGTCCTCTGCAATACCTATCATCACATTCAGATACTATCCTTATAAACAAAGAAGCTGACCTTTTGGGTCAGGCTCGTAAGAAACCGAATATTTAACATTGTCACCGACAGCCACAACGGCATTTATGCGACCGTCCGGCGATGTCACCGAATATTCTTTGCCCCTAACTAAAGACGAGAACGCGATAAAGAGCGTTGAAGCGCAGAAGAGGAGTTTCCTAAATGTCATGTTCTGTAAATCAATTTCTTTAAATTATTATAGTTTTGTAACCTTCAGGCAGTCCAAGGCCACCTTCGATGATGTCACGCCTGATATGCGAACATCATTCTCCCCCTTGAGGAACTCCACCTCGAACGGAATCTCCACGAATGCGGAATCCGTCGTGGCAACCGATGCGTGATGCGCCTTTCCGTTCACAACCAAATCAAAATCAACCGCTTCCGGCGAGGAAAACCGAACGGAGATTCTGTATTTCCCGCCCTTGAGGCTGAAGACGTCTGCCCATTCGAGATAATTCGTCGGGGAGTCTCCGAGGTTCGTCGCCACGGCGCGTCCGGAAGCCCCCTCGACAGGGATGTACTTCACGCCCGTCCCGCGTATTGCGGTAAAGTCCGGACAATAGCCCCACTCCGCCTCATAGAGGACAGGTTCAATCCGCTCACCCTCTACCTTAAGAATCTTCGCTGTGTGAGGCTGAAGTGTCATCTCTATGACTCTGCACGACGCAAGGTCGGATCGCAGGTTGAGGTCGCGCAACTTCATCTCCCCGGCGAACTCCAGCACGTCGGCCAGCACGCTGAACGAGGCAGCCGAGTCCGAAGGGTTATAGAGCGCGACGGCCCTCGCACCTCCGTGGCGACGCAGGATATCCTTCGCGAAGACATATGTCTCACCTTCGTGCTGAACCACATGGGCCTGAAGCCCGAGCGGGTCCTGATTCACGGCAATCAACTCCGGGTTGGTGATTATCCGCATAGTCTCCTCCGGAATGTACTCTATGTCACAGCCCAGAAGCAGCGGTGAGCTCATTATGCACCACATCGGAACAGCAGTTTTCAAGAAAAAAAATTAAAGATTTATGAATATGAGGAAGAGAGGCAGGTTAGTCTTAAGAAACTTTAGGGCGAGGTTTATATTGCGTTGCACGCCCTTCTCTGTTATTCCCATAACTCCGGCAATCTCCCTTATGGACATTCCGTCATGCCGGCTTAGAACAAAGGCCTCTCTCTGCCTCGGCGGCAATTCCGTGACAAGTTGATCAACGGCCTCACGAAGAAATCCGGCATCAATACCTCCCTCTATGTCATGATAAAACTCCGGGCCGGCTCCGTCGATGAAGTCAGCAAGCGGTTCGGCAGTAAAGGAATGCCGCGCACGGTTGAATATGAGATTGCGTGTGACAATGAAAAGGAATCCGTCAAAGTCTTTGCCAGCATCGACCTTTGTCCGGTTCTCCCATAGTCTGATGAACACCTGCTGCACGACTTCTTCTTGTTCATAAGAGTCCTTGATGTACAGTCGCGTGAAAGAAAGCACTTTACGCCAATACCTCTGGTAAAGCGCCTCAAAGGCCACTCGATCCCCATCTCGGAAACGAACTATCTCGTTCTTCTGCACATCAGCCATTGCATTCTTTCTTGATACGGCCGCTAATATAGGCAAAATATTGCATTATTATAATGGCTCGTGGAATAAAGAAAAGAGCCCATACTGTTCAAAAATGTGGGCGAACAATTGTCCTGCGGGATTGTTGAAAAATAAAAAACTTGATATATTTGTGCCGGTTTTCGCCCGGCATTTTCTTTTTCGTTCCGGAAAACAATGTGAACTTACAATCAATTTTGATGGGGAGAGGTATCGGACATACGCAGTTTGAGGCGGTGTACACGCAGTATTACGCGCGGTTCGTGATAATCGCGCGGAGGTATGTGCGTGATGTGGCCGTGGCGGAAGACATAGTGATGGAGAGCTTTGCCTCGTTTTGGGAAAACCGGGAGAGGATCGCCTTGGAGACAAATCTGCCGGCCTACGTCGCCACCTCAGTCCGTAACAACTGCCTAAACTGGCTGAACGCCCAGACACTCCACCTCGCGAAACTGCATGATATTCATAGCCTCCAAACACGCAACATAGTGGCGAGCATCCGCTCACTCAATGCCTGCGACCCTCAGCGGCTCTTCACCGACGAGATACGCGCAATTGTTGAGCGCGAGATGCTCACCATGCCGCAGGTCACACGCCAGGTCTTCGAACTCAGCCGCTTCTGCGGAAAGACCTATGCCGAAATCGCCGAGGCCCTCGGTATCTCACAGCGCCGCGTCACGTCCGAAATGCAGCGCGCTCTCGCCATCATGAGAAATGCCCTTAAGGATTATTTTCCGGTCTCTCTTATTCTATGGATGCTGAATGTCTCATAGCTCCTGTTCATTCTCTCTCACAAGTACTTGGGCCTTTCTCGGATATTAATCTCTGGATGCAGTCAAAAAATTTTTTCAAAATACTGTAAGCCCCCACCCTTTATTTGTTATATATAAGCACCTCGGAAATATTGTTCAGTATTTTCGAGGATAGGTTTCTTTTTGAAGAAGGATTGTACGTGACTGATGAAAAAAGGAACATGGTTCGAAAAGACAAACAATATATGGACAAAAACTTACTTATAGACTATATGCTCTGCCGGACGACACCAGAGCAGGAAAAGGCTGTTCTCGACTGGCTTGACGCGAGCCCTGAGAATCGCAGGGAGATGGACTTGCTGGACGAGACCTTCAACGCAATGGTCCTGCATGCTCCTGTGGCTGCGGCTCATGGAGCCTCCCGCGAATATGCATGGCAAGAAAAGGCCGGCGGACATGCCGGGGCGCACGCAGATGGGAACGGGACGAAAAAGATCTGGAAGGTACGCCGTCTCGTGCTTCGCTATGCGGCCGTCGCCGCTGCCTGCGCGGCCCTTGTTTTCGGGGGCGGTTACCTTTACAGTTCCTGGAAGATTTCCCGGTTCGCGGAGCAGACCCTTGCGCTCAGTTCACCTGCCGGGCAGACGATAAGTGTCACTCTCCAGGACGGTACCAAGGTCTGGCTCGCGGGAGGTTCCACGCTCGAATATCCAGTGGCATTCGCCGGTGGGGAGCGCCGCGTAAGCGTCTCGGGCGAGGCAATGTTCGACGTCACGCACCGCGATGACGGCCAGCCGTTTGTTGTGAGTACCTTTGCCGGAGACGTGGAGGTGCTCGGGACCAAGTTCGATGTGCTTGCAGAAAAGGAAACAGGGACGTTCTCGACGGCCCTGCTCCTAGGAAAAGTGCGCATCTCGAACGAAACCGAGGAGGTCGTCCTTGCTCCGGGGCAGATTGCTGAACTCAGGGACGGACGGCTGCATACCGATGAAATGGCGAGCGCGGACGACTACATGTGGATAGAGGGAATACTATCCCTCAACACCCCGTCTTTCACGAAACTCGCGGCGAGACTTGAACGGATATACGACGTGAGGATAATGACGGAGTCCTCCGAACCTGTTGTCAAGAACAGGGGAAAAATACGCACCGCTGACGGCCTTGAGCATGCCCTGCGCCTTATCCTCGCCGGCACAGGACATTCATTCGAGATAGACTACGAAACCAAACAGGTGCACATTCGATAGTCCATGACATACGTGTCCTGACGGCATTCATACGCATGGCAAACATAAGCATACCGCACCCTGTCGGGTGCCGAAACAAAAAATTCACATAACTAAAAAACAATGACAGTAACTAATTACTCGCGCGGAAGACGGATACAACTCTTCACCGCGCTTCTCTGCACACTGCTGCTCTTTTGCGGAACAGCTACGGCCCAGAGTGTCACCGTTTCCATCAATAGGAAGGAGACGACTCTCAAGAACTGCATGGACGACGTGGAGAGACAGACCAGCTACCTCTTTGTCTATGACGAGAGCTGCAACCTCTCTAGAAAGGTGACGGTCAAGGTCAAGTCAAAGCCGCTCCGCAGCGTGCTCGACCTTATTTTCGAGGGCTCGGGCATCAGCTACAACATCTCCGGGAGCAACATCGTTCTCGAAAGCCGGCAAGACACGGTGAAGGGGGAATCTCAAGCTTCGGCGACAGCCTCGCACATTCATGGGCATATCACTGACTCCAAAGGCGAGCCTGTCGTGGGCGCCTTCGTCTTCATCAGCGGCACGCAGACCGGGACGAACACCGACATTGACGGCGCATATTCCCTGAACATTCCGCAGGACATCAAGTCCCCGGTGATTTCAGTCAGTTGCATCGGCTACAACACCGTCCAGATGAAAGTCGGCTCGTCGGAGAACATCGACATCACGCTCAAGGACTCGATTGAGTTCCTCGACCAGGCTGTCGTCATCGGCTACGGTACCCTCGACCGCAAGGAAGTCACCAGCTCAATCGCCTCCGTCTCTGCTGACGAGATGATGAAGGGTGTGGGCGGCGCCGACATTACAAAAGCCCTTCAGGGCAAGATTTCAGGCCTTGTCATTGGCCAGACAAAGTCTGTGAATGATTCTCCCGTAATGCAGTTGCGAGGAATGGCTTCCATCGCATCAGGCCAGCAGCCTCTCGTGGTGATAGATGGTTTCCCTGGAGGCGACATCCGTTCCCTCAATCCTGAGGATATCAAGTCAATTGACGTGCTTAAAGATGCTTCTGCCGGTGCGATTTATGGAACAAGGGCTGCAGCAGGTGTCATTCTCGTGACCACCAAAAGCGGGACGGATACGGAAGGCCGGTTGAATGTCACGTATAGTGCGGACCTCCTTTATAAACAGGCTTATAGAAAACCTCAGGTGCTTACAGCAGAGGAATATGTGAAGTACGGAGTCGGAACGGACTACGGATACAAGACCGACTGGTGGAATGAAGCAATAAACAAAAAGAATTTTTCACACAAGCACAATCTGTCCTTGAATTTCGGAACTGAAAAGGCAAGTGTCTATTCTTCATTCTTTTATGAAAAGCAGGACGGCATCGCAACAGGAGAGTGGAGACACGATTTTGGCGGCAGGATAAACTCCAAATTCAATCTCCTCAAAGGATGGCTGGAATTCAGAGCCAATATAGATTATCGTCAGGCCAAACGCAACAAGCAGGGCCCGTATTTCGGTCAGGCATTGCTGAACAATCCTACCAGGTCGCCTTATGACGAAACCACGAGGTCGGGTTACAATGTCTGGATAGGCGAAGAATATGATTACAACTTCATTGCCGATGCAGCCTTGTATGACAGCAATTCTCTGGACAAGTGGTTCAAGCCGGAAATTATGGCAAAATTGAATATTCTGCCTGTTGAGGGACTTTCATATCAGCAATCAGTCGGATATTCTACTTTCCAATACGAGGATCACGGATACACCTCTATGTACCATCGAGCAAGCATCGTAAACAATGTAAACGGGTCTGCCTCATTGGCATTTGCCAAGAATGAGAGGCTCAATACCGAAGGCTATTTCTCCTACGACAGAAGTTTCAAGGGAGGACATAAGGTCAACGCTGTTCTTGGATACTCGTACAACCGTTATGACGGAGAGAGATTTTCAATGTCAAACAGCAACTTCTCTGTTGACGGAATCAAATACTGGGATATCGGAAAAGGATCTTACCTGAACGACGGCCTTGCTTCAATGAGTTCGGAAAAGAATATAACGGAGAAACTCCTTGCATATTTCGTTCGTGCCAACTATTCTTATAACAACAGGTATATGGTTTCAGCCACATATCGTCGTGAGGGCTCGTCCAAGTTCGGAAAGAAGAACCGCTGGGGAAATTTCTGGGCAGTCTCTGCAGGTTGGGCTATTTCAGAAGAGAAATTCCTGAAAAATGTGAAATGGATCGATGAACTCAAGCTCAGGGCAGGTTATGGAGTTACCGGAAACAATGATTTCGATGCTGCATATTCAGGCAATTTCATCGGGGCTGATGAAAACAGATGGCTTCTTGAGAACGGTGAGTGGAAATATGCCTACGGAAGAAGCGAGGATGTGAATCCCAACCTCGGATGGGAAGAAAAGGCAGAGTGGAATGTGGGTCTTGACTTTTCGTTCTTCAAAGGAAGACTTTATGGAAAGGCCGATATCTACCGCAGGAAAATATCAAATCTGCTATTTTATGTTATGGTTCCCCAGCCGCCTTATATCAGAGGATACCAATGGCAGAATATAGGTTCTATGGAAAACAAGGGCTGGGAGGTCGAACTCGGCGGAGATATAATCCGCAAGAATGATTTCACTTGGTCCACATCGCTCAATCTCAGTGGTTCCACGAGCAAGGTCCTGACTATGGATGGCAGCAACACCAGATGGGATGGCGGTCAGCTTCCCGGACCAAACAGTCCCGGAAAGGCTATAATCCTTGAAGAAGGCAGCACCATCGGCCAGTTCTACCTCTATGAATTCGCAGGATTCTCACCGAGCGGAGAGTTCCGTATCGTCAACAGGAACGGTCAGGTAATCCCGGCTTCCTCAAAAATCGCTGAAGACAAGAAGCTAATGGGAAATTTCACGCCGAAGTTGATGTACGGCTGGAGTCACACCTTCAAGTACAGGAATTTCGATGCGAGCATAAGTATGCATGGCTGGTATGACTTTGATGTGTATAATACCTATGCTATGACCCTTGGAATTGCGGGCAGAAACGGAGAGTGCAACGTATTGAAGGATGCCTATTCAACTTTTAGCCATATCAAGGATGAGAAGTTGATGAGCAACTACTATCTTGAGGATGGTTCTTTCCTGAAGATAGATGCCGTGACAGTGGGATATCTGTTCCCGTTGAGAAGCCATACAAAAGACTTTGTCGAAAGCCTGAGACTGTATTTTACTGCCGGCAATCTTGCGACAATTACGGGATATACAGGTCTGGATCCTGAAATCGACATAGTCGGATATGACGGAGGAATTGACAATTATCAGAATGCATATCCTATGACCAGGACATTCACATTCGGCGTTCAGCTTAAGTTTTAAGAAATCTCTGAAATAATGTCATATATGAAGAATAATCTCAATAAATTATTGATAATCACTCTATTGTCGTTCATGTATACCGGGTGTGACATAGAGCCCGAGTACTATAGTCAGGTGGCCCCGGACACTTATTATGACTCCAAGGAGGCTGTTCTGCAGAGGTTTGCCAGACCGTTCACTCACGCCAGGTGGACTTTTGCACAGGATTATGCTCCTTTCATCCTTCAGGAACTGACAACGGATGCTTTCTGCTCTCCTGTAAGAGGAACCCAGAATGCAGACAAGTCAAGTGAAGATTACAAAATGCATTACCACGATTTCCCTGTTCACTTCGGAGCAAGCTATCAGGTGTATATATCCAGAATGGCAGGTGTCGCAAGATGCTGGGCGGCCATAGATGACCTTTCGGAGGTTGATTTGTCAAGATTCGGAATTTCGGATGAAACCTGGAACAACTGGGTTGCTCAAATCACCGCTATGGCTGCTCTGTACTATCTGGAAGCGTTTGACTGTTTCGGAGGACTTCCTCTGTATGCGGAAAGCGCCGAGTTTGAAAAGCCTCGTTCTTCGGCAAAGGAGACATTTTATTTCATCGAGGGGCTTTTCAAGAAGGCCCTGCCTGACCTTGAAGCAAAACCTGTTTTGGGCGGTCAGGAGTCCGGTTATATCAAAAAGGCTGCTGCTGCCTTGGGACTTGCACGGCTGTATTTCAATGCGAATGTCTATATCGGTGAGGATATGTACAAAGAAGCTGAGATGATTTGCCGGGACATTATTGACTGCAAGTATGGACAATACGACCTTGAGGAGGACTGGACAAAAATATTCGGTTTTGAAAATCAGAATTCAAAAGAGATAATATGGTCTATACCGAGTGAGCGTGCCCAGTTGGAGACAGATGCTTACTATCTTTGGTCACGTCAGATGCCTGCCAATATGAACAATTACTTCGGAGGAATTGTCAGCTCTTCCGGGGAAAACAAAATCTGCCTCACGCCGTCAAAAGATGCTAAAGGAAATCCTTATACTTACAAATTGGGTTCTCCTTTCTCCAAATTTGAGGATACCGATGTCAGGAAGAAGCAGTACAGATATCTGGGCAAAGGAAAATACGAAGGTATGTTTGTTTATGGCAAGCTGGAGAATCCTGACAACCCTGCCTGGAAAGTCGTCGGAACTCAGGAATATTACGGAAAGACTCTTGAACTTGTAGACTGTGTAGCAAGGCTGTCTGAAGGTGGAACAAAGTCAGATATGAATTCCGGAGAGGAAAATTCCGGAGTGAGAATGATAAAGTTCTCACCGAGGCCGTCCGCAAACGAGAGTTCCATTCTTTTCAATCCTGACATTCCTCTGATGAGACTGACAGAGGCATATTACATACTTGCCGAATGCAAGATGAGGGAAGGACAAACTGGTGAAGCTGCAAAACTGATAAACAGGGTGAGGTCACGGTATTTTGCTGATGGCAAAGATCCGAATCCTGTTACGGCTGCCAATCTTGACAAATGGAGAATGCTTGACGAGTGGCTGATAGAGTTCCTGGGTGAATGTCGCAGAAGAACTGACCTCATCAGGTGGAATGAGTTCATCGAAGGTGAATGGTGGGATCACACTCCGGACGGCTCCATCAACAAGCATAAGAAGTTGTTCCCAATTGCTGATTATATACTTGATGCTTCGGATATTATAGATCAAAATCCGGGTTACGACAAGAACTGATTTAAATCTGACGCGATATGAAGAAATCGATTATTCTATTATCATTCTTTGCTCTCATCTTTTCAGCCTGTGACAGAAATCTCTATGGGGTCAAGCCTGATGAAGGTGGGGAGAATTCAACTACTCTTGAAAAAACCGCATTCACGAGAGGTGTCAACCTTTCCGGTTGTTTCGATGTTACTCCGAGTGCGGATGCCGGTTCAATCTGGATGGGAACAATCACTGAAGATTCATTTACCAATCTCCAAAGCCTGGGAGTGGATGTGGTCAGGGTTCCTATGAACATAGGCCGCTTCGACATTTCGGGAGCTCCGGACTATACGCTTGATCCGAGATTTTTCGCAAGGCTTGATGAACTCCTTGATCTTGGAGAACAATTCGGAATTACAGTCATTATTGACAACCATCAGTGGGGTCTTACTGAAACTTACACGGAAGACCGGGCTACCGGATTTATGAAAAGTTCCTGGAGGCAGATAGCCGAGCATTGTAAGTCAAGAACATCGAGGGTGGTCTATGAACTCAAGAATGAACCGGACGGACAGTGGTGGAGCGACCATTGGCACGAACTCCAGGGAGAACTTATCGGGGAGATAAGGAAAGTGGATGACGTCCACGATATTATCGTGTGCCCGGCTCCAGGTTCCAGCTTTGAGCAAATGCCTGAGTATGAGGATGAAAAACTTATCTATACTTCACATTTTTACGGTCCGATGGTCTTCACTCATCAGGGCTCGTCATGGAATGTCTATAAACCGCTTGGAGGGAAAATTCCTTTCCCTTATAACAAGAGTTTCGACATTCAGGCTACTGTCGCAATTGACGGCCTGACAGAGGAAGTCAAAGATGAAATCCGTAACTATCCATATACAGGAACAGAGGCTGCAATCCAGACTTCACTTGACAGGGTCATTGCAGAAGCAAAGAGGCGTAAGGTAAGACTGTTCGTAGGTGAGTTCGGAGTGATGTCTTTCAGCGGGGCAAAAAAAGAAGATATCTGCTATTGGCATGAAGTCGTACGCAAGCATTTGGAAAACAATGGCGTCTCCTGGACGGTCTGGGCTTATGCCGACAGGGATTTCTGTATGTTCAATGTTCCCGGTGCGCCTCCCAAATTCCACACTGACCTCAATCTTGACCTCGTAAAGGCTCTTGGTTTTGACATTCCGCCTGCTTATGACGATTCTCCTGTTGATGAGAGCTCGTTTGTCACAAGGGTACTCTATGATGATGCCTGGGGTGAGGGTATTATCCCTGAGTCAGACCAGAAAACATACCTGACATTTCCATACACCAATGACTATGCAAGTGGAGAGAACTGTATCAAATTCGATATTAATTCGCAATGGCTTGACTGTTCATTCTATTTTGACGGTTTATGTGAGGATTTGGAAAAATTTGATATAAAAAGAAGTTATATCAGGTTCAAATTGAAGACTGCTTGTGAGCCGGACAATTTCAGGATAGCAGTATGGTTTGTAGATAACAAGGAAAAGTTCAGCGATGAGCAGGAGCGTCACAATTGGGTTATAAAATACGATGTGACAAAGTCTGATTTCACTCCTGACGGCGAATGGCACGAGGTAAGTTTGCCTTTGAAATATTTCGGATACAGAGGCTCTGAGGATCCTCCTTATTCTTATTCGGAAAACCATTTTACTTGGTCCAAGATAAGGGAAATAAGAATTACCAATGAGGATTTTTCTTCTATGAATGGTGTTACCCTTCTTATTGATGATGTTATCCTTACGGGGCCGGAAAACAAGTATTGGAAGCCATCAGATCCAAATCCGGATCCAGTTCCTGACCCGGACCCAGATCCTGACCCGGACCCAACCCCTGGCCCTGTTGATGATGCCCAAGGTTCAATAGATGATTTTGAAGTTTTACCACAATATTAATAAACCATGAAAGAATATTTTAAAGAAAAGGATTATGCGTCTCCTGGATTTGACGTATGCGAGGTATTGCCGGGCAATGTTATATGCACAAGCGGTATATGCACAAGCGGTGACATTGATGATCTGAGTGTGGGAGAAGAGTATGAATTTTAATCAGGAAAACATTATGAAAACACAACATCTTTATTTTGCTGCATTTGCAATTCTGTTTGCTTCATGTGCTAAACAGGAGGCTGAAATGAGTCCCGTACAGTCTGATAATGAACTGAGAACATTTGTGGCTGATTTTGAGCAGACAAAGACAAAGACAAACCTTGCACCGGATGGGGAAGGTGTTTACAGGAAAATGATTTGGAGCGCAGGAGATAAGGTCGGAATTTTCGACGCTTCAGGGGTGCCTCAGCCGTTTGAAACTAAAACTGGAGGTGCTTCTGCTACCTTTACCGGTTCAGCAACTGCTCCTACCGATTCATGGTATGCATTCTACCCTTACAGTGCAAAGGCAACAAAGGAAGGCAGCTATCTTCTTTCTGCCATTCCGGAAATCCAATATGCAAAGAAGGACGGAGTTTCAGACAATGTTACTCTTCTTGTGGCAAAGTGTGCGGCAGATGAGACTACACTGTCTTTCAAGCACGCTTGCGGACTTGTCAAGATTGACCTTCCGGTGGACTGCATAAGTGTGACTCTTGAAGTCCTCAATCCTGACAATTTGTGGACACAGCCTTTGTCCGGCGGAGTTAAGGTCGATGTCGGTGCCCCTACAAATTCTTGGTCAACCTTGCTTTGCTACACTAGCGTTACTCTGGTAGGTGAGAATGGCGGAAATATTCCTGCAGGAACGTATTATCTTGCTGTCAAGCCTATTGATTTTGCTGGTGATGTCCTTCTCTCCATCAGGAATGCTGAAAACAAGATTTATGTGAAGAAAAGAAAGGGCTTTACTGTAGGTGCAGGTCAGATAAGACCTATCACAATCAATCCGGGTTGGGTTGAGGATGACGGTCTCAACTTGTTCTCGGAAATGGGTGGAACATCCATATACAAATATGTTGCAGATGAATTTGATTCTTCTTCGGATCCATTGCGTACCACAGATGGAAACCAGCCGAGAATCTATGGAACACAGGGAACAAAGATTGAGTACAGTTCAGATGCAGCCTGGTCGGGACGTGTGGCTCTTCATGGCGGAGATGCTGAATTGACTAAATTCATTGACAATGGGTATTCAGTGGAATACTTTGTGAAATTCGACGAGTCAATGCTTAATAACGACAGGCAGCTTGTATTCAGACATTGGTTTAAAAATAATAGCAGCGGTTGGACAACAAAATACGATGAATGCAATATTATCAGGTATAACTATGGCTCCATTCCTTCCACCCTCGGAATCCAGGACACTGAATGGCACAGAATCTCGTTCCCACTCACTTCAGATTTGATGCTAGGCGGTAACACTGTATGGCAATTCATCATCGACCCTAATTTCACTGATGATGCTCAGGCCGCTGCTGCAAAGGGTTCCATATTCTATTTCGATGAAATAAGACTTGTTAGGAAGACTCCTACTGAATAATAGTTGCAATCTGTGTACATATTGTCTGAATGAATAGGCATTATGAAGAAACTTCTGTTTTCAATGACATTGTTCTGCGTGCTCTCCTGTACGCAGAACAATATTCCCGTATATCTGAATGAGGATGCGGACATCGAAGAGAGGGTTGAGGACGCCCTGTCAAGGATGACGGTCGAAGAGAAACTCGGCATCATTCACGCCCAGTCCAAATTTTCGGCAAGAGGTGTACCCCGTCTGGGCATTCCGGATATATGGATGGACGACGGACCTTCAGGAGTGCGTGAGGAAAGTTTCTGGGACGACTGGGGCGGAGCCGGATGGACCAACGACTCCTGCACCGCTCACCCTGCCCTGACCTGCCTTGCAGCCACCTGGAATGAGAAAATGGCTGCCCTTTTCGGCAAGAGCATAGGAGAGGAGGCACGCTACCGCAACAAAACCACCCTGCTTGCTCCGGGAGTGAACATAATGAGAACTCCTCTTTGCGGACGCAATTTCGAGTATATGGGCGAAGACCCTGTGCTGGCTGGTAAGATGTGCGTACCTTATATCCGGAATCTGCAGAAGAGCGGTGTGGCCGCCTGTGTGAAGCATTTTGCCCTGAACAATCAGGAGGCTTACCGTCACAGCGTGAATGTGGTTGTGGATGACCGTGCACTTTACGAAATCTATCTTCCGGCATTTAAGGCGGCAGTTCAGGAAGGCAATTCCTGGACCATAATGGGTGCCTACAACAAGTATAAGGGCCAGTATTGCTGTCATAATCAATACCTTCTGAATGATATTCTGAAAGGGGAATGGGCTTATGACGGAGTTGTGGTTTCTGACTGGGGCGGAGTCGAGGATACCTGGGAGGGCATACACAACGGTCTCGATATGGAGTTCGGAACAGGTTCCGACGGTCTCTCCAACCGGGGAGTGGATACTTACGACAGTTTCTGTCTTGCCAACCCTTACCGCTGCCTCATCCGTGAAGGCAAGGTGGGAACCGATGAACTTGACGAAAAGGCGCGCAGGGTGCTCAGGCTTATTTTCAGGACCACTATGTCCAAGGACAGGCCTTGGGGCTCGTTTGCTACTCAGGAGCATTATGACATAGCCCGCAAGGTGGCGGAGGAAGGTATAGTTCTTCTTCAAAATGAGAATGAGGTGCTGCCGCTCCGCCTTGACAAGAAGCCTGTCATTCTCGTGACTGGAGCAAATGCCTTCTGGCAGCACGCAAGCGGAGGCGGTTCATCCTATCTTAAGACCACCCACGAAATCTGTCCTCTTGACGGACTGAAGGAGATTGTCGGAAACAGGGCTGAAATCCGTTTTGTCGAGGGGTATCGTCCTTTTACCGGAGAATATCCTGACTATGTCGCTCCATTGAGGGAAGAGGCTGTGAAGGCCGCTGCCGAGGCTGATTACGTCATTGTCTTCGGTGGCCTTAACAAATGGGGCCATCAGGATTGCGAAGGCGTGGACAGGGATGAATACGGGCTGCCTTTTGCCCAGAACGAACTCATTGAGGCTCTCTCTCAGGTCAATGACAATGTGATAGTATCCCTGACTACGGGTACCGCCGTGGCAATGCCTTGGAAGGATAAGGTACAGGCCATACTTTACAACTGGTACATAGGTTCTGAGGGTGGTCGTGCACTTGCGAATATCCTGACAGGCGCAGTGTCTCCTTCGGGAAAGCTTCCGTTTACCATCGCAGAGAGACTGGAGGACTATGCTCCACACGCCCTGGATGCGTATGATAGCAAGAACAGTGGCGACGTTGAATACAAAGAGGGTATTTTTGTCGGTTACCGCTGGTTCGACAAGGAAGGTGTCAAACCTCTTTTCCCTTTCGGTTATGGACTTGGTTACAGTTCATTCTCTTTCGGCAAGGTTGAGGCTTCTTCTGCAACTGTCCGAATGACCAGCAGGGAGGTGGCTCCTGATTTTGCCTCGGAAAAGAAGGCAGGGAATGGCAATTCCATCAAGTTCAGGGTTGATGTAACCAACACCGGCAATTGCCGTGCTGCTGAAACGGTTCAGCTCTATGTACGGGATATGGAATCCTCACTGCCTCGTCCTCTGAAGGAACTCAAGGCTTTCAGGAAAGTTTGGCTTGATGCAGGTCAGACTGAAACGGTTGAACTGACCTTGAGTGAAAAGGACCTCAGATTCTTCGATGACTCCAAACATAAGTGGGTGGAGGAACCAGGTGATTTCCAGGCTCTTATCGGAACATCTTCAGAAGATATTTTCAGCATTGTCGATTTTAGACTCAAATAAATGAATCACAAACCATTATTGATTATTGCAGCCATCCTGACCGTTTCGTGTCAGGATGCTGTCCCTTTATACAAGCAGGCAGACGCTCCAATAGAAAAGAGGGTTGAAGACCTGTTGTCAAGGATGACTCTGGAGGAAAAAATACTTCAGATGAATCAAGTTACTTTAGGTACCAATCTGAATCAGAACAATATAGGAGGGGAGCCGGTCGAACCTGTTCTCGGAAGTTACATTACCTACACTGCAACTGATCCGACTGAAATCAACCAAATGCAGAAAAGGGCTATGGAAGAGACCAGACTCGGTATTCCAGTCCTTTTCGGATTTGATGCCATACACGGTTTCAGAACTGTCTATCCTATACCTTTGGCACAGTCCTGTTCGTGGAACCCTGAGCTTGTAGAGAAGGCTTGTTCAATCAGTGCAAGGGAAAGCCGTCTGTCCGGCATTCCCTGGACCTTTTCACCTATGGTAGATATTGCCCGGGACGGAAGGTGGGGCAGATGTGCCGAAGGTTATGGCGAAGACCCATATACGGCTTCCGTCTTCTGTGCGGCATCGGTCAGGGGCTATCAGGGCGATGATCTAAGTGATTCCACTAAAATTGCAGCCTGTATCAAGCACTACATAGGATATGGCGCTTCGGAAGCCGGACGAGATTATGTACCTACAGAAATCTCCAGTCAGACTCTTTGGGATACATATATGCCTCCTTATCAGGCTGGCATTGAAGCCGGAGCTGCCACAGTAATGAGTTCTTTCAATACAATCAATGGCACCCCTGCTTCTGCATCACCATACCATCTGACTCAGGTGCTTAAGGAACAGTTCGGATGGGATGGAATGATAGTATCGGACTGGGATGCAGTTAAGCAACTCGTTTATCAAGGGGCCGCTGCTGACCATAAGGAATCTGCCTGGAGGGCAGTCAATGCCGGGCTGGATATGGATATGGCCGACCTGTGCTATTTCAATTATCTTGAACAACTTGTGAAAGAGGGAAAGGTCAGTGAGAAGACCATTGACGAGTCTGTCCGGCGAATACTCCGACTGAAGTTCAGGCTTGGACTGTTTGAAAACCCGTATCCTCCTGTTACGACCGCTGAAGAGAGATTCAATCTCCCCGGAGACTTTGAAGTTGTGGAACAACTTGCCGAGGAAAGTTCCGTACTACTGAAGAACAACGGTTTACTTCCGTTGGGTTCAAAGCCGGGCAAGATTGCGCTTATCGGGCCTATGGTGGACAATTACTGGGACCTTATAGGTTCTTGGGGAGGACATCCTCTGGCAGAGGATATCATCACAATCAAGAAGGCTTTTTCCGACGAATTCGGTCCTGCCAATGTTCTCTATGCAAAGGGGTGTGATTTCGAAGGGGATGACAGGAGCGGTTATGCAGAGGCTGTGGCAAAGGCCCGGCAGGCTGATGTCGTTGTCCTTTGTCTTGGTGAGAAGTCTTCCTGGAGCGGTGAGAATGGCATCCGCTCGACGCTTGCCCTTCCGGCAATTCAGGAACAGCTTGCGGCCGAACTTAAGAAGACCGGAAAGCCTCTTGTCCTGCTGCTGAACAACGGTCGTCCTCTGGAGCTCTGCCGACTCGAACCTCTCGCCGACGCGATAGTGGAACTGTGGCAGCCGGGCATTTCTGGAGGCAAGCCTGCAGCGGGCATACTCTCCGGCCGAGTGAACCCTTCGGGCAGGCTCTCAATAACCTTCCCATACTCCACCGGACAGATTCCGATTTACTACAACCGACGCCGCACAAGCCGTCCGTTCATGGGCTTCTATCAGGACATTCCCCGCGAACCGATGTACTGGTTCGGCCATGGTCTGAGCTACTCGCACTTTACCTACGGCGACATACGCAAGGTCTCTGACTCTCCGCTTGTCTTTGAGGTCGATGTCAATAACGACAGCTCCCGAGACGGTAAGGAAACAGTCTTCTGGTACATCAGCGACCCTGTCAGCACCGTCACCCGCCCCTACAAGGAACTCAAGTTCTTCGAGAAGCGCCTGATTCCTGCCGGAGCCACCGCCACCTTCCGCTTCGAGGCCGACCGTCTCCGCGACCTCGGCTATGTGAACGAGAGGGGCGAGCGCTGGTTCGAACCCGGCAAATTTGAAATCCTCACCGCCGACAAAAAACTCGAAATCGAGGTCGAATAAAAATCTGTCATATTTCGTCATACAGAATAAAAAGCACTTTAACGTATAAATATAAAGTACCATCGCATATAAATGAAACGACTTTCGCATATATTCCTGTCAATCATATTCCTGTTCGTACTTGCTCCGCTTTGTTTCGGTTCGGAATATGTCCGTTCGGGAAATATTCCTTCGAAAGAGGACATCCTTTCGGAACAGTCCGTTCTCCGCTCGTTCATAGACCGTGTCTGTGGGGAGGGAATGTCGGGACGAATACTCATCGGCACGGACAGTTCCATTGAAAGCGATGGGCGTGATGTCTTTGTCATATCCTCGAGGGATGGGAAACCGGAAATTGTCGGCAGCGGTGTCTCCGCGGCGACGGCGGGATTGGGATGGTATCTGAACCATTATGTTCATGTCAACATATCGTGGAACGGCCTCACCGCCGACCTCCGCGACACGGTTCTTCCTCTGCCGGAGATCCCGGAGCGCAGGGAATGCCGGGCGGAATGGCGTTACTACCTGAATTACTGCACCTATTCATACACCTGCGCCTTCTGGACGGAGGAACGTTGGATGAAGGAAGTCGATTGGATGGCTCTGCACGGGATAAACATGCCGCTGATGGCGCTCGGAACGGATGTCGTCTGGCGCAATGTGCTCCGTGACCTCGGCTGCGACGAGACTGAAATATCCTCTTTCATCGCCGGCCCGGGATTTCAGGCGTGGTGGATGACGGGCAACATCGAAGGCTGGGGCGGGCCGCTTCCGCAGGGGTGGTATGACCGTCAGGAAAGGCTCTGCCGGAGGGTTCTCGCAAGGATGCGCTCACTCGGAATGGAGCCTGTCCTGCCCGGCTACTGTGGGATGCTCCCGCGTTCTTTCATCGGAAAGCCAGGCTATGACGCGTCCGACACGGGACTTTGGGCGGCATTCCCTCGACCGGCATTTCTTCAGCCGTCATCGGACAAATTCGCCTCAGTTGCCGACCTCTACTATGAGGAGCAGGCGAAAATTATGGGGCGCTCGCGTTTCTACAGCATGGATCCGTTCCATGAGGGAGGCAGCGTTGAGGGCACGGACATCCCCGAGGCCTATAGAACCATACTTGCCCGGCTGCGCCGTCACAATCCGGATGCGGTGTGGGTGCTTCAGGGCTGGAACGAGAATCCTCGACGTGAGGCTCTTGAAGCTCTCGGGCAAGGGGACTGCATTGTCTTTGACCTTTTTTCCGAGGCGAGGCCGAAATGGCGCGACGGCTATTGCGGGCATGACATGATCTGGTGCATGCTGCCTAATTTCGGAGGCCGCGTCGGCCTGCACGGACGCCTGTCCAAGTTGCTGAACGGCTGGTTCGATGCGGTCGAGGCCTTCCCGGAGACTATGGTCGGCATCGGCGCGGCTCCCGAGGGAATAGAGACCAATCCGGTTCTTTATGACCTGCTGTTTGAACTCCCGTGGAGAACGGGGCAGCGGCCGGCAACTCGGCCAACTTCCGCGGAGAACGTGGCGACGAACGGCAACTCTGACTGTGGCAGGGACAGGAGCTGCCGCGAATGGCTTGACGGCTATGTCCTTGCCCGCTACGGAACATCCGACCCGTCTCTCATCCGTGCATGGCACAAGATTGCCGCCTCTGCGCTGGACTGCCCAACGGATCAGGAAGGCACAAGCGAGCCGATAGTCTGCGCACGTCCGGGCTGGGGACTGAAGTCCGTCTCCAAGTGGAGCACTGCGGAGATTTACTATGATGTGGCGGAACTCCGCGACGCCGCAGGCCTGTTTCTTGACGCGAAGACTCAGCTCTCCGGCAATGCCAACTATCGTCACGATCTGATTGACCTTGTGCGTCAGACTCTTACGGACTCCACGCTCTTTCTGCTGCGGAATGTCGAGGCAGCGTATAAATCCGGAGACACGGCTGCGTTCCGCTCAGGCTACAAGGCGTTCCTCGGAATGATTGATGACATTGACGCGCTTCTTTCCACCGACCCGTTCTTTCATCTTGACCGTTGGCTGGACTCAGCGGAGGAAGTCTGCGGCGAGATTACGGGTGCGACTGATGCTGACAGGGCGCTGATGGAACGTAACGCGAGGACGCTCATCACGGTCTGGGGTGACCGCCCCTCTGCCCGCAGACTGCACGACTATTCCAACCGCGAGTGGGGAGGGATGCTTTCCTCCTTCTATCTTCCGCGCTGGAAACGCTTCTTTGAGACTGTGGAACGCGGCGAGGCGCTTCCTGACGACGACGGCTGGTATGAAATAGAAAGTGAGTGGATTCTCCGGCGTGAGCGATATGCTCTGTCGGATGAACCGGCGCTTGACTGTGCCGAAAGGCTGTTTCGGAAATATTTTGGAGGCTGCTTTGAACTTACCGCATCATCCGATGTTACAGCGCTTTCCGATGAGGCGGGTGATTATGTCGCCTATCTGAAGGAGTTTCTGGCAGGAACGGAGAAGCCGTCGGCCGATGCGATTAAAGAAAGCCGGATTGTCCTTGACATAGACGGCGGCCTTGAGTGCGGGCCGGAGGGCTTCGAGTTCGCTGTCCGTCCCGGAGAACTTCGCATAACCGGGCGCGACCGTGCCGGGGTGTTCTACGGCATCCAGCACCTTCTGCGCCAGCTTCCGCCGTCGGTATATGCCAAACAAGGGCTTTCCGAACCGGTACAGTTGCCGCTTGGAGTCAGTCTTGATGCCCCGGAGAGTACCTACCGGGGGCTGATGATTGACGTGGCGCGGGCTTTCGTGGATGCCGAGGGACTGAAACGGCAGATAGACCTTATGGGGATGCATAACCTCAATGTCCTGCACTTGCACCTTACTGACAACGAGGGCTGGAGGCTCGAAATCAAGTCGCATCCCGAACTCTCCGAGGTCGGAGGATTCCGCGGCGGCGACTCTTCCGTGGGGGCGCAGTACGGTCTTTGGGACAGACGCTACGGCGGCTACTACACTCAGGAACAGATGCGCGAAATCATCGACTACGCTAAGTTCCGCAACATAACCATAATCCCCGAGATAGACCTTCCCGGGCACAGCCAGGCCATCGCACGGGTGCTTCCGGAGATCCTTTGCGACTATGCTCCAGACACCTCCCGTTCGGCGGGCTATGACACGCGCGGGGTCTGGTGCGTCTCCCGAGAGAAAAACTACCGTCTTTTGGACGACATAATCTCGGAAGTCGCGGCTCTCTTCCCGTCGGAGTACATCCACATCGGCGGCGACGAGGTCGGGATGAAGGGCTGGCTGTCATGCCCTCACTGCTCCGCTCTCATGAGGGAGAGGGGATTCACCGACCCGAAGCAGCTTGAGGACCTGTTCATGAAGCGGGTCACCGACATCGTAAAGGCCAAGGGCAAGACACCGGTAGCGTGGTGGGACAAGGATGTGATTACCGATACATTCACCAAGGAAAGCCTCGTATGTGCATGGCAGGACATCCCTGCCTGCCGCAAAGCCATGGCTAAGGGCTACAGGACAGTCTTCCTGTCGGCGTGGCATCTCTACTTCGACATGAAGCAGGGCCCGCACGACCCGGGGCAGGACTGGGGCGGCATAATCGACTGGCACAGGGTCTATGACCTCGATCTCGGACGGCTCGGAGTGACTGACGCGGAAAAATCTGTTGTCATCGGCTACGAAGGAGCGTTCTGGGCGGAGACCCATCTCCAGAACGCTCCGGAATCCCCGGACTACCTCGATTTCATGCTCTGGCCCCGCGCCGCCGCGCTCGGAGCAATGTCCTGGGGCAAGAAACTTTCGGGTGAGGAGTTCGCGGAATATATGAGGACACGACACTATCCGAGGCTATCTGCAATGGGCGTCGCGTTCCGTCTTCCGGAGCCTTCAGTGACATGGGAAAACGTTCTTCTCTCCGCTTCTGCGGAAGATGGGGAGACAATTCTCTGCATAAAGAACGGAGGCAGTCCGAAGGCTTATTACAGGCCGTTCAAGACCGCGCATCCCGAGAGTTACTCCTTTGTCGTCCGTTTCGGAAGCGGCCGCAGTGTCCCGGTCAAGGCGCGGCAGTGCTGCGACACCATAGCTCCGGCATTCCGACTCAGTTCATCCCTGCCCGAAGACGGCTGGAAACCATTCTCCGGAGTCGAGGCATACAGGGACAAGGCTCATTTCTCCTCCACGCCGCACGATGGTGACTGGATTCTGATTGACTTCTCCAATCCGGTAAAGTGCCGTGAAATCGCCCTCAAGACTGGCGAGGCTCTTTTCGCCAGTGGTGGCTTCCCCTACGGCTATACGGAGGTTTCATACGACGGAAAACATTTCCACCGGGTCGGCGAACTCATCGATGGCGGCATCTCTATCTTCCCGAAACGCCCCGTCCGCTCCGTGAGACTCGTGTGCACTTTCACCGGTAACAGCCGCGACCTGACGATACTCCAGCCCATAAGGGTATATCCCGTTTTGACGGAATAATGAAATATATGTTCCCGAATAATTCCGGATATTGATAATATGTAAATGTATATAGATAAGACGATTCTATCATGAAGCACAATTTTTTAAAAGCGACTGCGGTTCTTGCAGCGACGACTTTTTCTGTGATTTCCTCAGAAACAATATTCTCAAAAAATCATATTTCGATGAAAAAATATATACTCACTCTCGCTTCAATTCTTTTTTCGCTCATTTTCGGAGTTTCGCTCTCCGCACAGGAATTTTTCCGCATCGCGGCACACGACTCTTCGGAGGAGTCAAAGAAATCGGCGGACATAGTCTGCACCGGAGAACACGACGAACTCACGATTCAGAAGGTTCTGGACGGTTCCGACTGGGTGGATACTATGGGCAATGCAGCAGAGCCTCTGAAGCCCTCGTTTGACCGTGCGCTCATCCCGCAGCCGGTGTTCGATGCCGAGCCGGGCTATGTGGAACTCTACTGGAAGGCCTGGGAGCAGGCTTATGCTCACGTGAAATGGCAGAAGGGGCTCGTGCAGCCGCTCTATATGGACGAGGGGCTCTGGGACGACACCATCTGGATCTGGGACTCGGAGTTCATGGTGATGTTCTGCAAGTATGCCCCGAAACTTTTCCCGGGCATCCAGACGCTCGACAACTTCTATTACACTATGCTTGAAGACAGCGGCTCGTCCCTGCGCATCCAGCATCCTGACAACCCTCCTTTCTTCGCATGGGTGGAGAACGACTACTACAAGATAACCGGGGACAGGGATCACATCCGCGAACTGCTTCTCGACAAGAAGTTTCTCCAACGCTACTGGAACCTTTTCCCGACTCTCTCTCCAGAGCTTAAGCTTCAGTTTGACCACTATCCCATAGCACTGAAGTACAAGGGCATAGGATATGAATGGAACGGGATTTCGAGCGGAATGGACAACACTCCGCGCACCCGTGCAGGCGAAGGGATGCTCTGGGTCGATGCCATCTCACAGCAGGCTCTTTCCGCGCTCTACATCTCGCGCCTTGCCAAGGTGGCTGGTGACGGAGCCACGGCCCGCGAGTTCGAGAAGAAGTGGAAGGAACTGCGGGGAATTGTGAACAAGTACTATTGGGACGATTCAGACGGATGTTACTACGACATCGTGCCAGCATCTTCCGGCGAGACTGCTTCGGTGGCGGATGTCCAGGCATCCCCGTCCGCGTGGCGCACGACGGGCATCCTGACTCCGGCGTCATTTTGGCCGATGCTCGCGGAAATCCCTTCGGAGGCTCAGGCAAGGCGCATGACCGAATTTGCCCTGCGTCCCGACAAACTCGGAGGAGAGGTCCCTTGGGTGACCGTCTCGCGTGACGACCCGGACTTCGACGCGAATGACGGCTGGTACTGGCGCGGGGCGATGTGGCTCCCGACCGCCTACATGGGCATCAAGGCTCTTGAAAAGTACGACTTCATGGAGGCCGCCGACACAACTGCCGAGCAGGTTCTCTCGTGGATGCTCCGCACATGGCGCGACTATGAACCGCACACAATCTGGGAATGCTATTCCCCGACCGCACCTGCCCCGAGCAGCAACCACGGCAAGCGCGTCCGTCCCGACTTCTGCGGCTGGTCCGCCCTCGGTCCAATATCCCTCTTCATCGAGAACGTCCTCGGCTTCCACGACATTGACGCCTCCTCCCGCACCATCCGCTGGGACATCCGTAACGACTGCCGCCACGGCCTGAACAACCTCACTTTCGGCGACACAGCCACCGATCTCCTCTACGACCCGGCAGCCTCCACCGTTACCATTCGCAGCAACAAGCCCTACTGCCTCATCCTCAACGGCAAGTCCCACCGCATCCGAGCCGGAGTAACAACGATTTCTATCTGAACAATTCAGAATGAGACCCGAATCTTATTAACCTTATCAGGTTTTCATTTTCATCGTTATAGTAGAGCATTTCCGTTTTTTTTCGTAGATTTGGCGATGCGAATAAAACTGCATAAAAAGCGCAAACAACACACATGAAAACCCCAAACATTCTTATCCTATGCACGGCATTCCTCGTGAGTATGCCAAGTACAGATGCCCAGTCATTTAAAGACGGTCTCAAAAGCCTCGGAGACAAAATCGACAAACAAATAGTAAAGACGACCCAGTCTGTCAAGAACCAGACAACCGGCAGCAAGCCGACTACACAGAAGCCCGCCACAAGCAAGACTTCCGACAGGGACAAGGCACTTCAGAAGCACCATCCGGCAGATTCGTGACCTTCAGATTGAAGGTCTCCCCTATTTTCAGGTCAATGCTTTCCTGATTCAATTCCAGATCAGGACCATCAGCAGAATCCTTCTTGCATCCGGCCAATGCCAAGGTCAATGCTGCCGCCACGGCACCCATAAGAATCACCCTATAAAATGGTCTTTTCATGATTTATCAGTTTTTACAGTTTATAATCAATCCTCGATTTCTACAAAGAAAAGAAATCCCCCGCGTTATTTCTATACGTATTTTTACGTATTTTAGAGATTTACCCCTTGCTCTCACAGATTGATTTCATTGTCTTAAAACAATAAAATACCAATTTGTCTTGCTTTTGTTGTCCATAAACACTAAATTTACCGCACCTAAGTATGCGTAAAAAATAACAAAACAATATGGAAGTCTTGACAAGAAAACACTATGCCGATAAGGTTGATTCGTGGATTGGCAAAGGCAATATCATTGTCCTTGTAGGGCCGCGTCGTGTCGGTAAAAGTTATATCCTCAAGGATTTTATCCAGAGACATTCACAGGAAAAGGATATAAATGTAATCTATGTAGATAAGGAGAAGAAAGCATTCAAGAATATCAAGACCAAGGACGACCTTGACAATTATATCGAGAGCCTGTTTCATCCGGGCAAGCATAATGTCATTCTTGTTGACGAAGTTCAGCAGATTGAAGAATTCGAGAAGAGCATCTGCAGCTGGTACACCGAAGACAACACCGACGTGATCATTACCGGCAGCAATTCAAAAATGCTGTCAGGAGATCTTTCCACATTGTTGGCTGGCAGATATGTAGAACTCAGAGTCCACCCATTATCATATCCGGAATTTCTGGAGTTCCATAACCTGCTGGACAACGATGAGTCATTGATGAAGTATCTGAATTATGGCGGTCTTCCCGGTCTCCGCAGGATAGGACTGGATAATGACGAGCACGTGTGGTCCTATCTCTCAAGTGTATTCAACACCATAATGTTAAAGGACATTATCGAGCGTCACGACATCCGCAATGTTCCTTTTTTGAATAATCTTATTGCATTCTATGCTGACACTACGGGAAAACTGACATCGGCCAACAGTATTTCCAAGTACATGAAATCACAAGGCGAGAACGTATCAAGCAATATAGTGCTCTTATATAGGAGTTTCTATGAGGAAGCATATTTGTTGGATACAGTCTCGCGTTATGACATTCACGGAAAGAAAATTTTGGAGTCCAACGAAAAAGTCTATTGGGATGACCTGGGACTTAGAAATCTCAAGGCGGAAGGAGGAATGGATTCATACATTGAAAAGGTAATCGAGAATGCCGTATATAAACATCTGTGTTTTTTAGGATACGAGGTTCATGTAGGCATTCTCGGTGCGGGAGAAGTCGATTTTGTCTGCACCAAGCCTGGTGAGACAGCATATGTGCAAGTTACTTACCTGATGGGAGAGCAGGCCACTCGGGACAGAGAGTTCGGTCCTTTGGAAAGAATCCGTGACAATCATCCGAAATATGTAATCAGTGCTACTCCTTTTCTGACTTCAAGGGATGAGAATGGCATCAAGCATATTTCATTGAGAGAGTTTCTTAACAAAGGTCTCTGAAATGGCAGAACATCAGATTTTCATCGTTATAGTAGAGCAGTTCCAATTTTTTTCGTAGATTTGGTGATGCAAATAAAACCCCAAACAAAACGGAAAAAATACACATGAAAACCCGAAACATTCTAAGCCTATGTACGGCACTCCTCATGAGCATGCCCTGTTCTGATGCCCAATCATTTAAAGACGGGCTCAAAAACATCGGAGACAAAATCGGCAAACAAATCGTAAAAACCACCCAGGCTGCCAAGAACCAGACGACCGGCAGCAAGCCGACTACACAGAAGCCTGCAGCAAGCAAGACTTCCGACAGGGACAAGGCTCTTCAGAAACAGTACGATGCAATGATGGGAAATGTTCCTGAAATGGAGGATGAGAAACCGACCGTGAAACTGCCGGATGAGCACACGGCACTTTTCGCTCCGCTCGGATATCCGGTAGAGGCAGCATACGGAACTCTTACGGTAAAGCCAAGTATGCCTCCACAGAGCGCAAACGCCCAGGTAGATTGGTCCGAAAAACAGCCGTATATCTTCAACTTGAACAATAAGAGTCTGGTGGATGAGTACCTCCTGCTGGATGACTGCTTCAAGAACGGATATTTCAAGACTCTTACTCCGGCACATGCACGATATGAAAATGTAGAAGGCGAACTCTATGCTCGTGCCAACGAGTTGAACAAACTCGTAGAATTGATGGAAGAAGCAAGAAGCGAGTACGGCAGCGATTCTCCTCAATGGGTAATAAACGGACTGCACGACAAGATCGCGTCCATTCTCGAGGGCGAAAAGTATAAGACTCTCATAAAGAGTTCAATATCTCCATTCTTCACTGTCAAAGGACTCATCAATGACGAGACGAAGAAGTATTTCCAGGAACATGGCGGCTATGAGAACGCTACCAATGTGACTATGACCAAATGGGATCCGAAACCTGTAAAACAAAGCATTTCCACTTCAGGATCGAGCCAGAGCGGCACCATCGTTAGCGAGAACGCTTCCGGAGCACACGTGGATATCGGCGGAATTATCTACGTAGTACACGCAAGTAAGGGTTTTGCCTTCGCTTCCGAGGCCGTGAACACCGCTGTCGCAGGCAAGGACATCGTCATGCCCGACTATATCAATTACAAAGGCAAGAGAATCCCTGTCACGGAAATGCGCGGTGATATTTTCTGGGGTAAACATATAAAATCCATCAAACTGCCGTCAACATTGACAGAAATATCGAACGCCTCGCTCAGGGAGACAGACATCAGCGAAATCGTGATTCCGTCATCGGTGAAAATCATTCAGGGCTCGGCATTTTATGGTTGCAAGAATCTGAAGAAGGTCGTTTTCGAGAGCGACAAGATAGATGAGTTGCATGGATGTTTCCAGAACTGCACCAGCCTCCAGAGCATCAAACTGCCTCGCTATGTGGGACTTACAAGCTATGACATGTTCAGCGGCTGCACCAGTCTCACGAGCGTGACTCTTCCTGAGAACCTTACGGAAATCAAAGACGGAACATTCGAGAACTGCACCAAACTCACTACCATAAACATTCCTGCCAGCGTAACCAAAGTCGGCAGTCACGTGTTTTCCGACAGCGGTGTGGTTTCCCTCGACCTTTCCCACGTTTTGGAAATCGGAGAATTCACATTCGACAATTGCAAGAGCCTGAAAAACTTGAAATTGAATTCCAAACTGAAGGATGACTTCCTTATGGAAATTTACCCTGACATGATGACCTGTCCTTACATGCAGGTCAAATGGGAGAACAACCAGTATGTATATCCCGCAGGACTTGAATTTGTTGATACCGAATAGAAACGACGCTCTATGACTACGAAAGATACAGCTAAATATGTGATTCTGACAATGTTGTCAATGGCGGCCATCTTGCTGCCGCTGACGACATCAGCACAGGACAAACCAAAAATCAAAAGCATTGACCTGGTCATTCCTGTCCCGAAACCTGGAACGGACCTTTGGGACGCGCGGGAGGTGCAGCCGACTTCGGCGACCACCGAATATGGCGACCTTGCCCCTACCGGAGATATCCAGCTTATGGAAGCGGATTATATCGGCGATTTCGTAGAGAAAGACAGTGGCGAGATGCTGTTCAGAGACGGATTCGACTACAAAGCCGTATTCAAAGTGATGATAAACCCGAGCGGGAAATACCAGACCGACTATTATTTCAAGAATAATGACTATGGTATCGACGGCAGCAGGATTAAGATTACCGTAAATGGAAAAGAGGCGAAAGTGAAGCCAAGCGTCCCATATTTCATATCCATAGAGACAATGGTTTCCGTCGGAAAAGGCGGGGCCGGCTCGGAACGGGAAGCCGCGCAGAACGTGAAATCAGATTACGAACTGAACAAAGACTCTTACCGCAGGTCCCGCAAGGCCTACTCCATCGACGAGGCCAATGCCCTCAGCCCTGATATCAATCCTTGGCCGCTGATTGTCATCAACGATTCGTATGCCCCGCGATTCTATGCCAATGTTGAAGGAGAATTCAAGGGACAGAAGACCATGCGCGTGACCAGGATAATAGTAGATACTGACAATGATTTCATCCAAGATTGCGCGGCAGGTGATGTAAACAACTTCATACAAGGAACTTACAACATTCGCGAAGTATGGCTGAGCCAGAAAGTGGACGTCCAGAAGTTCATCAGGACCATCTGTAATATCTATCAGGGTGACAGGGATTTTTCAACAAGTATCTACCATCCGTATAACAGCTACCTGTGCCAGAATAAAAGGGCAACTATATTCATTCCGGAATCAGAAGCCGACAATGTAATGAAAATGGTTACCCGAGAAACTTGGTCATACCCTATATTGTTCACGATAAAGACATATCAGGGTGACGTATTCTCTGCTCAGAAAGCCGGAGCCGATGCCGCAAAACCTTTCTGCACGCATCATGTCTTCACGGAAAAAGTAGCTTCCCCTGACAACATTTACAAGGATTATTCATGCAAGAATTTCACGTCGTACTATTATTCATGCAAATACTGCGGAAAATGCGAGCATAACCCCGCCCATACTTTCGAGATAAAATATACGGACTTTGATTACCCGCTGCACATATTCGAACAGCCTTTGGCCAATGACCAGGCATATATAGGCAAAAACTCCGCCGGCCAGCACGTATGGTGGTACAGCTGCATCTGGTGCGGCATGTCAGAAGGATATGACCAGAAGCACTTTACAAAAGTCGCATGGAAAGCGACCGGAAACGAAATGGGTTATGAAGACTTCAGGAAGGCCATGGCCGAACAGGCAGAAGGTTTCGAAACTGAGGCAAGACTTACCACCACGACGCAACCGGGAACGTTCATCCTTCCGTACAAGTCAGACGCCAAGATGAGCACTGCTTTCCAGAGTTCCGTAAACTTCGCATTGTGCGACAATCTTCTGGACGACATGATACTCGGAAATGACTACACCGCACAGGCGACATTGCTTCAGGTAAGATCGCTCGCAATCCGTCTGGCAGAGGAGCTCATCGGACACGAAATCAAACTCGGCAAGAAGCAGTCCGGCGACAAGTTCGCGGCGAAATGCGCCATCCTCGGAATCGACTGCATCCCGTCAGCATCTGCATCCGTCAATGCCAATGCCACCCGTCAGGATATGGCCGCAATTCTCTACAAGGCATTGCGTTACATCGAAAACCAGGGCATCTACGCCTACACAGAATTCGATAATGGACTGGACAAATACATTGACAAGAAAGAAATCAGCCCTGCCGCAGAAGAGGCCATGAGTTTCATGGAGGCACTGGGACTTGTCAAAGGCAAGACGGCCACTACCATCTGCCCTAACGAAATCTGCTCCATCGAGCAGGCAATCGACGTGGCAGAAAAATGCACACATGCACATCAGCTAGGCTGGTACCAGGTGAGAGCATGGGGAGAAGGAGTCGGACGCGACTTTAAAGGTTGCGTTTACACAGGCCCGTCCGAAGGCTATTCGACATTCCAGACTTACGCTCCGGGGGAAAGAGTGTGGGTTACAGGTCCGCGCATCGGCGGCATGTGGGAATTCCTGCCTATCGTGGACAGATATACCGGCAAGACAGTATATGTGAAAGCCGAATGGTACACACCTGTAAGAAAACATGTGTTCACCTCGAAGAAGACCGTCAAGACCATAGAGTTCAAAGACTACTGGGATGGAACCGGCATGTGGACCCTATAGGTTCACCTTTCTTCGCGCCACGGTCAATGATACCTGCAAGAGTTCAGTTCCCTTGCAGGCTTGAAATTTGCGGCGAAAAACCTGACACAATTCCCCAACACGAGAAAACATGAAAACGACAATATGGAAAGGCGCAGATGACAGAAGCCTCCCGACAGTTTATATCCACTCGGTAGCCGGAGACGGGCACAACGTCTGGAACAGGTGCAGAGAAATGGGATGCCCTGAATTCAACCTCGTATCCATACACGACTTCGACTTCGAAGGCGAACTGACACCGTGGCCCGCACCGGGCGTCAGAAAGGGACTGCCGATGTTCAATGGCAACGCGGACAGGCACATCGGAAAACTTCTGGACGAGATAATGCCGGAAGTGGAGAGAAACCTGCCACACCCGAGTTCTGTCAATGCCATTGCAGGATATTCATTGGCAGGGCTGTTCGCGTTCTGGAGCCAATGGAAGACAGACGTGTTCCACAGAGTCGGATGCGGGTCAGCCTCATTCTGGTACCCCGGTTTCATTGACTTCATGAACACCAACGCAATGAAGAGCAAGCCCGACTACATATACCTGTCGTTGGGCGACAACGAAAGCAACACGAAGCACCCTGTAATGAGCCGCGTAGGAGAATGCACCGACCAGGTACTGTCATTCCTCGACAAGACCGGAATCGCGCACGACTTCGAAATAAACCCCGGAAACCACTTCTCCGACCCTGACGGAAGACTGGCAAAAGCCATCAATGCTATTTTGAAGTAAGGAGAGGGTCAATGCCTTTGTGCCAGAACCTTGAGGTGATGTCCTCCAGAACATAGCCGGAATCACCGGAATCCGATACGGCCGACTTGCGTATCACGTGATACAGACGCTGGTTAGTGGACGGATTGTTCAAAGGTCCGCAGGACGGACGATAAGGCCCTACCTTGACATAGTCAAAAGCCAGGAACATGTCATCCCCTACAGTTTCCCTTCCAGAATAAATGGCCAATGCCAATGACGGATGGGCTGAACGGATATATGAAGCCAATGACATAAGAGCCTGATGGTCATTGCCTTCACCGAGAAAAAGAAAACAGTTTACACCGAAATTGTCTGCCAGCATTGACTCAACTCTTTCCGGCGTCAGCTCCAGTCCGATATCGGTCCGGAGAAACGGGGAATGGCAGCCTTCACACAGTCCGGTACAGTTCGAGATATCCACGGCCAGCGTCACCTTGTCCGGAATTTCTTCCATCACGACGCTGGTCATCTCCGGCACATACTTTATCATTGACAATCCTCAGCGTAAAATCTGTGCTCCGCCTCCTCCTGGCGCATCTCGCTGAAAGAAGAAACCCTCTTCAGATAACCGATGACGCGGGTGAGGTAATCCAAATTCTTGCTTCCGCACTTAGGGCACACTGTCAATGTATCCTTGCTGATATATCCGCAGTCGTTGCAGACGGTATTGCGGCAGTTGAATGTGAAATAATTCGTACCGTAATGGGCTGCGACATTGAGCAGCTGCCTGTACTGGTCCTTGCTCAGATGCTCGGCAATGTTCATGTGGAGGGCCGAGCCGCCGTCGAGATACTTCACATAATCCTCACCATGGAGCTTGAACTTGTCAATCATGGAAAGTGCATCATCCTCAGGATTATAGAAGTACGAACTGTACATATTGTGCTTAGGGGAAACGAAGAAACCGTCCTTCTTGTCCCACTTGTAATTCTTGCCCGACAAGTTCTCGCCCGGAACGAACTCGGTATTGAACATGGTCTCGCGGGTCTTGTCCTTCCTGTTGGAAATGTTTATGGTCTCGAGAATGGTATTGACGAACTCACGGTATCCCTCATTCGGAGAAATCTCCAGACCGAGGAACTCGGCCGCATCGGTAAGACCATTGACACCGACAGTCAGGTACTGCTTGCGCATGTCGATGAAACCAGCCTTATAGACATCGAGCATGTCTGCCTTGAGGAAATCGAGAATGATCTCATTGAAAGCAGTCTGGTACTTGTGGACACGGCCGGTCATCTCGCTGATTTCCGCGTCGATGGCCTTGTACAACTCGCCCCTGTCGTATTTCAGGTCGGCAGGAAGCGGCTGTCCCTCAGGAATGTCAATGCCCTGAGTCTGCTTGAAGAACTTCCTTGCGGCAATCTGGATAAGTCTGTTAAGGTTTATGGTCATGACTGACTTCGAACCGGTAGCCACGGAGGCGGTTCCCATAGAATACTGATGGGTGGTATGATTGTGTTCCTCGTCCGTATTGTCCAAGTCTTTCAATGAGTTGCGCAGACGGCAGCAGCTTGAGAGGCTGTCTGGACTGTTCGAAATGTAGCAGAAGAAACTGTGTCCCTTGGACCACATTTCAGCCGTGAAGTCAGCATATTCCTTGTCCGCATAATCGTCTCCTCCGTCAGTGAGAAGGGCCATGGTCTCGACAGGGAAAGTAAGGATATAGTCATTCCTCTCCTCGTTGAACCAATTCATGAAATGCTTCTGGAGCCAGGACAATGTCTCCCATTTCGGAGCCGTGCCGTCAGGGAAACGGAAATCTCCGAACACGCCCTGGAAATACGGCTTGTCGAAATAGCCGATGTTCCAGAACACCGTCTGGTATCCGCGGTTTCCGGCCGGCATGTTCATGGAGTGGACAACCTGCTGGAAATAATTGTCAATGACTTTGACGAGGGTGCGCTGCTTTACATTGTTCTCTACCACCTCGCCGAGACGCTCGAGATAATCGTCTCCGTAGTCTTTTCTGATGAAATAGTCAAAGTACATCAGGAATTCAGGAGTAGCCACGGCACCCATAAACTGGGACGAAATCGAATAGACAAGGTTTATGAACTCACCGCAGAATGACTTGAGGTCGGTAGGTGCCACGGACACGCCGCCGAGTTCCTTCAGTCCGCTTTCAAGGAAAGGATACATGGTGATGGCGACGCAGTACGGATATCCCGGTGTGCCGCTCTCGTCATGCTTGTAGAGAACGTGACTTTCAAGATCTTCGATATACTGTTCCGCAAGACGCTTGCTGTACATCGCCTTAATCTTGTCCTTCATTATATAGCGGTTCTGCTTGATGTTGTTCTCTTTGTAGAGTTCCTGCCCGAGGGTCACGATATTCTTGCGGGTGACATTGGCATTGGCATCGAACTTCGAACCGGTCGCGGCATTCGAAGCCTTGATGTAGTCGCGGATGAAATCACGCTTCTTGCGGAGGTCCACGCCGGCATCGAATTTTTCAATGTAGGCGACGGCGACCTTCTTGTTTATGGACATCAATGACTCCTCGACCTGTCGGCGAATTTCCTTGCTGGCAATCTTGTCATATATGTACAGATTATCGACAATTGACACCACCACAGCCTCCGGGCACACTTCACCTGCAGACTTGTAGGCCTCGTGAATACCTCTCATCAGCTTTTCCCTATCGTACTCTTCATATGAGCCGTTAGTCTTATAGACATCCATAATTTATAAATATTAAAAATTGCAAACCATCCCCGGACGTCCGGAAACGGTTTGCAAAATTATAAAATCGTCACTCCTTATCAAAGGAATTTCTGCGGAAAAGTTATCAACAATCCACAGAGATTTCAACAGGCGCGACGGCAATGACTGATAATCAGCCGACTACCTGCAGGCGCCCCTGAAACTCTATTTGTTCATCTTTCGGAGGAAAAGTTCGATAGTGTTCTCCATCAGGCATGTGATGGTCATCGGACCCACACCGCCAGGCACAGGAGTAATCACTGATGCCAACGGAGCGACAGCCTCGTAATCCACGTCTCCACAGAGTTTTCCTGTTTCAGGATCGCGGTTCACACCTACGTCAATGACAACAGTGCCCGGTGTAACCATGTCCTTGGTGACGAACTTGCTGCGGCCGATGGCGACAACCAGAATCTCAGCCTCACGTGTTACTGCAGGAAGGTCTGCGGTACGGCTGTGACAGATGGTGACGGTGGCATTTCTGTCGAGAAGAAGCTTGGCCACAGGAAGACCTACAATCTGGCTTCTTCCTATTACGACAGCACGCTTGCCCTTGATTTCCACGCCTGCTTCCTCGAGCATCCTGATGATGCCCATAGGAGTACATGGTACTGTACAAGGCTGTTTCTGCCACAATGCGGCAACATTGAGAGGATGGAAACCATCGACATCCTTATCCTTGGAAATAGACGCGATCACCTTGTCTTCATTGATATGGTCAGGCAACGGGAGCTGGACCAGAATACCGTCGACAGTATCATCAGCATTGAGTTCAGCTATCAGATCGAGCAGTTCTTTCTCAGAGATGTCAGCCGGTTTCAGAATAGTGGTATTGTGTATTCCGACCACTTCGGAGGCCTTTGCCTTGCCTTTCACGTATGACTGGCTTGCCGGATCTTCTCCTACCAGAATCACAACCAGATGAGGCACGCGGCCATATTTTTCAGGGAATGTGCTGACCTGTGCAGCCATCTCCGCCTTAAGTTTGATGGAAAGTTCCTTTCCGCTTATTACTTTAGTCATAGCATTATCTTTGTCCCCGAAAGATAAGTATTTTTTTCGAAATCCATAATGCCGGAGCATCTTGAGCGCATTTTTTATTGAAAAGATTATTTTTCGATAAAAAAACGGTAATGTGAGTAAAAAAACACAAAAGCTTTCAAAATGGGATATTTTGTCTATCTTTCGAAAAATAAGATACAATAATTCTATACGGATATGAGAAGACTTTTTTTGATGGCCGTAATGGCATTGTTTCCTGTGATCCTGTCGGCACAGGTGAAGCATGGCAGCGAATTTGAAGTCGGTGCCGGAGTCTCAATTTATGGCATAACCGGTTCTGTCGGTGGACTTTCCAGAAATGCAGGCCCGACAGCGTATCTTGGATATGGCTATAGGTTTCATGATAATTTCGATGCTCTGTTCCGCGCCTCCTACAAGAACGGCAATGTCAAGGGTTGGACAGCCAGCGAAAACCCGACATATGTCAATACTAAATGTAATCAGGTCGAAGGAATGCTCGGCGTCGATTATGTCATATTGCCAAGCAAACTGGTTCGTCCGTTTGTCGGTGCAGGAATCGGTGGCGGAGTATTGTTCGAGAAAATGGAAAACACGAGCTACAGCAATGCTTACGGCATAGTGGGACCACACTTTGGCGTTTCGATATGGCGCTTCCGTCTGTCGGTGGACCTGTGTTATGCCTTCGATGCCGAATATGGATTCGAGTCGGACATGTCGTCCAAGACATTTACCTTAGGCTTTCTGTTCTGACAGTCTCTAGTGTAAAGCACAGAATTACACACATTGGTATGAATTGTTTACATAAAAATGAATTCATGTCATTATCGATTAAAGACTTGATATGATTCAGTGCTATTTTTACATTAGTGTCCGGTAAAAAACCATGAAAGTTCTTTGAAAATATTGGAAGTTAGGTAGTTACAAAGGTTTTTAGTGCGCGCCGATTCCCACCCGAATCAGGCATCCAGTCAGATGCCATCGGCTATATGGCAGATCAACTGACAATGGAGAAGTATCCTGACAAGATTCGTAGAGTAATCTACTTTGATAAGGACAGCAATGTCTGCAAATATTAAATTGTTATAATTTACTTAACTTTTTCCCTTTTCCGTTAACGCATTTGAACTTATAAACAAGCGTTCCGTTCACAGGCTGTCCTGAGCGGTCGTCACGCAACACCGTATAACCCGAAAGATACAGCATATCATCACCTTCCAGCCGGACATTCATCTTATAGAAATAACCTTGGCTGCGACTGTCATCGGATACTTTTCCATAATAAGGGTCAATGCCCAGGTCATAATTCCCGGACGAATCCACGGAGAATTTCGGCGTAAAAACACTCTTGTTCCAAAACGCGATTGAAGTGTTCAGGTAGATTTCTTCTATCAGCAGGCTGATTCTCACGGAAGTCCGATACGGCGCCGCCATATCTATCTCTATACCGATTTCATCTGTCAGGTCCGGCACCTCTTTCAATTCATCAAAAATCGAAGCGGAAGCCACGCCGTCGCCATTCAGGTCCACCGGTGCCCCGTCCCATTCCGCGCCGACGAGTTCATACGCACCGACAAGCCTGTCCATCGCGGCACGCGCCGCATCCGTCATATCATACACGACCTTATTCTTGTCGCACGCTACCGCGGCCATAAAGGTCAATGCCAATGCAAGCGCAAAATTTATCTTGTTCATTACTGTCATCTCTTTTTAAGGTCAATATAAAAATCCGCCGGAGTCATAATCGAAACCATGCCGGTACCGCCACTGACATTGCTCGGATAAGGAATTTCATCAATGAAGGTCCAGGAACCTTGCTCCGAATTGTCGAATGCGTAGTCGTTCATATAAGTATAGGTGCTTCGGGACATTGACAATACACGGAAACAGATTTTCCCGTACTCGGCCGGCACATATTCGTCACGCGACCATGAATTCGGATAATAATTATGCAGGAGTGTCTTTTCTACAGCCAGTTTCAATGTATATTCCTTGTCAGCGAAAGTATTGTCCGTAAACAAGTTATATTCATTGGCATAATAATTATTCGCATCATTGGAACTGTCCTCCATACCGATTTTAAGATTCCTGTACAGCAGGCTTTCATACTTGTTGTCGAACTTGATGTCACTGTATCTGCTGCACAAGAACTGGCCTTCCACGTAAGGACTGCCGGACGGCACTTCAGAAGCCCTGTACTCTGATTCATAAGACATTACCATACGGTAGAAATTGCTTTCTCCGGCAACGTCCTGCAGATGGACCTTGGTCATATAGAAACCGACCAGCTCGCCTCCTTTGTTCTTCGCCATGAATGAAGTCGTGTCCACCGCATTGACAACAGGAGCATTGGGAGCGACAGCGACCGCCTCGGCATGGGCATCGCCGGCATCGACCGTGATCCTGACCTCGTCACCGGCATTGAAAGGAGCCTTGAACCGGATGGCATTGGCATTGTACGAGAACCGCTCCGGCTCGGTCACCTTGTCCGTAGACGCCACCAGTTTACCGTTCACGTAGCATTCAAGATGCGCCGATTCGACGGGTTTCACAGCGTCATACATGCCCCAGGTAAGGAAAACCGTGTGCAGCGTGTCGCCCGCCACCAGATTGCCGTTCACCACGAGCATCTTCTCCGGGCCTTCCCGGCGCAGGTCAATGTATTCCTCACATGCGGCCGACATCATTGCCGCAATCATTATCAATATTGACTTTTTCATGATTTCTAGAACTTGAAGGTGTAACTGAAAGAAGGAAGGCACAAGAGGAAGGTCTTCTTGCTCAATGCCGGGATGTACGTGGTTTTTCCGGTGTCAGGGTTCTTCACTTCCCTGCTGTCCAAAGTCACCCAGTTAGGATTTTTGGCGCCATAGGCATTGTACATTCCGAAGTTCCAGATACGCTCGCCATGACGTTTCTTCTTGTGGATATTGACGCTGAAATCGAGCCTGTGGGACGGCGGAAGCCTGTAATTGTTCCTGCTGGAGATATAGTCCACCATCGACATGCCCTTTCCGTCCGGCGAGAGCGTGACCGTAGACCTGGTGGAAACCGTCATCCAGTTTCCGGAGGCGATGGTCCATATTGCGCTCAGGTCCACTCTTTTACCGAGTTTCTGGTTCAGGCTGACGCAGAAGTTGTGCCTGCGGTCATATACGAACGGGAAGCGTTTTCCATTGTTGATGGTGCCGTCGCGGAAGATGCGGTCGGTCTTGGACAATGTATATGAGACGGTTCCGGTGGTGCGGCCAAGTGTCTTCTGGACATAGAGTTCCACACCATAGGACTGTCCCTGTCCCATCTCGACGTTTTCTTCCCAGTCGGCAGCCGAGGAGAATGACATTTTTCCGTCTTTATATTCAAGGACATTGTTCATCCGCTTCCAGTAACCCTCCACCGAGAATTCCCATCCTTTCAGGCCGCTGTAATATGTGCCGAGCGAGACGATGTCCGATGTTACCGGCTTGATGTTCTTGGTAATAGGCACCCAGAGGTCTGTAGGAAGGCTGAGGTTGCCCGATGTGAGCTGATGCACGTATTGCGACATCTTGGAATAAGCCGTCTTGACAGCCCAGCCCTTTCCGAATGAGACCTTGACCGCGACACGTGGTTCCGGACAGAAATATGTACGACCATTGACCAGAAACAGGCTCAGGTGCAGTCCCGGATTGAATGAGAAATGCTCCCCGAAGGTCATGTCGTCTTCAATGTAGGCCGACAGTTCATTGCCATAAAGGTTCGGGCTGGCGTCGTTCACCTTGTCGCTTTTTTCTTCCTTGCCGTCAAGGTTGTTGAGACTGCGCGAGCGTTCCACTTCCGGGCGATAAAGGTGATTCACGAATTCGCCGCCGAATTTTACCAGGTGCGAAGGCGCCGGAACATAATCGAAGTCAATTCTCGCGCCCAGGTCACGGATGCCTGACGTATAGGAATACCTGTACTGCTTGTCATAGTTCTCCGTTTCCGATTTCAGAAGTTCCCTGGTATTGGTGACCATGTTCATCTTATATGTATTCCACGAAACTGAGGTATTTGCAAACAGCTTGCTGCTGAAGACATGGTTCCACCTTACCGATGCCAATGTGTTGCCCCATTTGAGGTTCATTTTCGTATTTTCTTCTTCGTACTTCGTATATGGCTCATAGTCAGGGCCATAATATCTCGAACTGGATTTGTCTGAATCGGAGTATCTGAAATAATCGCGTCCCGTATAGAACCCCACAAACAGTTTGTCCGAGTCGCTGAAACGGTGTGTTACCTTGGCATTGATATCATAAAAGGCATAATTGGCAGGACTGCCGAAGGCCTTTATCAACCTGTCGAACAGGAAGGTGTGCATTCCGCGTGCGCTAAAGGACCATGTGGTGTTTTCACTTGCGATAGGGCCTTCGAAGTGGAGTTTTTCCGAAAGGAGTCCTGCTGATACCGAGCCGTGGAATCCTTTGGCATTGCCGTCATTGGTCCTGACGTCGACGATGCTGGATACTCTGCCGCCATATCTTGCCGGGAATGAGCCTTTGTAGAATGTGACTTTCTTCACCGCTTCCGGCGTGAATACCGACAGCAGGCCGAGCAGATGGCTGACATTGTAAAGCGGCGTACCGTCGAGCATCATAAGGTTCTCGTCCGCTCCGCCGCCCCGCACATAGATTCCGGAAAATCCTTCCATGCCGCTCTGCACGCCCGGCATCAGCTGAATGGTCTTGATGACATCGGGCTCGCCCAGTACCACCGGCATGTTCTTGATCATCTCCTGAGGGATTTCCAATGCGCCCATATACGTGGACTGTATGCCGGCGTCCTTGCGTCCGACAATGGTCGAGGCTTTCAGTGAAGTCGCCTGTGCCAATGAGACATTTATAACCGTATCCCTTTGAAGGTCAATGCTTTGTTTCACATCCGCGCATCCAACGTAGGAATATGTCAGGTCAATGTTTCCGCATGGGATGGTGATCGTATAGTATCCGAATTCGTTGGTGACTGCGCCAATGATTTTCGAGTTTGACATCGATGACTTGGCATTTGTTGCTATCACTATAACCCCCGCTCCGATGAGCGTCTCCCCCGTAGCTGCATCCCGGATATATCCGCTGACTGTACACTTGTTCTGTGCAGCCAGATTGACAGCAAAAATGACGGCCATCGCCGCCAATGTAAATTTTCGCATTAAAGAATATTTGTTTAAGGATTCCGTAACAAGCAGCAATCCTTTTCATTATAACCAATCCACACTCGCCCCCTCATCCATCCCTACAAAGATGCAACTCACACAAGCTTTGTTGCATTTTTTCACATATTTCCCGGTATTGTTGTTTAAGATTGCAAATATATATACATAGCGGCACAACAAAAATTAAATCTTCGGAAAAGCCCGGCGGGGGTGGAGTCTCTGGAGGCATGGTCGCCCATGACCTTGTGAATGGGTGGCAGGCGCCAGCCTGACGGGATGAGCGAAGCGAACCTCCAGAGGCCCCACCCCCGCCGGGCGCATCAAAGGACAAAGTGGCGTTTTAATGCAACCACCCCACACTCGAGAAAATCTTTCCCGCAAAAACTGTTTTCCGTACCATCTAAAACGTTTTTCCCGTACAAAGCACCTCCACAAACACATTCTGTACGGGTTAAAACGTTTTCGCGGGACAAAATGCCACAGCATTTCTACCTGAACCTTGTATGCCGAACAGTTTCTTAGTCTTTAAGATTCTTTTTTACAGTAACCATAAAACTGGTACTCAGCAGGCCATTTCCATATCTATAATTCAATGTTATGCGAGCTTTTCCTGTCTTGCCGGGAGCAACCAAATTGAGGTCCTGATCGACTGTAGCGATGAGCGGATCGGCAGAAACAACTGTAATCTTGCTCTTGTCCATGGTGAAATTCGTCTCAATGTCAGATTCGATGTTGATTTTTTTGGACAATGACAAAATCACCATATATGACGTTTTTTTCATCGTCATCTTGACATCATCAACTTCGACAGGACAGTTTGCAAATTTCCCCTCCAACATAGCCCGTATTTCGGCACTGCCGGCTGCTACAGCCGTCACCTTGCCCTCCGCATTCACGGTAGCGACACTCTCATTGGTACTTAACCATTTGATATCCTGATTTGTAGCATCACTTGGCTGCACGTGCAGAATAAGAGAATATGTATCTCCGACAGGCAATTTCAATGAAGACGGTTCTATAGAGATTCCGGTCACCGGAACTTCCTTTTTCTCTACAGTGATCTCACATGACGCGCTGAACTCACCGTCTTCGGTCTTTACTGTAACCGTGGCCTTTCCTGCCTTTCTTGCCTCCACATAACCGTTGCTGCTGCCCGATGTACTGGTCACGCTGACAATATCAAGATCAGTGGTCCACCATTCCACATTTTTATTGGTCGCATTTGCAGGCTCTACCGTAGCAGTAAGTGTTCCTCTATCCCCTTCACGAAGTGTCATAGACTCAGCACTCAACTTGACGCCCGTCACAGCGATGACCTTCTTGTTCACAGTCACTTCGCATGACGCACTGAATCCGCCGTCATTGGTCTTCACGGTTATCGTCGCCTTTCCTTCCCCGACAGCAGTCACGAGGCCCTCCTGACTTAC
>CAKUXR010000025.1 GCA_934700615.1 uncultured Bacteroidales bacterium
AATTGCAAAAGCCCCAGAATCGCCATTACAGCGCTCTGGGGCCTTTATATCTTAAAACCAAAGTGTCAAAGACAGGAAGATAGCAAAAAAATCAGAAGTATGAAGAAAGACGGAGAAAACATTTCCGGACGTCGCCGGAATGTTCTTTCTTGATGATTTTATTTTGAAATGAGTGAAACGGATTCTAAATTTGTAACTCGGGTTCCGCAGGCGCGGAACGCCGCTTTCCGGGCCCGGTCAGGGAGGAGGAGAGTCCCTTTGCCGGGGCCCTTCCGGGAGGCAGAGACATAATTAATGACAGGTGGTATGGAAAAAAACGTAATAGATCTTTACACGCTCCAGACACATCTGAAAACAGTGTTGGAGGGGGCTTTTCCGGCCCGTTTGTGGGTGAAGGCTGAGATAAGCGCCGTGAAGGCCAGGCCGGGAGGGCATTGTTACATGGAACTTTCCCAGTCGGACGGAAACGGCCTTGTCGCAAAGGTTACGGCCATAATCTGGAGTTCGAAATTCAGGTTCCTGGCTCCGTACTTCGAGTCGGAGACCGGAATTCCCCTTCAGGCCGGGATCAATGTTCTTGTGCAGGTTCAGGTCAATTTCAGCCAGTTGTACGGACTGTCCGTGATAGTGGATGACATTGACCCTCAATATACTATCGGAGACAAGGAAAAGGAGAGGCAGGAAACCATAGCGCGTCTCGGACGCGAAGGGCTGCTCGACAGACAGAAAAATCTGTCATTGGCCCCACTCCCTTACAGGCTTGCGGTCATATCCGCTCCTGACGCTGCCGGATATCGTGATTTTATGCGGCATCTTCATGAAAATGAATACGGATTTGTCTTTCACACAGACCTTTACGAGGCTGTGATGCAGGGCGTGTCCGCTCCGGAATCCATTTCCGGGGCAATCGGAAGGGCAGCCGCTGCGGAATGTCCTTATGATGCCGTGCTGATATTGAGAGGCGGTGGGGCCAAACTGGACCTTGCATGTTTCGATGACTACGAAGTCGCTGCAGCCATTGCAAAATGTCCCGTACCGGTGCTGACGGCAGTCGGCCATGACCAGGACTTTCATGTATGTGACATGGTTGCATGGAACTACGTCAAGACCCCGACGGCGCTCGCAGATGTCTTTCTGGATATCTATATGGATGAAGACCAGAGGCTTATGTCCTATGGCTCCAGACTCAAGATGGCCTTTCTGAACAAGATTTCCGGGATGCAGTCCCGCATTGACCTTCTCGAATCCAGGATTTCGGGTGCGGATCCGAGGCGAATCCTTTCACGCGGCTACGCGTTGGTGCTCGACGGCGACGGTGTGGTCATGAAGGGCGCAGGAGGCAGAAAGAAGGGCGACAAAGTTTCAGTGATGTTCGCCGACGGGACATTGGATTGTATTGTCAATGAAAGCAGATGACGGTTTCAACGGATTGGTATATGGATAAATTTGATTACAGAAAAGCTGTTGAGGAATTGGATAAAATCGCGGCTAAAGTCGAGGACCCGGCTACGGGACTTGATGATATTGATGCCTATGTGAAGCGGTCAAAGGAACTGATTGCGGAGTGCCGCGCGTATCTGAGGAGCGTGAGAGACAAGGCTGACGACATGGATATGGCTTGATGAGCCTCTTGGTTTACAGGCCTTTAACGAGAAATTACCAGGATTATGAAGAAGATATACGAGACCGACCCTTATTTGGCTCCGTACAAGGAAGCCATAGAGAAGCGTCATGAAAGAATATTGGAAGAGCGCGACAAGATTGCCCTGGACGGCTCCCTTGCCGACGGGCTGAACAACCATCTGTACTATGGCCTGCACAGGGATGCCGACGGGAGCTGGGTCTTCCGTGAGTGGGCTCCCAATGCCAGCAGGATATACCTCATAGGCGAGTTCAACAACTGGAGACGCACGGCGGCCTATTCGCTTAATCCTATCGGAGGCGGGAACTGGGAAATCCGCCTGCCCGCCATGTTCCTCCACCATCAGGAACTCTACAAACTCTTCATCGAATGGCCGGGAGGCGGCGGGGAAAGGCTCCCTTCCTATGTCAGGAGGGTAGTGCAGGACCCTGTCACCAAGGTGTTCTGCGCACAGGTGTGGGAACCGGACGAGCAATATCAATGGAAGAACGCCAGGCCGGGCGCGAGACCTCATCCGCTGATCTATGAGTGCCACATAGGCATGAGTTCCGAAGAGGAAAAAGTCGCCACCTTCGAAGAGTTCCGTGTCAATGTTCTTCCTCATATCGAGGCACTTGGCTACGATACCATCCAGATTATGGCCTTGCAGGAGCACCCTTATTACGGCTCCTTCGGATACCAGGTTTCCAACTTCTACGCACTTTCTTCCAGATTCGGAACACCGGAGGAATTCAAACATCTTGTGGATGATGCACATGCCCGCGGCATAGCCGTCGTGATGGATATCGTCCATTCCCACAGCGTGGACAATGAGGCGGAAGGACTCAGCCTGTTCGACGGCAGGGAAGACCTGTATTTCTATAAGGGCCCCCAGGGACACCATCCTGCGTGGGGCTCCAGATGCTTCGACTACGGAAAGAGTGAAACCAAATATTTCCTCCTGTCCAACTGCAAGTTCTGGATGGAAGAATATCATCTGGACGGATTCAGGTTCGACGGTGTCACAAGTATGCTGTATTGGGACCACGGCCTGGGCAAGGACTTCGTCGGATATGACAATTATTTCAATGCCGGTGTAGATGAAAATGCCGTGACTTATCTGGCATTGGCGGCAATGCTCGTGAAAGAGATTGACCCTGACGGAATTACCATTGCCGAGGATATGAGCGGAATGGCCGGACTGGCGGCTCCGTTCGAGGCCGGAGGACTTGGTTTCGAATTCCGTATGGCCATGGGCGTCGCGGACCATTGGATCAAGTGGCTGAAGGAAAAGACGGACGACCAGTGGAGCATGGGTGAAATCTGGTGGGAACTTACCAACAAGCGAGAGGATGAGAAGACCATCAGTTACGCCGAGTGCCACGACCAGGCGCTGGTGGGAGACAAAACCCTCATATTCAGACTTATAGACAAGGAGATGTACACGTCGATGAACATTGACTCCAAGAGTCTTGTCGTCGATAGGGGCATCGCTCTGCACAAGATGATAAGGCTGGTCACCATCGCGACGGCAGGTGACGGGTACCTGACTTTCATGGGAAATGAGTTCGGACATCCCGAGTGGATAGATTTTCCCCGTGCCGGAAACGGATGGTCGTATAAATATGCCAGAAGACAATGGTCTCTGTGCAAACCTGACTATCTCCGCTACAAGTATCTGATGAATTTCGATTCTGACATGATTCATCTGTTCAGAAAAGAGAATCTTCTGGCTTATAAGCCGGAATTGATCAGAGCTGACGAGGAGAAGAAAGTCTTGATTTTCAGACGCAAAAATTATATCTTTGCACTCGATTTTAACCCTTCAGAATCATTCACCGGCTACGCTGTCGAAGCTCCGGAAGGAGATTGGGAGCTTGAACTGGATTCTGATGAGAAGCGGTATGACGGATTCTCCAGACTTGCAGAAGGAGAAGTGCATCATTCCGATACCGGCATCACTATGTATCTTCCTAGCCGATGTGCGCTGGTATTCAGACGTAAATCATAAAAACTAAATATAAAATATGGCATTCCTGAATTTCAACAAGGCGGAGCTTGTGAATCTCTCGTACTCATTGAAGAGAGAGATTATATGTGCCAATAAGACAGGTGCTTACTGCAACACCTCCATTGTCACATGCAACACGAGACGCTATCACGGACTGCTGGGCGTACCCGTTGACAATTTCGGCGGCAGCAAATACATGCTGCTGTCATCTGTCGATGAGAGCCTTGCTGTGAACGGAAAAGTATTCAACCTCGGAATCCATTGCTATGGAGACATTTATGAGCCGCGCGGCCATAAATATATCGTTGACTTCATGGCAGACCCGATTCCGCAGATTGTCTATAGGGTAGGCGAAATGGAGTTCGTCAAGAGTATCATGCTTGTTCCTGACAGGGACCAGGTGATGATCCGTTATGAACTCAGAAAATCACCTGCCGAAGTAACATTGAACCTGAAGCCTTTCCTGGCATTCAGAAATATTCATAGTCTCACCAAGCAGAATTCAGAAGCTTGCACAGACTACAGGGTTATCGGCAACGGAGTCTCTTTCAATATGTATGAAGGATTCCCTGACCTTGACCTCCAGCTCAGTTCTTCTTCATTCGAATTCAAATCCGCTCCATACTGGTACAATGGAATAACATATTCCGACGAGGCGAGGCGCGGTTTCGAGTGCAAGGAGGATCTGTTCGTTCCGGGAGCATTCATCCTGAAGATGAAGCAGGGAGATTCAGTTATCCTCTCGGCTTCTGTCAATGAAGAGAATCCTCGCGTGATAACGAGAAAATTCAATACTGTCCTCAAGGGCATGAAGGATATCGGAAGTTTTCACGACCAGCTGGTGCACTGTGCTGACCTCCTTATCCGTGACAGAAACGGTAAGAAGAGCATAACTGCCGGATTCTCATGGCTTTACACCGGACTCCTCAGAGAATCATTGTTCTCTCTTCCGGGACTTACGCTTGCGACCGGAAAGAAAAACGAGTTTGAGGAGATTCTGGACAACCTTATCGCAGACAATCAGGAAAGGTTCTTCCACCGCACGACTCAGGTTGAGGCACCTCTGATGCTCGCATCTGTTCTCCAGGAATATATCGCAGCGGGCGCATCCGCCAAGAAGGTCTGGGCAAAATATGGCGACGTGGTGAAGCGCGTCGTGGAAAGCTATTCCCCTGGTAACAGAAAGGAGATTTCCCTCCAGCCGGACGGACTGCTCTGGGCACAGAAAGACAGGACGGCATTGACATGGATGAACGCATACGTTGACGGCAACCCTGTAACGGAAAGAGCGGGATACCAGGTCGAGACCAACGCCTTGTGGTACGACATGCTCTGCTTCTCCACCGAAATGGACGAGAAGTACGGCGACGGCAAATTCGCGGCTGTGTGGACTCCGGTAAGAGACCTTGTCAAGGCCAACTATCAGCCGACATTCTGGATGAAAGACAAGGGCTACCTTGCTGACTATGTCGACAATAACGGTCAGAATACCGATGTGCGCCCGAACCAGCTGTTCGCACTTGCAATCTTCCACCAGCTTGTGGATGACAGCGTGATGAACAGCGTCATGAATATCGTTGACAGAGAACTTGCCACATCCAGGGGAATCAGGACACTGTCCCCTCGCGACATGAAATACAGAGGCGTATATGAGGGTAACCAGACGGAGCGTGACAATGCATATCAGCAGGGTTGCGCATGGCCTGCGCTGCTTCTGTTCTATGCCAATGCCAAGTTCAAGATGCACGGGGCAGCATATTGCCGCAGGGCCGAGATGCTCATCGAAGGATTCTATGACGACCTGAACAAGCACGGCGTGGGAGCATTCTCCGAACTTTACGACGGAGACCCGCCTCACGAGCCTCACGGGGCGATTTCGTCTGCATTGAGCACGGCGGCTCTTCTTTACGTGGAAAGTATGATCAATAAATATAGGGAGGAAAGATAATGAAAGTGCTGATGTTCGGATGGGAATTCCCTCCACATATTGCCGGCGGACTCGGAACAGCCTGCTACGGAATCGTCAAAGGCTTGGCACACAATGGTGTAGAGACCATGTTCGTGATGCCTTCGGCATCGGGCGATGAGGATAAGAGTGCTGCGGATATTATCAATGCCAGTGATGTCCCTGTTGAGATTACGGACACCATGAACGTGGATGACTTCCTCGACAAGGTGCAGTTCGTGCATATCGGTACCAACATGGTTCCGTACCTTGATCCTGAAGAGTTCCATACTCTCGTTGAGGAAGACAGGAAGCGTCAGGTCCGTGACTTTACCGTGAACTATGGTCATACCTACAAATTCTCCGGAAAATACGGCTCGAACCTGATGGAAGAGGTTGCCAGATATGCTATGGTGGGCGGAACCATCGCCATGACACACAAGGATGAGTTCGATGTCATCCATGCGCATGACTGGCTTACATACAATGCCGGAATCGCTGCCAAGAGGCTCTCCGGAAAACCGCTCGTAGTGCATGTCCACGCGACATCGTTCGACAGAAGCAGTGACAATAACATTGACACTCGCGTCTATGAAATCGAGAAGCGCGGAATGGAGGCTGCGGACAAAGTGATTACCGTGAGCGACCTTACCAGAAACATCGTGATTACGAAGTACGGCATTGACCCTGCAAAGGTCGTTACCGTGCATAACGCCGTGGATTTCAGCGGAAGAAGTGAAGTCAAGGTGGAAAAGGGTGTGAAGGACAAGGTCGTGACGTTCCTCGGCCGAATCACTTTCCAGAAGGGTCCTGAGTATTTCATCGAGGCTGCTGCCAAAGTGCTGAAGAGATGTGACAATGTCCGTTTCGTGATGGCCGGCAGCGGAGATATGATGAACAGGTCTATCCGCCAGGTGGCGAGACTCGGAATTTCAGACAGGTTCCACTTTACAGGATTCCTCCGCGGAAATGAGGTGCAGAAGATGTTCGCATTGTCAGACGTATATGTAATGCCTTCTGTATCGGAGCCTTTCGGAATTTCCCCTCTCGAGGCTATGCGCTCAGGAGTGCCTTCAGTCATTTCCAGACAGTCAGGTGCTGCCGAGGTCCTCAAATATGCATTCAAGGTGGACTTCTGGGATGTGGATGCCATGGCGGACGAGATTTATGCTCTTCTGCAGTATCCTGCACTTTCCCAGTTCGCATCCCAGTTCGGCTATGACGAGGTCAATACCCTCAAATGGAACAACGCCGCCGCCAAAATCAAGAGCGTTTACGAATCAGTTGTAAAATAAAATGATATAGATATGACCCAGAAAAATTTATGCCTGTATTTCCAGATCCATCAGCCTACCAGACTGAGACTTTACAGGTTTTTCGATATCGGCAAGGATTCACATTATTATGATGACTTCACCAACAGGACCATTCTCAGGAGAGTGGCTGACTTGTGCTATCTTCCGATGAACAAGCTCCTGCTTGAACTCATCAATCAGCACAAGGGCGCATTCAAGGTGGCTTTCTCCATAAGCGGTTCAGCATTGGAGCAGTTCGAGAGATATGCACCTGAAGTCATTGACAGTTTCCGCAAACTCGCGGACACGGGCTGCGCCGAGTTCCTCTGTGAAACCTATTATCACTCATTGGCTTCCCTCGCTTCGGAGCCTGAGTTCAAACACCAGGTCCTCAAGCACAAGGCTGCCATCGAGCACTATTTCGGAGTTACTCCGGTGACATTCAGAAATACCGAGCTCATCTACTCTGACACTATCGGTGCACAGGTTTACGACATGGGATTCCACACGATGCTTACCGAGGGCGCAAGACACATCCTCGCATGGAGAAGCCCAGATTTCGTATATTCCGATGACAGGCAGACCAGGCTGAAACTCCTTCTCAGGAACTACTCTCTCAGCGACGATATCGCATTCAGATTCTCTGACAGGGCGTGGGCAGAGTGGCCTCTTACTGCCGAGAAGTACCTCGGATGGCTAAAGAATGACATCAACACCTCTGCAGGTGACGTGATCAACCTGTTCATGGATTATGAGACCTTCGGCGAGCACCAGAACGCCGCTTCAGGTATCTTCGACTTCATGAAGTTCCTCCCTGAGACCATCCTCAATGACGGCACATTCCGCTTCAGCACCCCTTCAGAGGTCGCAAAAGCTTGCAAACCAGTGTCTTCACTCGAAGTTCCGGAGCCTATTTCATGGGCTGACGAGGAGCGTGACGTTACTGCATGGCTCGGAAACGAGCTCCAGCAGGAGGCCTACAACAAGCTCTACGCCCAGTATGAGAAGCTCGCTCTTGTCAATGACCCTGCACTCTACAATGATTTCGGCCATCTGCAGGAGAGCGACCACTTCTATTATATGTGCACAAAATTCTTCTCAGACGGAGAAGTCCACAAATATTTCAACCCTTACGACACCCCTTACGAGGCGTTCATCAACTATATGAACGTTTTGAGTGATTTTATTATCAGGGTGGATGAGGAATATTCCGCAACTGTTGCTAAATTTGCAACTTCTGAAAATCAGGAGACTGAGAAAAAGAAGCCGGCAAAAAAAGCGGAACCGGCTGAAAACAAGAAGACTAAGACGACCTTGACATCTGAAAAAACTGTGAAGGCCGCGAAAAAGTCTGCAGGTAAAGCGGTGAAACCGGAGGCGGCAAAGGAGAAGAAAAATTCGAAGCCTGCCGTAAAAAAGAAAAGTGAATAATGACTAAAGAATTGAACAGACCGGATTATCTGTTTGAGGTCAGCTGGGAAGTCTGCAACAAAATCGGTGGAATCTATACCGTCATCGCGACCAAATCGCTGTTCCTCAAATCACAGCTGAAGAGACATCATATTCTTGTCGGTCCGGACGTATGGATGGATACCGATGCCAACCCCGACTTCCGTGAGGATCCTCTGCTTTGGCAGGACTGGAGAGTCGAGGCGGCCAAGAGCGGACTCAGACTCAGGATAGGAAGGTGGAACGTACCTGGAAACCCGGTGGCTATCCTCGTGGATTTCAAACACTTCCTTACCGATACCGATAAGATTCTGGCCAAATATTGGGAACTTTACAAAGTAGATTCCATCACAGGAAACTGGGACTATAAGGAATCAGTCCTTTTCGGATATGTTGCAGGTAAAGTAATCGAAAGTTACTGCAATTTCTATCTCAGCTCATCCGAGAAGGTAGTTGCACAGTTCCACGAGTGGCAGACAGGTGCAGGTATCCTGTACCTCAAGGCAAGGAAATCGCCGGTTGCCACGGTATTTACCACACATGCAACGGTAATAGGCAGGTGTCTCGCAGGCAACAATATGCCGCTGTATGATTCCATGGAGTCATACAACGCGGAAGATAAGGCTCGTCAGTTCAATGTGATGGCTCTTTATTCCCTGGAGAAGAAGTCTGCCGAGAATGCTGACATATTCACTACTGTCAGCGAGATCACGGCACGAGAATGTGAGCACTTCCTCGGAAGACCTGTCGATGTGGTGACACCGAACGGATTCGAGAACAGCTTCACTCCTTCTACAGAGGAAGAATATGACGAAAAACGCAGAGCCGCCAGGCTCAGACTGAAGGAGGTGGCTTCCGCAATGTCCGGAGAGGAGGTTGCGGAGGACGCCGTCTTCATCGGAATCGGCGGAAGATACGAATACAGGAACAAGGGCATCGATGTCTTCATCGACGCCGCCAATGAAATACGCAAGTCGGATTTTCGCGGAAAGGAAATCCATGCGTTCATCATGATTCCTGCCGGCCACAACGGACCGGACAAAGAGCTTGAAGCCAAGCTTGCCGGAAAGGGCAATGCTTCTTACAAGACTCAAGTGTCTCATTATCTGATGAATCCTGAATATGACCAGATAACCGGGCGATTCAGGGAACTCGGACTTGACAATGCTGCGGGAGCGAACATCAAGACATACTTCATTCCGTCATACCTGAATGGCAACGACGGCATTTTCAATATGAAGTACTATGACCTCATCATCGGTCTGGACTTGACATTGTTCCCTTCCTATTATGAGCCGTGGGGATATACGCCTCTCGAAAGTCTGGCATTCAGGATACCGACATTGACAACAAGCCTTGCCGGTTTCGGTGTCTGGGTGGACACTCACTACAACAAGAAGCATCCTGGCATCTCAGTAGTGGAGAGGAATGATTCCAATTACAATGACGTCGTTGCTGCCGTAGCGGAGAGAATCCGCGAAGCCGCATTGATGACCGACGACCAGAAGCATGAATATATGGCCAATGCTAAAGACGTTTCGGCTATAGCATTGTGGGAAAACCAGATCAAATATTATCAGGAGGCATACTCCAAAGCGATTGACAAAGTGATAGCCGTGAACGGAGCCTATCCGGAGGCGGCAGAAAAACCGATTATGAAATACGAAAAGATACAAGTAAGTACACCTTCATGGAAGAGTGTAATGGTGACAAGGCATCTTCCTGATGCACTGAGCGGGCTTGAGACCCTCTCTAAAAACCTTTGGTGGTGCTGGAACGAAAGCGCCAAGGCATTGTTCAAAGCCATTGACCCTACAGTATGGCATAACTGCGGACACAACCCGATGGTTGTTCTCGATACTGTCAGCCTCAAGAGGTTCAATGAACTCAGCAAGGATGCCGCATTTGTCGGACAGTATGAGAGCGTAATGCAGGAATTCAATGCATATATGGCCCTCAAGGCAGAGAGGAAAGACCCTTCTGTCGGATACTTCTGCATGGAGTACGGTCTCGACTCATCCTTGAGCATCTACTCCGGTGGTCTCGGTATTCTTGCCGGCGACTATCTGAAGGAAACCAGCGACATGAACGTGAATCTCGTCGCAGTAGGTCTCCTCTACCGTTACGGTTATTTCACACAGGTACTTTCTGCACAGGGCGACCAGGTTGCCAAGTATGACGCGCAGAACTTCTCCAAGATTCCTGCTGAGCCTGTAATGGACAAGGACGGCAACTGGATAACTACCAGCGTGGCATTCCCTGGACGTACAATCACAGCCCGCATCTGGAAGGTGGCAGTCGGCAGAACAGACCTCTATCTCCTTGATACTGACTACGAAGCAAACATTGACGAGGACCGTCAGGTTACATATCACCTCTACGGCGGCGACTGGGAGAACAGACTCAAGCAGGAGCTTCTTCTCGGTGTCGGCGGTGTCCGCGCCCTCCGTGCTCTCGGCCTGAATCCTCAGGTTTATCACTGCAACGAGGGACATGCAGCATTCATCGGACTCGAAAGACTCCGTGAATATATCCAGAATGACAATCTCGAATTCCCTGAGGCACTGGAAGTTGTACGTGCATCGTCATTGTTCACGACGCATACCCCTGTTCCTGCAGGACACGATGCCTTCGACGAGGGAATGTTGAGAAAATACATCGGACATTATCCGCAGCGCCTGAAGATCGACTGGGAGACAATGATGGGTCTCGGAAAGCTCAACGGCAACGACATCAACGAGAAGTTCTCCATGAGCATTCTCGCTGCAAACATCTCACAGAATGTGAACGGCGTGTCAATGCTTCACGGCAAGGTCAGTCAGGAGATCCTCTCCAACATGTACCCTGGATATCTTCCTGAGGAACTCTATATCAGCTATGTTACCAACGGAGTCCACTATCCTACATGGGCTGCCAAGGAGTGGAAGGCTATCCACGCGAAAGTGTTCGGCCCTGAATTCCAGACACATCACTACGACAAGAAGTGCTTCGAAGGAATCTACAAGGTTTCTGACGAAGAGATCTGGGAGGCCAGGAAAGAACTGAAGAAGACTCTTATCAATGTCGTCAAGGAGAAACTCTCAAATCCTGCCGTGGCAAACCACTATTCACCTAGACAGGTGGTTACCATCAAGGAGACCCTCCGCGATGACGTGCTTACTATAGGATTCGCAAGACGTTTCGCAACTTACAAGCGTGCGACATTGCTCTTCTCTGACCTCGACAGACTCGATGCAATCGTGAACAACCCTAAGATGCCGGTTCAGTTCCTCTTCGCAGGAAAGGCACATCCGGCAGACAAGGCAGGTCAGGACCTTATCCGTCAGATTGTGGAAATCTCCAAGCAGGACAGGTTCATCGGAAAGATCGTCTTCGTTCCGGGCTATGACATTTCACTTGCCAAGAGACTCGTACAGGGTGTCGATGTCTGGATGAACAACCCTACAAGACCGCAGGAGGCTTCAGGTACATCAGGAGAGAAGGCTGCCATGAACGGCGTAATGCACTTCTCAGTGCTTGACGGCTGGTGGGTAGAAGGCTACAAGAAGGGTGCAGGCTGGGCTCTCCCACTCGAGAGGACTTATGATGACCAGTATTATCAGAACGAGCTCGATGCTGCGACCATCTACACCACAATCGAAAATGAAATCGCTCCTGTTTACTACGATGTTGACAAGAACACCGGGCACTCAGAAGCATGGATTGAATATATCAAGAATACAGTTGCCCAGGTAGCTTGCAACTTCACCACAAACAGAATGCTCACTGACTATGTGAACCAGTACTATGCTCCGCAGTCAGTCAGGGCAGCATCTCTGGAGGCTGATGACTACAAGGTTGCACGCGAAATCGCATCATGGAAGAAGCAGGTGCGCAGGGAATGGCCTAACATTGAGGTACTTTCATACACTCAGCCGGACTCTTCATACTCACTTTCTCCAAGCAACGCGCTCAAGGCAGAGGTCGTTCTGAACATCGGAGACCTCAAGCCGGAGGATATCGGAGTGGAAATGCTCTTCGCCGTAACCGACAACAACGGCAAACTCCACATCCAGGACAAGTGTGATTTCAATGTTACCGAGGCAAAGGATGGCGTTGTCAAATATCAGGCATCCATCCTTCCAGAGCGTACCGGAATGTACCAGGTGGCAACCAGGATTTATCCAAAGAATCCGCTGCTGCCTCACAGACAGGATTTCGGACTCGTAAGATGGTTATAGCCACAGGATTTTTCGACGGTGTCCATCTCGGGCACCGTTTTATTTTGCAGCAACTCCTGGGGGAGGCCAGGAAACGTGGTGATGAGAGCATGGTCGTCACTTTCTGGCCTCATCCGAGGAATGTGCTGCAGAATGATGCCAGGAATCTCCGCCTGCTGACCTCGATGGAAGAGAAGAAGAAGCTGCTGGCGGATATCGGCATTGACAAAGTTGAGGTCATTCCTTTCTCCAGGGAATTCAGCCGCTTGACGACAGAGGATTACCTTCGGGATTACGTGATTGCCAAGTTCGGCGGAAAGGCCGTGCTGGTGGGTTATGACAACAGAATCGGCTCGGACCTCTGTACTCCGGAACAGACTGCCGGAATCGCGGAAAAGCTTGGACTTGAAGTGATCAGGCCAATGAGTTTCAAGACAGACAACGGCATTGTAATAAGCTCAACCAAGATCAGGAATGCCCTGTCAGAGGGTAACATTGATGAGGCCAATGCCATGTTGGGCTATCCTTATCAGCTTTATGGAGTTGTCATCTCCGGCAATCGTCTCGGACATACGATAGGTTTTCCGACTGCCAACATGCAGTTATATGAGCCGTTGAAACTTGTCCCGGGGAACGGGGTCTATTTCGTTAAGGTAGAGACACTTGGCCGTCAGTGGGACGGTATGTGCAACATTGGCGTGCGTCCTACATTGGGCTCGGGAAATGCATTGACAATAGAGACCAATATCTTCGATTTCGATGAGGATATCTATGGTCTTGACATCCGTCTTTCCTTTGTTAAGAAGATAAGGAATGAGGTGAAATTCAATGATTTGGCTCTCCTTACTTTGCAGCTTGACAAGGACAGGAATCTCTGTCGCAGCCTCCTGTAGATAGTGTGCGTGGGCGAAAGTTCCCCGCTGCTTCCCAATGTGTCCAAAAAATGATTATATTTACCGGAACGATATAATTGATGCTATGAGTTTTTACGACATATTGACGATAGTCATATTTCTCGGTCTGCCGGTGGTTTCAGCAGTCATCTCCGCCAAGGAGAAGAAGAACAAATCCAAGAAACCTCTGCAGGGCGGACAGGAACACGGAGAAGACATTAAGGATATCTTCAAGAGCATTCTTGCTGAAATGAATGGGGAGACGACGGCTCCGCAGGATGAAAAACCCGAGGAAGAGCCGTCCAGACCATGGCAGGAGCCTGTAGTAGAGGATGATGAGGAACCGTCGATGCCATGGGAAGAACCTGTTGTCGAGGATGAATGTCCGTCGGGGCAGACACCGGACGCGCGGCCGTGGAAAGAACCTGTACTGGAGACCCCTGCACCGGTTGTTGTTGCTCCTGTGGTGTCAGCGCCTGTTGCGGAGAATTCCGGTATGCGTGTCCGCGAAACTGAGACTCGTCGTCCTGAAGGCCTCAGGCCGGCATCCCGTAAGGTAGAGGGAGTGTCAGAAAAGCCTGTCATGGAGAAGATTGATCCTAAAAAGCTGATAATTTATGACGCAATTCTGAATCCCAAGTTCAAGGATTGAAATATCTTTGCGTCAGATTCTCGCTTTTCATTAAAATTCACTATATTTGCAAAGGTCAGGGTTCTGTCTATCGGCAGGACTCCTTTTGTTTATCTTATTGAAAAACATTTTAAATTAACAATATTATGGCAGAAGTTCATTTCATGACCCAGGATGGTCTTGATAAACTGAAGAAAGATCTTGCTGATGCATTGGCTCAGCGTCCGGTCATATCTGCAGCCATTGCAGAGGCTAGGGAGAAGGGTGATTTGTCAGAGAATGCCGAGTATGATGCGGCAAGAGAGGCACAGTCGCTGCTTGAAATAAAGATTGTGAACCTTAAGAATCTTGTGGCAAATGCCAAGGTTATAGATGAGTCTCAGGTAGGAACCGACAAGGTTCAGATGATGAACAAGGTCAAGGTAGAGAACATGACCATGAAGAAAGTCATGGAATTCACCATCGTAGGTGAGACCGAGGCTGACTTCGCTCATGGCAAGCTCGCGTCCACCACTCCTATCGCGAAGGCTCTCATCGGGCATACGAAGGGTGAGATTGTGGAGGCCAAAGTGCCTTCTGGAGTAATTAAATTTAAGATTCTGGATATAACTCTGTAGCCTTATGCCTACTATTTTCACAAAAATTGCAAAAGGGGAGATTCCTTCTTACAAGGTAGCCGAGAACGACGAGTTCTATGCTTTTCTGGACATCAATCCGCTTGTAAAGGGCCATACCCTCGTCATCCCCAAGAATGTAGAGGATGATTACATCTTCCATCTTGACGACAAGACCTATCTCGGGCTTTGCGCTTTCGCCAAGAAAGTTGCACTCGCAATCCAGGCGGCAGTGCCGTGCAAGAGAATCGGCGTATGTGTGCTCGGACTGGAAGTCCCTCATACCCACATACATCTGGTCCCTCTCCAGCAGGAAAGCGACATTGACTTCAGGAAGGAGAAACTCAAGCTCAGTCAGGAAGAGTTCCAGGAAATCGCATCTTCAATCCTCGCTGAATATGAAAAGTTATAGAATTGCCGCCGCGCTCCTGACACTGGTTGCAGCGGCCACATCTTGCAACAGGTCTGCAAGAATTGAAGGTGTCCTCGCTGAAGCACCTGAGTCTGAAGTCATTGTAAAGCTCCTTGACGTAAACCACTACAAGGTGCTGGACACAGTGAAGACCGACGACAAAGGACGCTACACATACAAGCTTCAGGTCGCTGAAGGTCAGCCGGAATTCATCTACCTGTTCTATAAGAACACCCGCATCGGCTCCCTCCTCCTCCAGAAAGGGGATAAGGTTAATGTCAATTCGGATACCCTCGGAAAGTATTCTGTCACAGGCTCTGACGAGACATTGAAACTCATGGAAATCGAGAAAGATGAGGCTGACTTCAATGACAAATTCCTTTCCACCGCAGCTGAACTTGCAGACATGAACCAGTCTTCAGAGCAGGCCCTCAGCCTCAAGAAGGAACTCATGTCCCAGTTTGTCGCATATTACAGAAGCAGAGTCAGATACATTCTCGCCAATTCACATTCATTGACCTCCATTCCTGTGCTTTATCAGGTTGTGGGCAACGGTACGGCTGTTTTCGGCCAGGCTACTGACGCACTTCACTTCAGAAGTATCAGCGACTCGCTCAAGACCGTATATCCTGAGTCCAAATATGTCAAGGCATTGGACAAGGAGGCGGTGAGACGCCAGCAGTTGCTCAGTCTCGGCGCACGCCTCCAGAATGCTGACGAACTCGGTTTCCCTGACGTGGAACTTTCTGACGTGAACGGACAGAACAAGCGTCTCAGCATGATAAAGTCCAAAGTCGTAATGGTTTACTTCTGGAATCCGGGCGATGCCGCACAGAAGATGTTCAACCTCGATGTGATGAAGAGCGTATATGCTGACTATCACCAGAAAGGATTCGAGATTTACAGCATCGCGGCTACCGCAGACAAGGCTGCGTGGGCTTCAGTCGTGAAGAACCAGAATCTGGGTTGGGTCAATGTCTGTGATCCTCTCGGGACAGCCGTTACCCTCTACAATGTTCCAAGCCTTCCTTACGTGTATCTTATCGTGGACGGCACCATTGTAAATGTTCCAAGCGTAAAGGACGGTCCTTCACTCCGCAAATACTTGAGCACAGTGCTCTAGCATTGACATGACATACAAAATGCTGCTTCGGGAAACTGGAGCAGCATTTTGTATGTCATTGACTTAGATTATCTTCTTTTTGGATACTGTCGGTACGAACTCCTTCAGGTAGAAAGGCTCGAAGTAGGCGGTGTCCTCGAACTTCTTATCCTCGAAAAGACGCTCCGCAGGCACCAGCATTGACTCGGCCTTCGGGCAGGTCTGGGCGAAGAAGGCGTTGGGGGAGTTGATCGCCTCCCTGCATTTCTCGGCGCCGTCGCCGATGAACAGGACCGGACCTTCGGACAGATATGCGGAGAAGCTCGTGTCCTCGACGATTTCAGGTTTGGTCTCTGTAACCTGCTTGCCGTCAGGGGTAAAGACTGCCGTATAGACCTCCATCCGTCGCGCGTCGATCATCGGGACAATGTATTTGCAGCCTTCCGGAAGAAGATTTTCGCGTATGGCCTGCCATACCAGGGTGTCCAGTGAACCGACGGCCATCAGGGGGAGTCCTGCGCCGAAGCAGAGTCCTTTGGCAGTGGAAACACCTACTCTGAGTCCGGTGTATGAGCCCGGTCCCATGCTGACGCACACTGCATCGCAGTCTTTTACCGTGAGGTTTTTCTCGTCCAGCATTTCCTGGATGAAAGGTGCCGTGAGTGATGCATGCTTGCGGTCCTGGTTTTCACGGGTGGAAATGATTTTTCCGTCCTCCGACAGGGCGGTGGAGCAGAGCGCTGTAGAAGTCTCTATGAATAATATGCGTGCCATAATTTCCTTATTGTTTGAACAGCAGTTCCTTGAAGTAAGGGAAAACCGTGTAGGCGATTCTCTTGAGCGTCCCGTAGAGGACAGAGCCGTCGGTGGCGGATTCCGGTACTATGTTGAAAGCTGAGTTCAATGTATTGAAAAGTATAATGAGTATTCCGAGGACGAGCGAAGCCTTCAGCACTGCGAAGACTGCTCCGAGAAGTTTGTCGAGCCATCCGAGCATCACGAAATCAATGCTGGCCTTGATGACTTTTCCCAGCAGATGAAGCACCAGAATCACGGCTACGATCATCAGTATGAAGACAATTACGTGCAGTATCCTGTCCGACATGTTCAGGTACGGCTGGAGCATGCTGCAGACCAGGCCGGTGAACTTGTAGGCAGTCCATGTGCCTGCTATAATCGCCACAAGGGCAATTACTTGCTCTGTGAATCCCTTGATGATTCCCTGTATCAGAGCGGCTGAGAGGCAGATTGCCAAAATTATATCCAGTGTGCACATTGTCTTTGGGAAAAATAATGCATTTTAACAAGATTCTTACTATCTTTGCAAACTGCAAAAATATATAAAATAATATGACATTCAAAGAGTATAAGGGCTTGAATCTGGTCACAGTAGGCAATGAGGTACTGGACAGATGGAAATCGCATCACGCGTTCGAAAAATCTCTCGAACTGAGAGAAGGCGCCCCTGAATTCATTTTTTTCGAGGGACCGCCGTCAGCTAATGGTATGCCGGGCATACACCATGTAATGGCCCGCTCTATCAAGGATGCTATTTGCAGATACAAGACCCAGTCAGGATATAAGGTGAACCGTCGTGCCGGATGGGATACCCACGGACTTCCTGTGGAAATCGGAGTGGAGAAGAAGCTCGGAATCCACAAGGATGACATCGGACGTAAGATTTCCGTTGCGGAGTATAACGACACTTGCCGCAAGGAAGTCATGAAATATACCCGCGAGTGGGTTAACATGACAGAGCGTATCGGATATTGGGTGGACATGAATGACCCGTATATCACTTACGACAACAGATATATTGAGACTCTCTGGTATCTCTTGAAGAAGATTTATGACAAGGGACTCCTTTACAAAGGATTCTCTATCCAGCCGTACTCTCCTTCAGACGGAACCGGACTCAGTTCTCACGAGTTGAACCAGCCCGGTTGCTACAAGGATGTGACTGACACTACAGTTACAGTGCAGTTCGAGGTCATCAAGGATGCGAAGAGCCAGCCGCTTTTCGGACTTGAGACTCTCCCTGTATATTTCCTCGCCTGGACCACGACTCCTTGGACCTTGTCCTCAAACACTGCGCTCTGCGTAGGTCCGAACATTGAATATGTGAGGGTGAAGTCCTTCAATCCATATACCGGAGCTGAAGCTATCTATGTGGTAGCCAAGGCTTTGGTGTCGGAGTGGTTCAGCCCTAAGGCTGCCGGACTGGCATTGGAAGATTACAAACCTGGCGACAAGCTCATTCCTTTCAAGGTGCTTGACGGTACTTTCAAGGGTTCTGAACTCGCTGGCATCAGATACCATCAGCTCATTCCATGGTTCAAACCTATCGACGGAGACGCTTTCCGCGTAATCACAGGTGACTATGTATCTACTGATGAGGGAACTACAGGTATCGTACATATCGCTCCGACCTTCGGTGCGGACGACAAGAAGGTGGCTACTGCTGCCGGAATCGGTCCGATGATGGTCATTGACAAGAATGGAAACCATCAGCCTCTGGTCGATCACGACGGAAGATTCTTCCCTCTGGAAGACCTTGATCCTGAATATGTTGCCGCTAATGTATCTCCTGAATACAAGGAATATGCGGGACGCTATGTGAAGAATGCCTTCGATGACACCCTTCCTGCTGATGCGCCTACACTTGACGTGGACCTCTGCATGATGATGAAGATGGACGGCCGTGCATTCAAGATCCAGAAGCACGTCCATAGCTATCCTCATAGTTGGAGAACAGACAAGCCGGTGCTTTACTATCCGCTCGACGCATGGTTCATCAAGACCACGGCGGTCAAGGACCAGATGGTGGCATTGAACAAGACCATCAGATGGAAACCTGAATCTACCGGTACAGGCCGTTTCGGTCAGTGGCTCGAGAATATCCAGGACTGGAACCTCTCCAGAAGCCGTTTCTGGGGTACTCCGCTTCCTATCTGGCGTACAGAAGACGGCAAGGAGGAGAAGTGCATCGGCAGCCTGAAAGAGTTCTATGCTGAAATCGAGAAGGCGGTCGCTGCCGGATTCATGGAAAGCAATCCGTTGAAGGACAATGGCTTCGACCCTGCTGACATGAGCAAGGAGAACTACGACAAGATCGACCTTCACCGTCCTTACGTTGACAATGTATATCTCGTTTCAGATTCCGGAAAGAAGATGACCCGCGAGAGCGACCTTATCGACGTGTGGTTCGACTCAGGTGCCATGCCGTTTGCACAGGAAGGTCTCCGTGCGCTCTGCGAGCCTAAGTTCGGATGTACGGCAGACTTCATCGCAGAAGGCGTTGACCAGACACGCGGATGGTTCTACACCCTTCATGCAATCCATACGATGATCAGCGGAACACCTGCATTCAAGAACGTGATTTCCAACGGACTTGTACTCGACAAGAACGGCAACAAGATGAGCAAGCGTCTCGGCAATGCGGTGGATCCGTTCCAGCAGCTCGACAAGTTCGGACCGGATGCCCTCAGATGGTACATGCTTACCAATGCACAGCCATGGGACAACCTCCGTTACGATGAAGAAGGCGTGGATGAGGTCAGAAGAAAATTCTTCGGAACTCTCTACAACACATACTCATTCTTCGCACTTTACGCGAACATTGACAATTTCGACCCTCAGGCTCCTGCAGTTCCATACGCGAACCGTCCTGAAATCGACAGATGGATCATCTCCCTGCTCAATACATTGATCAAGGATGTCAAGGCTTCTTACGAGGACTTCGACGTTACCTCTGCAGGCCGTATGATTCAGGATTTCGTATGCGACCATCTGAGCAACTGGTATGTGCGCCTGAACAGGAAACGTTTCTGGGGAAGCGCCGACAACGAGGACAAACTCGCTGCATATCAGACACTTTACGAAGTTCTCAAGACCATCTCCATCCTGGCGGCTCCTATCGCTCCGTTCTACATGGACCAGCTCTACAAGGACCTCGTTCCTGGCGGAGAGGAGTCAGTTCACTACGTGCTCATGCCGGATTACGACGAATCTGTCATTGACAAGGACCTCGAAGAGAGGATGGCGCTTGCGCAGAGAGCATCGTCGATGGTACTCGCGCTTCGCCGCAAGGTGAACATCAAGGTCCGCCAGCCGCTCTCGAAACTCGTAATCCCTGTCATCTCCGACAAGGTCCGCGAGCAGCTCGAGAAAGTGAAGTCGCTCATTCTGGGTGAGGTCAATGTCAAAGAGGCTGAATTCATCTCCGATACCACAGGTATCATCACCAAGAAGATCAAACCTAACTTCAAGACCCTCGGAAAGACCTACGGAAAGAGGATGAAAGAGATTGCAGCAGCCTTCGGCCAGATTTCCCAGCAGGAGATCAATGCCGTCCAGGCAGCTGAGGCACAGGGCAATGCATATACCCTTAACCTTGAAGGCGGAGAGGTCGTCCTCAATCCAGGCGACTATATGATTTCATCTGAGGATATGCCGGGATGGCTCGTCGCTACGGACGGACCTCTGACATTGGCTCTGGATATAGAGGTTTCTCCTGAACTCAAGAATGAGGGAGTCGCACGTGAGCTGGTGAACAGAATCCAGAATATCCGTAAGGAGAGCGACTTCGACGTTACCGACAAGGTGGAGGCAGTAGTGTTCGCAGATGGCGAGGCTTATGCCGAAATAGAGGAAGCGCTCAAGTCATACAAGGATTATGTATGCTCACAGACATTGGCAAATACCTTGGTCCTCAAACCTTTGGCAGAAGCTGACAGCAGCCTTGCCGAGGTCGAGTGGAATGAAACTACAATTAAAATTGCGGTAACCCGCAACTAATAATTATTGATATGGAAGACAATTTGAAGAACGGTCAGGCTGAGAAGACTCGTTATACCGACGAGGAACTTGCCGAGTTCAAGAAGATCATTATCGACATGCTTGAAAAGGCAAAGGCCGAGTATAATACTCTCAGACATGTCGTTATGCACAACGGCACGAATGATATCGAGGATACCACTCCTTCATTCAAGACTGTTGAGGATGACGGTGCCATGCAGCTTTCCCGTGAGGAGGCAAGCCAGCTGGCCCAGCGTCAGTACAAGTTTATCCAGAACCTTGAGGCGGCTCTTGTCCGTATCGAAAACAAGACTTACGGCGTCTGCCGCATGACAGGAAAGCTCATTCCTAAGGAGAGGCTTCGTCTTGTCCCTCATGCGACACTTACTGTAGAGGCTAAGGAAAAACTCAGCAAAGGCGGCAGGTAACATATGAAGAACAACAGAGGAAGGTTACTTCTCATCTTAGGCATCATACTGGTTGTTGCCGACCAGATCATAAAGGTTCTGGTCAAGACCAATATGTCCATCGGAGAGCACTTCAGCGTGTTCGGAGACTGGTTCCAGATTCTCTTCATCGAGAATGAGGGAATGGCTTTCGGCATGAAGTTCGGCGGAATGGCAGGGAAATTCGCATTGACCTTCTTCCGTCTGCTCCTTTTCGGGTTCCTCTGCTGGTGGATCACTACCCTTAATGTGAAAGGCCGCAAGATATCTGCAAAGGATAGTGCTGAGGTACGATACGAGCATGTTCCGACAGGAGTCCTTGTCGGACTGACATTGATAACGGCGGGGGCGCTGGGCAACATCATTGATTGTCTTTTTTACGGGCAGGTGTTCTCGGCCTCGACGCCTTATGAGATCGCGCAGTTCGGGGGAAGTTATGCTCCGGTGATGTTCGGAAAAGTGGTGGATATGTTCTATTTTCCGCTGATAGATACGACCTGGCCGTCATGGATGCCTTTAGTGGGCGGACATCCGTTCCGCTTCTTCGAACCGGTGTTCAATTTTGCGGACAGCTGCGTTACGGTAGGTGCCTTTTACCTGATTCTGTTCCAGTACAAGTTCTTCACTTCCGACCAGGAATAGTCCCGTTTTGGTGAAGTCAGGTGGGCTTTGCCGGGCGGAATACCATATAGTATATAGGTCACATACTCGTGCTCATGCGGGTATGTGATTTTTTTTGTTGAATTTTTCTAAACGTTTAAACCTTGAAATGGGATGTATAGGTTACGTTTTCCCGCTATGTCTTAAAATTGTAAATTCCCGATTTTTAGACTTTTATAATAACATATTGTAAGAAGATGTAACTTTTTTCGCAAAATTACTGACGATTTAATCGTTAAAAGTCATTGAATGCTAATAAAAACATAGTCTGGGGTAGTTGTTTTTTACAAATTTATTTTACAACTTTGCCACATAGCATATAAGAAAAACGAAAATATATTAATGTTAAACTAAAGTAATTGCTTATGAAAAAGATTTGTCTTCTTTTTACAGTCATGGCAATGTTCTTCACAGCACTGTCGGCTTCCGCGCAGAACGTGGTAGTGACAGGTACCATTGTGGACTCTTCTAACGGCGAGACTATCGCGGGAGCTTCTGTAATGGTGAAGGACACCAGAATAGGTACTTCCGCTGATGCTGACGGAAAATACAGTATTTCCGTTCCTGCAGGTTCCAAGGACAATGCAGTGGTTGTGTTCAGTTTTGTGGGTTACAAGACCCAGGAAGTTGCCCTCAATGGTAAAACAGTGCTTAACTGCAAACTCCAGCCGGACGCAACTGTCCTCGAGGATGTTGTCGTTGTAGGTTACGGTACCGCCAAGAAGGTCGGTTCCCTCGTAGGTTCAGTTACCACTGTAAAGTCCGAGGCTATCAAGAACGCTCCTTCATCTTCAGCTCTGGACCAGCTTCAGGGACAGGTTGCAGGTATGTCAGTCCTCACATCAGGTGGTGTGGCCGGTGATAATAACGTATCCATCAAGATTCACGGTACAGGTACCCTTTCTTCAAGTTCGGAGCCTCTGTACGTCATCGACGGTATGCAGTCATCTTCAAGAACCATCATGTCGATGAACCCTAACGATATTCTCAGCATTTCCGTCCTCAAGGATGCGTCTGCTACATCTATCTATGGTTCACGTGCTGCAAACGGTGTCGTTTACATCACCACAAAGGCAGGTTCTTATGACAACAAGGCTACTGTCACCATCAGAAGCCAGGCAGGTATCTCAACCATCGCTGACATGACTCTCTACAAGAACATGATGTCGGGTCCTGAACTTAAGGAATTCTGGGTACGTGCAGGTATCAAGAGCCCTGAGGCCATCAAATCTACCTTCACAGACAAGGGTTATGACGCTGATACCAAGTGGTATAAATACTATCAGAGATTCAACAACCCTCAGTATCAGAATGACGTTACTGTAGAGGGTGGTGGAAAGAAGGTAGCCTACATGATAGGTGCTTCACAGTTCCATCAGAGAGGTACTACCATCGACAACTACTTCGACAGATACACCCTCAGATCAAATGTTCAGGGTCGTCCGAAGGATTGGTTGAAAGTCGGTATGAACCTTTCAGCTTCTTATACCAAAAGCCAGAAGAACAACAACTGGGGTAGTGTTTCAGGCGGTAACGCAGGTTACATGATGGGTGGTCTTTCTTATGTCCTCAACCCTCTCTATCCTGCTATCGACCATGAGACAGGCGAGGAATATCCGGAGGTATATCCTACAGGATTGTATAACTCATACTACTATGCGAAGATGAACGTTCCTAGGAATGACCGTTACGGATTCATCGGAAATGCTACTGTCGAGATCAATCCTTTCAAGAATTTCTACATCAAGTCTGTTGCCGGTATCGACGGAGGTTTCTATCTTAATGATACCAAGCAATATCCTTCATTCGTTGCTGATCCGGGAAATGGTGTAAGAGCCCGCAGTACTCAGCTGATGTACACTGCTACCATCACCAACACCATCGAGTATTCATTCGACATCAACAATGATCACGAAATCTCACTTCTCGCAGGTCATGAGGGTATCCAGAACTACAGCGACTTCTATTCTGCGTCCGTATCGGGTATCACTGATGACAGGCTTATGCTCATGACCCAGGGAAAAGCTGACACAAGAAAAATCTCCCAGTCATTCGCAGAGAGCCGCTTCCTTTCATTCTTCGGTCATGCCGACTATAGCATGTTCGGAAAGTATATCTTCGACTTGACTGTCCGTAACGATGCTTCTTCTCGTTTCGGTAACAAGAGCCGTAATGCGCTTTTCTGGTCAGTCGGCGGTATGTGGAAAATTAAGAAAGAGTCCTTCCTCAGAAGTGTAAATGCTATCGACGACCTCAATATCAAGGTCAGCTATGGTACCCAGGGTAACGCATCTATCGGTGATTATCAGCACCTTGCATTGATCGGTTCCACAACCCAGTATGCGAACTTGTCATCAATGATTATCGGCCAGCCTAGCAACCCTAAACTTACATGGGAGAAGCAGGGCCTCTTTACAGTTGCCTTGACAGGTAGAGTGTTCAACGTTCTCGATTTCGATATCGAATACTACAACAGAACAACTACTTCAATGTTGATGGATGTTCCTTATCCATATACTTCAGGATTCTCATCACTTACAGCCAATGTCGGCAGCCTTGCAAACAATGGTCTTGATGTCACTCTCGGTGTGGATATCCTCAGGGGAAGGGATTATTTCTTCAGATTCAACACCACATTCAACTACAACCGCGAGAAGATTACCAAACTCTTCAATGGCCTCAACCGTTGGGAAATTGCCAAAACCGGTCTTGCTTATGTAGTAGGACAGCCGGTTTCATACTATTCTCCTATCTGGGCTGGTGTGGATCCTGCTGACGGACGTCAGATGTGGTATGTTCCAGGAGAGAATAAGGATGTTACCACAAAGAACGAGACAACTAAGAAGTATGCTGAGGCAGACCTTACCCAGAACACCGGATTCAAGCTTCATGCACCTATCAACGGCGGTTTCAGCCTTTCAGGAGGATGGAGAGGAATCTCTATGGTTGCCGACTTCTCTTATGTCATCGGCAAGTATCTCATGAATAACGATGCTTACTTCTATTCAAACCCAGTCAAGTTTTCAAATGACAACTTGAACAAGGAAGTAAACGATTTCTGGACACCTGAGAATACGAACGCCAAGTTCCCGGATTGGTCAAAGGGCCAGGAAATGCAGTTCGATACTCACCTTATCGAAAACGCAAGCTTCCTCCGTCTGAAGAACCTGCAGGTAGCTTACAACTTCCCGAGAAGACTCCTCGGCAAGCAGAATGTAGTCAATGGTCTCAAACTCTCATTCACAGGACGTAACCTTCTTACTTTCACCAAGTATTCAGGTATCGACCCTGAGATCGACTCGAATGTGACATACGGTTTCGTAGGTAACTCCAAGCAGTATCTGTTCGGTCTCGAACTCACATTCTAATCATGATGCAGAACTTATTTAAAATGAATGTTATGACAAATATTCTCAAATATACATTTGCGGCAGGCGCGGCAGTACTGATGCTTGCATCATGCGACCTGAATCTCACTCCGGAGAGCGCAATTGCCTATGAGGAAGGCAAACGTCTCTTTGTGTCGGAGTCTGACATTACCGCTTTCGACAATGGTCTTCATGCTTCATTCAGGGCAATGTTCTATGGAGCAAACTCTCAGACCTCAGAAATCATGTGTGATGGTTTCAATGCTACCGTGAACTTCAACAACCACTATGGTGCCGAGCACATGGCAAATGAAACTTTCAATGCCGGTAGCCAATATGTGGAGACTGTATGGGCGAACAACTACGGTGCCATCAAGAACTACAATATCGCTATTGCAAATGCGGACAATGTGGATCCGTCGCTCCGTGCAGCTGCGCGTTATTTAAAAGGTGACGGTTATTTCTACAGAGCATGCTCGTATTTGACACTTGCACGTCATTTCGCAAAGGCTTATGATGCTTCTACTGCAGGAACCGATCTCTGCGTTCCTCTTGTGCTGGTTTACAATCAGCTTGAGAAACCTGCCAGAGCTACTGTGAAGGCCGTTTATGATCAGATCAAGGCTGACCTCGATTCGGCTGCGGTTATCTTTGCGAAAGTGGAAGGTGAGGCTCGTGCAATGGCTCCTACAATTGATGCTGTCAATGCGGTTTATGCAAGATATTTCCTTGATACCAAGAACTATCAGATGGCAGCACAGTATGCTGAGAAGGTTATTTCTACCAATCACTACGCATTGGCTTCTACAGCTACGGCCATGGCTAAGGAATATACTGAAGATGCAGGTACTGAGCCTATCATGCAGATGTATGTTTCCAAGCAGGAAGGCACAGCTGCCAACCAGATGTACATGGGTGAAGGTGGTGTAGGAAGTGACGCTACAGGTAAATACTTCTCTTCATACTATATACCTACCCAGGTCCTCATCAATTCTTATGATGCAGGTGATGTCAGAAAGGCAGCCTGGTTTGCTACGGACATGTATCCTTTCAAGGCTAACGGTGCACGTTATGATCGTATAACAGTGTTTGCGAAGTATCTTGGAAACCCTGCTCTTTATACAGGTAACGACAATGGCGCGCAGGCTGTCAAGCCATTGCTTATCGGCGAACAGTATCTTATTGCTGCAGAGGCATATCTCCAGGCAGGTGATGCAAGCAAGGCTAAGAAAAGACTGCAGGAGCTTCAGGAAAAGCGAGGTGCTGTTAAAACTGAGGCTACCATGGCCAACATCAAGAAAGAGTGGTTCAGAGAGACGGTCGGTGAAGGTCTCCGTATGTCATGCCTCAAGAGATGGGGTGATCCTGCTGGTGTCAGAACTCCTCAGACAGCAGCAAGCGACGCTCACATTCTCATGACAGGCCCTTATTACGAGCAGAGAGTACTCGCTGCAACAGACTATCATTTCTGCTGGCCTATCCCTGAGTATGAGATCAAGGTCAATAATAACCTTGTTCAGAATGACGGTTATTCTCTGTAGTGTTTTTCAAAATCTCTAAATTGAACAATATGAAAACAATTAAATATATGCTTTCAGCTGTTGCAGTGCTTGCAGTACTTGCGTCCTGCAACAGAAAGGAGTCATTCCAGCATGAGAAGTTCGTATCATTCGGCAATGGCAGTTATACTGTCAATGAGGATGCCGGTATTGTTGCCGTTCCTGTTCATGTATATAATGCCAGCTCAGAAGAGGTGACTGTAACAGTTAAAGCAACTGACGGAACAGCCAAGACTGGAACTAACTACGAAATTGTCGAGCCTGCTTCAGGTGTGCTCAATTTTGCACCTGGTGAGACTGAGAAGAATGTGCAGGTTCTTGTTAAGAATCTGAGAGATAAATTTACAGGGAACCTTAGTTTCTCTATGTCTCTTACAAGCGTTACTGATGGTGTCGCTACCGGTAGTTTCAACAGTATCAATTTTACTATCAACGACAAGGATCATCCTCTCGCTAAATTCTTCGGTACTTGGGCTGGAACGATTCTCGGTGAACAGATTGGAAAACTTCCTATGAATGTGACTATTGAGGCAGTGGAGGGAGATAATACTTACAGTAAACTCCTCGTGAAGGACCTTGACCCATTCGCGGCAACCCAGTTGGGTGTCACATCTGCTCAGGGGAAGAATATCTTTACTGCAGTTGTGGATGAATCTAAAACTGTCATGACTATTTCAGCTCGTCAGAAAGTAGGATATGATTATCAGGGTGCGTATCCTCTCTTTATTCAGGGTACGAATGGTGGAGATGTTACACTGACGCTCAGTGATAGTAAGACATTGGCAGTTTCTCCGTTCGGCTTGTATGCTGAAGTTAAGGGAGAATTAGGATATTTTGAAAAATACGCTGAGGGTTGTACTCTTACAAAGAAATAAGTTTGACTCTTTTTTGACTTTTTGGCATGAGGTTGGCTGTATTCCAGTCAGCCTCGTGCTGTTTTAAGTCAGTTTAGTCAAATCGTTTAAATTAAACATTATGAAGTATTTACGATTTTTTGCCGTGGCGGTCGCATCGTGTCTGCTCGGTCTTTCGGTCGCAAGAGCCCAGAATTATGAGCCTATGGATACATGGCCTTATCTCGTTCAGGATTTCGTCAGGGGAGACATCCGTATGACTAACGGCAATGTGCTGAAATCCAAGGAAGTCAACTTCAATATCATTGACGGAAAACTTCATTATATCGAAAACGGTGTCATTATGTCGGCAGAAATGGTACAGGTTGCGTCTGTTGTGACTGAATCTGCAACCTATCTTAACGTGTGGGGCAGGATGATGAAGGTCGTCGCTTCTGACGAAAAGGGCTATGTCCTCAGGAACGTCGAGGTCGATAAGGACAAGATGGCAAAGACGGATATCGGTTACGGAATCTCGTCAGCTACTGCTTCCAGCCAGAATGTCACTTCCCTTCTTGGGGACAGTGCGACTCTGCTTGTCAATATGGATATTACCCAGGCATTGTCCAAAAGGGCTGCAGGAAAGGTATTTCCGACGATGGAAACACTTTATCTGAAAATAAATTCGGATATTTTGCCTGCCACGAAAAAAGATGTATTATATTTGTCATTTGTGGATAAATCCGCGGCAGACGCCTTTTTCAAAGCCAACAAGATCAAGTGGAAGAACGAGGAGTCACTGCTTAAAGTCGTGGATTTCATTCATGACTTAAAAGAAAATTAATTACAATAAATTACAATGAAAAGAGTACTTATTGCACTTTCTGCTGCCGTGCTCATGTATGGCTGCGCAAGGGAGGAAGTCGTGGTGAATCCTGCTGAGAAACAGGAGCAGACTTCTTCTGAAAACGGAGACTACATCGAAGGTGAGGTCATCGTAAAGCTGTCTGATGAGCTTACTTCCCTTGTGGAAGAGGACCTCGCTGCAGGAAACACCGCAACCCGTTCTGCGGGATTGAACGCCCTGATGCAGGATCTTGGTATCAAATCTATGACAAGACTGTTCCCTGACGCGGGAGAATTTGAACCGCGAACCAGAAAGGAAGGTCTCCATAAATGGTATATCATCCAGTTTGACGAGTCTGTATCATTGACAAAAGCTGACAATGAACTTGAGTCTCTCGATGGCATCGAATTGGTGGAGAAGCGCAGGAAGATCAAGAATCAGGCTTTTAATGACACATATTTCGGCAATCATTGGGGATATGTGAACAATACCAGAAAAGGTTATGACATCAATGTGTCTGACGTATGGGCAAACTATACTACTGGAAGCGAGAAAGTCATTGTCTCTGTAGTCGATGAAGGTGTGGATCTGAACCATCCTGACCTTGCATGGAACTGCCTTGAGTCAGGACACTATAATGCTGTTGACGGAAACCAGGTCATCTATGCAGGAAGTCATGGTACTCATGTGGCAGGAACAGTTGCAGCCGTAAACAATAACGGCAAAGGTGTTTGTGGTGTTGCCGGCGGTGATTTTAAAGCCGGTTCCAAGGGCGTGAGAATCCTGTCCTGCCAGATTTTCAAGGAAGTCAATGGAGAAAACAAGACCGGAAATACAGCTGCTGCCATCAAGTGGGGTGCTGATCATGGTGCTGTCATCAGCCAGAATAGCTGGGGTTACAGCTATGATAAAGATGGTGACGGTAAACTCACAGGTGACGAATATCAGGCTGCAATAAGTGCTACCATTCAAGATTCAGACAGAGCCGCTGTGGATTACTTTATCAAGTATGCAGGCTGTGACAATTCCGGAAATCAGCTGCCTAATTCCATGATGAAGGGTGGTGTGGTAATCTTCGCTGCCGGTAATGACGGAATCGAAAATGGTGCACCTGCCAATTACGCTCCTGTCATCGCAGTCGGTGCCATTTCCAAGGATGGTACGAAGGCAAGCTATTCCAACTACGGAAGCTGGTGCGATATCGCCGCCCCTGGTACGGATATCGTAAGTACTCTTCCTAACGGACAGTACGGCAGTCTTACAGGTACATCTATGGCATGTCCTCATGTCTCAGGCGTTGCTGCCCTCGTAGTTTCATATTGCGGAGGCCCCGGATTTACCAATGATATGCTTAAGGAGAAACTTCTGAAGAGCGCAAATACCTCACTTCTCAGTTCTTCATACAAGATTGGCGGTCTCGTGGATGCTATGGGCGCGATTACTTATGGCGCTGATGAGGCCCCTGCTGCCGTTAAGGATATGAAGGCTGAGGGACGCTCAAACAATATTGACCTTACATGGACACTTACTGCCGATTCCAAAGGCGAGAAGGCTTTCGGTTACATGGTAATCTATGGAAAGGATAAGGCTGCTGTAGAGAGCAGTACATTCAAGAAGCCGGCTTCCAATGTAAGTTATACTTCACTTTCTCCTGAAGGAAAAGCAGGTACCAAGGTTACCGGCTATGTTTCAGGTCTTGACTTCAACTCGAAGTACTATGTGAAGATGGCGGCTTATTCATACGGTCGCAGCTATTCTGAAGGTACCTCTGTCGCTGAGATTTCTACAGGTTCGAACAATCCTCCTATAATCAAAGTTGATTATAATGGAGAACTTTCTTTGAATGCATCCGATGTGGTAGAGATTCCTGTCACTATAATCGAACCTGACAGTCATGAGTTTACCGTAACTTATACTAAGGGCTCGGAGGCTGATGTGATGTCCAAGACTCCTTCAGGAAACTGGTATATCACCATCACCGGAAGCGATGCTGAGGAAGGTGAATATACTGGAATAATCACAGCTAAGGATTCTTATGGCATGTCGGCTACTTACAAATTGAAATATACAATCAAGGTGAATCATGCTCCGGCCAAGATTAAGGATATCGAGAACCGTCTTGAGAACAACAAGGGAGAGTTCACAATCGACCTTTCAGAGTATTTCTCTGACCCTGACGGTGACAGACTTACATACGAGGTCGTTGCAAGTGATCCTTCAGTCGCATTCTTCACTCCGAGGGAAAATTCACTTATCTGCACTGTCCTCAAGTATGGCCTCACTACAGTGACCGTAACTGCAAAGGACCCTAGAAACGCTTCTGCAACTGCGCAGTTCGTGATTCTCGCAAGGGCGAAGAGCACTGTTTACAGTGCATATCCTAACCCTGTGACCACAACCCTGAACCTTGCTACAGGACAGGATTTGGCTGCGGCGAAGGTGAAGATCGTTTCACAGACCGGTCAGGTTGTCATTGACAAGACTGTCAATGCAAGTGCGTTCGAGCCTGCGCAGATTGATTTCAAGAATGTTGCGCCTGGTATCTACAACGCTACATTCACAATCGGTTCCAAAGAGTATAATCAGACAATAATCAAGAAATAATGAAACTTGTTCTTAAAATATCAGCGGCCGCCCTGTGTCTGGTCGCTTCTGCAACAGGACTGAAGGCTCAGGGGGATGTGGCAATGCCGTTCATGGCAATCGACAGAAGCCCGGTAACATCAGCAATGGGCAGCGCCGGTCTCGCGTCTTCATCTGAAATTGCATACGCTTCTTTCAGAAATCCGGCTGTCATTCCGTTCAGCGAGAAAAAAGGCGATTTCGGCCTTTCATATCAGAACTGGGCACCTAAGGGAGTGAAATCGACCAACTTGAACCTCGGTGCTACAATGCGTTTCGGCAGGATTATCGGTGTCACCATCGGAGGTGCTTACCAGATGCATAACAAATCTGATGTTAACGATGAGAGCGGCAATCCTAAAGGAACATTTACTCCTTCAGATCTTATGCTCAATGCAGGTCTGGGTGTGAAGATCATAAAGAACCTCTCTCTCGGAGCGAACTTCCACTATGCATCACAGAGTCTTGCGGATGGCGTTTCATATAATGCGGTTTCAGCAGACGTATTCGCCCTTTACAGAGTTGCAGGCGTGAACATCACTGCAGGAGTTTCCAATGTAGGCTCCAGCGTGAAGTCTGACAAGACAGGTTCTTTCAGCGTTCCTGCTGCGGCAGTGGTAGCCGGAGCTTATACCCTCAAGGCGGGAAAGTCCCACAGCATTGACCTTGCACTCGATGCGAACTATTATTTCAAAGGAGGTTTCGCCGCATCACTCGGTGCACAGTATGCTTTCAAGGACCTTGCTTTCTTCCGTGCAGGTTACCACTATGGCGGAGACAGCGTGATGCCATCGTTCGCCTCTGTAGGAGCCGGCGTGGCATTCAAGGGAGTTGCTCTCAATGTTTCATATCTCATTTCATCTGAGGCTATCAAGAATACTATCAATGTCGGACTCGGTTTCTCATTCTGAATGAGGACCGGAGTCCGGTCTTATTTTAGTGAAGACCGCCCGGTTTCATGGGAATATGGAGATTAAGAATAATAAGAACATAATGAAAACAAGATTCATTACATTAGCATTGGCAGCATCCGCAATTCTGGTTGGCTGCAAACAGGAATTGCCGAATGCCGGCAAACCATCCTCTCCGGACATGGAGAAAATCCTGAACTTACCTGAAGACGCTGACGGCGAATCCCTCCTTATCTATGTTGACAAGAACATATCGGGGACAGACAAAGTCGATAGTCTGGCCGCTTCCTATGGCGCCCTTTCCTGCAGAAGAGTTTTCCCGCAGGTTTCCGGCGACTACTCGGAGGAACAGCGTTTCGGACTCGACCGCTGGTATGTCATCAAAGTCGAGAAGGGAACTGATCTGGAAAATCTCGCATTTTCGATGTCAGCTGAAAAGAAAATCAGCAGGATCCAGTTCAACTCCATTGTCCAGCCTGTTTCCACGAAGCAGCTGATGCCGAGGCCGTTCAAGCCTGGTGCGAACACCAAGGCCGCCGGAACTGCCGCACCTTTCAATGACCCTAACTTCTCCAACCAGTGGGATCTGTTGAGCACGGAAAAAGGCAAGCCTGTGGCAACTTCAGTGCCGGGAGCTGATGTCAATGTCGTAGATGCATGGAATCTTACAGCAGGCGATCCTTCCATCATCGTGGCTGTTGTGGATGAGGGTGTGGACTATACCCATCCTGATCTTAAGGCGAACATGTGGACCAACCCTAAGGAGACCAAGGACGGAAAGGATTCAGATGGTAATGGCTATGTAGATGATATCCACGGATATAACTTTAATCAGAAGCAGGGTGAGGTGACATGGAATAATGTCAGCAAGAATACAACGTATTCTGATTCCGGTCACGGAACCCATGTTGCCGGAACTATCGCTGCCGTGAACAACAACGGCACCGGAATCTGCGGTATCGCAGGCGGTACAGGCAATAACGACGGTGTCAAGATTATGTCTTGCCAGATTTTCTCAGGCGGAGAGGGATGCCCGACAGAGGACGTGGCTGCAGCCATCAAATATGCTGCCGACAATGGTGCCAGCATTCTCCAGTGCTCATGGGGAGTTACTGCAGGATACTATAGAAATGACGATGCATACTATCGCGCCGCAGGTGTAGAGGTGGATGCCATCCGTTATTTCGAGTCGATGGACAGGAAGAAGAAAGGCCTGGACAATCCTATCAATGGAGGTGTCGCCATCTTCGCGGGCGGAAACGAGAACGCCAGCCTTGCTGACTATCCTGGCGCTTTGTATGACATTATCGCCGTAACTGCATTTGCTTCCGACAACAAGCCTACAGGTTACACCAACTATTCTTATGGCTGTAATATCGCCGCTCCTGGTGGAGAACTCTATACCACCGGAATTGAAGAAGAAGAGGGCCAGATTCTTTCTACCATGCCTGTCGGCGTAAAATACTATGACGGATATTACGGCATGGAAGTATATGACGGAAACGGCTACGGCTACATGCAGGGAACATCTATGGCATGTCCTCATGTTTCAGGCGTCGCTGCTCTTGGACTCTCATATATGAAGAAATTGGGCAAGACCTGCACCAAGGATGAGTTCAAGGCAATGCTTCTGACATCTGTCAATGACATTGACCAGTTCTGTGTAGGCACCAAGCGCACATTGATTTATTCTAACGGCAATGTCGGCAATCTTACCCTCAGCAAGTACAAGGGCAAGATGGGAACCGGTTCAGTGGACACATGGAAACTTTTCATGCAGATTGAGGGCACTCCTTGTCTCACAGCTGCTGTCGGAAGTGAGCAGGTAATCAGCCTTGAATCTATCTTCGGTTCATCTTATGCTGGCCTTACCTATAGAGGTGTCGAGATTTCAGCAGAGGATAAAGCCAAGATTGGACTTGATTCAGACCCTATCGTCAAGCTCGGCCGTCTGGTTCTTACTCCTACCAAGACGGGAAATGCCAAAATTACCGTCAAGGCTATCGCCGGCGGAAATATTATCGGTGGCGGCAGCAATATCGGAGGAATGGAAATCTCCAAGACTTTCTCTCTCGTTGCAAGAGGCGTGAAGAGCGAAAATGGAGGATGGCTCTAGTAGATATGGTTAGTAAAGATTTAAAGTTATGACAATCAAGAAAATAGTATATCTTTTCATTGCAATGGCATCTGCCGCAATGATTTCTGTTGCCTGCTCCAAGGAGAAGAAAATCGGCACTGACGATGTGTTTGGACAGTGGAAACTCGAGGACGTGTCAGCAATCTCCACGAAGGGTGAGACTTACGGCATTACAGTATATCTGGAGTTCACATCTCCTGACAGATTTGACATTTGGCAGCAGCTTCAGGAAGGACGCTACCGTCACTATAATGGAACATGGTCCCTGGAGAAATCCGTGCTGTCCGGCTATTATGCTGACGGCAAGCCATGGGGCTCATTCTACAATGCCAAAATAAGCGACGGAAAGCTCCAGCTCAAGACATCCAATGGTGAAGTTACCACATACGTGAAGACAACAATCCCGGAAGATGTGAAGAGCGGCGCTCAGGAAGGGGCAGAAGTGAAGTCTCTTCTCTAATACCAAAAAAAATCGTAGATTTGTGGCTGGCTAAAACGCGGTTTTGGCCGGCCACAAGTCGTATTGTATATGATGGAATGAATTAGGGCAGACAAGGATGAAAAAGACAGACTATATAGAAATCAGGGGAGCCAAGGCTCATAACCTCAAGGGCGTAAGCCTGGATATTCCGCGTGGTAAATTCGTGGTTGTCACAGGATTGAGCGGAAGCGGCAAATCGTCATTGGCCTTCGATACGATATATGCGGAAGGACAGAGACGTTATATGGATACGTTGTCCACTTATGCCAAGCACTTTATGGGAGTGCTGGAAAAGCCGGAGGTGGAAGAGATAAACGGCCTCAGCCCTATCATTGCCATTGAGCAGAAAACCACGGGAAACAATCCGCGCTCTACAGTCGGAACCATTACGGAAATCTTTGATTTCCTGAGACTTCTGTATGCCAGGGCATCCCGTGCATATTCTCCTGTCACCGGTAAGGAAATGGTCCGCTATACTGACGAGCAGATAGTGAGCCTGATTATGCGTAATTACAATGGCAGGAAGTGTTATCTCCTGTCTCCGCTCGTGAGGGGCCGTAAGGGTCATTACAGGGAACTGTTCGACCAGCTTCGCAAGAGGGGATTCACCCAGGCCCGAATCGACGGGGAACTGAGGGACCTTTCAGGAGTAACCGAACTGGACAGATACAAAGCGCATTTTATCGAGCTTGTCGTGGATAAGCTGAAGCCCGTCCCGGGAGATGACAAGCGTGTAAAGGACTCTGTTTCACTGGCATTGACACGGGGGAAAGGCTCTGTCGCCGTTCTGGACATGGAGACCGGTGTGCTCCAGCATTATTCGAAGCATCTGGTCGATCCGGATTCCGGTGTCTCTCTTCAGGAGCCGGCTCCGCATTCGTTCTCATTCAACTCGCCGGAAGGCTACTGCCCGCATTGCAAGGGCCTCGGCAAGATAGTGGACGTAAACATTGACAATATCATTCCTGACCGCAGCCTCTCCATCGCAGAGGGCGGAATCGTGCCGCTGGGAAAGGTTCGGGAAACTAGAAAATTCGACATAATACGCTCTATTGCAAGGAGATATGATTTCTCGTTGTACGACCCGATTTCGGAGATTCCGGATGAGGCGATATCATTGATAGTGTTCGGCTCGGACGAACTTTTCCGCGTGGGCGACGGGGCTCTCTCCGAGATGGTTTCCTTCCCCGGAATCGTGGAGGACATCGACGAGAAGGTTGTCTGCCCGGTCTGTCACGGGACGAGGCTGAATGAACAGACCAACTGTTTCAAAATCGACGGCAAGACCATTTCCGAGGTTGCCGCCATGGAAATGTCCGCATTGGCCGAGTGGTTTGCCTCCCTGCCGTCACGACTTTCCGACAGGGAGAACATCATCGCCAGGGACATATTGAAGGAACTCTCTGAGAGGACGGGATTTATGCTGGATGTCGGGCTTGACTACCTGTCGCTCGACCGCGCCACAAGTTCGTTGTCGGGTGGTGAGAGCCAGCGAATCCGTCTGGCCACGCAGATCGGTTCGAAACTGGTCAATGTCCTTTATATTCTGGATGAGCCGAGCATCGGTCTGCACCAGCGAGACAACAGGAAGCTTATCAATTCGCTTAAGGAACTGCGTGACGAGGGGAACTCTGTCATGGTCGTGGAACATGACGCGGAGACCATGTTCAATGCCGACTGGCTTGTGGATGTCGGCCCCGGCGCCGGCGAGAACGGCGGAAAGATCTGTCTCAATGCTCCGGTGCCTTATCTTCTGAAGGGCCTGAAGCCTGATGCCGAGACACTTGGACACTGCATCGTAAAGGACTCATTGACATTGGATTATCTTAAGGGTGTCCGCAGCATTGAGGTGCCCTCCGTCCGCAGGAAGGGCACAGGACAGTTCCTGGGATTGCGCGGGGCGACAGGCAACAACCTGAAAGACATTGACATTGACTTTCCTCTCGGCGTCTTTATCGGCATCAGCGGTGTCAGCGGCAGCGGCAAGTCGTCTCTCATCAATGAGACGCTTATGCCGGTTCTAAAGAATAAGTTCTATCGCGCGAAGCTGCACCCTCTGCCGTACAGGGAGGTTGTCGGCATCGATAACATTGACAAACTCATCGAAATCGACCAGAGCGCAATTGGACGTACGCCGAGGAGCAATCCGGCCACATTCACGGGCGTTTTCAATGATATCCGCAACCTGTTCGCCGAGACTCCGGATGCGAAGGTGCGCGGCTTCGGGCCCGGCAGGTTTTCTTTCAATGTTGCCGGAGGCCGCTGCGAGGCCTGCAAGGGTGCCGGTATCAAGGTTATCGAAATGAATTTCCTGCCTTCTGTCAATGTCGTATGTGACGAGTGCAGGGGCAAGCGCTATAAGGATGACACTCTAGCCGTGAAGTATAAGGGCAAGAGTATCAATGATGTGCTGGAGATGCCTATCAGTGTGGCCTATGAGTTTTTCAAGGGGATTCCGAAGATTGCCCAGAAGCTGAAGTCGCTGGTGGATGTCGGTCTAGGATACATCCATCTCGGCCAGTCTGCCGTGACTTTGTCCGGTGGCGAGAGCCAGCGTATGAAACTTGCGTCGGAATTGTACCGGAAGGACACAGGCAACACCCTTTATATACTGGATGAGCCTACCACAGGCCTGCATTTTGAAGATATAAAGGTGCTTTTGGGAGTTCTTCAGAAGCTGGTGGACTGTGGCAACACGGTGATTGTCATTGAACATAATCTCGATGTGCTCAAGTGCGCGGACTATATTTTCGATATGGGTCCGGATGGCGGAAGGCGCGGCGGTTATGTGGTGGCTCAGGGAACGCCTGAGGACCTGGCCGGCAATCCTGCGTCTGTCACCGGCCCTTATCTGAAGGAAGTGCTCTCGGGGCAGATGGAATATTAAAAGATAATAATATGACTGAAACTGATAAATTCAATGTCTTCCTTGTCAATGACGGGAGGCATTATGAGGTGCCGTTCCTCAAGAGGCTCGGTGACCTTTCCGATGAGGTGTGCAGAACCGTGAAGGATGCCAAGACCGGCGTGGAATACCCTGTTCTGGCTGCTTTGGTGGACCATAAACTGAAGGAACTTGATTTCAAGCTTACGATGTCCCATGAGGTGGAGTTCATCGGATATAACCATCCTGACGGAAGGCGTACATATCTCCGTTCTCTGTGTTTCGTGTTGCAGAACGCTGTGCGTGAACTCTTTCCGGACAAGGTCCTTATCATTGACCATTCTCTTCCGAGCGGACTTTATTGCAATATCTGCGAGGTGAAGCTTTGCGAGGACGGTCGGCGTACGCCGTTGAAGCTCAGCGACAATGACATTGACGCGATCCGGAACCGTATGCGCGAGATTGTGGATGCGGATATGCCTTTCGAGAAGAGGAAGATGGACGCGGTCGAGGCGGAGTTGCTGTTCGACAACAATAACCAGCCGGACAAGGCGGAACTTCAGCGCTCTCTCGGCAAGTTCCTTTGCAGTGTGTATTTCCTTGACGGAAAGGCGGATACGTTCCACGGGCCGCTGCTTCATTCCACAGGTGCGCTCAAGGTGTTTGACCTGATTCCTTTTGCCCAGGGATTCTGTCTTCAGTTTCCGTCTGAGGGCGATTTCTCGAAGGTCATTCCGGTTAAGACCCAGTCGAAGATAGCCGCTACGCTGAGCAAGTATTCTGACTGGTGCTCGATTATCAGAATCAATGGTATCGGTACGCTGAACAGTGCCATTGTCGGAGGCAGGGCAGTGGAGCTTATCAATATGGCTGAGGCGTTGCATGAGAGGGGATATGCTGCGATTGCTGACCAGATTTATGCGCAGAAGGACAGGATAAAGGCTGTATTCATTGCCGGTCCGTCGTCCAGCGGAAAGACTTCATCGTCGCTCCGTATCGCTCTCCAGTGCCGTGTGCTAGGTCTTGTGCCGAAGGTTATCGAGCTGGACAATTATTTCGTGGACAGGGAGCATACGCCTAAGGACAGTGACGGAAACTATGATTTCGAGGCGTTGGAGGCGATGGACCTCAAACTGCTGAACAGTCAGCTGAATGACCTGTTTGCCGGCAAGGAGGTGGAACTGCCACGATTTGATTTCAAGGAGGGCAGGTCCGTTCCTTCCGGAAAGCGTATCTCGCTGGGAGACAAGGAAATCCTTATCATGGAGGGAATTCATGCGCTCGACCCTGCGATGGTCCCGGATGTGGACAATTCCAAGATTTTCAGAGTCTATGCATCGGCATTGACCTCGCTCAATGTGGATGAGAACAACAATATTTCGACTTCGGATAACCGTCTGCTCCGCCGTATGGTGCGTGACAACAGGGTGCGCGGCATTACGCCCGAGGAGACCATCATGCGTTGGCACAGTGTGCGCCGCGGTGAAAACCGCAATATCTTCCCGTTCCAGGAGAATGCGGACGCTTCGTTCAATTCTGCCCTGATTTATGAACTGCCGATGCTGAAGTACTATGCCGAGCCGCTTCTCCGCCGCATAGCCCCGTCATCACCCGCATATACCGAGGCCATCCGCCTGCTCAAGTTCCTGGATTACATCGTGGCCCTGTCGCCGGAAGAAATCTCCGCAATCCCGCCGACATCCATCATGCGTGAGTTCATAGGCGGCCAGCGCCTGTAGCGACCTCATATAATAGAAAGAAGGTGTGTCAAAACTCCTTTTTTTGAAGAAATCACCCCTGCTGCAGTTATCTGTAGCTGGGGTGAACCTTTCTATTTGGGCATTATGATACACCCTCTTTTCGTATTGCCATCTTTTCAAATGGCTGATTTTCAATGTTATTCTGTAGGAGTCGTGAAAGTGTCCGTGTAGAACTTGCCCTGAGGCTTGCCCCAGGCATCCACAGCTACGGACCAAACGGTGTAAAAATCGGCCTGATTTTACCCCGTTTGTTTGAATTTTCTGAAACGGTGAAAAAAATGACGTTTTCTTACACCGTTTTTCAAGGTTTAATGTCTTCATCGCCATGTCGTCCGTCAGGTGGTGCGGTACGGCGGACGTGGCCAACCCACGGCCTCGGGAAGTGGGAGGTGCCTGCCGGAGACAAGTTCTCGCGGGAGCGAGGACGCAGGAAACGGTAGGAGGGCCGAACGGAGCGCAGCGGAGTGAGTTCCGCCGTACTGCACCACCTGACGATAAACGATGCTGTGATCGGCAAATGCTTCCCTGACATGTCATGGATTTCCGTGGTCGGCCAAGCCTGTATGACATTGATAATGCCCCAGTGACATTTGACGTGGCAAAGGGTACCTTTTATGTAGTGGTTCTGCCATAACAATATGCCACAGGCACATCTGAGTGGCCATGTCGCGTGGCCACCCGCGGAATTTTACAATCATCTGACCGGGACGAATTCCCTCAGTCGGGACGACGCCACGGCCCCCTCTGTAACACATTGATAATCAAGTATCATTTATTTTAAGCGTGGATTACCGAAGATTTTTTGACCACTAATCCACGCCTAATTTTACAACTCTCTATAAATCAAACTATTGCAAAAACCAATGTGGCGCCGTCCCGACAAACGACTTAACTCCGGAAACGCTTGCCGATATCAATACTCCGGCCAGCACGCAACCATATGCTCCGCTGCATGGTGCGTGACAACAGGTTGCACGTCATTACGCCAGAGGAGACCATCATGCGTGAGTTCATAGGCGGCCAGCGCTTGTAGCGACCTCATATAATAGAAAATCGCGTCTCCGGCAACATGTGTGCATCGGAAACGCGGTTTTTCGTATTGCCATCAGTTCAAATGGCTTATTTTCAATGCTATTCTGTCGGTGTCGTGAAGGTGTCCGTGTAGAACTTGCCCTGCGGTTTGCCACAGGCATCTACGGCTACGGACCATACGATGTATTCCACACCGGCAGTCAGGCCTGTGATGTTTTCCTCATCGTAGCCCTCGGGGTCTGAAGTAGTAAAGCCGCTCCAACGTCCGAGGTCCTCGATAGCCTGCTGCCTCTTGTAGCCATTAGCGACCATTGACTGCTCGATGACTCCGTTGAGGATATATTCAAGAGTCACCTCATCTGTCTTGTGGGTCTGCTTGAACTCATTGAAAGTCTTCATATCGATGACATCCCACATATAGACAACCTGCTTGTCAGAAGGAGTTACTCTGATTTTCACCCTTGTAGGAGCCTTGCTGACGTATGAATACTGGAATGAGCATTTTTCAGGGTCACCTCCGATGGTACGGAACTCTTTCTTGTAGAGCTTTGTGGTAGGCTCTCCGTCAGAGTAGCCGAACGCTATCACATAATAGTCGCGGCCAGGCTGAAGAACTGCCTCATTCTTATACTCGAATATTCCTTTCGCAGTCATCGTCGGAATGAGGAATGCGTTGTATTCGATGAAATATCTCATGGTTTCTCCGTCGCCAAGCTCATCCACCAGAGACTTGGGCCATGCATCCACGAGGTACGGGTCTTCCATGACACTTGGGACTACCTTGTAGTCAGCGCCGTTGTTCGCGATAGTACCAATCGTGATGTCGAGCACGTTCCCGGAAGGATTGACCGCAGGAGTTGAAAACTCTTTCAATGTCAGTTCTGTCGAAACCGTCCCGTCTTCCTTCACGCCGAAAGCTATCGCATAATAGTCGGTCGCAGGACTGAGTTTGCTGAAGCGGATAGTCTCAGGAGTAGTTGAGATCAGCTTTTTCAGAACTTCCTCTTTGGAAATATCATATGCCTCCATACGGCGCTTGACCTCTCCGTCGAAGTAAGTCTGTAGTCCTGAATCGGTCAGATGGCTGTACGCTTCTTTCCCGAGAATGTCGAAATAGTAAGTCGTCCCCTGAATGGATGGCCTGACGCTCATATCAACCCCGGTAGGCTCGAGGTTTTCCAGAGTTATCTCAAATGTGCATACCTGCTCACTTGGTTTCTCTTCTTCTCCAGGCGTTCCCGGCTTTTCGGCCGGTCCGTCTCCGGAATTCTTGTCGCATGACGGCAGAACTGCTGCTGTCAGCACGGCAAAGGTAACTGCCGCAATTGTCTTGAGTACTTTTTTCATTATATTGTGTAGTTATCAATGCTCGCAATATATGAAAAAAATATCAATGCCAATGCAATTGCATTTAAACTTTTTCAAAATTGCAGTTATTCTCCGGCATCATCGCCTGCTATGATACGTCTGTCTTCGGCGGCCTCCAATCCGCTCACTTTTGGAAGCCGCGGAGACGACGCTTACCAACGCCCGAGTCTGAGTTTTTCGAAACGACCATTCTTGGCAACTATGACATCATTCTCGTCTTCTTCGTTGACTGCATTGAACCAGAACTCGCCATAGTAATAATCAACATTGGTTTTCGGTTCAGTCCTCTTTTCGGTAATTCTCATCTTACCGTCTGTTATCTCGTATCTCTTGCCATATTCTCCTCCGAAAAATGAATTGTCCAGATCCAACTCATACCATTTTCCGAATGATAATTCCCCACGTAAATTCATTATGATGCTGAAAGAAACAGGGAAAGAGTCATCCCACTCTTCTTTCCCACAATATTTTGGAGTATCAAATAGCTCATAGCCAACAGAATCCGCGATCTCATCATATTTCCTGTATAATAATTTGTAATGTGTTTTAAGAAACAAGCCATTTATTATAAATTTTGTTGTCTCGTGCGGCCGACCATTAACATCCACCGAGATTAAAATATCCTCCTCAGTACCTTTTAGAACCGAATCTATATCTTTTTTACAATCGGACATTGATGTCAATACGATTAGTGACGTCACTAACAGCGCTAATAACTTTTTCATAACATAATCTGTCTTATTAGATTAATAATCAATTTATTCTATCGGTCCCACAATCGGAAAATCAGGATCCGGGTTCGGCTTCGGCTTCAGAACCATAAAATTGGGTTTACTGAAAATTGTAAACTTAAAGGTTTGTAGCCTGTTATTGGGTTCATCTTGAGAATCATATAATGTTATATGGGTCTCTCTTATAACTTTGTCTTCTCTACTCTCCTTGGCCTTTTGGATGTCATCTAGGAACCACGCCTTATTGAAAATTCTAAATTCCCATACATCTTTCTCTGCGACATAAGTTCCATAATCATAATTATATCCAAATGAACGGAACTGAATATCTAGTCGGCTGACACACGATATATAGCAGCCTTCTCGTTTCATCTTATCGATGCTTTCTTCCAAACCTGTCTCATTCCCGGTCGGGAAGGAGTTGAACTTTATTGAAAACACATCTTCCGTTGACATGGGACCGAAATATGGCTCGCTTGCAATATATACTGTCCCCTCGGAGTTTACGATTGCGTATGGGTGACACAATTTAAATATTGCCCCATCATCAATGGTAACCGAATACAACTCACCTTTTTTGTCTCCGTCTACAAGACGCGCACAAATCGTAGATATTCCCTTTTCTTCAGGAATGAACGAATAAGTATTTCTATGTGTTTCAGTCGTGCTCATGTTTCCATCCTCATCTATGAGTGTCCACTCATATTCAAGTTCTCCAGAGGCTACCAATTTATTAATGTATTCCATGTCAGAATAGTTGAGGGTGCGGGCTGTTGCAACATATCCGGTTCCCACTTTGTATCCGCAATCTATAATCATATCAGGAAAATCTACGATGACGTCTTTCCTTGCCCGATACATCTTGCCGTCCTCATATTTCTCTGCTATTATCTCCACTGATCCCGAGCCGATAGCCTGCAAAACGCCGGTACTGCTGATGGTCGCTTTTGTCTTATCAGACGTGTACCATTTCACTCCAGAAAATCCATCTACTCGATATACGGCTCCTGACTCAGCACGTTGCGCACCCTTGATTTCGAAATTTGATTGTTTCCCTATCCAGTCATATACATCTTTGTTTATGTCGATATGTTGAGTTGCCTCATTAAAAAGATAATATGCGTCAAAAGGACTTGATGAGATGTCAGGTGGAGAAGTGTAAAAGTCCGTCATCGCCATCTTTTGTGTCAAATCACCTGATTCCCATGCACAAAGTGCACTAGCGGAAGGAACGAACATTATATCACTGACGATTCCAAACTTATATGAATATTTAACGAGGGCATTTTTATCTCCTCCTTCAACTACGTATGGTAAGCCATCTTTATTATTGTCACCACCAAGGGAAATGGAAAATTTGGACCCCGGCATATCATCATAGTACATTATTCCTGCCGGTATCATTCTTTTATCATAAAACAACTTATATGTTTTTGATATCAGCCATAAATACTTCTTGGTATATTTCAAGCTCAACTCTGATAGTACTCGGTTCGAGTTAGAAGACGACAAAGGATTAATCTCTGCATTTAACATCAACTTGTTTGATCCGAGCCACTTCAAATTCCTTCCAATCGGAGCCAGGTTTATGGTCTTGAGATAATTGCCCAATATCGTGAATGATGCCAAATCAGCCAATGTCAGGGATATGTCAGCCAAGAATCTCGTTTTAATTGAGCCTTCGGCATAAAGGTAATGGGAGTCATACGCGAGATTTTGCTGGAAAGCCCTTCCGTTTACGATTGTCAGGTTTTGCGGCATCTTAGGGAATCCAAGAAGAAACAACTCTCTCTGCCACTGATTATGTACGGTATTGTCTATCTTTAATTTTGAGTCCACAAAGTTTATCAGCATCTGCTTGGCAGATTTGGAGTTAAGAATCTTATTCAAGACAACCTCATAATCGGACAATTCCCCTTTCATGAATAAATCAGCGATGCCGACAACTTTATCATATCCATGCGTGCAGCTGATAATTTGATTGACAAAATACAAAGCTCCCAGTGGGACATTTGCACCTAGATGCGGAGTGTCGTGGGTGACAAATGTGCTTATTTGATGCTCTTTCTCGGCATTCTCCATGCTGCACAGCGCGTATCTTGCCACCAGACCTCCCATACTTTGCCCCATGAGTATGGTTGGCTCTGCACATCCGCTGGATTCTTTCATCGAATTAATCTCTTGAATAAATGCCTCAAGCAGTTTTGCATTTGCTTTAATATCCTCAAGTGAATTGTCCCAATCCACGTATATTAAGTCATAGTCAAATTTATATTTCTTAAAATAATTATCATAAAAAGAGAGGTGATTTGTCTCTCCCAGATGAACTCCTGATTCAATTATGCTTTCTTTACCAACCAGAGTAAGATACTCCCATGGATCAAATCCTTCGACAACTATAAAAGGCTTTGTTATTGATGAATTATTACTGAAATAACAGGACATGAGGCCTTTTACTGTAACTCCTTCATAACTTACAGACTTTACTATCTGCAAGTTGGGTTTTGTACCAGTCGTCAGAATAGAAATACTTTGTTCAACATATATCTGTGAATGCAGTTCCAGTAATTTATCGCCAATGGCAATCCGCATTCTGAGTTCCTTGAGGCCTGATTCGGGGTAATTCACATTCAAGACATCTGAAACATTGACGGTGCGAAATCCGACGCCATCCCCCGCATCAAACTGAACCGAATAGCCTTCCGATACATTACTCTTTATGTTCGAGGAAGAAAAGGTGAACTCTACATTCAATGAGGGTGAAATCGCAGAAGAGGGGGCAAATGCCGCAATATAATTCTCTCCGTATGGATTTTGCCATATGCCATCTATATATCTGTCTGAAACCTGCTCCGTATTCTCATCATATGTCAATAGGCCATCTTCAATGACATTGGCCTTGATATAGTTATATTTGAATAGGGCGAGGAATATATTCACATTAGATGATACCAATGGATTATCCGTCAATGTTTCAATATTTGCAACGGGAAGCGTACTGGTTACGGACGCAGAGTTTACGCTTCTGAGTATATTCTCTAATATTGATAGAGACACATAATTACTGTCGGTAAGCTCACGTCCATCGTATTTGTCAAAATCCACAATATCAATGGCATAATCCAACAACAGGCCCGTCGGCACTTTAGATTTATCCAAGTTCATAAACATCTTGTCTAAAGATGCTCGCACTACTTCATTTTCTGTAATCGAAGTTTGACCATATGTGGAGGCCGACATTATAAAGAATAGAATGGATGAAGCGATCCATAAGATTGATTTGTTTCTCATAGGTCAGTAGCGTTTGAAGATGTCAACTGTTCATTAAGATTATTCACGTAATCGACATAGCGGCCATAGATGTCGCTTGAAATGCCGAGAAATGCGGCATCACTTTCTTTTAGAGCCAAGATATAGACGCCGTTCTTAAAGACGACCCTGTTAAGCATAAATATGTCCTTGTCGGATTGGATACGACTGCGTACATAGGCACTGTCAAGCGTTTCTTCAGCGGCTGACCTGGTGGTTGGCGCCAGTACTGACTTCAATGTCAATGGAACATCTTCTGATGACGGTTCCGTTGGCGAGTGTTCCTGCAATGTGCAAGACATCGCGATGCATAGCAATGCGAAGATTGAAATTTTTTTCATAAAGTTTTGTTTTTAACATTAATAATTATGTTTTCATGACGTCGATGAGTTTCAGTTGCCATCAATATAAAAAACGTTTTTTGATTAACAAATAGGGTGTGTCGAAAATTTCTCCTTTTTAATAATTTTATATCCAGATTGACAATTCTTTATTGGAATCTGGCGATATTTTAGACGTCGCCTTGAATTCATGCTCATGGCAAACTGATTTGTGAGATATAATCGGCCAAAAGTAAACTTCCCTCATTTTTCAAGGATGAAGGCTTTCATCGCCATGTTGTCTGTCAGGTGGTGCGGTACGGCGGACGTGGCCAACCCACGGCCTCGGGAAGTGGGAGGTGCCTGCCGGAGACAAGTTCT